>DNUF01000201.1:29006-30395 GCA_003508595.1 Planctomycetaceae bacterium
GAGTGGAACGCTCCGGAAGCGGGGCGCGATCACCATCCGCGGTGCTACACGATCTGGCTGGCGGGGGGAGGGATCAAGGCGGGCTACACGCACGGCGCGACCGATGATTTCAGTTACAACGTGGCCCGCGACGGCGTGGCGGTCCGCGACCTGCACGCCACGCTTTTGCACTGCCTGGGAATTGACCACACCCGCTTGAGTTATCGCCTGCAGGGGCTTGATTTCCGGCTGACGGGGGTCGAAGAGGCGCGGGTGGTGAGGGAGGTGTTGGGGTGATGATGGGGACAGCCAGGGCAGTCGGGTTCAATTCGCATCACCAGAAGATTTCAACCTGCGACTGAGTGGAGTTTTCGAGATCGGTGCGAATTCGACTGGTCGGGATCGATTTTCTTGGGATAAAATCTCCTGTCGAAAGATGTTTTCGTCGCACTCTGGAAAACCACCGGGTGACCCATGGGCCACTACATTCGGATTCTCACTCCGTCCCAGACGGTTCCCTCCATCGCTCGAATCAGGGCCGCCTTGAGCAGCAACGCTCCGCTGGGCCAACTCGAGGTGGAGGCAGGACCCGATGAGGGGTGGACGCAGATCAGCGTCGTGCACGAATCCGGGGAGGTCGTGGCTGACATCGAACGAAACAGCGATTCAGATGGTGATCTGATCGCGGAGGAGATTGAGGAGTTTCGGGAAGAGATTGAAGATTACGAGCCGGCCAGCGCAGCGGCCTGGTTGGCCGACTATCTGCCCAACATCAAGACGATCTACGCCTTCCAACTGCTGGGCGGAACTGAGGCCGACCAGGGGTGGGAGATTCTGGGGACGGTGAAGAACTCCATCCACGAACAGGTGGGTGGCATCATTCAGGCCGATCACGAAGGATTCACCGAAGAGCGAGGTTTTCAGATTCTCTGGCAGTTTTCGGATTCAGTCACAGGGCCCTGGTGGATGGCGGTTCTGCAGGACGGGAAATGGATTCGCTTCCAGATGGACCTGGGAAACCGGAAGCACCGGAAGGCGTTTTTGGTGGGGAAGGTTCCGGACGGCGTCACCATGGGCGAATGAGTTGCCCGGTCCGGGTTGCCGCAGGTTGCCAATCCGCCGGAGATTGATGACACGGGTCGCATCATCGGCGATGGTTCCGACAGTCCATGGGAATCACAGGCCAGCATCAACTTGTGGCCAGCCACTGTTTCCTTTCGTCGGGACACAGGGTCCACGAAGCCATGGAAGACCCTGGCGTTGAAAAGTTTGGTCCCACTGGGGAAGTTCGCCTAACCTGCTCCCTGCTGACTTTGCAACAAGGCGTTCACCTCGAGCAGCAGCGGTTCTTGATCCTCGGGCAGCCCCGCGTTCTCGAGATCACGCATTACACAGGGTAACAATGACCTT
>DNUF01000120.1:0-7282 GCA_003508595.1 Planctomycetaceae bacterium
GAAGTTCTGGGGCATCGAGGTGTACGGGGTGATCCACTTCGGATTGTAGACCCACAATTCGACCCAGTCTGGCTGCAGGCGGTTGTAAACCCCTTCCAGGTTCGGACCACGCACCACCTTGGTGGGATCCCCCGCCACGAATTCGCGGCCACCCACCGAGTGACAGCCGGCACACAACCCAGCCGGCGGGGCCATGGTCACCAAGTCCCAACTCTGCTTGAGATAGTTGGCATGGGCCGCCTCCATCTTTTCGAGGTAGCCCGGGTCCCGCTGGGGAATCGGCTGGTAGGGGAACGGAGCCCCATCGACCGCCGCAAAGTAATTGGCGAGGGTCTGCGCTTCCTGATCGCTCAGCGAGAACTGGGGCATCCGCAGCAGCGGCGTGTACCGGATCTTGCCGGGGTTCTTCAAGAATGAGTAGAGCCAGGGGGTCTGGACCTTGACGCCTTCCTTGTACAGCGGGGGAGGAGCCATCTGGCGGGCCTTCGAGCGATCGAGTCCCCGTTCGTTGGCCATCGAGTGATTGGTCAACCATTCCGCAAACTCGCCGCCCCGACCCTTGGTCGCGGCAAGCTGCTTGAGGGCCGGGACCAGCATACGACTGCTGGGAACCTGAACCTTGTTGCCCACCTGCAGGGTCTCCCACAGGTCATAGCCGAATTCCTGGTCGGCCGGATCGTCTTCCGGATCGGGAACCGAGTTGACCAGCGCCTTGAACTTCACCAACACCTCGGAGGGTGTCTTCCCGGGACCGACCAGACCTGCGGCAGGGGGTTTCAGCTTCATCAGGGCGTCGATCGCCTGCGGATGGTCAACCGGGGTGCTCTCGACGATGGCAAGCGTTTCCAGGAACGGCATGAATCGCTTGTAGAATGCCTCGACACCTGCGTCGGGCACAGCCGCCCGCAAGCGGTCATGCAGCGCCAGCAAAGTCTCGGTCGGAATGTGAACCGCAGCCTTCGACTCACTGGCCCCCTTGATTCCCTTGGTGATCGAATCAAGCTTCGCCAGGTCGGCAGTGGCCAGGTCGGCCGGATCGACCTCGCGGGCATAAATCCGGCTCGGGGTTCCGTCGAGGTACTCCTTCAACGCGTTCCAGCGACTCTCGCCCGTCACGGCGATCGCTTCGCCAGCCGCAAGTTTCTCTTTCTGCTCGTCTGTCAAATCGAGTCGGAATTCACCCGCATTGGCCGCGTAGGTGATCTCCGGCAGATCCAGCATGTGGCAGCCCGAGCAGTTGAACTTGGTGATCAACTTCTCCCCTTCGATGCGGGCCTTGTCAGCACCCTTGGGCTGATAGACATACTCGCGGGCGGGAGGTTCGGCAGTCAGGCCGAGGACGAAGGTCGCGACCGCCTCAATGTCTTCCTCAGTGAACGGGAACCGGGGCATCTTCAGGCGTTCATCGAAGCCCTTGGTCTCAACCTTCTTGTAGTCGTAGCTGCGGGGTTCCCGCAGTTTCTGCCACAGGAAGCCGCCCCGGCCATGATGGTTGATCTGGTCGACGTAATAGGCCGCCGACAACTCCTTGTCAGCCGCCTCGGCCGAGGGGAACCGGCCATTGATGCCATCCTCCACCGCCTTGGCGACCCGATCCATCGTGCTGGAGCCGTCCTTCTCACCCTTGTGATGCAGGTACTCTTCAATGTGCTCGAGAGCCAGCTTGGAGGGATCCTTGCGGCCCCAGTCCTGCAGGGCGGTTCCGATGGGACGTGCCTTTTCGAATCCGGGGATGTCATGGCAGCCAAAGCAGCCGTACCGGGAAATCGTCCGCCGTCCGATGTACCGCAGCAGGGCCTCATCGGTGAGTTCACCCTCGGCCAATTCGATTTCGTCCGGCTTGATCGGCGCGAGCTTCAGACGCTCGGCCTCCACAGTCGGGTACTTCTTCTCGGCCATGACTTTCTCAACGGTCTCATTCGAGAGAACCTTGACGAGGTTCATTCGCACGAGGGCGTCGAGCGCCTTGTCGAGCTTGACCTTCACCTTGCGCTCGGCACGGTCACGCCAGAGAGTCAGGGTCACCTCGGTGCCGGGCTGAGCGGCCGACAGCTTCCCTTCCACCTGGGCGGGGGACGCCAAGGGTTCGTCATTCCAGGCGAGGATGACGTCGTCGAGTTGCAACCCGGGCTTGTCGACCACGACTCCACCCTTCTCGGGCAGAATTTCATTCGAGAAGGCAGTCACACCAACCGCGCGGGCGGCGGGACTGTGCGGTGTGACGGCAGTCACCCGAACGCCCTTCCCTTCCGCCAGTCCCAGACGTTGTGCCTCGGCGGCGGTGAACTTCTTGTCGAGGTCGGCACCCAGGATGACTGGCAGCTTGCTCTCCATGTAGTCCTGGGTCCCCTTGGAGGTCAGCCAGGCGACGATGTCAGCCGCAGGATCGACAGTCACGCCATTGACGGTCTCGGGCTCCAGGTACAGGTTGGGCATCCGTGTCCGGGCACTGTGCCGGCTCGGCTCACGGATCCACGAGTAGAGCCACTGCGGCGAGACCAGCTTCTTGTGAACAGTCGTCAGATCGGGGCCGAAGTCTGGCTTGATCCCTTCCATCTCTTCGTGGGCATGACAGTTCACACAGCCACGCTGGGCGAACAGCAGCTTGCCCCGCTCTGCGTTGGGGGTGTAATCGGCCGCCCAATTGTCGAGCTTCATCTGCTCGGACTTGGCAAACAGGTACTCAACCACACCGGCGATTTCGACCGGCTGCAGGGCATGCCCCTGACCATCCATCTGGTTGGGCTGGTCGAAGAACTGGGGCATCCGGGTTTCGGGACGGAAATCGCGGGGGTTCCGGACCCACTGTTCGGTCCACCCACGACTGGTCTTGGCCGCGTAGTGCCGCAGACCGGGACCGACCTTGCGGAAGGTTCCCGCCTTGGCAGTGGGATCCCCGGCGATCCGGTCGGCTTCATCCTGCGTCTGGGGTTCCAGGCGGATGTCGGGACCAATCGGCTGGCCGCCATTGTAGCCGTTGATCTCATGGCAACCGAAGCAGCCATATTCAGTGATGAGCTCATAGCCGCGATACAGCTTGGGAGCCGAGGCACCAAACTGCGGATTCACCCCGAGTTCCACCACGTCGTGATGGCACTGCAGGCAGGTGGACTCCATCATCCGCTTGGGCTGCATGGGATATTCCCAGTAGTGGTTGAAGGAGTAGCCATACTTCTTCTTCCACTCTTCAGCCTGCGCCGGAGAGTTCGGACTGTGCGACGCATTCTGGAAGCTGGTTCCCGATCCGCAGCCATTGTGGCAGGCGGTGCACCCGAACTTCTGCATCGGGTGAGGGCTCGACGACGACAGATACAACTCGGGATTGGGGTGTGTTGAGTAGGGATGGGCATAGCCCACCTTCGAACCGTCTTCCCGAACGAGCTTTTTCTTGCCCGACAGATATTCCTGGGCGTTCTCGGGAGAGATGCCGTTGGGGTCGTGGGGGAAGGCGGGAACATTCCCCGATCCGACGCGGTCAATGTTGAGGTGGCAGGTCGTACAGCGGTCGAACCGGGCCACATTCTTCATGCCGCCGTAGTTCATCTGCAGATTGGGCAGCCAGATCTGGCTGATCTTGAGGGGCCCGTTGAAGCCCTCGATAATCGGCAGTTCCATCGTCCACCGCTTGAGAGCGGCAAGACCGGTGGGGGCGATGCGATCCTTGGCGGTCGTCAGGCGATCGAGATCAAATCGGAATTTCTTCAGGTCGGCCTGCGCGACGTCGCGTTCGCGGGAGACCAGCGCCTTCTTCTCTTGTGCGGCCGCGAATTCGGCCTGCAAGACCTGCAAGCGGGATTCCAGATCGTCGACAACAGCCTGGGCCTTGTTGAACTTCTCCCGCAACTGCAGCACGACCTCGGGCTTGGTCTGGTCCAGCTGATCCCGGATGGCCAGATCGTAGTTGGCCCGAGCCACGTCCCGTTCGGCACGCTTGAAACGCACTTCCTGGGAGCGCTTCTGAAACTCGCCGTCGAGCTTCTTGACTTCGACAGCAACGGTTTCGGCATCAGCCTTGCGTTCGCTGACCAGCGTATCGGCGGCCGCGACGTTGGCGTTCAGCGTCTCGAGTTGTTTCTCGAAGTCGCCGGCCGTCAATTGGGCGAGATCCGCGTCAATCAGCTGCGTCTGCAGCTTGTTGTTGACCCGTTGAATGTTTCGCCATTCGTCCGCGTAATCGGAGCGGAACATGAGCAGCGTGGCCCCGAAGAGGGCGACGGCGCTCACGGCGAAAATCTTGTGCATCAGCGGAAGGCTGCGCCAGACGTTTTCTGTGGCAAGCATGGTTATGCGGTCTGAATCAGCTTCAGATGTTGAAGAACCACTCGGGGATGGCGACGATGTACTTCAGGTTGAAGGCCCATCGCAAAACCATCTTGATCGGCAAAGCCGCCATGAACAGCACCAGGTTCGCCAGTACCATGTACCGGACGAAACCCATCTTCACGAAGAACTTCTGGAAGATTGTCGCTGCCATCAGCGGGGGGAGAACCAACAGGTAGGCGGCCACGGCGGCCAAGCCGACCCATTCACGCTTCAGGATCGTCAGGACCTTGTCGAGCGCCGTCGCGTCGCCTGTCACGGCGGGCAAAGGCTGATTCAGCGAACGGATCCAGTAGTATTCAGACAGGTTGACGTTGTTGAGCACCTCGAGCTTGTGGACGTCCCAGTACTCGTAAATGCCGAAGAAGTTCCAGTTGGGTCCCCGCAGGAACGTGCCGAGGATGATCAGCCCGATCCAGAGCGGGATAAACCCGAACAGGAACGTAATCACCGAGAACGGACGCTGGTTGAAGGTGTAGTAGCCGTTGCCCTCCTTGTTGAAGTCGATGTACGGCAGGGCCATCAACCCGACGAGAATCACGCTCGGCAATACCACACCCGCCATCCAGGGGTCGTAGTAAACCAGCATTTCCTGCAGCCCGAGGAAGTACCAGGGGGCCTTCGACGGATTGGGGGTTTTCACCGAGCTGGCGGGTTCTTCCAGGGGGGCGGGAAGGACCACACCCCAGATGACGAGGATCGCCGTGAGGGCGATCATGCAGATCATTTCCGAGTACACCAGGTCGGGCCAGACCAGGACCTTTTCGTCGGCCTCTTTCTCCAGCGTGGGCAGCCCGGCGGCGATCCGGCGGTCATTCTCCACCGCCCGGCTGAAGTACAGCCAGGTGAAGAACGCGACGATGAACAGCATGGCGACGATGGGCACATTGTCGGGCTTGCCGACGATTTGCCGGAAGTCGTAGTCGGTCATGCTGAGCGCGAGAAACAGGATCGCAGCGTTGAGCAGCACCCACGAGACGGCGGGCTTGGTCCACCACTCCCGCAGCACGATCATCGCCACGAACAGCAGCGTCGACAGCGCGAAGAAGATGACCGGGTTCGCCAGGCCGTCGATCTGGGTCTTGATCGCTTCCGGCATGGTGAACCAGAAGTTCTGCGGCTCGGCAAACTTGGTGATGTGCACCAGGCCGACCAGGGCCAAACCTGTGCAATAGAACGCCCAGCCGGCCAGTTGGGCCACGCTGGCCTTCGCCTTGCTGAGCCGAAACGTCCAGACAATGTTCATCGCGCACAGGAGCAGGTACAGCCAGCCCAGGCCGCGAATGACTTGTGCCGTGAGATCGGGATGGGGATTCATGGTTCAGACTGAATGGGCGAGGATGTCGGCTTAGAGGGGTCCACTGATGCCGCCATCCTTGCGGACGCGCCAGAAGTGAATCGCAATCAACAGCGACACCACCAGGGGAATCGCCACACAGTGCAGGATGTAGAACCGGTTCAGCGTCGCCTCGCTCACGAACCGGCCTCCCAGCAGGATGAACCGGGCGTCACTGGCGTTGGTGATCAGGTCGTAGCCACCGAGATTGAGGATCTGCGCCCCGGGGCCTTCATTCCCCAGGAACGGGGTCGCCCGGGCCATGTTCGAACCGACGGTGATGGCCCAGATCGCCAGTTGGTCCCACGGCAACAGGTAGCCCGTGAACGACAACAGCAGGGTCAGCACCAGCAGCAGCACCCCCACCACCCAGTTGAACTCGCGGGGAGGCTTGTAACTTCCGGTGAGGAAGACCCGGTACATGTGAAGCCAGACCGTGATCACCATCGAGTGAGCCCCCCACCGGTGGATCTCACGCATGATGCCCAGGGTGGTGACGTCGCGCAGGGCGAGGATGTCGTTGTAGGCCCACTCCAGCGTTGGCCGGTAGTAGAACATCAGCAACACCCCGGTGATCGCCTCGACCAGGAACAGGAAGAAGGTGATTCCCCCCATGCACCAGGTGTACGAAAGGGCGATCCCCTGCTTCTTGACCGACACCGGATGCAGGTGCAGGAAGAAGTTGGTGAGCACAACCACGATGCGGTTGCGGCGGTCGTGGGGCGCAGGATGCCGGAAGACGCTCTTCCAGATCTGCGAGTCTCGGATGTATTCGCCGATGGACATCGATGCGGTTTGCCGTGACAGGACGAATGGAAACAGACAGGAGCCGCGTTGCGGGAACCAGGAACCGGTTTCCGCCGGGAGACAGGTCGCAGGGTCAGGCGGTCACTTCGAAGAACGAGGAGGGATCGTTCCACTGCCCCATTTCTTCCTGGAACTTGACGCTCTTGTCGACTTCGAGCATCCCGTCCTCAGCCAGCCGGATCCCCACCCGCTCGAGCGGTCGGGGAGCCGGTCCTTCGAAGTTGATTCCCGTGACGTAAAAGCCCGAGCCGTGACAGGGGCATTTGAACTTCCGTTCGCCTTCCAGCCAGCTGGGGGTGCACCCGAGGTGCGTGCAGACCGAGGCCAGGGCGTAGATCAGGTTCTGGCCGCGGTACTGGTCGGTGTGCACAATCCAGATGCCGAACTGGGCCACCCACTTGGTGGCGACGGTGCCGAGGTCGTAATCGGTCGGCGGCCCAATCTTGAACTTGCTGGGGGGTTCGGTCAGCACGTTGGGCAGCATGAACCGCGCCAAACCGAGACCGGCAAAGCTGGCCGAGGCGGTGAGGGCCGTCCACGCGATCACAAACGGCGACGCCAGCGTCGCGGCGACAGTTCCGAGGAAACCACGACGGGTCTCCCCTGCGGCGGCACCCTTGCCCGCAGGCTTCGCCGACGGACGGACGGGAGCCGGTGGAGCCACCTTGGGAGCGGCCACCGCCACGGGAGTCGCCTTCGGCTCGGCCGGTGCTGCAGCCGGGCGAACGGCGGCCAGCATTTCCTCAACCGACAGCTTGGGGCCATCCGCAGGGACTGCGGCTGCGGCCCCCTGGACCACAGGCTTGGCGGCCACAGGCT
>DNUF01000120.1:7510-7650 GCA_003508595.1 Planctomycetaceae bacterium
CTTGGCGGCCACAGGCTTGGCGGCAGCGGGCTTTGCGGCGGCTGCCGGTGCGGCAGCAGTTGCCTTCCCGGCCCGGGCTGCAGCCAGGATGTCGGCCGTTGACTTCGGAGCACCCCCCGCGGCAGGCTTGGCCGCGGCAG
>DNUF01000167.1:0-4129 GCA_003508595.1 Planctomycetaceae bacterium
CCACCGTTTGTACTCGGCATCGTTTTCGAGCACGATGAACGAGGCGTATTCACCGGCGATCGAGAACCCCTCGCACAGCTGCACGATCTTCTTGACGCGGGCGTCCGAGGGACCCCCTTCCCGCAACGCGGCCATTTCCCGTTGGACATGTTCGTAGGCCCACATCCGTTCGATCTCGGGATTGCGGTCGTCATTGGCAGGGAGTTCGACCCGGGTGGTCTGGGTGATCGGTTGGCCCATGACCTCAGCCTGCAGGGTGATGGTGGCGAGTCCCGGCTGGCCATACCGGCCGTAGATCCGCAGAGGGGCTCCGTAGAACAGGTCGGGCATTTTCTCGGGGGTGACGTCGTGAATCGCTCCGCCGTCGATGGAGATCCGCACATTGGTGGCGACGGGTCGCATCAACTTGCGGCGGAAGGCACCGGCCTGGCGGGCAAAGTCATCCTGCTGCGAGACGAACGCGGCCAATCCCCCGGCCCCCTCGGCCAACTGCTTCAGCAGGGGACGGTTCACCTCGTTGCCGATGCCGATGCAGAAGACGCGGGTTCCTGCCGGGGCGGCCTTCATCAACTGCAGCAGTTCGGTCTGCTCGCGTTGGTCGGTCATGCCATCCGAGAGCAGCACCACGTTCAGGGGGCGGTCCTGGTCTTTGAAGCGGTAGGCGGTGTTCAATGCGGGTCGCAAGACGGTGCCCCCCCGCGCCTTCTCCGAATCGAGGAACGCCCGACCCTGCTCGCGCGACTCGGCCGAGGCGACGGTCAACTGGCCGAAGTGCGGTTTGGGAACATCATTGAACGTGATCACCTCGAAGCGGTCGTCCTGTCCCAGGGCCTGCAGGAACGAGCTGACGGTCTGCTTCGACTGGATCAGCTTTCCCTCATGCTGCATGCTGCCCGAGATGTCGACGACGAAGACGTAGTCCATCCCGGCACCGTACTCTTCGAGTTCCTGACCGGCGGTCATGGTCAGCAGGAAGAACCCATCTTCACCCGACTGCCTGGAGGTGATCAGGTCGATTCCCGTGCGGGGGCGCGAGGTGTCGAATGAGACCACCAGGTCGCGGTCGAGGCTCCCCTCCTGCACTTCATAGCTCGCGCGGGCGTAGTTTTCGTTGGGGTTGCTGACCACGAAGTCGTCGGCATGCGACGGGCTGAAGAGCCGGGTGATGGGAATCTCGCTCTTCACATCGAGGGTGAGGGCAAACTTGCCGCGGGCCTTCTGGTCGATCCCCTTGCGGGTGACGGTGGCCAGGGGATAGACGTAGGTCGCGTTGTCGTGATCGAAATCGAGTTGCTGGCAGTAGGTGACCTTGATGTGCTGGTCGGCATTGGCGGGAATGGGGAAGACCCGCAGTTCGAAGGTCTTGTAGTCGACCTGTTCCAACAGGCCGGGATCCCGGCGGACCTGCTTGTAGCTCTCGTAGATCTGGCGGGCGCGTTGCTTCTCGACCACCTCGCCGACCATTTCCTGGCCGTTGATGATCATGCTGAAGTTGCTGACACTGGCCCCCGCGGGAACGGGGAACGTGTACAGTGCCTCGACCGCCCGCTGTTCGGTGTTGTGAAACACCTGCCGAACCTCGGTGACGGCAATGCCATTGTTGATGACCACCGACACCTCATGCTGGCGGATCTCCAGCACGCCCCCCAATCCTCCGTCGGCGATCAACAAACCGGCCGCCTGGGCGACGTCCGGCGCGATCGCGCCCCCCACCGCCAGACAGGCCAGCACCAACCACCGAGCCAAACCTCGACGTTCAAACAATCGGCGCATCGCACACCTCACTTTTTGACTGAGACAGAAAACATCGAATCTGGCGTGCGACAAGGCAGAAGGTGTGCCAAAGAGGGTGTGTTTTTATAAGTTGTTTTTGGATATGTGTTTACAGTTTTTCGTCTGATTGGTTCCGAGAATCCGCAGGCGGATCATGTGGCGTAAAATGGATGTGTTATGGACATCTTTTGCAGGGTGCGTTCATGGCGGCGTCGCAGTCGAGAGCGGTCGCCAGATTGAAGTCGATCCCGTTCTCCACACCGCAGGAAAATGACTGGTGTGTGTTCAGTGACGGGGCTGCCCAAGGAACCAGGCCTTGACCACTCCCTAAGAATTAGACAGTCCTGTATAAATACAATTCTGTATAAATACGGCATGGTATAAATACTGTGGTCTGGCGGCGGGGTTGATCCTTGGATTTTTGGAGGGAGGTTCGTGCGGAACATTACGGGTCAGATTGTGGAGGGGGAGGATTTCTTTCCCCGCGGGGCGGATGTGCGTCGGTACCTGAAGGCCCTGGAAACCGAAAACCTGAAACTGGTCTTTCCCCGCCGGGGTGGCAAGTCGTCGTTCGTCCTGCATCTGGCGGGAGAGCTGAGGCAGCAGGGTTGGCGGGTGGCTACTGCCAATGTCGAAGACTGCGCTTCGGAATTGGATTTCGTGCAGCGGTTGCTGCAGATTCTCGCGGGGATCGGCATTGAGTCCTCCTTGTTGGATCGACTGCGCCGATCCCTCAACTCGCAGGTCACTTCGGTCAAGATGGGTTCATTTCTGGAAGTCAAAACACAGTCGGGCGACTCTTCACCAAACACGACTCTGAAGGAGGAACTGCGGCAACTCTTCGAAAGGATGGATGCCGGACGGCAGCAGATTCTGATCGCCCTCGATGAGTTTCCCGAGGTCTTGCACCAGATAGCCGTATCCCCGCCCGATGGTCCCCAGCGGCTGAGTGTCTTTCTCCATTGGCTGCGGCAACTGCGTCAGACCCACCGCCGGCAGATTCGCTGGATTTTCTACGGGTCGGTTGGCCTCGACTCATTTCTCGAACGCTACCAATTGGGGGCACAGGTCAACGATCTGCGGTTGATGGATCTCGAACCGCTGACGGTCAAGGAGGCACATGATTTTCTCAACCGTCTGGGTGCAGGTGCCGGGCTCACGCTGACCCCGCAGGTCCGCCAGACCATTCTCAACCGGTTGGGCTGGCCCCTGCCGTACTTCTTGCAGTTGATGTTTGATGCCCTGACGACACTTGAAGTCCGGGATCTGCAACCGGCCCATGTCGAAAAGGCGTTTCGCCAATTGCTCAGTCCGTCTCGCCTGTCGCACTACGACACGTGGCATCAACGGCTGGAACGACAGTTTGGAGTGGAAGACCTGCGGGCCGCCCGGCACATTTTGCTGGTCCTCTGTCGCGATGCGGCGGGACGATCGAAGCAGCAACTGTTCGACCACCTCATGGGCCTGCAGCCAACAGCCGACCCACTGGCCGTGCAGACGCAATTGGGCCAACTGCTGGTCACCCTCGAGCGTGAGGGCTACCTGCTGCAGGAGGATTCACGGGTTTTCTTCCGCTCGTTTTTGCTGCGCGAATATTGGAAGTCGAAATTCGCCCTGTAGGTTCCTGCCGGAGTGTGTCCATGAACTCGTCACCGACGGATATCACTGCCCCCCCGCAACTTCCGGTGCGCAGTGCGCGCCGCTTGCCGGTCTACAACCCGCACATTCAGACCGATGCCGAGGTGATCGCCAGCTTCGTCGCCCGCCGCAAGCTGTTCGCGCGCGTGATGGACGATTTACGGTCGGAACCGGCACAAGGCCGCGCACAGCCGCACCTGATCATCGGGACCCGCGGGATGGGGAAGACCACCCTGCTGATGCGGCTCGCGGCCGAACTGCGCCGGCCCGAGTTTGCCGGGCGGTTTGTGCCGTTGGTGTTTGCCGAGGAACAGTACAGCGTCGACCGGCTGTCGAAGTTCTGGCTGAATTGCCTCGACTCGCTGGCCGACGCCTGGCAGAAGCGGGGCGAGACCGGGCGGCTGGCCGAGATCGACACCAGCGTGGCCCGTTGTGAAACGCAGGCTCGAGGGGTCGCGCGCGACCAGGATGCGCCGCTGGCCACGCGGGTGTTGGACGAATTGCTGCGGTTGGCGGGAGCCGAGCGCCCCGTGTTGCTGGTCGACAACATCCAGTTGATGTTCGAGCGGCTGCCGGTGGTGCAACAGCATGCGTTGCGGGAAGTGCTGATGCGGGCCGGGGGGCCGGTGCTGATCGCCGCCAGTCCCCACCCGGTCCTGGAAACGCAGGACTACGGCGCGCCGTTTTACGATCTCTTCAAGACCCATTGGCTGTCGCC
>DNUF01000167.1:4366-6157 GCA_003508595.1 Planctomycetaceae bacterium
CGAGCTGCTGGTGGAGTTGGCCAAGATGCAGGGGCGGGGGGACATCGCGACCCGCATCGCGGCTCAACCCGGACGACTCCAGACCCTGCATCTGCTGACCGGGGGCAACCCACGGGCGGCGGTGTTGCTGTTTCACCTGTATGCCGAGGGGTTGTCGAGCAACGTCTATGCCGATCTCGAAGGGGTGCTCGACCTGGTGACCCCGTTGTACAAGGCGCGGTTTGAGGAACTGGCGCCGCAGATGCAGGTGGTGGCGGCGGCGTTGGCCGAGGAATGGGATCCGTGCACAGCCCGCCAACTGGCCGACCTGACCAGCCTGCCGATCACGCAGATTTCCCCGCAGTTGCACCGGCTGGAGAAGCTGGGTTTCATCGAATCGGTCGCACTGGCGCGGGGGGACCAGGGATGGCAGATTGCCGAGCGGCTGTTCAACCTGTGGTTCCTGATGCGGCTGGCGTCGCGGAGGCAAGCGCGAAGCCTGGAACTGTTGACCTTCTTTCTCGAGTCCTGGTTTTCCTCTGAGGAAGAAGTTGCAAACCAGGGCGGTACGGATCTGGCTGCCTGGGACCAGAATGCCGCCGTGGATTTGTCCCCGGTTGAGGCGGACCTTCAGCAGGCTCTCTGCATGGCTCAGAAGGCGAATTGGGGCGAAGCCCAGACTCTGCTGGGATCCGCTCTCGATTTGCCAGCGCAGAACTTCACACGACCGTCGCTTGACGACTGGATGCGCGCCTCGGCCGTGCTGATTCACCTCGGCTTTGGAACCCGGATGTTGGAGTTCCTCGAGCAGCGGGGTGAGAATCTGCGTCGGCGCCCCTGGTTCGAGGCGGTCCGGGCGTCGGAGGCCAATCAGCCCGAGTTGCTGAAGAATGTCGCGCCCGAAGTGCGGCTGCCGGCGGAGCAGCTGTTGACGCAGATTCAACAGCGGCTGGCGCGGCTGCCCGAGGCGACTCGGAAACGACCGGTGATTTCCAAGCCGGGGGGGCGGCGGAAGCGGAAGTGAGTGCCGTCGGAAAGCCGGACGCAGTCCGGTCGACAAACCTGACCCACGCAATCACCGCTCGCGGGTTTGCAGGAAGAGGGCTTTCTTTTCGCCGGGGAGTGTGTAGTCGAAGCCGCAGGTCTGGAAGAAATCGTCAGCCGAGGTGATGGCCATCACCTCGAGGATCTTTTCTTCGCGGGCCCGTTCGACCGCCGCCGCCACGAGCTTTTTGCCAATCCCATGCCCCTGGTAGTCGGGGTCGACGACGAGGCTGCGCAGTTCGGCCAGCTTGGTCGAGTAGATCTCGAGGGCCACGCAGCCGACGATCCGGCTGCCGCACTCGGCCACGAAGTAGCTCGACAACAGCAGCGTCAATTCGTCGATTGTCCGCGGCAGGATCTTGCGCTGCAGCACGAACGGCTCGATCAGCACCAGCAGCGACTCGATGTCGGTTCCCCGGGCAGGACGGATAATGACGGGGGGGGTGTCAGCCATGAAACCGGCAGTCGGCAAGTTGATCGGGAGGCCCTCTGCCCGTCTGGCGGCCGGCGGTTCCGGGGTGCAGATTGGCAGGGTCGGCACGGGTGAACTACGATGTGACAAGCTCAGTGGCAAACTGCCTTGCCTCACCTGCATCCTCAGAAGTTCCCCCCCGAAAAGCAAGCCCTCCCGTGTCGATCCAGCGCCCCCACAGCCACGCAGAATTCCTCCACGCCAGCCGCCTGATTCCCGGTGGGGTGAACAGCCCCGCCCGGGCCTTTGGCGGGGTGGGGGGAGAGCCGCTGATCATGGATCGCGGCGAAGGGGCC
>DNUF01000167.1:6448-7538 GCA_003508595.1 Planctomycetaceae bacterium
CACCAGCATCCCGCCGTGAAGGACGCCATCCGGGCAGCCCTCGACAAGGGGACCAGCTTCGGGGCCCCGACCCGGGCCGAGACGTCGCTCGCCGCCGCCGTCATCGATGCCGTCCCGTCGATGGAAATGGTCCGCATGGTCAACTCGGGGACCGAGGCCACCATGAGCGCCATCCGTGTCGCCCGGGGTTTCACCGGCCGCAACGTGATCATCAAGTTCGCCGGGTGTTACCACGGCCATGTCGACGCCCTGCTGGTCAAGGCCGGCAGCGCTGCCACGACGCTGGGTGTCCCCAGCAGCCCGGGCATTCCCCCCGGCTGCACGGCCGACACCCTCGTGCTCGACTACAATGATGTCGCCGGTCTTGAAGACGCCTTCCACCGCCGGGGATCGGAAATCGCGGGGATCATCCTTGAGCCGGTCGTCGGCAACATGGGGGTGGTGATTCCCGAGCCCGCCTTCCGCCAGGCGCTGCAGGATCTCTGCAAAAAGTACGGCGCGCTGCTGATCTTCGACGAGGTGATGACCGGCTTCCGCCTGGCGTACGGGGGGGCCCAGGAGCTGTTTGGCATCAAGCCCGACCTGACCACGCTGGGGAAGATCATTGGCGGCGGGTTGCCCGTCGGGGCCTACGGCGGACGGGCCGACGTGATGCAGGTGGTCTCGCCCCTCGGCCCCGTTTACCAGGCGGGGACACTCTCGGGAAACCCCCTCGCCATGGCGAGTGGACTGGCCACCCTGCAGGAACTGAAGCGTTCCAATCCGTACCCCCGGCTGGCGTCCGAAACGAAACGGTTGTGCGATGGCCTGGCCGACGCGGCCCGATCGGCGGGGCTCCCCCATCAGATCGCCGGTGTTGGCAGCATGTTCACCCTGTTCTTCGCCGACCAGCCGGTGCGCGATTACCCGACCGCGGCCAAGAGCGACACCGCCCGCTTCTCGCGCTACTTCTGGGGGATGATCGACGAGGGAGTCTACCTTCCCTGCAGTCAGTTTGAGGCGAACTTCGTCTCGGCGGCCCACACCCCGGCCGACATCGACGCCACCATCGCCGCCGCCCGCCGGGTCCTCGCGAAGATTGGCTGAACCG
>DNUF01000171.1:0-479 GCA_003508595.1 Planctomycetaceae bacterium
CCGTTCTTGCCGTCGAGGCCATTCTTCCCGTCCTTGCCAGCCGGGCCAGCCGGACCCATCGGGCCCGCCTTGCCATCCAGTCCGTTCTTCCCATCGACGCCGTTCTTCCCATCCTTGCCAGCGGGACCGGGTTCGCCACGCAGACCCGCTGGACCTGCGACCCCCGGCTTCCCGTCGACGCCATTCTTGCCATCGACGCCGTTCTTCCCGTCGAGACCGTTCTTCCCGTCCTTGCCAGCCGGGCCAGCCGGACCAGGTTCGCCACGCAGACCCGCAGGTCCCGCGACTCCCGGCTTCCCGTCGACGCCATTCTTGCCATCGACGCCGTTCTTCCCGTCGAGGCCATTCTTCCCGTCCTTGCCAGCCGGGCCCGCCGGACCAGGTTCGCCACGCAGACCCGCAGGTCCTGCGACACCCGGCTTCCCGTCGACGCCATTCTTGCCATCGACGCCGTTCTTCCCGTCGAGGCCGTTCTTCCC
>DNUF01000171.1:759-19153 GCA_003508595.1 Planctomycetaceae bacterium
CCCGGCTTCCCGTCGACGCCCGGTTCACCACGATCCCCCTTGGGACCGGCGGGGCCAGGCTTACCATCGAGGCCAGGCTTGCCATCGAGGCCATTCCGTCCATCTTTTCCAGCAGGGCCAGGTTCCCCCCGGGGGCCGACTGGACCAGGCTCTCCGCGCGGACCGGGATCTCCCTTGGGGCCAGGTAGCCCACGCTCTCCCGCCACACCACGTTCACCAGCCACACCACGCTCACCCACCAGGCCGCGTTCACCCTTCGCGCCTGTCGCACCCACCGCACCCAGAGTACCAGCCAATTCCGAGACACCCAGCACGCGCGAGAAGACTCCAGCCAGTCCCCCCTGCCCGTGGGCATATTCCACCCAACGTTTGTGGTCTTCATCCCAGACCCACAACAATCCCGCCTTCTCCTCCACCCAAGCCTCACCCAACCTTCCAGCCAAAGGCAGGTCCGACTTGTGGTCCACCACCCCCAGGATCGTATCGATTGGGGGTAATCGTCGCACTCCCATGTGAAAACTCCGTTGTCAAAAGAAACACATCCATAGTCGCGGAACGCAAAAAACACCTCCCGCAGCGCACGGACCGCATGTCTGTAATGACGCGTTCAACGCCATGCAATTCCAAGACCTCTGGCCGACCGGAGATTTCACGGAATTGATCGGGCTCAGGTGGGGTCGTACCGACAAGCAGGCCGTCGCCCCCCCTGAGACCCTCCCGAGAACCGGAAACCGTCAGGGGGCGTCGGCAACATGGCCAGCCTTGCAACTCGGTGTCGCCCCACTGCTCGAGGGCGGGAGCAATCCGGTCCCCCTCCAGGCAGGTCAACCCCCTGCCCGGCCCGAAACCGTTCCGGCACCACTCACTTCCTCAGGCCAAGACCGCGTCAATCACCGTGCCGTGAACGTCGGTGAGGCGAAAATCCCGCCCCCCATGTCGATAGGTCAGCCGTTCGTGGTCCACCCCGACCAGGTGCAGCACAGTCGCCCAAAGGTCATACACCGTGGCGATGTTTTCCACCGCATGATACCCGAGATCATCGGTCGCCCCGTAAATCGTCCCGCCCCGCACTCCCCCGCCCGCGAGCCAGACACTGAACCCGTACGGATTGTGATCGCGCCCATCGCTTCCCTGGGCAAAGGGGGTCCGGCCGAACTCCCCTGCCCAGACGATCAGCGTCTCGTCCCACAATCCCCGCTGTTTCAAATCGGCGATCAGCCCGGCAATCGGCTGGTCGACCTGCCGGGCCATCTCTTCGTGCCCGGTTTTCAGCCCGCCATGCTGATCCCAGGGATTGCCAATCTGCCCCAGTTCTGCCGGACGGGGAAGACACGTCAGTTCGACAAACCGAACCCCTCGCTCGACCAGCCGCCGGGCCAGCAGACACTGCCTTCCGTACTCGACCGTCTCCTTGACCGGGGCATCCATTCCATACAAAGACAACGTCGCCTGCGTCTCCCCCGAGAGATCAACCAGTCCCGGGACCGCCGTCTGCATCCGGTACGCGATTTCCGCATTCAGAATCGCCGATTCCAACTGGTCATCCCCTCCCCGCCGGGCGATTCGCTGGCGGTCGGCCTGGTTGACAAACGACAACCGACGCCGCTGCCGCAGGTCCGGCTCCCGGGGAACAATATTGGCCAGAGGCTCCTTCTGGGTCGGATCGATCAACGAAGCCTGATACACCGCCGGCAAATACCCGTTTCCAAAATTGTTGATCCCCCCCAGCGGCGCTCCCCCGCTCGCCAGCACCACATAGCCGGGCAGATCACGATTTTCACTCCCCAGTCCATAACTCAGCCAGGCTCCCGCGCTCGGGTGTCCGGCCAATGAAAACCCGGTGTGCAGAAAGTAATTCGCCTGGGCATGTTCATTGCCAACGCTGGTCAGCGAGCGAATGACCGCCAGGTCGTCGGCCTGCCGCGCGATGTGGGGGAACAACTCGCTGATCGGGATCCCCGATTCTCCCCGGGGAGCAAACTCCCAGGGGCTCGCCATGATGTTCCCGTTCGCATTGAACATCGTCGGCTTCACCGGGACCGGCATCGGTTTGCCATGGTCGGTCTTGAGCCGGGGCTTGGGATCAAACGTATCGACATGCGAGACCCCGCCCGACATGAAGCAAAAGATCACGTTCTTCACTCGGGGGGCGAAGTGCGGAATCAACGGGCCCAGGGCACCGGTGGCCCCACCCGGCATGCCACCATTCGGAACCGACTCTCCCAGAGCCCCGTGGGCCAGCAATCCCTGCAGGGCGACCAGGCCGAAGCCGGTCGAGGCCCGCTGCAACAACTCCCGCCGCGAAATCAGGCTGCTGTCAGTCGACATACACAAACTCCTTCAGGCAGAAGAGGGCGTGCAACAGGTCACGCCACACCAGCGTTTCCCGTTCTGCCACGTCAGACACACCGGCATGCTCGTTCCACAGGTCGGCCAGGAAGCTCGCGGCGGGGGCAAGCTCGTCCTCTGTGACCGACCGGCCCAACGCCCGCCGGTACAACGACTCGATTTTTTCCCGGTCGGAACCTCCCGATCGCACAACCCGCCGGGCCCCCTTGAGTGCCTGGTCGATCACGAAGGGATCATTCAACAGGGTCAACGACTGGGCCGGCACATTGGTCACATCGCGCCGCCCCCGCGTCGAAACCGGCTTGGGTGTGTCAAATGCCTCGAGAAATGGATTGTGGGCATTCCGTCGAATTCGCAACCAGACACTGCGCCGCCGGTCGCCATCGAGCGGCCCCACCGGCCCTCCCCCCTCGGTCTTCGTCGTGTAGTACACATTCGGCCCCATGCCATACATCGCCGGAGACAGTTCTTCAGACGTCGCGAGAATGGCATCCCGAATCGCCTCGGCCTCCAACCGGCGCAGCCGGGCATGTGACAGCCAGCGATTCTGCGGGTCGCGCTCGCGGGCCAGCTCTGAGGGCTGCGACGACTGCCGAAACGCCTGCGACAAGACCAGTTGCCTCAGCAGTCCCTTGATCGACCAACCCCCGGCCACAAACTCGCCCGCCAGGTGATCGAGCAGTTCAGGATGCGAAGGCTGTTCGCCGAGATGCCCGAAGTTGTCGACGGTGGCGACCAGTCCCTGACCAAATACATGGTGCCATAGCCGGTTCACCAGGACCCGCGCGACAAGTGGATTCTCGGCCGAGGCAGTCTGCCGTGCGAGTTCCAGGCGACCACTCCCCGCTGTGGCAAACGCCGGCTGTCCCCACAGCGAGAGTCCTCCCCGGGGAACGTCGTCCCGGGGACGGGTGTGATTGCCCCGCTGGAACAACGGCTGGTTGTACCCCGCGACCTCCAGCAATCCCGCCGCCCGGCGCGGAACCGGGATCTGTCCCTCCAGTTCACGATACCGGGCCACCAGCGGGGCGACCTCGGGCAACTCGGCCAGCGAGGTGGGCAACAGTCCCGCCTGCACGAAGACGTTCAGGGCCTGGCACGCCGGGTCGTCCAGCGTCCCCTGCTGCCACGCGGCGACCCCCTGCACCAGCCTTTCCGTGAGACTGGCGGCAAGTTCCTCCAGCGACTGCGGCACTGGTCCTTCGAGGAACCAGGTCACCGGCAACTCGGTCTCCCGGGGGGCCTCTCCTCCATTCGATTTCACCACAGCCACTGCCCCCCAGTGCGCTCGCTCGGCAGGATCGGTGACAAACTCGATGTAGGCTTGAGAACCCTTCCGATAGGCGGTGTCGATGCGCATCCAACCCAGCTCATCCCGCGACAACCGCGCTGCCGGATAAATGCCCCCGTTCCCCAACGGATAATTCTCGATCACCACCCGGGCCATCGCCCCCTGCCCCAACACCCGCACACTGATGCTGTCGGTGTCGATCACAAACCGGGGGGAACTCAAGACACCCGGCTGCCGGTTGCTCAGCAGGTGACTGTAGCTACCTGCCGGCAAGAGACCCCGCAGCACCTGGTCTCCCGTCGGCTCTATCGTGAATTCGCCCGCCACGGTCGACTCGGCTGTTGGACCGGTCCCGTACCGGAACCAGTCCCGCTGCTGAGGAGTGCGCAAATCCCACAAGGGTTCGAATTGGCGATTGAACTCTCGCCGCTGGGCCAGTTCCTGCTGCCAGTGGGCGGCCTGCTCGCTGCAGCGAGACGGCAGTGAGCCTGCGTCGGCACCTGGTTGGCTGAGAGTGGCCCACAGGTGCAGGGGATGCGCCGAATCCCCCTCGGCCTTCGCCAGGGCAGCCCCCACGGGGTTCTCCTTCCCCGGGGACAGTCGACCGCGCTCCGTCTCCAAACGGGCCATCTCGTCCTGCAGCGTCATCCGTCGGACCTTGTCCTCCTCCGACAATGCTGCCAGCAATTCCGCCATTGAGACCGACTCGGGACCGGCGGCGAATGATACCGCCACTTCGGCAGCCGACAGAGCCCGTGCATAAACGCGGGCTTCCTCCACCTGCCCCGAAAGGGGCGGGTTGACGTCCGACAACCGTTGTCCGAAAAGAAACCGCGACTTCCCCTTCAGGAACGGCTGCAGGGTTCCCCTGGTGTAGGGAGCACCGTACGGCACGCCGTTGCGGTACATCGCAATCGAATTGTCGGCGGCATAAACAATCGCCACATGCACGAATTCCTGCGGCCCCGCCGTTTCACGCGGTCCCTCGGGCTGCTGGGTGCGGTTGAAGAAGTCACTGCCGGGCATCCAGTAGCCGGGCTTCTGCTCGCCAAACACGATCGAGTCGAAAAATCGTCCCTCGGGCACATCGAGCCCGACAACGCCGCCGCCGCGCTGGTCGAGGTTGGCCAGGGCAACCCACGCCTCGAGGGTCTTCTCGCGCAGGTCGCGATCGAGGGGGACAGTTCGCATGTTGGCGGCAACCCCATCCAGGATCAGCCGACCATCACGGATGACCGCACCCGACAACAGTTCGCCATGGTGCGTTCCCACGCTGTCGCGGGCATCCCCCTCGAAGCTCCAACGGGCCGCAGGTTGCGGCAGATCGGCCGCGGCGAGTTGACCACGGCGTTCCAGGACCAGCTTGCGGGCCGGTCTCTCAATCGCGGCCAGTTCGTCCCGCAGTCCTTGTTGGTCGGCCTCGACAGCCAGCAGTCGCTGCTGACGGGCCGCCTCACTGCGCAGCCGGTCGGGCAACCGGCCGGCTGCCTGCGTCCATGACCGGGCCAGTTCTCGACGGATGTCCCCCTTCAGCCGCACCAGTTCGGCACGATGTCGGTCCAGATCGGCCGGAGGATCGATCAGCAACTGGCCTGGGCGGCCGCTGGCAAGGATCCCATACAGGGCGTAGAAGTCGGTCTGGCGGATCGGATCGAACTTGTGATCGTGGCAGCGGGCACAACTGACAGTCAGCCCCAGGAACGCCTTCGAATAGACATCCACCTGGTTGTCGACCACTTTGACCTGATCGTCGAGGGCGTCGACCGGCACAAACCCCAGCTCGACCATCCGCCAGTGGGCGGTCCCGAGTGCCGACTCATTCCATCCCTCGACCGGGTTCCACCTCGGCTCGGGCAACAGGTCGCCCGCGATCTGTTCCCGGACGAACTGGTCATACGGGAGATCGTCGTTGAAGGCCCGAACCAGGTAGTCGCGGTACCGCCAGGCGTTCGCCAGTTCGGGATCTCCCTGGCTGCCGTGCGACTCACAGTATCGCATCACGTCCATCCAGTGCCGGGCCCACCGCTCGCCGAATTGGGGAGAATCCAGCAACCGGTCGACCAGGCGTTCCTCCGCATCGGGAGAGAGATCGGCCAGGAAGGCCTCCTGCTCCCCGACCGACGGCGGCAGTCCGGTCAACACGAATGTCAACCGGCGCAACAGCGTCAAACGGTCGGTGGAGGGGGCGGGAGACAATCCCTCAGCCTCCAACCGGGCGAGGAGGAACCGGTCCACGGAGGTCCGGCACCAGTCTGCCTGACGCACCTCTGGCAGGGCCGAACGGCGGACCGGTTGAAAGCTCCACCAGTCGCGGCGGGTGCTGACGATGTCGCGGGCCTGTGCCTGCTGATCGAGCTCTTCAGCAGTGGGTGGCCGATCACGGGGGTCAGGAACCCCCAGGGCAATCCAGCGTTCGAAATCGGCGATGACACCCGGGGCAAGCTGGGCCCCGTCACGGGGCATCTTCAACCCGGGGACCTCGTGCTTGAGAATGGCGAGCAACCGGCTGTCGGCGGGCTTTCCCGGAGTGACGATCACCCCTCCCGTCCCCCCCTTCAGAACCCCCGCCCGGTGATCGAGCGCGAGCCCCCCCTCGGTTTGGCGGACCGAGTTGTGGCAGTGCTGGCACTGCTCGACCAGCACCGGTCGAATCTTCTTTTCAAAAAATTCGCGGTCGGCCGGGGAGGGATGCTCATGCGCCCGAATGGGCCCCGCCATCATCGTGTTGAGAACGGCAGCCAACAGGGCGACTGACCAACCTGCCCAACGAGCCGACAGACACTGTTTCCGACGCTCCACCTCTGCACCGGACCTTCCCGTCCCCAGACCCAGGTTGTCTCTCTCCAAATCCCACCCGTTGTGCGCAACTGGTGGTGCCATCCACGAGGTGGCCCAGAGGCTAACGCCGCAACTCCAAAAGTGCCTTGGCCTCCGCCCCCTGCTTGATGATCCGAATGACCGGTGTCGGTTGCTCTTCGAGATGCGTGTCTCCCTCACCCATGAGGGCGGAGTCGTCAACCAACTCGCCTCCACCCCGGGTCAGCAACTTCAACAGGACTTCGCCCGACACACCCGCTTGGATTGTTCGGACTGAACCGTCGGCAAACAGCACGGCAGCCCCCTTGGCGTCGCCTATGGGATAGGGAGCGGGAATGGAATCCGCCTTTCCCAAATCGGGAATCGAAATGCCCACCTCGAGGTCTTCCGGTTTCATCCAGGGGATTTTCTGGTCGGGAGTCGCCGGCACCGCCAGGATGGTGTTGGAGGTTCCATCGGTGATCTGTCGCATGGCTCGTCCGGCGTTCATAAATCGCTTGTCCCCCTTGTCAGCCATCTCGACCCCATCGGCCGCGAAGATGGTGTCGTCACCGGTTGGGACCACGTAATGGGTGTAGAACTCTTTGTTCTCGCCATGGACCGGGTCGGAATAGATTTTCGGCATCTTCGACAGCAACTGGCGGTTGTTCGGCCCGTCCCAGGGCTCATCGAAACGGTACTGGTTGTAAAGTTCGACCCCATCCAGAAAGGGAAGGATCAACACCCGCCAACTGTGCCACGGTTTGCCATCGGGGCCATTCACCACCGCGGGGGGGAAACTGCCATGGGTATCGTGATAATTGTGCATCGCCAGCCCAATCTGCTTGAGATTGTTCTTTGACTGCAGCATTTGCGCCTCGGTCGATACCCCCCCTCCCCTCGCACTCCCCTCAACAAGCGGAGCGATGTCCGGCAGGCGTTTGAGCTTGGCGGTCGTCGTCTTCACCGGGCGGAACAGCATCAGGGTGGCCCCCGCCTTGAGTTGCGGGGCGGCAGCCGCCCCGACTTCCGCGCGAATCCGCCCGTCCTCCTCGACCTCGATTACTTTCACCCGCACCACCCTGGCTCCCTGCAGGCCCTGCTGCGGATTCTCCACCACCAATCCCAGAAACCACCCTTCCGTCACGGTCGCCCGGAGATTCTCATCGGGCGTCGGCAACGCCGCCCCCTCCCTGAGTTCCACCTCCCCCTGCGCCCCCACCTTCACAACCTCGTAATTCAACGGGGGAACCCGGGGATTCATCTCATAGGCTTCGCCCGCCTGCTCGGCGGCATTCACCTTCACCGCGGGCTGCAACCGCTGGGCGGGAATCCTCACCTGCGGGGCGGGACGCGGCTCGGCCTTTTTCTCCTGGGCACAAGCCGGGCGACTGGAAACCGCACACAGCAGCCCCAGCACTCCACACAACCAGACACGGGACAAAGCACGGAACATGGCCGGACCTCGGAGAAACTTGTCGGGAGGTTTCAAACGCAGGAGAAAGTTTATCCCCTCGATTCGATGCGAGACAACACTGCCGACCCAGTGCGGCCCGGGGGCGGTCGCACTGGGAGACACCTCCTCGTGGACCTGTTGTCCTCTCAGCGGGCATCCGCGGGTCGTTCCAAAATCGGGCGCAGTGCCGCCTCAAACGCGTCCGCCTGCCGCACGAACCCCAGGTCGGTCGGGTGAGAACTGTCGACCGTCCCCTCGTTGTCGGCCCCCAGCAGGTGCTCCCCCTCGAGATAAAACAGTCCGGAAACCCCCGCCTGCCGCAACCGCTCAAATGCCCCCCGCAGTTCCTTCCGGCTGTCGGCATTGCGGGCCCGCTTCGACTCCACCAGGAAGTTGTCGGAATAGCTGCGGTCTTCCACCAGCAAAATCGGCGTCTGGGGATGCGCCTCACGCAGAATCTTCACCAGGGGCTCCGTCCGTTCCCGCACCTCGCCCCCGCTGATGTTCGGCAGGCAGTCGAGCACGTAGACCGCCGGGTCGAGCTCGGCCAGCAACCGGCCCAACTCGGCCTCCATCCGCCCGTTCCCCGAGAAGCCCAGGTTGATCACCGGCCGCCCCAGACGCCGCTGCAGAATCGCCGTATGCACCATCCCCGGACGCGATGCACAGCCCCCCTGCGTGATTGAGGTGCCATAAAACACAATCGGCTTCTCTTTCCCCGCTCCATACCCCGGAGCAGCCGCGACCGTCGCCCCCCGCGCCACCCCCAGTTCGACTTCCGAGACCCCATTGTAGAGCGGCAAATACAGCAGGTATTCCCGTTCTTCCGGGGACAATCCCGTCACCAGGGCCGCCTGGTTCGTCTGCTCCCGCGGAAACCCACACGCCAGCCAGCGCCACGCCCCCTGGTGCTTCACATAAAGATCGACACCACTCACCCCCGTGGCGGGCATGTGAGGCATCGCGAGGTTGCTGGAAGTGACTGTCCATCGGCAATGAATCGCCGGCGAAGCGCTGGTGAACCGCACGCACAATCCAGCCGAATGCCGGCTGAGATTCCAGACATCCTTCCGGACCAGGGCCTCCGCCTTGGCAGGCAGTCGGTCGTAAAACGCTGCCGTATCGGTCCAGCCTCGCCCCTCGACGGGGAGTTTCTTCAGGTCGTACCAGTCGATGCCCGCGGCTTCCTCCCGCCGGGCCTGCGCCGGGTCGAGCGCCTGGCTCCATGCCGGGGCCAGCCACACCAGCGCCACCAGACACCACCCCAACAGTCCACAGATTTGCGCACGCATCATTGACCTCGCACCCACAGTAGAGACATCGCAGGGACTTCACCGACCGGCATCGTAACACTCCCGCTGGCACAGCGGCATGTCGGGCAGACCGCAGAGGGAACAAGCCGGTCAATCGTGATGACGGTGACAGATCGAACTGCATCCCGCCTGTTCAAGTTCACTTCATCTGCGGATCACGCCACTGTTTTTGGGACCCCTCGATGCGCACAGGAGGGCCGACCGGCGCCCCATCACACAACACCTCGTACGCGTCGGCTCCCGGAACACTGTCCCACTTGAGCAGGGCCCGTCCCTGGACCTCCAAAAGTTCGGAAGGGGCACTGCGCACTCCCTGGGGCCCCACCGCGATCAGTGCGTACGTGTGGGGGCCCGTGGCATCCTGCTCGATCGCGGTGGGGGCACGCGGCACGGGCAGCTCGTGCTGCCGCAGTCGGCCCCCCCACACCTCCAATACCTCGCGTGGTTCGGCCAGACCACTTCCACCATAGCCTCCCCCTCCCAGGCTCATCATCCCCTGGCCAATCAGGGCGTCGGTCAGTGGTTCCTGGTGGCCCGGGCGGAAGGTTTGCAGCCGGATCCGTCCGGGATGCGTGGCCCCATTCCACTGCGCCCGCGGAACCTCCGAAAACTCCACCCCTTCTCCCTGCACGATCGCCATCTGTCGCCACGCACCGTCGAGCCAGACATTCCACGAAATGTGTCCCGGCGCTCGGCGCAGCGAGCCATCCCGCTCGACCGCATGGAACCGGTCATCAAACGGGTCGTCAACCTCCCCCTTGATCAGCCGGCTGCGCACCCAGAGCCCCCCCGGCCCCTTCGCCAGCCCCTTCGCATAGATCCCCCGGGGAATCTGCTCCTCCTCGTATCCCGCCTCCCACGGCTCCCCGGTATCCGAGACAATCAGCTCATCCCGCACCACGAGGCGGTCAACTTCCAGTTCCCGCACTGCGGAACGAGAGGGAACAACCTGTTGCACCGCCAGGGTGGCGGCCACAGACAGCACGATGGTCAGCAACCGATCAGACATGCATGACTCGCAGGCACAGAGAGTACGAGAGCGTCCGTCACAACGACGGCCCAGCGCAGCGTCGTCACGTTAGACCCTGCCCCTCACGTCCGCCAGTCGTCGCTCGCCCATCGCCCCGTCAGCCACGGCCATCGCCACCAAGGGAAACTCAACGGGCCCCGAGGATCCACCCTTCCTCAGTCAGCGCCGCGTGCCGTTCGACAGGGGTCAGCCCCACCGGCTCGGCAAACCAAGCCCCCAATTCCCCCGCCCGATCGAGCCGGGCCACCCACTGGCATTGCGAACGCACCTGCGCCCGGTCGCGCACCAGGCTGTCATCCCGGCTCATCGCTCGCGTTGTCGCCCGCGACACGACCCCCATGAAGATCTCGGTGCAGACAATGGCCGGGCCCGCGGCACCGGTCGGCTGGCGGGTGAACCCGGTTTCATAGGGAAACACCCGGCACACCGGCCCCAACTCGGGGTCGTGCCGCAGGCGCTGAATCATGGGAATCCCCAGCAGAGTCTGGCTGCCCACCGCGCCGATTCCCGCCAGTTTCCACGTCTCCTGGGTGCGGGGCAGGTGGAGCTCGGTCGTCCGGCGCCGAGCCAGGGGGACGCCAGACCGGGAGACAAACGGGAAGCCGGGCGAACGGGGCGGGAGCGCATCCCGGCCCGCACTTTCGGGACGGGCCCAGAACGGACCGGGCCGGTCTCCTCCACACAATTCGTTCAGTTGAGCCGCCACCTCGAAGCGATTGCTGCGGTTTCCCGGCAGCTCGAAGGTCCGTTCCGCCAGCTCGTGCCAGATCCTCCGCCAGGGAGTCCCGGTCTCACTCCAGCCCAGCGAACGGGCCAGGCCGGCTGGATACCCCAGGGCGAAATCAAATCCCACCAGCACCCGCCGCTGCCGACGCACATGCCGCAGCAATCGCTCTCGCAGCGAATCGAACGCCTCGTGACGGGTCCGGTGATACGTCTCAACCTGCCGGTTCGAGGTTCTCAGCCGTTCCCCAATCCACGGAGAATCGGCCCGGGGCCGCTCGGGCAATACGCCGTTCGCGGCACTCCAGTCGACGAAGAGATAGGCATCGAACAACGGCATTGCGTCCACCCGACACACCTGTCGCGGCATCCGGTCCCCATCTCAGGTTGCTCCGCCAGCCCCCCGGGTCCGGTCTTGGTACTCATTCCGCCGGTTCGATCCACCAAGAATAGAGTGACCCGTTCTGCAATTGGAAGTGCAGCGTCACCGATTGGCCACGGTGGGCTGAAAGGTCGCCCTGCTCCCAGATGACCTCCCCCCGGGGCTGATCTCCCGTCACTCGGGACGAACGGGCAACAACTTCCCCCCGGTCATTCCGGACCTCGACCCGCAATTCCCCCCGCGGCGCGGCGAGATTCACCCGCAAGCCTCCCGCCGGAAGTGGGAACGGGTCGGTCTGGAGGATACCGGGCGACTCGCCGGCATCCAGCGACACAAAGCCGTCCCGCCGCAAGATCGCCAGGCAGACCGCCCCGCCATCGCGATTGCGGTCCGGCAGCAGGATGGTCTTCCCGTTGGGATAGGTCCCCTCGTAGTCGAAGGAACTGCGCCACTTCAGGCCGGTGTAGTAGAACCACAGTTCGTCCCCGCGTACGACCGGTGCCGACGGACTGATGATCTGCGTCAGGTCGTAGGCTCCCGACGCCACCCGCGACGGCCCCAGGAATGTCTGCCGATCCCCCACCCGCGTCCACGTCTTCAGATCCCGGCTGTGCACCACCTGCACCAGGTGAAAGCCATCGGTGTTCGGATAGTTCGGCACTTTTCCCGTCGAGTGAAACATCGCCGGCAGCCCCACATACTGCCCCTCGTACTCGAACACCCCCATGTTGTAGACATCGACCCGATAATCTTCGGCGGCGTGATATCGCGGCGGCAGCAGGGTCGTATCGGCCAACCGGGCTTCAATGGCCCGGCGACCGAGTTCCTGGTCGAGATCATCGGCGGCAAACACCACCCCCAGGTCGGTCCAGGTTGTGAAGTCGGTGCTCGTGGCAATCGCGACAGCCCGGCCGTTGGGTCCGCCCCGCTTGACCGTGTGGATGAACAATCCCGTCGCGGGAGACAGCGTGAAGTTCCCCTCGTCGGAACTGGCAATTGCCGGTGTCTCAACCGGCGTCCACTGGATTCCATCGGGCGAAACGGCAAATCCGCGATTGAGCAACGGCGCCTTGAACAGCCGCGACAGGTTCGTCTCCCGGGAGTCCCGCACCGCCATGTCGATCCGCAGGTTCGGATTGGGCAACGGCTGCCAGTTCAAACCGTCAGCACTCTCCCACAGATTCTCATCGGTGGTCAGCACATACAGCAGCCACTTTCGGCGTGCTTCGTCCCAGATCGGTGCGGTGCGGGTCTGCATCGCCTGATCGGCCCGTGGCGAACGCACAACAGCACCGCGTTTCTCGGGGCGATGAAACACCCGCGCGAGATCTTCACGGCGGGCAATTCCCACGTCGTCAAAGAAGAGTTGCCGACGTCCGGGCCGCACTTCGAAGTCCGCCGCCATGACCCCGGTCGCCTGGGCGATCAGCACCAACCCGGCAACCCACCCGAGTCCCCAGAGACCACGTCTCCCCACACTACGCCGTTCGGTTCGCATGCGCGACTCTCCGGTTGACAGGCAACTCGCTGAGTCCCGGGCCGACGATCCCCTCAACCCGGCAGCCCCAGTCTTCAGCCGATCGTACCACAGTCGGCCCATGTGGCGAGCGTGGCCCCCACCCAGCAACTGCTCCCCGCCAGGCGGCGGAACTTTCAGTCACAGATCTTTCAGTGTCATCTTTTCCGGGTGGAGATTCCCAGTGCGCACGAAACGGGACGAAGGAGTTGGTCTCCTTCGTCCCGTGTTGCCTCAGTCGCCATGGCGGGCCGGTCGCACTCAGTGAGCCGGGGGGGCTTCGGTCTGCACCGCGCGGTTGCGGAACAGGAAGTCAATGATGTTCCCCTCATGCGGCTGCAGCCAGTTGAGTTGCAGAGTCTTCACCTCACCGAGGTTCAGGCGATCGATGTTGGTGGCATCGAGCAGCTTCTGCTTCCATTTCGCGTCATGGGTGAGAGCCGTACAGACCAGAGTCGGGCCAATTTCGGCAATCATCTTGTCCTGAGGGCATTCCACCACGACCCCGAATGGGAACATGTACTCGGCCCGGGTCAGTGTCGGCTCGGGACTGGTGGCGTGAATCACCGTCGGACGCAGGAAATCGCACCGTTCGTGCTGAACGAGGCGCGGACCATTGCGGTACTTGGCAGTCACCTCGGTGACGCCCGACTCCTGACATCCTTCGTCGATCTGGGCCGAGACCCCTTCGGCCTGCCCCTTGACGGTGAAGGCGGCCAGGGACGCCTTGGGATCGGTCATCGGCAGCGGGACGATGGGGCCGATCCGCTGGGCGATGGCGTCGGCGATCTCGGCGGTGTGCCGCGAGGCCCAGATGCTCGACGCATTGATGCAACCCCGCCCCCCGTTGAGGAAGATGCTGTCGACCATGATGTCGAGATACTTGGGCCAGTCATCGACCACGTCGTCCCCCAGCAGGATCTTGCTGAAGCCGGGGCCGTGCACCTGGACGCGGGGATTGCCGGCGTACTTCTCGATGGTCGCCTGACCGCCGAAGATCATCGAGCGGTCGCACGCCTCCATCACCGCCGGGCCGACGTCGTGGCCACCCGGATACAGCGAGATCGCCTCGCGCGGAATGCCCGCCTGGTAAAACGCCTCGGTCATGCGGTACGGAGTCCAGATCTCCTGCGAGCCGGGCTTCAGCACCAGGCCAATCTGCAGCGGAATCGCAGGGAGCCACAGCGTGTGCACGCCCGGCGAATTCGACGGCAGCACCAGCCCCAGCACCGGGCTGTTCGCCTGGTAGCTGAGCATCACCCCGCGATTCTCTTTGCCGAATCCCTTGGCAAGAATGTCAAACGGCAACCCACGCGTCAGGGCTTCGAGGATCTCCCGCATGTGCGTGAGCACGAAGTGATTCTTCCGCATGTTGAAGGCGGCCATGTGCTCGGGCAGACCGGTCGTGGCCGACTGCATCCGGCAGAAATCGGCCGGGGTCTGCGTTCCGTTGCCAATCGGCAACGTGGCGTTGAGGTACAGGTCCCCCGCCTTGGCCATCATTTCCAGAAGCTGGTCGATGGTGAACGACCGAAGCGCATCGCGCGCCCGCTGGGCGAACCGTCGATCCATCTTCACCATGCCGCCGTTCGCCTGCGACACGCGGGCCACCGGTTCGCCCGTCTCAAAGTGCACGACCTCCTGCTTTTCCAGGCTGTCGTACGGCTTGCCCCAGCGAAGAACGGGAATGTCAATCATGGTGAACCTGGCTTGATCGGTGGGCTCGGGTGACGTCAGAGAGAGCGGGCGGTGCGGCACGAACGGTCGCCGAAAACCACACTTCGCCCATCACGGAGGGAGGGAGAAGACCGGCGGGACCACCAGGCGTTGGCAGCCCCGCCGGGGGAATCGCACGGCCTGACACAGGCCGCGAATTCAGTGTCCGGGAGGTTAATACACCCCGACGGTGGTCGACTTGGCGAACTCGTGGAAGGGGCGGGTTCCGCTGATGCCGTCCCAGGGATAGCGGGCGATCGGTTTTTCACGCTCGCCTTCATCGCGCTCCATGAATCCGGGGATGAAGGTTTCCTTCGTCAGCGTGGTCAGCTTCACACGCCCCGTCCCACCGTAGGGAACCACTGTGTTGTAGTCCTTGAACTCGACCACCTCGATCACCGCCCGGGGTTGCGGGGCGAAGTAGGTGATCTTGTAGTTGTCGGCCGGATCGAACGGCTTGCCACAGGCGAGACCCATCAGTGTGTTGCCGTAGGTCGGGGTCATGAAGACCGGACCCGACTCGGGATTGTTGGGGTCGCACAGCAGTTCTTCCATGGCGAACCGGTACCACTGCGGGGTGAACTCGGTCCCCCCTGAAAAGATCCCGGTGATGCCACTCTCCTTGATGCTCGACCCCTTGTCGAACAACTTCTGGGCCAGCGCTTCCAGAAGCTTCGGGGTGGTGAACATGCAGCGGATGTCATGCCCGGCCGAGAGAATGGTAATCGCCTGATCGATCACGTGATCGCGATAGGCTTCCATCTCCTTCATGTTGCCGCGCTTGATCAGTTTCACCACCCAGCGGGGATCAAGATCGACGCAGAAACAGATCCCGCCGCGGTGCTGGGCCAGGTGCTCGACCGCCAACCGCAGCCGACGGGGCCCCGAGGGACCAAGCATCAGCCAGTTCGACCCCTTCGGAAACTTGTCATCGGGCAGCGTGTCGCTGAAGTTTTCGTAGTCGGTCTTCCAGTCGTCGATCTGCATCCGGCTCTTGGGAATGCCGGTCGTTCCCCCGGTTTCGAAGACGTAGACCCCCTTCCCCTTCAGTCCCTGGGGAATCCACCGGCTGATCGGACCACCCCGCAGCCATTCGTCTTCGAACGAGGGAAACTTCTTCAGATCCTCGTAGGTCTGGACCGCCTTCCGGGGATCAAAACCGAGGGTCTTGGCACGCTCCAGCCAGAACGGACAGCCCGTGGCAGGATTGAAGTGCCACTCGATGGTCTCACGGACATGGGCGTCCAGCTTGTCTTGGGCCGCTTTCAGGGCCGCTTCGGTGGCGGGGGCGTTGGGGTTGCTCACGTGACAAATCTCTCGGCAGACGAGAAGGCAGGGGGGAAACTTTGGCCAGTCAGGCAGCGGAATCATAGATTCTGAGAGGGGGTTTGCAACACGCAGCACGCTGCCGCCGCGCGTGCGGACCCGATATCATTTTCCGGAAAACCCCTCCCTCCAACCTCATCGGCATCTCCTCCCATGACTCCTCGCCCCCCTGCCTCCTGGTCGCGGCGGAACCTGCTGACCGCCGGCCTTGCCGCGACTGTGCTGCCCGGTTCACTCAGCACGCAAACCCGGGCCGATCAAAAGGAAGTCGCCCGTCTGCCCGCAGGACAAAACCGCCCCCCCCAATCGCCGGATGAATTGCGGACCTGGCTGGAAAACATGGTCTGGTATCATCGCTATTCCCCAGCTGAGGTCAGCGAGGTCACGGGACTGGAACTGGACGCCATCGCGAAGTTTCTGGCCCAGTTCGAAATCACGCCAGAAAACGCCCCACGCCGCGGGGCCGACGCCCCCCTGCTGGTCCTCCCGTACCCGGGTGGCCGGCATCCCCGGATCGGCTTCCTCGACGGAGCGATCGAGCCGCAGCGCGAAACCAAGATCAGCATCTTCACCCCCTGGGATCCCGCGAGCTATGTCGTGGCCGATATCCCCGAAGCTCTCTGGTCGAACCTCGGCCTGACGTACCTCGCCCACACCCACATTCCCACCGTCTGGGACAAGCAAGAGATCACCCTCGAACGGCTGGAATGGCGACGCACCGCCGATGGGGCCCTCGATTGTGAACGCAGGCTCCCCAACGGCATCGCCTTCCGCACCCGCGTCGTGGCCGGTCCTGATGCTGTGCGAATGTCATTGCGGCTGGTCAACGGCAGTTCCGAACCGCTCAGCGATCTGCGAGTGCAGAACTGCGTGATGCTGCGGGGTGCCGTGGGCTTCGACCAGCAGACCAACGACAACAAGGTGCTGGAATCGCCCTATGTGGCCGTGAAGTCTGAGGAGGGAAACCGTTGGATCATCACCGCCTGGGATCCCTGCCAGCGGGCCTGGGCGAACCCTCCGTGCCCCTGCCTGCACTCCGATCCGAAATTCCCCGATTGCGGGCCGGGAGAAACCCGCCACCTGCGCGGCTGGCTCTCGTTTTACGAGGGGATCGAGATCCAGCAGGAATTCGCCCGGATTGAGCAGACCGGCTGGCGCACCACCCGCGAATGGGTGGCCCAGATTCCCGGGACCTGATCGACTCTGCTGTCATCGATTGCCGTTCCCCGGCCTGCAAAACACCACGAGCCCAGCCATTACTCTGGCTGGGCTCGTAATTTTTGACGTCGGATGAAACAAGGCCGGGTGGCACCACATCTTCCGCCCCACACGCGTTGGGCAGCGCAGGTCACTCAGCGAGGCGGGACCGTTCCCCCACCAGGCGTGGACCCGCCGGGAATCCCACCACCCGGCACTCCCCCACCGGGCACTCCACCGCCGGGAATTCCACCCCCCGGTATGCCGCCGCCGGGGATTCCTCCACCGGGGATGCCACCTCCCGGGATGGAACCGCCACCGGGAATTCCTCCGGGCGGAGTGTTGCCAATTCCGCCACCGGCACCACCCCCTGGGAACGTGGGGACCTGGCCCCCCCCGGGATTCGCGGTTCCTGGCGGGGGTCGCACGGTGACCCCGCCACCGGTCCCTCCCCCTGTCGTTCCGCCACCCGGAATTCCGCCAATGCCACCACCCGGAATGCCACCGCCGGGAATGCCACCGCCGGGAAGCCCCCCTCCGGGGACTCCACCGCCGATGGTCCCTCCCCCGGGTAGACCGCCGCCGATCCCACCACCGGGCAACGACGGAGTTCCTGGCATTCCCATGCCGGGAGGGGCACCGGGAATTGATCCGCCAAAGCCGGGCCCCCCCGCAACGCCACCACCCGGCATGCCGGGTGATCCACCGCCACCGGGGAAGCCACCGCCGGGAATGCCCCCCGCTCCACCTCCCGGAAAGCCAGGATTTCCAGTGCCCGGAAGACCGCCACCAATCCCCCCCGGAGGAGCTCCAGGCACACTCCCCCCTGGAGGCATCATTCCACCCCCCCCAGTCAATCCTGGAGGCAAAAAGCCAGTCCCGCCGCCGGGAATGCCGCCCCCCGGCATCCCGATTCCTCCACCCGGAGCACCGGGAATGGTACCGCCGCCGGGCATTCCCGGGGACAGTCCCCCGCCTGGTATGCCAGCGCCTCCCCCTGGCATGCCGATGCCACCACCCGGCATACCGATACCGCTGCCACCACCGGGCATCCCAACGCCACCGCCCGGCATCCCAGGTGACACGCCGCCGCCGGGCATCCCAATTCCTCCCCCGGGAGCTCCCGGAATTCCTCCCGGAGGCATCATTCCAGATCCGCCGCCTGGCATTCCTACACCACCGCCTGGCATGCCCACTCCACCGCCCGGCATGCCCACTCCGCCGCCCGGCATGCCCACTCCGCCGCCTGGCATGCCCACTCCGCCGCCCGGCATGCCCACTCCGCCACCCGGCATCCCC
>DNUF01000171.1:19353-26047 GCA_003508595.1 Planctomycetaceae bacterium
CCCCACTCCGCCACCCGGCATCCCTGCACCACCGCCCGGCATGCCACCCCCAGGAGCTCCGGGAATACCTCCGGGAGGCATCATTCCCGAACCACCTCCAGGCATGCCACCGCCCGTCATTCCGCCACCAGCCCCACCACCGATGGAACCGCCGCCGCCAATGGCACCACCGCCACCAATCGAGCCGCCGCCGCCGATAGAGCCTCCACCACCAATGGAGCCGCCCCCTCCGATGGAACCTCCTCCCCCCACTCCACTTCCCATCCCGGGATTACCGGGCCCCATCCGACCCGTGCCACCAGTCCGACCGCCGGTCTTCGGATTCTTCGGCACCGGTTTCTTCGGCGTCTTGCCCTTCGGATCTTTCGGTGGGGCAGGATCGGTCCCCGGGGGATCCTGCGGGGTGTCCCCCGGCGTCCCCACCGTCACTCCTCCGACTCCAATTCCCTGGCCTGGTGCCCCGGGCAACCCGGGTTGTCCCACGGGAGGTGCCCCTCCTGGCTGTCCTGGTGCTCCGGGCACCCCAGGCCGGGGTGTCGTCCCCTGGGCCTGCACGGTCGATGAACCGGCCACACAGGCCGCGGACATCACCACCGCAGCCACCCAACGCCGATATACGTTCGCCACGTCCATCTTTTGACCCTTTGCAGAACCGCCTTCGGGACAACCACCCGTCCACGCACCAGCCAGAATCCAACCCGGCTGACACCGCGACGAAGCCGTCTCGCGCTGAAAACTCCGTAGTGCGCAAGACTTCACGACAGACTCACGACAGATTCTTACTGTCGCTGGGGACAGTCCCCTCTGCAAATCGTATCGGCTGGCCCCTTCCTCTGCAATTTGTTTCGCCGCACGATTGGCCCGGAACGGAAACAGATGGACACCGCCCGCACCAAGCGCAACCGGGCGGTCTCTCTCCTCCGTTTCAACCCCGGAACGAAATCGGACGGGCTATTTGCCGCCTGCGGGGGGGGCGGCCGGGGGGGCGGCTGCATCCTGCGGATAAACCAGCACCCGGTCCTGGCTCAGCAGGATCAGGTCGGCCCGTCCGTCTCCCGTCACGTCGGCAATCACCGCTTCCCGCGGCTCACTCCCCGACCGCTCTTCACTCGCCAGGCTCTTCGCCTCAAACACCTTGAACTGAACCGCATGCTTCAGCCCCCCGTCCGGGGTGTAATTCAGGATGTCGACAAATTGCGACTGCACGTCGACCACCGCCACGTCCGGAACCCCGTCACCGTTGAGATCCCCCGCCGCGAGATCGTTGAACCGCACCTTCTCCTGCCGGGTCTCGTAGCTGGCAATCGTCGTCAACCGGGGATCGGTCCGACCCGCATACAGCACACCAAACTTCCCTTCGCCAAACAGCAGCAGGTCGTCCCGCTTGTCCCCATTCAAATCGGCCACGTGCGCCGACTTGAACGGAAACGCTCCAATGTCCACCTCCCGCCACGGCCGGAACACGCCGGCATCCGACCTCAGGATCCGCAGTTTCTTCACCCCGGCATCCACCAGCACAATCTCGGGCCCCGCCTCGCCATCGAGGTTGACCGTGGCCGCCCCCACGATCTTGGCCCCCGCCTCGGCTGCGTTGTACTGGTCCACCACCTGCCACTGGTTCTTTTCGTTCGCCATCACGTTGCGGGCGAAGTTGCTCTGCGCGACCAGCACCACCGGTTTGTCCAACTTTCCCAGGAACAAGCCACCGGGAGCGACGTTCCCCAACCCAAAGCCCCCTTCGGCAGCCGAGACCTCGGCTGGCACTCCATTCGCCCCGGTCGCCAGAAAGACCGGCGGGCGGTCGGTCCCCGCAAACACGAGGAAATCGGGCCGCCCATCCTGGTTCGCATCGAGCGCCACCAGCCGGTCGGGAGTGGTCTTCAGGGCCACGGGCACCGCATCCTGCCCCCCCAGCTTCGCCGCCGAGAATTCCCCGGCTGCATTCACCGTCAACGCCTGCAGAAAGTACTTGGACGCCTGGGCCGAACGCTCGCGGCCCAGCAGCACCACCTCCGGACGTCCATCGCCATTCACATCGGCCAGGTCGAGGGCGACCGGTTCACGCTCGGTCGGCAGTGCCTTCGGAAACGTGAGCCGCCCCTGCTCCATCCGGCAGACGCCAATCGTCTTTTCCTTGGTCGACAACACCACCACTTCCAGGCGGCCGTCTCCGTCAAGATCGCCCACCCGCACCTGCTCGGCCCCCACCAGCCCCGGAAACGTGCTTCCCAGGTCCAGTCCCGAACCGGCCTGCTGGCGGAAGACAATCATCTGCGCCGAGTCGGGGTCACTCACAATCACATCGGTCAAACCATCCCCATCGAGATCCCCTGTCGCCAGGTCGCGGTTCTTGCCAGTCTGGCCGAAGCCATACTGGATCAACTGACCGGCCAGTTCCCCCGGCTGGGCCTGGGCCTGCTGCAACTGGTGGACCTTCACCCGCCCGGTCTGCGCTTCGATCGCCAGCACTTCCACACCGGGTTTGCCATCGATGTTCGCCAGGGTCACGCCCCGGGTCTTCGCCAGTTCGCATCGCAATTCAGGTCCCAACCGTCCATCGGCCCCCTGCAGCCGCACGCAAAACGGGCGATCGCTGTCGCTCGCATTCAGGTACGACAGGTCATTGCGTCCATCCCCATCGAGGTCGGCCACCTGTGCCAGACCGAGATTCTCGGTGGTGTTCATCAACCGCTGCGGACTTGCCAGGGAACCGTCGGCAGCCTGGGTGATGACGTAGGTGTCATGCTTCCCCAGCACGACGAGGTCATCGCGCCCATCGGAGTTCAGGTCGCCCGACGCCAGCACCCATTGCGCTGGCTGCACGTCGGGGAGGCGCAGCCGCTTCCGCTCGGTGAAGTCCGCCTGGGGGGACTGGTACGCGACGGTCAGCTGGTCGGGAGTGGCGAACCAGGCGAGATCCCGCCGGCCATCCCCATTGAAGTCCCCCGCCGTCAGCGAAGCGACCTCCCGATCAAGCGGAATCTTGCGGTGCTCAAACCGCCGGTCATTGTTGATGTTGTTGACCCGTCCAGCGCCGGCCCCTGCCGCGGCTGCCGCCAAATCCTTCTGCTGCTGCAGCAGATCGAGACGGCTGTTGCTGTTGTCCACCAGCACGAGGTCGGTCAGACCGTCGTTGTTGAAATCCCCCGCGATCAGGTTCGCCGATCGCAACTGCAGCTTGTATAACTCCAGTGCCCCAAAGCCATAATAATCGGCAAGCGGGTTGGCGTTTTCCTGGGCACGGGTCGGAACAGCCCAACCCAACCCCAGGACCAATCCCACCACCAGGAGCATCCCAGCTCCACACCACGCGCGCCAGGCAGACAGCATTCTTCGGCACTCAACTTCAGACAGGGAGAATTCCAACAGACACTGCGTGAACCAGGTCGAACTCCTGTCGTTCCCGGTCACCCAGCCACTCGGCTCCGATGGCTCCGCATTTTCGCCACCGTATCCGAGACGCAGCGCTGTCACACGAATTCTCCCCGATCCTCACAACCCGCACAAGCCACCACCCCAGTCGCCAACGGATCCCCATGGGAAGTCCCGCACTCACTCCTGCTGAACTCAATGCCCTCCGCCGGCTCATTGACTGGTCACTCACCGAAGACCTCGGCTGGACGGGGGACGTCACCACCCTCGCACTCATCGGACCCCACGATCGGGGTCGGGTCCACGTCGTGGCCCGCGAACCCGGGGTGCTGGCCGGAGGAGTGGTTCTCGCAGAATTGTTTGGGCTGCTCGACCCGGCGATTGCGATCGAAGACCTGATCCCCGATGGCAGCCCCCTGGTCCGGGGCACAGTGGTCGCCCGCCTGTCGGGTCCACTGCGGGCCCTGTTGACGGGCGAACGAACGGCCCTGAATTTCCTGCTGAGGCTCAGTGGGGTGGCGACACTCACTGCCAGGTTCGTCGCCCAGACCGCCGGAACCAGGGCGGGCATCTACGACACTCGCAAGACCTTCCCCGGCTGGCGACTGCTCGACAAATATGCCGTGCGGGCGGGCGGCGGACGCAACCACCGCATCGGTCTCTACGACCAGATCCTCATCAAGGACAACCACCTGGCGGGCTGGCAGTCGCTGACCGGGAAGCACACGCTGGCCGGGGCGGTCGAACGGAGCCGCGAGCTCTACCCGCACCTCAAGATCGAAATCGAGGTCGACACCCTCACCCAATTGGAAGAGGTGCTTCCCGCCCACCCCGATATCGTGCTGCTCGACAACATGACGACCGTCCAGTTGGCCGACGGGGTCGCTCTCCGGAATCGACTCTCCCCCCAGGTCGAGCTCGAGGCCTCGGGGGGAGTCCATCTCCAGACTGTTGCCGCCATTGCCAAAACGGGAGTCGAGCGGATCAGCGTCGGAGGACTGACACACTCGGCCCCCGCCCTCGACCTCGCCTTCGACTGGGGTGACTGACCCCCTCCCCCGACAGGTGCCGACAATACGGGACTCCCGGGATCGATTCTGCCAGTCGGGCGAGTTACACTGTTTGCATGGATTTCTCCGTTTGCCCCGTTGGGAATCGGCGTTGTCCCAATCCACGACCAGTTTCCGCTCCGCGCTCCCGGCAGGATCTCCCTTGATGGACACAACGTCACCCCTCAATCAGCCTCCTCTCGATCGACGGTCGTTTGGCCGTCAACTGGCTGCGGGAGCTGCCACCGTCACCCTCGGCAGCCTGTTCTCGGGCTGCGAGTCGAAACAACCGGTGACTCCGGCCTCAGGCCCGAAGACCAAGACCTACCGCATCGGACTGATTGCCAAGAGCAATTCCAACCCGGTCTTTCTCGCCGCCCGCAAGGGGGCCGAGGTCCGGGCAGCCGAGCTCTCACAGGAACTGGGTCTCAAGGTCGAGATCGACTGGCGCACCCCCAACGACGAAGACGCCCAGAAGCAGGCCGACTTCCTCGAACAATTGGTGAATGCCGGGGCCGATGCCATCGCCATCGCCTGTTCCGACGCCAGCAAGGTCACCCGGGCGATCGATGATGCCGTCGCCCGCGGTGTGAATGTGATGTGTTTCGATTCCGATGCCCCGGAATCGGACCGGCTCTGCTACGTCGGCACCGATGACCGCGAAGCGGGGCGTGAAGTGATGCGCCAGGTCCTCGCCCGCCTCGATGGCAAGAAAGGCAGCATTGCCATTCTTGCCGGGAATGAAACCGCCACGAACCTGCAGCGTCGGGTCGACGGGGCCACTGCCGAAGTGGGGGGCCGCGAGGGGGTCTCGCTCGCGGGCGTCTACTATCACAAGGAGACCCCGCAAGATTCGTACGCCAAGGTCGAGAGCGTGCAAAAGGCGAATCCCGAGATTGTCGGCTGGGCGATGGTCGGGGGCTGGCCCATCATGACCGCCCGCCCCCTCCCCTGGCAGCCGGGCGAGGTGGTCTGCGTCTCCATGGACACACTCAAGCCGCAACTCGAGCACCTGCGGATCGGCGATGTGCAACTGCTGCTGGGGCAGCGGTATTTCCAGTTTGGTGGACGCTGCGTCGAGATCTTGCTCGAAAAGTGTCGGAATGGGACCGATCCCGAGAAGGAAATCGATTTTGCGCCGCTCGATCCGGTCACGCGGGACAATGTCGACGAGTACGAGAAAAACTGGGAGAAGTGGTCGTAGGCGAGTGTTGTTGGTGCAAGGCAATTCCGATGGATTGTAAATCTGTCCCTGACGGAAAGGCCCTCCATCTTGCCCACAATCTCCAACCTGATGAGCCGACTCATCTGGCCCATGCTGGGCCTGGTGGGAGGGCTGCTTGTTCTGGCGGGGCTGTTGTGGTGGATCAAGGCATGGTTGCGCGACAGTTCGGAAGATGACGGGTGCAGCCCGCTTTTACTCTCCGAATACCGCGAAATGGTTGCCCGGGGTGAGTTGAGCGAAGAGGAATACCGAAGAATCAAGGACGGAATGGTAGCCCGAATGGGGACCGGTTCGTCCCCAACTGCCTCGCGCAGCCAGGGACCGGTCCGCAGACTCGGGTCCGCTCCTGTCCCGAACCAGGCAGTCCGCGACGAGCGGCCTGCCTCGGATGTTGCGGATGCGGATGTCGGCGAGGATGAGGAGGAAGAGTAGGCCCCCCGCCCAGGGATTGGAGTGGGGAAGATTCGGCTGTCGAATCTCGATGCGATGGACCGCGATTTGCTACAATGCAGGATTGCACCTGCAAGACTTGGCCCGAGTGTCGGATCGTCACCACGAGAATTTCGATGCCCAACGGTAAAGACTTCACCCCCGGAAACCGTGCCACGGCCGGGAAGAAGAATGCCAACTGTTCCTTCTGTCGGAAGAGCTACCGCGATGTCGGGCCCCTGGTCGAGGGGCCGGGTGACGTCTACATCTGCGGCGAATGCATCGAACTCTGCCAGTCGATTCTCGACCAGGAGAAACGCCGGCGCGGCACGTCCCGCCCCCTCTTCACCAAGGTCCCCACCCCCCGCGAGATCGTCGAACAACTCGACGCCTATGTCGTCGGGCAGAAGGTCACCAAGAAGGTGCTCGCGGTCGCGGTGCACAATCATTACAAGCGGCTGATGCTCGCCGCCGACGCCGAGAACGACGTCGAAATCGAGAAGTCGAACATCCTCCTCATCGGTCCCACCGGGTCGGGCAAGACCCTCATGGCCCGCACCCTCGCCAAGGCGCTCCAGGTGCCGTTTGCCATCGGCGATGCCACCACCCTCACCGAGGC
>DNUF01000171.1:26260-27813 GCA_003508595.1 Planctomycetaceae bacterium
CTCACCGAGGCGGGCTACGTCGGCGAAGATGTCGAGAACCTGCTGCTCAAGCTGCTGCACGCCGCCGATTTCGATATCGAGCAGGCCCAGCGGGGCATCCTGTTCATCGATGAGATCGACAAGATTGGCAAGACCAGCCAGAACGTGTCGATCACCCGCGACGTCTCGGGCGAAGGGGTCCAGCAGGCCCTCCTGAAAATGCTGGAAGGGACCGTCGCCAACGTCCCGCCGCAGGGAGGCCGCAAGCACCCCGAGCAGCAATACATCCAGATGGACACCACCAACATTCTCTTCATCTGTGGAGGGACGTTCGTGGGGCTGGAAAACATCATCGCCCGCCGGCTCGGCAAGAAGACCATCGGCTTCGGCTCGGGGCCCCAGTCTCAGTCCGAGAACGATCATCGGAACAAGCTGCTGCAGCACGCCACTGTCGACGATGTCATCGAGTTCGGGATGATTCCCGAACTGGTCGGCCGACTCCCCGTGGTCAGTGCCCTCCACCCGCTGTCGGAAGACGACCTCGTGCACATCATGACCGAGCCCAAGAACTCGCTGGTCAAGCAGTACCAGAAGTTCTTCCAGCTCGAAAATGCCCAGTTGGAATTCACTCCGGAATCACTCCGCGAGATCGCCCGCATCGCCCTGTCGAAAGACACCGGGGCCCGCGGCCTGCGGAGCGTGATCGAAGGTCTGATGTTCGACATCATGTTCGACCTCCCCGAACAGGAGCCGGGCAAGCTCTATGTCATCACCCCCGAGGTGGTGAAGGGCGAAACGAAACTGTCGCTGCGTGATGGCAATCGGGCCGCCTGATCGGCTCCCCCCTCGCACGCTCAACTCTCAACCGGTCGTCCGCCTTCCGAGGCGGACGACCGGTTGTTTTTTGGGGCCCATTGCAAACACTGGAATGCTTCCACCCCGTGAAGTTTCCGCTGCACAGGTCGCGTCGGGGACCCGCTGGGCACCCGACTCTCCGGTTCAATAAACCATCCCCAGACCGCTCATCCCCGTCCGCTCATCCCCGCCCCGGCGACCCCCAGTCCCGCGAGCCGCCGGCGTTCTGTCGCCCCCGGTTTGTTCCACGGCACAGGCCCAACCAACGCCAGCCTCAAGACTGCGGCTGGTCGGGCTCGCCGCCCACCAGTGGACGGGTCTCCTCCTCACAGTCGGACCGGCATTCCTCGATCACCCATTCGGGGATCCGCACACTGGATATAAGCCCAGTGGGGACCGACGGCACTGGCGTCACCGGTCCCGGCTTGCTTCGGGGGAGGATGAAGGGGGGGAACTTCCGACCGGGGGCGCGTGAAAAAAGCCACAAGTGAAGGAACTTGTGGCTTTTTTCCAAAGCCGCCACCGCGACTCGAACGCGGGACCTACGCTTTACGAAAGCGTCGCTCTACCAACTGAGCTATGGCGGCCTGCAGCGGAGGCGTAAAACGCCCCTGCTCTGATGGTGCAAAATCGTACCGTCCGACCGGAGCAATCGCAAGTTGCCCGGCCGAAGGTTTTGGCCACCCCCTCGTCGTGGTGACAGACTTTTCGTCTGTCAG
>DNUF01000171.1:28028-28172 GCA_003508595.1 Planctomycetaceae bacterium
GGTGACAGACTTTTCGTCTGTCAGCCAAAGCCCCGTGACTCGATGAAAGTGCCTGAATTCCCTCGACACCCCAACCGCCTCCGACAAAAGCAAGCCGCCGGAAGCATGCAGCCCTGCCCTGAAAGTGACTCGTCCTCTTGGTCG
>DNUF01000190.1:0-493 GCA_003508595.1 Planctomycetaceae bacterium
CACCCCTCCAGCGAGGTTAGACCCCCGCTTTCGAACTCGCAAGTCGGTCTGTTTCTGCACGATCGTTCGAGAACCGATCTCGCGACAGCCGGGTTCCTCGGATATCCTCTCGGTTTTGCTCCTGGTCCACCAGCCAGGAAGAGCGTTGCCACGAACCATCCCCATCGGGCCGCCGACGGGAAATACGCTGGCTGGTCGTAGTTTGGCTACCCCTCTCCGGATGCCTGTCGCGAATGAGCTTTGACTGGAACTTTTCTGTTACGATGGCCGTTCTGGTCTTCGTGCTGCTGGGTCTGCTGCAGGACTATATTGCGGCGGAAGTGGTGATGTTTACCGCCATGGTGATGCTGGTGGCGGCGGGGGTCCTTCCGTTCAAAGTCGCCGTCGAAGGCTTTGCCGACAAAAGCTGCCTGGCCATCGGAGCGCTCTACGTCGTTGGACTTGGCCTGCGCTCCACTGGCGCACTGGAGTCCATCAGCGCACTGATGTTTGG
>DNUF01000190.1:773-11673 GCA_003508595.1 Planctomycetaceae bacterium
TGTCGGCCTTCATGAACAACACCCCGCTGGTCGCCTTTTTTCTGCCGATTTTCGTCAACATCTCGCGGCGGATGAAAATCTCTCCCTCGCAACTGCTCATTCCCCTCTCGTACGCGACCATCATGGGGGGGGTCTGTTCGAAAATCGGGACCAGCACGAATATCGTCGTGTCGGGGGCCATGGAACGGGCGGGCGATGTGATGAGCGGCAGCCCCAACATGGGCTTTTTCGAAGTCTCCTGGGTGGGAGTTCCCATCACAATCGTCGGCCTGGCCTTCCTGGTCACGCTCGGGAAGACACTGCTCCCCAATCGCCAGGACCTGCTGGAGTATGCCGAGACTCATCCCCGTGAATACACGCTGGAAATGCTCGTGACCCCCAATTGTCCCCTCATCGGCCAGACTGTGCGGGCCGGCGGGTTGCGGGATGTCGCCGGCCTGTACCTGCACCGCATCGAGCGGGGTGACGAAGCAATCTCGGCCGTCGGTCCCGACGAGGTGCTGCGGTCCGGCGACCTGCTGTACTTCTCGGGAATGGCCTCGCACATTGTCGACCTGCAGAAAATTCGTGGCCTGGTCCCCATCGATCACCGTGATCCCAAGCGGAACCAGTCCCCCCCCACCCCGTCCCAGGAAGCGCCGGGCACACCACCGGTGGCCTCCCTCGACTCGTTCGAAGGGGTGGAAACGCCGGTCGTCCCTCCGACACCCCCCAAGCCGATGCCCCGCCGGGGCCGGCAACTCTGCGAAGTGGTGATCTCCTCGACGTCACCCCTGTTGGGCATGAGCATCCGGGACTCCGATTTCCGCCGGCGGTACAACTCGGCCATCATTGCCGTCCACCGCTCGGGAGAAAAACTCGACCAGAAGATTGGCACGATCGTGCTGTTGACCGGCGACACCCTGCTGGTGGATGCCGACGACGATTTCGTCCATCGCTGGCGTCACTCGCCCGATTTCGTGCTGGTCTCGGGGCTCGAGGACACGGCTCCAGTCCGGCATGACCGTGCCTGGATCGCCCTGGTGATTTTCCTCGCAGTGCTGCTGGGGATGTCCTTCGGCCCCGACAGCAAGGAGAACGTCTACTGGAACCAGACCCTCGTGGCGATGTGCGGAGCCGTGGCGATGCTCTGGACCCGCTGCGTGCGGGGGAACGATGCCATCCGCGCGATCGACATGGGGGTCATTGTGCTGGTTGCCGCCTCTCTGGGGATCGGACAGGCGCTCGAAACGAGCGGGGCGGCCCGCTGGATCGCAACCAAGCTGCTCGCGGTTTCCTCCCCCTTCGGACCAGTGGCCGTCCTGGCCACCGTCTATCTCCTGACCATGGTGCTGTCAGAACTGCTCAGCAACGGCGCGACCGCCGCCCTCATGTGCACCCTCGCCAAGTCAATCGCCCTCCAGGAGGGACTCGACGCCCGCCCGCTGATGATTGCCATCGCGATCGCCGCATCGTGCGCTTTCGCCACCCCCATCGGTTATCAGACCAATCTCATGGTCATGAATCCCGGAGGCTATCGCTTCCGCGACTACATCAAGGTCGGGCTGCCACTCGACCTGATCTGCTTTGTTGTCGCCATCATCGTCATTCCCCTGGTCTGGGAACTGCGAATGGCTCACTGAACCCATCCACAGCAAGCAGGCTCCCCCATCGCAACACGTCGGAAGTTGGCCATCCCCGCGTCAGGACCCCGGTCCACGCCTCCCGGGGACCAGCTTCCCCCACGACGTCAAAAGACCACGACGTCAGACGACCATGCCGTCAGCCAGACCAGCGACACTGGTCGATGGCGAGGATCTCCCGGGTCTGACTCACAGTCTGAATGACTGCGTCCTGTGGTCGGTCGTCAGTGAGAGCAGCCGTTGCTGCCGCACGCCCCGGCCGCGAGGGCGGCCTTCCCCCTGGCGGTCTCCGGCCCCGGCTCCATGATCTGGAAGCCGAGGTCTTCGATCATGCGGTAATCTTCTTCCGCCGTCTGCCCCTTGGTGGTCAGATAGTCGGCCAGGAAGATCGAATTGGCGGCATACAGCCCCAGGGGCTGCAGCCAGCGCAGGCACAGTTCGCGGCCCCCGGCAATCCGGATCTCGCTTTCGGGATTCGTGAGCCGGAACAGGCACAGCACCTTCAGGCAGTACCGCGGATCGAGGTGCTTGCGATCTTCCAGGGGGGTCCCTTCGATCGGGTGCAGAAAGTTCACCGGGATCGACTCGGCCTTCAACGCCCGCAGTTCGAGAGCCATCCCGACGATGTCGCCCGACTGCTCTCCCATTCCCACGATCCCCCCCGAGCAGATTTCCATGCCTGCTTCGCGGATCACACGGAGGGTTTCCAACCGGTCATCGTACGTGTGGGTCGAGCAGATCTGGTCGTAGTGCTCGCGGCTCGTATTGAGATTGTGATTGACCCGGTCGACCCCCGCTTCGGCCAACCGGCGCGCCTGGTCGGGTGTCAGCAGCCCGAGGCAGGCACAGACATTCAGCGGCAATTCCGACTTGATCCGCCGCACCACTCCCACGAGATGTTCCACTTCGCGATCGGTGGGCCCCCGTCCTGAAGCCACGATACAGAACGTGCGTGACCGCGCCTCGGCAGCCGCCCGGGCATTCGCCAGCAGTGTCGCCTCATCATTCCAGCGGTACACGGGAATGTCGGCATTCGAAATCTTCGACTGCGAGCAGTAGCCGCAGTCTTCGGGGCACAACCCGCTTTTCGCGTTTTTGAGCGTGTAGAGCTGGACTTCTTTTCCCCAGTAATGGCGGCGCACCCGATAGGCCGCTGCCAGCAGGTCGAGCACTTCGTCATCGGGGCACTGCAGAATCTGCAGGGCCTCGTCACGGGTCAGCGAGGTACCGTCCAGCACACGCTGGGCCAGATCGGACCACAGGTTGGCAGAATTCACGCGAAACCCCAGGGGAACAGGTCAGGATCACAGGCCCCCCCGCACTGACCATGACATTGGGCAGAAATCCGGGGGACGGGCCTTCGGGCGATCTTCTCAAACTAGCAAAAGTGAACAAATCAGCAACCGTGCCCCCCGGGAAGCGGGAAGCAGGAAGCCTGCCCGGTCACACTCGGGGTCCGGCCGTGATCGGGGGCTTGGCGACCCCGCTACAGATCGAGGCCGAGTTCCTCGATTTTGCGGTACAGGCTCGACAGCCCCAGGCGCAGTCGCTTGGCCGCCTCGCGCTTGTCGGGCCATTGGCGCAAGACCCGGCCGATGTGCAGCTTTTCGTAGTGGCGCAGTGCCGAGCGAAGGTCGTCTGTATCGGGCAGAATCTGCCCCACCCCCAGCAGGTCGGGGGGAAGATCACGGGGTTCGATCTGGGTCCCCTCACACATGATGACGGCCCGTTCGATCGCGTTGTCGAGCTGGCGAACATTCCCCTTCCAGCGGGCCGACATCAACAGTCGCATGGTCTCACTGGTCGCACCGGTCACCCGCTTGCCGAGCGATTGGGTGTACTTGGCGATGAAGAACTCGACCAGTTCCGGGATGTCATCCAGCCGGTCGCGCAGGGGGGGAATGCGAATCTTGACCCCGTTCAGCCGGTAGAACAGATCTTCCTGGAACCGCCCCTCGCTCGCCTCACGATCGAGATCTCGGGTGGTGGAGGCGATGATGCGGGCCGAGACCCGCACCGGTTCGGTCGCCCCCAGGGGCATGATCTCCTGGAATTCGATCGCCCGCAGCAGTTTCGCCTGGGTGGCAAGGGGGAGCTGGCCCACCTCGTCGAGGAAGACGGTCCCATCGCCGGCGTGCAGCAGCACCCCGGGCAGGTCGGCGGTCGCCCCGGGAAATGACCCCTGCCGCTGCCCGAAGAGCTGCGCCTCGAGCAGTTCCACCGGCTGGGTCGAGCAGTGCACCGCGAGGAACTTCTCGTGGGCCCGGGGGCCGGTCCGATGAATCACCCGGGCGAAGAGTTCCTTCCCGGTCCCGGTCTCCCCTTCGAGCAGCACATTGCTGCTGGTTGCCGCGATCTTCCGGATCGCGAGCTGCACCTCCTGCAGGGCCTTGCTCGACCCCACGAGGTCTTCGAAGGGCTGCTGCCGGGCCAGTTCGCGACGCAGGGACTGATTCTCGAGGAACAGTTCGCGGTAGCGAAACAGCCGCTCCAGCTTGTGGTGCAGGTCGTCGAACAGCACGGGCTTGACGAGGTAGTCGTAGGCGCCCGCCTTGAACGCTTCGACGGCGTTTTCGACGGTTGCGTAGGCGGTGATGATCAGCACGAACAGGTCGGAATTGAGCTGCTGCAGCCGGCGGAGCAACTGGATGCCGTCGCCATCCGGCAGACGCACGTCGCAGATCGCCACCGAAAAGTCCCGCTGCCGCACCACCTGCAGCGCCTCGGCCACCGATCCCGCCTCGGAAACGATGAACCCCTCCCCGGTCAAAAACTCGCGGAGAGTGGTCCGGATGATCTGTTCATCCTCGACAACCAGCACGTTGCGGATGCTTTTCACGTTCAACTCACCTCACTGATGGCTTCCTGCGGCGCGGGAACATCGGGATGCGTCCGGACATTGTCGCAGGTGATGTAGACACGAAACACAGTGCCGGCGGGAGAAGTCCCGGCCAATTCAATCTTCCCCTTCAGGGACGACTCCATGAGCCGCCGACAGACAAACAGCCCCAGGCCCGTGCCGGTTTCCTTGGTGGTGAAATAGGGCTGAAAGATGCGGGCCACCTTCGCCTCGGGGATGCCATGGCCATCATCCCGCACCGTGCAGACGATCCAGCCGTCCGCCAACTCGGTCGACAGCTCGATTTCTCCCCCTTCTTCGGTGGCATCCATGGCGTTCAGGATCAGGTTCAGAAAGACCTGCACCAGCTGGTCGCGCACCGTCCGCAGCGTGGGGAGCTGCGGGGCAAAGCGGGTGGTGATGCGTTTCCCCTTCGTTCGCTTGTAGTACTTGGCGATGTTGAGTGCGGCCTCGATCACCTCGCGGATGTCGCACAGGCTCTGCTGCACGCTGGCTGGACGGCTGAAATCGACCAGCTCGCGCAGGGTGCGCTGGATCCGCCGCAACTGGTCGTCGACCAGCTGCAGCTTTTCGCGGGTGTAGTCATCCTGCGGCCGGCGGTTGAGCATCTGCACCAGCGAGCTGATGGCGGCCAGCGGATTTCCCACCTCGTGGGCAATCCCCGCCGCCAGCAGCCCAAAGGCCGCCTGCTTCTCCTGCTGCACCACCAGGGCCTGCGACTGCTGCAGTTCACTGGTCCGCTGGGCAATCCTCTGCTCGAGCAGCGCCTGGTTCTCCTGCAACTCGCGGTTCACCGTCCCCAACTGCCTGCCCACCCCCTTCAGCAGGCCGGCGAGAGCGGTGCAGGCCCACGCCACCCAGCCCATCGAGACAATCATCACGAACAGGCTCGCGGGTTCTTTCGTGGCGTGCCGGGTGCTGAGGATCAACAGCGAGCAACTCACGACATGCAGCAGGTAGGTGACAGCGGTGGTCCCCGGCGAATACCGGATCGCACACACCAGCAGCGACAGGAAGTAATAAAACCGGAACGGGCTCTCCAGCCCCTGGTCGAAATAGCACAGCAACCCGATGAAGACCGCCTCCATCACCGAGATGAGCAGCGGAGTCCGTCCCAGGACCACCTCTTTTTTCAGGCTCAACCAGGTGTCGAGCAGCGCATACACCGCCCCCAGGGTGAGGATCGCGTTGATGACCGGCCGTTCGGCACCGGGACGGTTGAGCAGGTTGATCAGCAGGTAGCCGACCAGCACCCCGAACCAGCGGATGCGCAGCGTGATCGACTCGGCCGCCATTTCCCAGCCGGATGGATCACGCAATGCGGAATTCGGTTCCATGCTCACTCCCGCCCGGGGCGGCCGGCTTCCTGCGAAGAACCAGCCCGGAGCCCCGCCGGGCCCCCGTGTCTCCCCGGGAACGGTCGGGGACACCTATTTCACCTTCGAACCTTCGGCCAATTCCCGCTCGGGCCGCACCAGCACCACACCCGAGTCATCGGACCCGGCCAGCAGCATCCCGTTGGATTCTTCTCCGCGAATCATCGCCGGTTCGAGATTGTTGACCACCACGATCTGAGTCCCCACCAGGGCTGCGGGATCATAGTGCCCCCGAATCCCGGCGACGATCTGCTTTTCGACCGTCCCCACCCGGATTTTCAGCAACAACAGCTTGCTGGCGTTGGGATGCTCCCGCGCCTCCAGAACCCGGGCCACCCGCAAGTCGAGCTTCGCAAAATCTTCGTAACGCACCTTGGCAGGCTCGCTGGGAACAACAGGAGTGCCCCCCACCGGCCCGGTCGTGGTCTGGTCAGACATGACAGTTCATCAATTCCGCAAGAAGTCCCCACCGCTGGTCACCGGAGAACGCCGCCTCGCCCCGTCCAGCCTGGTTCCAAACCGCACGCACCCCGCGGCGAGGGGTGCCTCCCGACAATCTGTTTCTCCAACCCGTTTCTCCGTCGTCCGACAGTCCGACTCGGGGCCATCGATTCACAAATGGCCAGCCGTCGGCGGATGTCGGCTTTCAACGGGAAACGATTGCTGACTTCCCAGTCTACCGTGCCCGCGAGGCAGGCACTACGTCGCCCCGGGATCCGCCAGAAGCGATACTCACGGGCAAGATTCTGGCGGGCAGGATTCTCACGGCAATCCCGCGCCGGGGGGCGGCTGACTCACCCCCCTCTCCGGGAGGGAATCGGCACTCCCCGGGACAGCCGGACCGGGCCGACCGGTTTTCGGCGGCAGGGGCACCGTGTGTCATCCAGCCTGCGTTTCCTTGCGGAAGACTGTTCCGCGATCGCGCGGGGTGAATCCCAGTCCCTGAAACAGCGACTGGGCGGGCTGGTTCCCCTCGGGGACCACCACCTCAACCTCGGCAACCCCGTCTTCCCGAAAAAACCGCAGAACCTCACACAGCAGCGCCTTGGCATATCCCTTGCGACGGACACTTTCCGCGACAAACAGGTCGGTAATTCCCACTGTCCGCCGGCCACGCGTCTCGGTGTGGAGATCCATCCCCCAGCAGGTCACAATCCCGGGAATGACCATTCCGGAATTGGGAATGAGGGTGAACGTCAACGAATCGAACCGGCCATGTCGGACCAGCCACCACCAGGTCGATGCCGGCGGACGATCGAGCACATTCAGCCTGACCGACTTGCGCAGAGCCACCATCCGGGGATCAAACGGCAGCTTGCCCGCCTGCAGTTCCCGTCCCATCAGCAGATACGATTCGGAAGGGCGGTATCCCATTCTCTCGAAAAACGGACGGGCGTGGACATCGGTCTCCAGAAAGCCCGCCGAATCCGCCCCGCCGTACAGACCGAGGTAAAACGGGTTCCGGTTCAGCGATTCCCCCGCCTGCAGTCCCCGGGCTCCCTGAGAACGGAGGAAATCCTCGGCCATTTCGACGAGACGTCGTCCAATCCCCCGGCGGCGGAACCCGGGACGGACCATGACGACGCAGACGATTCCCTGCTCCTGGCAGAGTCGTGCCCCGCTGGCATCGGGACCAAATCCCGCATGCACAAATCCCACGAGCCGCTCACCGTCCCACGCTTCGATGAGGGCCTTGCGGTCAAAATACGGCTCGGCCAGGACGAACTGATCGAACGAATCGAGCGAAAACTGCTGTGCCGCCCCAGGTCCCAATTCACAGTCATTCCACAGTTCCACCAGGGCGGGAACATCCTGATTTTTGAAATGACGGTAGGCAATCACGGGCACAGGACTCGGGTGGAAACCGCGGGGAATTCGGCCCCCCAGGCGGGGACAATCAGGCGTTCAAGCGTCTCACTCACCAGCCACGGGACATGTTGCTTTCGATCGCCCTTTGGGCCGACTGCAGATCCTCCCCGGTATCCAGCATGTAAAGTCGAATGGCATGCAACTTGTCTCCCCGGGCCCGGGACAGGCATTCGCGGGCGGTATCACAGGGTGGATGCTCATCCTGCAGACCCAGCAGCCGCTTGGAAACCACCCAGACATCCCGGGGGCGCTTCGTCAGCCGCAGAATTTCTTCTTCTGGATAGTGCTGGCTGGCGAATGCCTCCGCCTCAGCCTGAGTTCCCGCCCATGCAATCATGATGTGGGCAGTGGTCTCGATCTCGTACAACGGCATGGCGATCGCCAACGGGCGGGTTCAGTCAGAACGAAAACACGGTCAGTGACAACTGTACGAATTTTTCCGATCTTTCGAAAGGCTTTTCCTGATCCCCCGGAAAGTCGAGAGGTTCCCGAGGTCCGATGTTTCCGGGGAGGCAGCATTATATGATCATACAAACAGCAGCCCCCGTCGGAATCGGGGTGGAATTCCCCCACAGGAAACCGCTATTCTGACCGCTGGCGATCCGCAGATGACCAACCGGCACAGGATGTGCCGGCAATGTCGTTGTGCTCTCTCCCCCTCCCGGGTCTTCTCGGGGGATCGGGAAGAGCCCGTCTGTCGACCTGCTTAGCCCCGGGCTTCGGCTTCACCGCCGTCCCCCGATCAACCCATTGACTGGAGGTTCAGCGGGATCCGAATCCGGACCTGCTGCCTGCTCCAGCGTTCACGACTCCCAAACTATGGCTGCCAACGCCCTGTCGAGTGTCCTTTCGGAAGGCGATGTCTCCGAGGTCACGGAATGGATCGAATCCCTGGTCGATGTCCTGCATCGCGAGGGACCGGAACGTGTCCGTCAATTGCTCGTCCTGCTGCAGGAAGAGGCGTACCGCCGGGGGGTGACACTCCCGTTTACGGCCAACACCCCGTACATCAATACGATTCACCGCGAGAAACAGCCGCGTTTTCCGGGAAATCGCGAGATTGAACGCCGGATCAAGAGCATCGTCCGTTGGAATGCGATGGCGATGGTGGTCCGGGCGAATCGCGAGCATTCGGGTCTGGGGGGGCACATCTCGACTTTTGCGTCGGCCGCCACCCTGTACGAGATCGGGTTCAACCACTTTTTCCACGCCCCGACGGCCGATCATCCCGGGGACATGGTCTACTTCCAGGGACACGCTTCTCCCGGCATCTACGCACGCGCCTTCGTCGAAGGCCGATTGACCGAACAGGATCTCTCCAACTTCCGCCAGGAACTCGCCCCCACGGGTGGGCTCTCTTCGTATCCCCACCCCTGGTTGATGCCCGGCTTCTGGCAGTTCCCCACCGTCTCGATGGGGCTCGGGCCGATCATGGCGATTTACCATGCCCGGTTTCTGCGGTACCTGCAGCACCGCGGCCTGCTCGATACCTCGGCCTCCAAGGTCTGGTGCTTCGTTGGTGATGGCGAAGTCGACGAACCCGAAACCCTCGGGGCGATCAACCTGGCCACCCGCGAAAAACTCGACAACCTCATCTTCGTCATCAACTGCAACCTGCAGCGGCTCGACGGACCGGTGCGGGGGAACGGCAAGATCATCCAGGAACTCGAAGCCGGGTTCCGGGGGTCGGGCTGGAATGTCATCAAGGTCATCTGGGGCGGAGACTGGGATCCCCTCCTGGCGTCCGACTCGAACGGCCTGCTCATGTCGCGCATGGGGGAAGTGGTCGACGGTCAGTACCAGAAATACAGCGTCGAAAACGGTGGGTACATCCGCGACCACTTCTTCGGCAAGCACCCCGAGCTGCTGCAACTGGTCTCGCATCTTTCCGACGACCAGATCCAGAGGCTCAAACGCGGCGGGCACGACCCCGAAAAGGTCTATTCGGCCTACAAGGCTGCCGTCGAACACGTGGGTGCTCCCAGCGTCATCCTCGCCAAGACCATCAAGGGTTATGGCCTCGGGGAGGCGGGTGAGGGGAAAAACATCTCTCACCAGCAGAAGAGCATCAACGAAGACGAGTTGCGTGAATTCCGGTCACGATTCTCGATTCCTATCTCCGACGAAGAAGTTGCCCAGGCACCGTTCTATCGGCCCGCCCCCGACAGCCAGGAGATGGCCTACCTCCAGGAACGCCGCCGGTTGCTGGGAGGGAGCCTCCCGCAGCGCCGCACCTCGGCTCCCAAGCTGGACGTGCCCGGCATCGAAGCCTTCAAGGAATTGCTGGGCGGCAGCGGCGACCGCGAGTTCTCGACAACCGGTGCCTTTGGCCGGGCCCTCATGGCCCTGCTCAAGAACAAGTCGATCGGCCGCAACATCGTCCCGATCATCCCCGACGAAGCCCGGACCTTCGGCATGGAGGGCTTCTTCTCGCAGTTCGGCATCTATGCCAGCACCGGGCAGCTGTACGAGCCCGTCGATGCCGGCCAGCTCTCGTACTACCGCGAGGCCAAGGATGGACAGATCCTCGAAGAGGGGATCAACGAAGCCGGTGCGATGTCGAGCTTCGTCGCGGCCGGAACGGCCTACGCCAATCTCGGCATCAGCATGGTCCCGTTCTACATCTATTACTCGATGTTCGGGTTCCAGCGGGTGGGTGACTTCATCTGGCTGGCGGCCGACTCGCGCTGCAAGGGGTTCCTGCTGGGGGCCACCGCGGGGCGTACAACGCTCAACGGCGAAGGCCTGCAGCACGAAGATGGCCACAGCCACCTGATGGCGGCCACCGTGCCGAACTGCCTCGCCTACGATCCCGGCTTCGCCTACGAAGTGGCCGTGATCATCCAGGACGGCCTGCGGCGCATGTATGTCGAGGACGAATCGGTCTTCTACTACATCACCCTCTACAACGAGCCGTACGTGATGCCGGCCCTTCCCGAAGGGGCCAATGAGGGCATTCTCAAGGGAATGTACCTGCTGAAGTCGGCCGATGTCCCCGGTGCGAAGTCGCGTGTGCAACTGCTCGGCAGCGGGCCGATCCTGCGTCAGACCCTGCTGGCCCAGGAGACCCTCGCACGAGACTATGGCATCGCGAGCGATGTCTTCAGCGTCACCAGCTACAAGGAACTGCGGCGCGAAGCGCTGGAGGTCGAACGCTGGAACCTGCTGCATCC
>DNUF01000190.1:11923-12388 GCA_003508595.1 Planctomycetaceae bacterium
AAAAGTTGCTTGAGGGACGGAAGGGTCCGTTCATCGCCGCCAGCGACTACATGCACCTGGTCTCCGAGCAGATTGCCAAGTGGGTGCCTGGCCGGCTGGTGACCCTGGGAACCGACGGATTCGGTCGCAGCGACACCCGCGAGGCGCTGCGCAACCACTTCGAAATCGATGCCGCCCACATCACGTTCGCCGCCCTCAGCGAGTTGCATCGCCGGGGTGAGGTCGATCGGGCGACGGTGGAGAAGGCCAGGCAGTCCCTGGGAATCGATCCCGACAAGAGAAACCCGGTCAGTGCCTGACCTGCTCCCCGCCATCCTGGGATGGAGCGGGAACTTCCGGGGGAACTGGCTTTCCCCCGGCTAGAATTTCAGGTCCGGACCATCCGGCGGCCGCCCGGCCTTCGGGCCCCTGCTTTCGCGAATTCCTCGAGGTTTGACAGATGGCGTTTGAATTCAAGCTTCCCAG
>DNUF01000190.1:12584-12905 GCA_003508595.1 Planctomycetaceae bacterium
GGCGTTTGAATTCAAGCTTCCCAGCGTCGGCGAGAACGTGGACAAGGCCGACGTGGGGAACCTGCGGGTCAAGGTCGGAGATGTGATCGAGGCGCAGCAGATTGTGATGGAGATCGAGACCGACAAGGCGGTCTTCGAACTCCCCTGCCCCCAGGCGGGCCGCGTCACGGCGATTCACGTCAAGCCCGGGACCCAGGTCTCGGTCGGGACCCCGCTGATGACCCTCGAAGCGGTTGGTGCCGGAGCCCCCGCCCCGGCCCCCTCGAAGCCAGCCCCGACTCCCGCGCCGCCCCCCACACCAGCGCCGGCTGCTCCGGCCAA
>DNUF01000162.1:0-10457 GCA_003508595.1 Planctomycetaceae bacterium
GCTTTCGATGGCTTGGTTGCACGCCGCCGAAAGAGTCCAGCGACAACAGGCTGAAAGCCTATTCCACAACTGGTGACAGACCTTCTGGTCTGTCAGTCTCTGGAGGTCGTGCCGTCAGTCGGTCGGCACTGGAAACGATCCAGACTTGTGGCGGGATGGGGACGGACGGTTCTGGACCGATTTTTTCCTTGACAGGGGAGGGCGAGACACGCGTAAGACTGCCTGTCCACCCCAGGGAATGGCTACCCTGACTCGGGAGAAGTGTTTCCTCCACAGGGGTGTCCTGCCGGAATGTCCATGAATCGCCTGATCCTGCATGTGGGGATGCCCAAGGCGGGGAGCAGTTCCCTCCAGGAATCGTTGTATTACGGCCTGGAAGATCCCCGGTTTCATTATCTCGGATTCGGGTTGATCAACGGCAGCCGGGCGTTGCAGACCTTGTTCAGCGAGCGATCGCGAGACACGGTCCAGGAATTGATCGGGGGCAATCCCCGACAACTGGCACGGACACGCGACAGGTGGCAGAGTCGCCTGAAGGCCGGACTGAACCGCTGTCGACAACGTGGAGCGACTCCCATCCTCTCCGGCGAGTGGTGCTGGAGGATGACCCCCCGCGAATTGACGGCCATGCGGAAGTCTCTGGAGTCCGAGGGCTTTGAGCCCGAGGTGCTGGTCTATGTCCGTCCGCTGCCGAGCTGGTATCCCAGTGGCTTCCAGGAGTCGATCCTGTGGGGCGAACGGGAGTTTTCACCATTTCGGCTCTGGGTCCCCGACGAGACGGACATTGACGAGTCGGACCTCGAGGCGGGTCTGCATCGGCTGGATAGCGTGTTTGGCCGGACGCGGGTCACGGTGGTTCCCTTTGAACAACACCGGTTGAAAAACGGTTGCGTGGTCGAGGATTTTTGTCACCGCATGGGGATCGACGTGGCTGCGGGATCGGTTCGGCGGGTTCGGGAATCACTCAGCCTCGACGCGACCCGGCTGCTCTACACCTATTACTCGCGGGGGCCCGGTTTTGGGACAGGACGGGGAATCATCGAGAAGAACGTGCTGCTGCACCGCCAATTGGCTGCCCTGAAGGGGCCGGGCCTGCAGTACCACCCGGTGCTGTTGCAGGAGCGAGCCGAGCACATCGCCCGCCAGCACGCCGCGGTGGAAGCCCGACTCGGGATACCGTTTGGTCGGGGCGAAACCGCATACGATGAGAGTCTGCTGCTGCGGGAGGAAGCGGACCTGCTTCGCCATCGACCGGAAAGCCTGCAGTGGTTGGCACAGCGGACGGGACTTCCCGTTCCTGAGCAGACAGAGGGAGAGGCGTGCACGCGGCAGGTGGTGACGATGCTCGATCACCTGCGGAGACATCCGCCACTCGAACTGCGCCTCGCGCGACTGTCTGAGTTCGCTCATCGGGAATGGCGTCGCATCTGGCGCGGCGTTTGACGGCGTGGCCAGGTCTGCGATGGAAGAGCGGCCGCAGTCGGGAGTCCCTCATCCCCCGGCCGCCGCGCGGATCAACTTCGCAATCCGGTGCGGATGGGTCAAACCCGGGACGAGACCCGTGTTGTGCAGTTCTTCGACCGTCACGCTGGGGAGCCCACGGGCGAGTTCTGCACTCGCCTGCCGCAGGGAGTCCGGCTGACCCTCGGTCTGGACCAGCAATACCGGATTGGCAATCTTCGGCAACAGGGGGGTGAGATTGGTCGTCGCGATGAGACCGGCCAATTCGCAGAGGGGGGCGATGGGCATCCGCCCGGTTCGGTCGAGATAGAACTCGAAGCGGGTCTCGTCGAAGGGGGGGAAAAACCGGCGGTGGCTGTGCCGTTGCATTCCCTGCCAGCCCGGCAGTCGCCGGACCGGCCCGGGGAGCCACCGGCCCAACCGGGCGAGGCCCCGTTCGGTCCGTGTCAATTGCCGGTGGGCATAGCCCGCCACCAGGGTCAACTGCGTGAACTGGCGGGGCCGATCATGCAGGGCCCGCAACCCGACCAGCCCCCCCAACCCGCTGGCGAGCAGGCGATTGGGCTCTCCCGGCCAGTGATCGGCGATTTCGAACAGGTCCGAGACGAGCCGATCGAGTGTCACCGGCCCCGACTGGGGGGTCTTCACCCCGCGCCAGTCGAAGAGCACGCAGCGAAACTGGTCGCGCAGCAGCCAGGCGAGCAGAAACGACAATTCGCGCGGTTCACCCAGACTGTTCAGAAAGATCAGCGGGGGCCCCTCGCCGAGGGTCAGACCCGTCAACTGGCTCCCCGGAACATCCACCGTCCAATGGATGGCCCCCGCTGTCACCTCCTGGAGCACCTCCTGCCACTGCAGGGGGGGAGGACAAGCCCCTCCTTCCGCTGGAGCGCCGGGCGAGAGGGAGGGAGCCGGCGAAGGCAGGCCGGTGGCGGGAGAAGACTGCGGAATTGTTCCGTTGTCTGTGGAGGGGGAGTGGCCGGGGGCGAGATCACTCATGTCGAGGCCAGTCCCTCATCCGCAGCGAGAATGAGCTCGTAGGCGTCCCGTGAGGTCTCGGTGGCCCGCAGGTTGTCGACAAACCCGGGTTGCTGCAGCAGTCGCCCCAGGCGGGCGAGAACGGCCAGGTGCGTATGGGAGTCGCGACAGAGGACCAGGAAGAACATGTCGGTGAGGGTCCGATGAGGGCCACCAAACGGGATTCCCGACGAGGTCTTGCCAAACGCCAGCAGCGATTGACCCAGGGCCTGTGGCTGCGGATTGCGCGGGTGTGGAATGGCCACCCCGGACTCAAAGGCGGTCGGCATGGCCGACTCGCGATCGAGGCAGGCGGCCAGCAGGACGGCTGGTTCCCAGATCTGCCAGGTGCGGCCGGCGACTTCGATGAGTGATTCGAGCACCGAGCGCTTGGTGCGGGCATCGAGGGGGACCTCGACCAACTCGGGGGCCAGCAGTGCCGCCAGGGGAGAGTCGTGGGCGGGATCAAACGCCTTCTGCGCCGATTCAATCCCGGCCAGTTCCTCGCTGGAGAATTCGCGAATTTCCTGCTCGAGCCAGTGTCGGATCTCGGCGGGGTGAAATCTCCAGGTTCCATCGACCCGGTGACCGGGGATCCGGCCGCGCTGGACCTGTTTTTCGACCTCGCGGCGATCCCGTCCGAGTTGTTCGGCGAGTTCTTCCAGGGTGAGAAAATCGTGAGCCACGGCACTGCCTCGACAGGAATCCGGTTCGCCTCTGCGGATTGGGCTTGGAATCGAGACCGCCCCTCCGAAGTTGTGTAGGTCCTAGATGGTAGTCGATCGGGAGGTCGAACGGGACTGGTGCCGGAGTTCGTTGGAGGAGTCTGTCGGAATCCCATCGCCAGTGACGGTCCGTGCGGTGGGCGAGTCACTTTCGAATCACCAACCGGGCCGCACCAAACGGAGAGGGGTGATCAGCGGGCGGCGAGATCGTCGGGCTGCGGCAGGTCGGCCAGGTTCGCCAGGCCAAACACCGAGAGGAAGCGTTCCGTCGTGCGATAGCGCACTTCCCTGGGGTTTTCGGGATCCCGCTCGAGCTGGATCAATTCACGGCGGAGCAATTGCCGCAGGACGTTCCCCGGTCCGGCCTTCCCGAGAGCCTCGATCTCAGCCTGGGTGATCGGCTGGCGGTAGGCCACAATCGCCAGCACTTCGAGCACCTCCTGCGAGAGGCGAACTTCTCGGGGCCCCTGTCCGAAAACCCGGGCCCGCAACCGGTCGTACTCGGGACGCAACTCCAGGCGATATCCGCCGTCACCCAGGCGGATCTCATAGGGGCGTTCCTGAGCGGCATAGAGGGTGTTCAGCTCATCAATGAGGCCGGGGACCTGCTCGACGGTGATGGCTCCCCGCAACAGGGCGTAGAGCTTGCCGGCGGTCAGCGGGTTTCCACCGACAAACAGCGCCGCCTCGATCACCTGTGCCGGGGTGACGTTGGGTTCGCGCTCTGAAGCCGGGGGCGCTGTCGCCTCGGATTTGGGCCGGGACGCCGGTCGGGAGGGGCTGCGGCCCGATGTCGGAGTGGGGTTGGCGGGGTGAATCGGAGGGGCATCGGAGGCGACAACGTCCGCCTGCCAGACTGCGAGGGTTTCGTCAGGAAGCGCTGCCTGGATCGCCTCGAACTCGGCATGCGCCTTCTCTTCAAGTGCCGGATCAATCGCGGCGTCGGAGGTCTCGGCGAGGGGAACGACGGCGTCCCCATCGACCGGGTCGGCTGCGGGGTCATCGGTCCAGGGAGCGAGATCGATTGGTATCTCGTCGTAGGAGGGAGGATCGTCCCCTGCATTTTCCGTGGCGGCTGGGGCGGCCGAGTGGGGCGAAAGGCCGACCGGAGCCAGAGCCGCGGATTCGTCGTGGTGGGTTTCGTCGAACCCTCCGGCATTGGGGGAGAGATCTGTTGCGTCGAGTCCAGATTCGTCGAGGACTTCGTCCTGGGCCGATTCAAACGCGGCGAGCGCCCGCTGGTAGGCCTGCTCGATTTCCTCCTGCGAGAAGAGTTCATCGCCGGCGAAATCGTCGTCCGGGAAATCGTCAACATCATCGTCCGCCAGGAGATCCCCCGTATTGCCGGAGTTCGGCAGGCTGGGTTCATGGCCATGGGAAGGACTGGTCCCGGGGAGCGGATTGGTCAGGTCCCGGGTGCAGTCTTCGGGCAGATCGTCGGGCGAGGCTGGCTGGCTGATCATGGGAAGGCCGGTGGAGATGGTGGCGGGGGTGGGGACCACCAAATGGGGACCACGAAACGGGGACGCCGGGGGAACGGCGGGGTTTGTACCCGCGGTGTCAGAGGGGACACAATACGAAGATTGGGAAGTTCCTCTTGCTCTCGTTTTGACATTTCTGGTAAACGGGGGGTGTGGGAAAGGGTGCAGAAGGTCTGGGATGGCCTCCTCCCCTGCCAGTCGCAACGGCTGGGTGGATCCCTTCAGACGAGCAGGATGCATGTCGCCCGAGAATCACCAAGTCAGTCACTTCACCCGCCTGCTGCCCTACGTGTGGCCGAGCCGGCGAAGGTTGTTCGCCTCGTTCATTCTCGCGGCGTTTGTGGCCTTTTTCTGGGGTGCGATTCTCTCGATCACCTACCCCGTGGTGAAGGTCCTGCTTGAGGGAAAAACCCCCGCCCAGTGCCTGCAGGAACTGGTCGACGAGGCCGAGCAGGGGATTGCCCGGGCGAAGCAGGAATTGCAACTGCGCGAGACCGAGCACCCGGTGGAGCCGGGCGAACAGGTCTCGCTGCTGCGGAAAAAAGCCCGGGCGGAAAAACGCCTGACAACAAATTCACAGCGGCTGGCGCTGTATCGTGGAATCGAGGTTTATGCCCTCCCGCTCATTCCCGAAGACCAGTTCCTGGCCTTCACGATGATCCTCGGGCTGATTCTCGTGCTGACGGCGATCAAGCTGGTCTGCATGTTCTGTGAAGAGGTGCTGGTTGGCAGCGTGGTCGAACAGACGGTGATGCGGGTGCGCAAGGCGTGCTTCCGCCGGATCCTCGATCTCGACCTGCAGACGGTGCGGATGCAGGGAACGAGCAATCTCATGTCGCGGCTCACCTACGACATTGAGGCACTGGGGTCGGGCCTGGGGCTCCTGGGGGGGAAACTGGTGCGCGAACCCCTGAAGGCCATCGCCTGTCTGGCCATGGCCTTCTGCGTGAACTGGCGGCTGACCCTGCTGTCGGTCCTGTGCACACCCCTGGCGGCGGTGATCTTCCAAAGGATTGGAAAACGCTTGAAAAAGGCGAGTCAGAAATCGATGGAATCGGTCGCCCGCATCTACCAGGTGCTGGAGGAGACCTTTGAGTCGTTCAAGGTTGTGACAGCCTTCAATGGCGGACGGCGCCAGCGGATGGTGCATCACCGCGAAAGCAAGCAGTTCTACCATCGCTCGATGCGCATTGTCGTGACCGACGCACTGACCAATCCCACCACCGAAATGCTGGGGATGGCGGCCGTGGTCATGGGTGTGTTGCCGGGAGCCTACCTGGTGCTGCGGGGCGAAACCGATATCTGGGGAGTGCAGCTCTCCAGCGAACCGATGGATGTCGCCGAGCTGTCCATGATGTACACGCTTCTTGCGGGGATTCTCGACCCGGTGCGGAAGCTCTCGAGTGTCTTCAGCAAGCTCAAGCGGTCGGCGGCTGCGGCCGACCGGGTCTTCGCCCTCATGGACGAACAAACCCGTGTCCACGACCGACCCCGTCCGCTGGTCTTCCCGAAAGAGATCCGGCAGATCGATTTCCAGGAGGTTGGCTTCACCTACCTGTCTGAAGGAGATGCCCGTCCCACCGTCCTCAATGGCGTGAACCTCGAGGTGCAGGCCGGGGAAGTGATCGCGGTGGTCGGGGAGAATGGGTGCGGAAAATCGACCCTGGTCAACCTGCTGCCCCGATTTTTTGATGTCGATCGCGGGCGGGTGACCATCAATGGTGTCGACCTGCGTGACTTTTCGTTGCGGGATTTGCGGGAGCGGGTGGGGGTTGTGACCCAGGAGACGCTGCTGTTCGACGATACGATTGCCGAGAACATCCGGCTGGGACGTCCCGAAGCCACACGTGCCGAGATCGAGCGGGCGGCCGATCAGGCGTACGTGACCCAGTTTGTCGAGCATTTGCCCGAGGGATTCGAGACCGGGGTCGGGGCGAAGGGATCGAACCTGTCGGGCGGACAGCGGCAGCGGGTGGCCCTGGCGCGGGCGATCTTGAGAAATCCCGGGATCCTGATTCTCGATGAGGCGACGAGTGCGATTGACGCCCAGAGCGAACGGTTGATTCACCAGTCGCTGCAGCACTTCGTCAAAGGCCGCACTGTCTTTCTGATCACCCACTCAATCACAGACAGTCTGTTGGCGATTGTGACCCGGATCGTGGTGATGGACCGGGGGTTGGTGGTGGCGAGCGGAACGCACAGTGAACTGCTGAAGTCATGTGGGGTCTACTCCCGTCTGTACCAGGCTCGGACATTGACGGTGGGGACAGAGGCGGGGGCCGGGAGTGGCGGTGGCCGGATCGACGGGAACTGGACGTCGCGGGTGGATGCGGCGTGACCCCCCAAAAACAGTGAACACACAAACAGATTTCCTCAATCCAAAAGGCGCCCGGAGTTGACTGTTGGGGCGTCGGAAGTGGATAATTGGATTGAGGAAGCGACGACAGAGAGAGTTGATCCCGGGGTGTACGTCTCGGGGCTTGAGGGAGGTCGGAATGCCACGCGGCGGAGGCACCCTGCGGTGTCACCCAACCGGTTTGATCTGTGGGATTCCGGGAGGCGGGGCGGTCTCGGGAGGGAATGTTCCCGGGGGGCGATTGTCCTTCCGGAGCGGTTGTGTCCTGAATTGCTGTCAGCGAACCAGTTCATTGCGGACAGGTTCACGACTGACCTGTTCGCGGCTCGCCAACTGCTGGAATCTGAAACGGTCTGGCAGAGGGGTGGGATTCTGGCGACATTCCGCCGGGAGTGTCGGGACTTTGGATTTGGAGATGTTTTTTTCTCCCCCGAGGTCCGGACCGCAAGTTAAGATTGTGTGGAGAGGTTTTGCAGTTGGCGGTTGGAAAGGGTTCCGGTCCGGGGGCAGCGCCCCGGATGGGAGCGGCCGGCCAGGTTGCCTGCCAGGATGGATGATGCGTCCACCCTCGATCCTTGGGAAGGGAGTGTTCTGTGCACGAGTTTGATGACCCCCTGTCGGTACTCCTCCGGAATGCCAAAACGCGGGGCTTTTTGTCGTTCCAGGCGGTCCATTCGTACTTGCCGGACGAAGGGGGCAGCCCGTCACTGGTGGATCTGCTGGTCCTGAACCTGGAAGACACCGGTCTGGATCTGAAAGAGGACCCCCTGGGGCCCCTGCCCGGGATCCCTCTCAAGCAAATCAATGCGGAACGGGAGCGGGAAGAAAACCCCCAACCGACCGTCTCGTCCCGCGATCCGGTGCGGATGTACCTGAGCCAGATGGGGAACATTCCCCTGCTCACACGGGAACGGGAGATCTACCTCGCCAAGAAGATCGAGGTCAGCCGGAAGCGGTATCGCCGGGCGCTGATGGAGTGCCATTTTGCGATGACCGCGGCCCTGGAAACGCTCGAGAAGGTCTTCGCAGGGGAATTGCCCTTTGAGCGCACGCTGCGGACCTCCGAGACGGAAAACGTCAAGAAAGAGCAGATTCTGGGGCGGATGCCGCACAATCTCCCCACGATCAAGCGGCTGATGGAGCTGAACATCTCTGACTTCGGCAAGTGGCTGAGCCCGGAAACCCCGGCTGCCGAGAAGTCAAAACTGCTGTCGGCTCTCACCACCTGCCGTCGGAAGATGGCGACGCTGTTTGAAGAATTGAGCCTGCGGACCCAGCGGTTGCAGCCCATCACAAAGCGGGTTTACCAGGTCAACGCCCGGATGACCGAGCTGGAGCAGCACATCCGGGAACTGCGCCGGTCACGGCGAAACCAGGATGAACTGGCCCGCGCCGAGCGCGAGTTGCACGAACTGATGATGATGACGCACGAGACTCCCGAATCGATGCGGGAGCGGGTGCGGAAGATTCAGTCGCGGTTCGCCATCTGGACGCAGGCGAAGCAGGAACTGTCGGGGGGCAACCTGCGGCTGGTGGTCTCGATCGCCAAGAAGTACCGCAACCGCGGGCTGAGCTTCCTCGACCTCATCCAGGAAGGAAACGCCGGCCTCATGCGTGGCGTTGAGAAATACGAGTACCGTCGGGGGTACAAGTTCTCGACCTACGCGACATGGTGGATCCGGCAGGCGATCACCCGGGCGGTGGCTGACCACGCCCGCACGATTCGCATTCCCGTGCACATGTTCCAGAGCATCTCGACGCTGAAGGCGAAGAGTGAGGAACTGCGGCAGAAGAAGGGGCGTGAGCCCACGATGGAGGAATTGTCGAAGGCGGTCGGGCTGTCGCTGGAAGAAACCCAGCGGATCATGAAGACCTGGAAGCACCCGATCAGCCTCGATACTCCTGTCGGTGAGAGTGAAGACTCCAGCTTTGGAGACTTCCTGGAAGATGGTTCCGAGCACACTCCCTCGGAATCGGCGATGCACAAGTTGCTCAAGGACAAGATCGGTCACGTCCTCAAGAGCCTGACCTACCGCGAGCGGGAGATCATCAAGCTGCGATACGGCCTGGGTGATGGCTACAGCTACACCCTGGAAGAGACCGGACGCATCTTCAAGGTGACCCGGGAACGCATCCGTCAGATCGAATCGAAGGCACTGCGGAAACTGCAGCATCACACCCGCTCGATCCACCTCAAGGGCTTTGTCGAATCGGGGAAGGATGGCCAGCAGGAGGGCGGAACCGCCGTGGCTGCGACCGACGATCACGAAGACCACGATTTGGAGTGAGCCGGGGGGACTTTTCCCGACTCTGAAAGTGCACCCCGGCCGACGGATCGTCGGTCGGGGTTTTTTCTTGGTGTCCCCCCTTTCCCCGACAGGCGGCTCCCCGATGCCGGTGGCAAAATCCTGCCTGATGACACCAGGGCACTTCCGAAATGGGGCCATCCCACCAAAAAGTGCACATCCGCACACATAAAAATAGATACCGGGAAGAACTGACGGCCACAGGGCACTGCAGGGATGAGTGGAAACCCGTCATCCAGCGGATTTTTCCCAGCTGTTCTGGCCGTTTCGCCCGGAATTGTGTTATCATCGACTCTTTCCCACTCTGCCAAACTCCAGAGGGCTGCACGGGCAGTCTTCGGGCCGGGTGTTCGTTCCTCTGTTTGTGTCAGGCGGTTTCTGGTCCATGGTAGATCGCAACCTCATTCGTGAATTCTCGATCGACGACGATGAATTGAACTCGATGTTCTCCGCTGTGCTGGAGACCGAGGGCCTGCAGGGCTTTGAGTCGATGATTGTCGCCTCGCCCTTCTTCGAGACAGGCAAGATTCTCTCGGGGGTCGTTCTGCGTCGCGAGGGAGACGATGTTCTGCTCGACGTAGGTTGCAAGAGCGAGGGGATTGTTCCCGCGAATGAGTGGGAAGAAGGCGAACCCCCTCCCGAGCCGGGCCAGAAGGTCGAAGTGCTGCTGGAGGAATTCGACGACCAGCAGGGCGTGATCAAGCTCTCCCGCCGGAAGGCGAAGCGGATCCGCGACTGGGAACAGATCATCTCCACCCGCAAGGAGGGAGATGTCGTTGCCGGGACAGTCATGCGGAAGATCAAGGGGGGCCTGCTGGTCGACATCGGCGTGCATGTCTTCCTGCCTGCGAGCCAGGTCGACATCCGCCGTCCGGCCGACATTGGCGACTACATTGGCCGCCAGGTCGAGTGCGTGATCCTGAAGATCGACGAAGCCCGCCGCAACATCGTCGTCTCGCGCCGCAAGTTGATTGAAGATCAGCGGTCGAAGCTGAAGCAGAAGCTGCTGCAGGAACTGAAGGTCGGCGAGATCCGCAAGGGTGTCGTCAAGAACATCGCCGACTTCGGGGCGTTCGTCGACCTGGGTGGCATCGACGGCCTGCTGCACATC
>DNUF01000162.1:10658-15630 GCA_003508595.1 Planctomycetaceae bacterium
CTGCTGCACATCACCGACATGAGCTACGGCCGCATCAGCCATCCGAACGAGATGGTCAAGATCGACGACGAACTCGAGGTGATGGTTCTCAACATCGACCACGAGAAGGAAAAGATCGCCCTCGGGCTCAAGCAGAAGCAGCCCAGCCCCTGGGACATGGTCGAGCAGAAGTTCCCTGTTGGCACGAAGGCGAAGGGCGAAGTGGTCAATATCATGACCTACGGCGCCTTCGTCCGGCTTGAGCCGGGCATCGAGGGGCTGGTCCACATCAGCGAGATGTCGTGGACCCGTCGCGTCAATCACCCCAGCGAGCTGGTGCAGATTGGCGACCCGGTCGAGGTCGTGGTGCTGGCGATCAACAAGGAGAAGCAGGAAATCTCCCTCGGCATGAAGCAGACCCTGCCGAATCCCTGGGACACCGTCACCTCGAAGTACCCGGTGGGTGCCATTGTCGAAGGAACGGTTCGCAACCTCACCAACTACGGGGCCTTCATCGAGATCGAAGAAGGAATCGACGGTCTGTTGCACGTGTCGGACATGTCGTGGACCCGCAAGGTCTCGCATGCCAGCGAAGTGCTGCAGAAGGGAGACAAGGTGCAGTGCCAGGTTCTGTCGGTCGACCAGAACCGCAAGCGGATTGCCCTCGGCATGAAGCAACTGCAGCAGGATCCCTGGGAAACCGACATTCCCGGTCGTTACCAGCCCGGCTCGATTGTCACCGGGACCGTCACCAAGATCACCAACTTTGGTGTCTTCGTGCAGCTCGAAAACAACCTCGAAGGGTTGCTGCACGTCTCGGAACTGGCCGAACACAAGGTCGACAACCCCGAAGCCGAGGTCAAGGTCGGTCAGCCGATCGAAGTCCGCGTGCTGCGGGTGGACACCGCCGACCGCAAGATCGGCCTGAGCCGGAAGCTGACAGGTCCCATCGAGGAGCCGGGAACAACCGATGCGGCCGCTGCCGCCGGTGGCGGTGGTGGTGGTGGTGGTGCGGCCGCTCCAGCCGCTCCCCGCGAAGAACTCAAGGGGGGAACCAGCGGGCAGTCCGGACCGCTGTTCAGCCTCGACAAGAAGTAAACCACTCCCCGGCCTGCCGACGGTTGTTGTCGGCATAGCCGTCAGAGTCTTGTTTCACGGCCCTGCCAACCTCGTTGGCAGGGCCGTTTTTTTGCGCCTGTTCGCGGGGAGATTCCGTAGAGCGGCAGGGAGAGGTGGATTTCTTCGCGAGTCCGCCTCCCGTGTGGTCGATGTTCCGAACTGGCTCGTCGCGCCCGGAGGTGGTGCGGCCGGTCATTGGCATCACCGCTCTTCTGCCCCGCCCCTGCTTGTATGGCCGAGCCAACTTCCCCCATTGCCTCCACGAGCCGTTCTGCGGCCAACCCCCTGGAGATCTATCTCCGGGAAATTCACCGCAATCCCCTGCTCAACCGTGAGCAGGAGCGCGACCTGGCACTGCGGATCCAGCAGGGTGACGCCGCTGCCCGTGACGAGATGATCAAGTCGAACCTTCGCCTCGTGGTGAGCATTGCCCGCCACTACACCGGGCAGGGACTCTCGATGCTCGATCTCATCTCGGAAGGAAACCTCGGGCTGGTCCGGGCCGTGGAGGGATTCGACCCGATCCACGAGACCCGCTTCAGCACCTACGCGACCTACTGGATCAAGCAGTCGATCAAGCGGGGGCTCATCAACACCGGGCGAACGATCCGAATTCCCACCTACATGGTGGAACTGATGAGCCGCTGCCGGCAGGCAAGCGCCCGACTGCAGCGAACCCTGGGGCGGGAACCGACCCTCGAAGAAATTGCCGCCGACCAGAAGCTGCGCAAGCGACAGCAGAAACTGCTCGCCCAGGCGCTCGAACTGCTGCAGGCCTCAATGCAGACCGAGCCGCTCGACGCCAATTTCACCCTCGCCGACCTCCTGGCTGACGAGCGGATCCCCCTGCCCGACCAGGGACTCGAAGCGAGTGATTCCCTCTCGTGGGTCCTCGAAGAACTGAAGTCGCTCGACGAACGGGAAGCCCTCGTGCTGCGGATGCGGTACGGACTCGAAGATGGCCAGGCCTACAACCTGCGCGAAATCGGCGAGGTCCTCGGCATCACCCGCGAAGCGGTCCGGCAGATCGAAGTGAAGGCGCTCGAGAAACTCGGCTCGGGTCTCAACGGCGAGTGAGTGCCGCGAGGTCCTGCTTCCTCCCCGATTTGGTCGTCGTCGGCCAACCTCGTCCGTGGCATCTGTTCGTCCGACCGGGACTTGCTGGGTATCGTGCCGGCAGGGGTCAGCGGGGAAAAGACTGCCGGGTCAATCGACGGATTTGCCTTGTTCCATGTCGACTACGGCCCTGAACTGCGGATGGAATGCGCGGGGGTGCAATGCGGGAGGAAGGTCGGGTGACATCGACTCGGAGAGTCGATCGACTTTCTAAGTCGATGTCTTTGGAAGTGCTTTCGAAACTGATATCGCCGGCGTTGGACTTTTTGACACCTGGCAGGTTCCAACAGGCGGCTTCATACATTGATCTGGGCTACGGATGCAATGTACACAGGGTGCAATCGTGGAAGGAAGCTCGTGGGGCATCGACTCGGAGAGTCGATCGACTTTCCGAGTCGATGTCCCTCATTTCAGAAAGGTGCGACACCCAAGTTCGACTTTTCGCCGACGCGTTGGGGTGGGGTGCGGGACTCGTGCCCTGGGGAAGAAATTGGACCGGGGCAGAGTTGTGTCTTACGCGAACAGGTCGTGGACCACGTGACCTTCCACGTCGGTCAGGCGGAAATCGCGACCGGCGTGGCGATAGGTGAGCCGCTCGTGATCGAGCCCCAGCAGGTGCAGCATCGTGGCATGCAGGTCGTGGATGTGCACCTTGTTTTCAGCCGCGTAGTAACCGTAGTCGTCGGTGCTGCCATAGCGGAAGCCCCCCTTCACACCGCCCCCTGCCAGCCACATCGTAAAGCCCTCCTGGTTGTGGTCGCGCCCATTCGCGGTCTCAGCCGTGGGAGTCCGGCCAAATTCACCACCCCACCAGATCAAAGTATCTTCCAGCAGACCCCGCTGCTTGAGGTCATACAGCAGCCCGGCGATCGGCAGGTCGACCTCGCGGGCATTTTTCTCGTGACCGTTCTTCAGGTCCGAGTGCTGGTCCCACTGCACGAGGTGATCGTTGTGGGTCACCTGGATGAAGCGCACTCCCGACTCTGCAAACCGCCGGGCCATCAGGCACATCCGTCCGAAGTTCGCCGTGACGGGGTCGTTCAGCCCATACAGTGCCTGGGTCGCCTGCGACTCGCCCGAAAGATCCTCGATCTGGGGAATCGCCGACTGCATGCGGAAGGCGAGTTCAAACGAATTGATCCGCGCCTCGAGCGCCGCCTCGGCTGCCCCCTGCTGGTGCTCGCGGTTTTGCCGGGCAAGCCGCTCGAGCTGCATCCGCTGGATATCACGCGGCAGCCGGGAATTGCTGATGTACCGCACCCGCGCCTTGTCCGAGGGGATGCTGGCGTTCCCCAGTGCCGTCCCCTGGTAGACCGCCGGCAGGAACGCCGAACTCCAGTTGTTGATCCCCCCAAACGCGAGGGTCGGACAGATGGTCACGAACCCCGGCAGATTGGCATTCTCGGTCCCCAGCCCATAGGTCACCCACGAGCCGATACTGGGACGGACAAAGTTGTCGGTTCCGGTGTGGATTTTCATCACCGCGCCGCCATGCGCCGGGTTGGTCCCGTGGATCGAGTGAACCAGGCAGAGATCATCCACCCGCTTCGCGAGATGAGGGAACAGATCTGAGACCCACAGGCCACTTTCCCCGTACTGTTTGAATTCCCAGGGGGATTTCAGCAGGTTGCCGGTGGAATTGAACTGGACGCGGGGCTTGGCGAACGGGAGCGGCTTGCCGTCGTCGCGGGTCAGCAACGGCTTGGGGTCGAAGGTGTCAACCTGCGAAGGGCCGCCGCTCATGAAGAGAAAGATCACCCGCCGGGCCCGGGCCGGGAACAGCGGCTGTCGCGGTGCGAGGGGATCTTCGGCCCCAACGGCGGGGGTTTCGCCGGCACACATCCCTGCCAGGGCCAGTGAGCCAAACCCGACAGCCGTTCGCTGCAGCAACTCGCGGCGGGTACTGAAATGACCAGTCATGAGGGGACGCGGTGGGCGCGGTGAGGGGAAGGGACGTCACCTCAGTTTATGTTGCCGCGGCGCGGGGGTGGTAGTCTGCCGACCGGAGACATTATGCTCGCGTCACCATGGCCGCACATCCACACTTTGCATCCCGGGAATCGCAACCCGTGGGACCGTCCCTTCCCGATTGGAAGGTCCCCCCCTGGCCGCCTCGGGAATCTCTGGCCGGGGTTTACTGCCAGCTCGAACCGCTGGTTCCCGACCGTCACGGGGATCCCCTGTTCGAGGCGGCCACCCCTGATGTTGCCGGTCGACACTGGACATGGCTCCCCTACGGTCCGTTCCTGAAGAGAGACGATTACCTGCAGTGGCTGCGGGATTTCACCCAGGGGAACGATCCGCTGTTCTACGCCATCCGGCCCACGGCAACTGGTCGGCCCAGTGGGGTGTGTGCCTACCTGCGAATCACCCCGACCGCCGGGACGATCGAGGTGGGCCACATCAATTTCAGTCCGGAATTGCAACAGACGGTGGCCGCAACCGAGGCGTTGTTCCTGATGATCCAACAGGCCTTCGCCCTCGGCTACCGCCGGGTCGAATGGAAGTGCGATACGCACAACGCACCGTCGCGGCGCTCGGCACAGCGGCTGGGCTTCACATTCGAGGGGATCTTTCGCCAGGCGCAGGTCGTGAAGGGACGCAACCGCGACACCGTGTGGTTTGCCATCATCGATGGGGAGTGGCCGGCGATCCAGAGGGCCTATCGCGAGTGGCTGGCCCCTGACAACTTCGACCCTGACGGCCGGCAACAGCAGCGGCTGGCCCACCTGATCGCACGCCACCGGGACGGCTCCGC
>DNUF01000162.1:15960-16261 GCA_003508595.1 Planctomycetaceae bacterium
TCGGCAAAGGGGACAGCGGGCTGGTAGCCGAGTTCCCGCTGGGCCCGGGCGATCGAGAACCCGCGGTTCCAGCCCAGCAGCCGGAGCTCGATCTCCGTCTCGTCGGCTTCGTCGTTGGGACGGAGCCAGCGGGGAAACTTCGGGGCGAGGCGGGCCCACGCGAGCGGAAGAGCGGCCCGCGGTTCGGGATAACCGGCTAGTGCACAGATCGTGCCGATGAATTCGACCTGTGTCACAAGGGGATTGTCGGTGATGTGATAGACCTGCCCGCAGGCGTGTGGGGACTCGAGGGCCAGGAACA
>DNUF01000217.1:0-6610 GCA_003508595.1 Planctomycetaceae bacterium
GCCCCCGCCCTCAAGCTGCAGGGGCAGGCTGACGAAGGCCGGAAGCATTTCCAGAAGGTCTGCGCGGTCTGCCACAAACTTGAGGGGTTTGGACACGAGATTGGTCCCAACCTGGCGGCGATCCAGAACCGGGGGGCCGAGGCCATTCTCGTCAACCTGATGGATCCCAATCGTGAGGTCAACCCGCAATACGTGAACTACATCCTGCAGAACAAAGCCGGGAAGTCGATGACGGGGCTGATCGCCGCCGAGACGGCCAACAGCGTGACCCTCCGCCGGCAGGAGAACCAGCAAGACACGGTGCTGCGTGACGAAATCGACACGCTTCGCAGTTCGGGACTGTCGATCATGCCCGAGGGACTGGAGAAAAATCTCGACCGTCAAGCCGTGGCCGACCTCATCGCCTACCTGCTGTCGATCAAGTGAGCGGGGGGCTCCCCTGGGGAGCGGATTGACTGCTGCAGCGAGCGAACGGGAACGGGTCTTGGCAGTTTTTTGTCAAATGATCTAAACTTGTGGATTGTGCGGAGGTGGTCACACTGAAGTTGTGTCCATCGAGGCCGATCCAGGTTCGGGACCTGTCGCTGAGAGAGCGTGGGGTCGCGGCAGTCGGCCGGGAACGGGTGTTGTGGTCGTTCCCAGGAGTCCGTTTGAATCTTCGTGTCCCTTCGTTTCCGAGTGTCATGGACAACCAGCATCGTCACGAACTGCAGCAGAATGATCTTGCCCTGGGGCTGCAGAAACTGAACCGGTTCCTCGAGAAGTACGGCAACCGTATCTCGATTGGAATCTGTGTGGCGACGGCTTTGCTGGTGGGATGGATTCTCTGGCAGCGCGCTGCCAGGGGCCGCGATCAGGTGGCGTGGTCGCAATTGTCGGCTGCGTCGAGCCCCGATGACCTGGCCGACGTCTGGAAGAAGAACCCCGATTCCGCCGCCGCCCCCTGGGCCCGTCTGGTGGAAGCCGAGCAGCGTCTTGCCTCGGGGATCCAGTCGATGTTTCTGGATGTCGAGGCGGGACGGAAGGATGTCGACCTCGCCCGCAAGAGTTTTGAGGTGCTCTCGGAGCAGTCGAGTGCTGCTCGCGAAGTGCGCGAGCGGGCCCTGTTTGGCCTCGCCCGTGCCGAAGAAAGCATGTCGGATGGCAGTACCAAGGAGGCGACCGCCGCCTACCAGCGTCTGCTCGAACGCTTTCCGGATTCGTTTTACAAGGACGAGGCGCAGCGGCGTCTGAAGGAACTTGCAAGCGGTGGGAGTGCCGAGTTCTACCAGTGGTTTGCCAAGTTCGACCGTCCGAAGGCGAAAGATCAGACCCCGCGTGACACCGGTCTGAGAGACAGCAGCGATCCCCTCCTGGACGAACTGCGTCGCAAGGCGCAGGAAATTGGCGAAGAAAAGGCCAATGAAGCCCAGGAATCGGGCGATGATTCGGACGAAGGGCTGAGCGTACCCGGAGAGACCGCGGCTCCCGCCACGGACGTCCCGTCCGAGCCAGCCGCCGAGACTCCGGCAGAGCCAGCGGCGGAGAACCCGGCTGAGCCAGCGGCGGAGAACCCGACCGAGCCAGCCCCGGCAACTCCCGAAACGCCCCCCAGCGAATGAGTGCTGTCGCACGACAGGCGCGGGCCGTATGACCGACGAGTTGTCAGCGCAACCGACCGTGGTGACTGTTGAAGCCCGGGCCCACGGTTGGCGGGTGGATCACTTTCTCTGCCGGTTGTGGCCGAACTACAGCCGGGCGCTGTTTCAGAAGGCGATCGAACAGCAGGCGGTCCAGGTCAATGGACTGGCCGTGAAAGCGAGTCGGCGCCTGCGGGTCAACGACCTGGTATCCGTCCGGCTGCCAACGCTTCCCGATCGTTCCGTCGCGCCGGAAGAGCATCCCCTCGACGTGCTGTTCGAAGACGAGCACCTCGTGGTGATCAACAAACCGGCCGGAATGATCACCCACCCCGGCCGGGGGAACCCCACGGGAACTCTCGCTGCCGCCCTGCAGTTTCATTTCGACCAGTTGAGTGATGTGGCGGGGGAAGACCGCCCCGGGATTGTGCATCGCCTCGATCGCGACACCACCGGGGTCATCGTGGTTGCGAAGGACAACCAGGTGCATTCCCGCCTGGCCGAACAGTTCGAACAACGCGAAGTCACGAAGCAGTACGTCGCCCTGGCCTGGGGGGTGTTCGATCGTGACAGCGACTGGATCGAGACCCATCTGAGGGTCAATCCGCGCGAGCGCGAGAAGATGATGGTCTGCGAGCCGGGGGAGAACACCCGCGTGGCGACCACGTTCTACGAGGTGATCGAGCGGTTCTACGACTTTACATGGGTCCGGCTGCATCCCCGCACGGGGCGCACCCATCAGTTGCGGGTCCATCTGCAACACCTCGGGCATCCCATTGTGGCCGACCGTTTGTACGGAGGGCGGGCCGAATTTCGGCGGTCGCAACTGGGGACTCAACGGGAAACACGGCCTTCGCTGTCTCGGGGTGGATCGCCCACCGGTGCTGCCCGGCCCGGTGATTCCGCGGGCTCTGGCCGTGACGAAGCACCCGACGCGGGGACGGTTCCCGTCGATCCCGACGTGCTGATCTGTCGGCAAGCCCTGCATGCCCAGCGATTGTCATTTCGGCACCCTGTCACACAGGCTCCCCTGACATTTGAGGCCCCCTTGCCCGCCGATATGGCCCGCACCCTTGCTGCCTTGCGTGAGACTCGCTGAGGCGTCATTCTGGCTTGCTGTGAAAGCCTGTTGGACACCCTGGAGTGTTGCGTGATGAGACTTGCGAAGGTGGCGTTGCCGTCGGGTGAGAGTGGCCTGGGAGTGCTGGTTCCCGAGGGAATCCGGGTGCTGCCGTTCCCCGCGGGCTGCAAGTCTTTGTCTGACATCCTGTATTCTTCCGACCCTGTCGGGTTGGTGAAGCAGCACCTGGCGGCGTCGAAGCTGGTGTCATTCGCCGAGGTCGACCTGCAGGCTCCCATCGACCACCAGGAAGTCTGGGCGGCCGGTGTCACGTACAAGCGCAGCCAGGTGGCCCGGATGGAAGAGTCGGAAACCGGAGCCTCGCACTACGATCGGGTTTACACCGCCCCCCGTCCCGAGATTTTTTTCAAGGGGACAGCCCGGCGCGTCTCGGGGCCCGGTGGTCCCGTCCGGATTCGCCAGGACACGAAATGGTCGGTGCCCGAACCAGAGTTCGCCCTGGTCATTTCGCCGCAGGCGAAGCTTGTGGGACTGACCATTGGCAATGACATGAGTGCCCGCGACATTGAGGGAGAGAACCCCCTCTACCTGCCCCAGGCGAAGGTGTACAACGAGTGTTGTGCACTGGGGCCGTGCGTGCTGCTCCCCGAGCAACCGCTGGATCGTGCGGGGACCGAAATCCGCCTGTCGATCCGCCGCCGGGGAACCGAGGTGTTTCACGGCGTCTCGAACCTGGACCAGATGAAACGTTCCTTTGAGGAACTGATCGACTGGCTCTTCCGCGACCAGTGCTTCCCCGAGGGGGTGATCCTGCTGACGGGGACGGGAATTGTTCCCCCCAATGAGTTCTCGCTGGCCGCCGGCGACCAGGTCACGATTGATGTGACCGGGATCGGTTCGCTGAGCAACACGGTGGTGCAGGGCTGACCTGTCACCGGTCACGGGTGTTGCTGTCGCTGGCTGTTTTTGTCCCTTCCCAGGTGGACCATGACTGCGCTGGACTCTCTGCTGGAACAATTCGTCGTCAAGCCGGGCAAGAAGCTGAAGCTGAGCGATCACGACCCCGGCTGGCAGGGCGATTCGAAGCAGCCGAAGTCCGAGCGGAAGGCGTTCGCGGAAGAGACCCTGGGGGCCGACATCGCGACCCTCTCGACCGCCCAGGACCTGCTCTACGCAGCCGACACCTGGTCGTTGCTGGTGGTCTTCCAGGCGCTCGACGCCGCGGGCAAGGATGGCACCATCAAGCACGTGATGTCGGGGATCAATCCACAGGGGGTGCAGGTCACCTCGTTCAAGGCCCCTTCGGCCGAAGAGCTCGATCACGACTACCTCTGGCGCTGTCACAAGGCGCTTCCCGAGCGGGGTCGAATCGGCATCTTCAATCGCTCGTATTACGAGGAGGTGCTGGTGGTGCGGGTCCATCCCGAGCTGATCGGGCGCCAGCGCATCCCCGGGGCGGTGGCCGGTCCGAAGCTCTGGCAGCAGAGGTACGGCGAGATTCGGGACTTCGAGCGCTACCTCGTGAACAATGGCACGGCTGTCGTCAAGTTCTTCCTCAATGTTTCGCATGAGGAGCAGCGACAGCGGTTTCTCACGCGGATCCGCGAGCCCGAGAAAAACTGGAAATTCAGCCTCGGCGATATCGAAGAACGAAAACGCTGGAACGACTACCAGCAGGCGTACCAGGAGTGCCTGGAGGCGACCAGCACCGAGCAGGCCCCGTGGTACGTGGTCCCCGCCGACCACAAGTGGGTGACCCGGGCGGTGGTCTCGCGAATCCTGGTGAACACGATCCAGTCGCTGAACCTGAAATATCCCGAGGTCAGTGCCTCGCAGCGGGAGGCGTTTGTCGCCGCCGGGAAGGCCCTCGAGGCGGAAGGCCCTTCGAAAAAGTGATTCGGTGTGGGGTGAGCCCGATCGGGTGAGTGGCGTGTGAATCGTTCCTGGGCCAGTGGGAGACAATCGCATGAGCAGCCAATCGGCCGGGTCCGATTCCATCCCTCCGCTGTCTCCCCAGGACCAGACCCGCAACCTGCTGCTGTTCGCCGGGTGCGTGGGGATGCAATACCTGGCAGCCCCCGTGCTGTATGTCGGCGCGACCCACGCCGCGATGCTGCAGAAGATGAATTCGTCGAATTTCTTCGCGAACAGTCCCGAGACCGTCTACTACGCCCTGGCATTCGTGCCCGTCCTGATTGCCGCGCTCTTCCCCTCGGTCCACCGGTTGAAACCGCTGTTGACGGGGTGCTACCTGCTCGCCGCCCTGGGAGCCGGCGGCGTCGCCCTCGCGGTGACGCTGGGGCTGCCAGCACGGCTCGTCAGCCTTGCGGTGGTGGCCCAGGGGGTGGTGACTGGCATCAGCATTCCCCTCGCGATCACGTTGGTCTGGGAGGCGATGGGGCGCGGCGTTGCCGAGTCCCGCCGGGGATCGACCCTGGCACTGGCCTACGGAGGAGGTCCCGTGCTCGCGGCTGTGGGCTCGCTGGGGTCGCAGGCGCTGCTGACGGGTTCAACGCTGGGACTGAGCCTCGGTGAGCCATTTCCTTTTCCAGGCAACTATGCGGCCGTATTTGCGGCGGCGATGGTCCCGATGGCACTCGCGGCATTTTTTGCCAGCCAGTTTGTGATCCCGGTGGCCGAGTCATCCGGGCAGCCCCTGCCGCTGTCCGGTTTGCGTGAATTCTGGACCAACCCGCTGCTGCTGCGGATCTCGCTGGTGACGATCCTGCTGTATGCGGGAAATACGATCGTCGCCAACCTCACGCTGAATACGAAGCAGGCGATGACCAGTGAGCCGACCGAATACGTGATGTATCAGACGGCGATCCGGTTCGCGACGAAGGCGATGGCCGGGGTGTTGCTGGGCCTGTTGGTGGCGACCACCAACCCGCGGGCCGGGCTGGTGGCGACCGGTGCGGTCTATCTGCTCGCGCCGACCTACGCGGCGTTTGCCACCGGGCTTGCCTATCTCGCCACCTTTCCCATTTATGGCGCAGGAGAACTGGTGGGGGTCTACGCCCCGAACTACCTGCTGGCCGCCTCGCGTCCCCGTGATCTCCGCCGCAACATGGCGTTTGCCAACCTGCTGATGGTTCCCGCCGCACCCCTGGGGCTGGTCTTCGGTGCGGTCTCGGATGTCGTCGCCCGGCAATCCAGCGCGGCGACCGGGTATCGGGCGAGTTTTCTGCTGTGCAGTGCCATCATGGGGCTGGGTTTGCTGCTGGCATGCGTGTGGCTTCCTTCCCGTCCCCACCCTCCGGCGGACTGACTCCCTGACGTTGTTGGCAGCCATGCAGCATTCGGTGTTGGTGATTGGTGTCGGTTCGATTGGCGAGCGGCACACGCGGTGTTTTCAGAACACAGGCCGGGCCCGGGTCTCGATCACTGAGATCAATCCGACCCTGCGGCAGACCATTGCCCAGCGGTACTCGGTTCCGGAGTTTCCCACGCTGGAGGCGGCGCTGCAGACTCCTCCGGACGTGGCGGTGGTCTGTACCCCGGCTCCGTTTCATGTTCCGATGACCCGCCAATTGATTGCGGCCGGGGTGCATGTGCTCATTGAAAAACCGCTGGGGACCACCGAAGCCGGTCTCCCGGAGTTGATGACCGAGTGCGGGGCTCGCCCGGTCACTCTCGGGGTGGCGTATGTCTACCGCGCGTTTCCCGAGATGCAGGCGGCACGTGAGTTGCTGCAGTCGGGAGAACTGGGGGCTCCCCTGCAACTGACGGTGGTGGGAGGACAGCACTTCCCCACCTATCGGCCGGCCTACCGCGAGATCTACTACGCCCGGCGCGAAATGGGGGGCGGGGCCATCCAGGACGCACTGACCCACCTGCTGAATCTCGGGGAATGGCTGGTGGGCCCGATCCGTCGCCTCGTCTGCGATTCTGCCCATCAGGCGTTGCCGGG
>DNUF01000217.1:6905-7975 GCA_003508595.1 Planctomycetaceae bacterium
TCGATCAACCAGTACCAGGCCCCCAACGAAATCGTCATTCAGGTGGTCTGCTCGCGCGGAACCATCCGGTGCGAGGTGCACCGCCAACGTCTGATGTGGATGACCGAGCCCGGAGGAGAGTGGACCTCCCGGGAGTTCGGCCCCCGCGAACGCGATGATGTATACCTCCGGCAGGCGCAGCAGTTTCTCGATGCGGTTGAACAACGGCAGACCCCTGCCTGTTCTCTGGCCGAGGGGTGGCAGACCCTGCGCTGCAACCTGGCTGCCCTGCGCAGCAGCGAGACCGCTGCCTGGCAGTCGATCGACCCGATCCACTCCCACTGAAATCCCTCCCCTGGAGTTTGCCCATGCCCGATCTGCGCGCCACGGCACTGCCGACCGACCTGGTGGCCCCCCACACCATGCTGGAGACACCGGCGGCGGTGGCGTTCCTGGAAGGTCCGGCAGCCCACGCTGACGGGCGGGTATTTTTTTCCGACATCTGGAACAACCGCATTCTCGGCTTCAACCCGTGGACGAGGCAGACCACGGTCTTTCGAGCCGACAGCGGCCGAACGAACGGCAACCTGTTCGATCCCCAGGGGCGATTGCTCTCGTGCGAGGGGAACGAGTTTGGTCCGGGGGGAAGGCGACGCCTGGTGCGGACCGACCTCGAGACGGGAATCGTCGAGGTCGTGACCGAGCGGTTTGAGGGGCGTCCCTACAACTCGCCCAACGATGTCGCCGCCCGTTCGAACGGCCAGATCTTCTTCACTGATCCGTGCTATGGCGATCGCTCCACGATGGAGCTGTCACACGAGTCGGTCTATTGCGTGGCCCCCTCGGGGGACGTCCGGGTGATCCTCTCCCAGCCGCAGATCCAGCGACCCAATGGAATCGCCCTGTCGCCCGATGAGGGAACCCTGTATGTGGTCGACAGTTGCCCGGTGGTGGGGGGGAACCGCAAGATCTGGGCGTTCGACCTGGCCGAGAATGGCGATGCTTCGCGTCCCCGCGTCGTGTTCGACTTCGCTCCCGGCCGGGGAGGCGATGGGATGGCCGTCTTGCAGTCGGGAGACCTGGTGATCGCC
>DNUF01000101.1:0-1078 GCA_003508595.1 Planctomycetaceae bacterium
ATCCGGATTGTCGATCCGAATCCAAGCGCAGTCGTAAACGGCGCCCTGCACACATCGCCGCAGGTCGGCGACGGGAGTGCCGTCCAGCTTCGCCTGCAGCATGTAGAGTTCGCCGCCAGCGGCCAGAGACCCAATTCCCCCCCCTGCATTGTTGGGGCGGAACTGATAGAAGCCGGAGAGTCCCCGTTGACCCGATCGAGACGACCCGTTGTCTTCGGTTTCGTAGACAAATCCGGTGTCTGGGTCGATGGCGATCGCCTCGTGGGGAAGGCGTCCCATGGACACGAGAGGAACTGGGCTGGTGACGCGCCCGGGTGCACATTCGAAAATGTATCCGTGCTTCTGATCACCAACGTCAACTCCCTCCTCGCAGGTCAACCAGGTTCCCCAGGGCGTATATCCGCCCGCGCAGTTCGACGAGGTGCCGGAGATGTTCACCACCGACTCCAACAGCCGACCGGCCCGCCACCGCAGCATGGTCGTTCCCCCGGGACCCCGGGAGTCGTAGTTGAAGTCGCTGGCGATGGGCGTTCCCAAGCCGAACACTTCATGGTTGCGGATCAGGGTGAAGGTGGGGGATCGACCGCCTGACTCGCCGACCACCGCCATCCCGTCGTGGCCCGACGCGACAATGTTTCCATCATCCAGAACATCTCCCTTCCAGCTCAGGGATTGATAGGAGAAACCACGCGGCAACGACAGCAGGAACAGGCCGGTCGCCGTATCTCGAACAGGAGAGATCGGTCCATAAGGACTGACGCCCCGGGTTCCGGGGATTCCCGAACCCGTGCTGCCATGAGCCGTCTTGTTACACAGGAAGGCTGCGGGTCCGGTAAGTCCGGCAGTTCCCATCAGGCCCAGGCCAAACCGCAGAAAGTCGCGTCGTGACGACATTGCACAACTCCGAAAAAAGAAAAAAAAGAATCGGGTCCAGGACCCGAGCGAGACCACGCTCCTAATACCGCATTCGTTTCTTTAAAAATGATGATGGCGACGTGAAGTATTCTGTGAAATTGGAGCGCATCCGCTGATGCTTGCGGTTGCTGTGCGGGTGGGCCTTCCAATCAGTAGATTCTCT
>DNUF01000101.1:1283-4040 GCA_003508595.1 Planctomycetaceae bacterium
TTCCAATCAGTAGATTCTCTCTTCGCCAAACATGCAAAAGTCTCGGGAATGAGCCCCTGGAGAGTCTCAGGCTGGACCTGCTTTGGACGCACTCTGAATCGGCTGCTTCACAGCCATTTCATGCTTCACACATCAATGACCAATGAACCTCCAGAGAATCGGTCCCCGATGGCGGTGGTTTTCCTCTCTGAATTCGAGACCACACAGAGTCAGTATTCCCATCGCCTTCAAGGCAACCCAATTACTTTCTTCGAGGAGAGTTTCGATGTTTCGCAACGTACTACAGTCGCTCGTACTCAGTCTGGTGCTGTGGGAGACTGTGCAGGCCGCGATTGTCACTCCCATCACACTCAATGGAAACACCTATCAGGATCACAGCGCATCCAATTTGCTCTCTGTGGATCCTGACTTCACAAAGTTTCAACCGATGGTGCTGTCGATCGAAGTCGAGGCGGGTGACGGCCCTTTGTTGGCGTTCAACTCTGTGGTCGACCTGCTGGATGGCAGGGATCCCGGTTGCTTCTCTCTGGAGTTGTCCGGGGCGACGTGGGCCTTTGTTGGCACTTTTGATCCAGGGATCGGCCAGTTGTTTTTGGTGCGAAATGAACCGACTGTGATTTCCTTCACCACACTGGGGGAAAGCGACGGGTTTGTTCTGGGAAACCCCTTCGCATTGTCTGGAGAGAACGACTGGATGATTGATGTCTCGTCACTCTCCGTGGGCTCTTCATTCACACTGACCATGACCCCCGCACCGGAGCCTGGGACCGCCCTGCTCGGTTTGTTGGGAGCCGTGGGACTTGTCAAGATGTGCCGGCGGAAGCGCTGAAACCACCTCCCCAGAATCGACTGTGTCCAACGGCCATCGGCCGGGCGAGTGCTGTCGCAGCGACCAACGATGGTTGTCACGTGATTTGCAGTTCGTGTGCTGATCCGCCGCGAACTGCGAATCGCGTTCTGTTCAGTCACTAGCAGAACAGTTGAGCCACCGGATTTGCCCAACTCGACATCTTCGGCTGTTGGGCCCGCGATCACGGATGGATCCGGAAACCGGCAATCATCATGTCCCCGCAGTGCCGCAATCGATTGCAAGATTCATCGAGTTGGGTTCTACGCGGATGGCGTTCGGCCAAGGCGACACAAAGCACTTGCAGTGCCTCACGCATTTACCGTGAATGACCAGTCTCTGAGGCGGTTTCGCCGAATCTTGTCCGGTATCCGAAAATACACATGAAACTCAGGTTGCTTCCCAGACTGGCGGGAGCAGACTCCCAAGCGCGCCAGTGGTATTCCTCGGATACGGCATCGACCCCCACACCGCACAGGGGGCTGTATGGGGGAATTCACAACCAGTTCAGGGACTCGGCGAAGTCGGCGAAAGAGTCACCATTGTCATCGGTCCGATTTCGTCGGTTCTCGTCACCCAACAGATGTGTCGGCTTCACACGCCAAGAGCCGCAGCAAGTCAATTTTTTCTGGCAGAAAAGAGGCGTCTGAACCGGATACCGCCAATCGACGAATCACCACGCCTGACGCCCACGCGGCACTGTTGTGCCGGGTCACACGTGTATTTCCGGACCGGTCCCATGATTACCCCCGGCCCAGCTCACGCGATCGCTCGGTGGCGGCAACCACAGCGTTCATCAACGCCCCCCTCAGGCCGGCCCGTTCGAGCTCATGCAGCCCCGCGATCGTCGTCCCTCCGGGACTGGCCACGGCATCTTTGAGGACTCCCGGGTGCTGCCCCGATTGCAACACCATCTGGGCCGTGCCCAGCAGGGTCTGCGCCGCCAGCTTCAGTGCCACATCGCGCGGCAGTCCCGCCCGGACCCCGCCGTCGGCCAACCCCTCGATCATCAGGCAGGCGTAGGCCGGGCCGCTCCCCGAGAGCCCCGTCACCGCGTCGAGCAATCCTTCCGGCAATCGCACCGCCAGCCCCACCGCCGCCAGCAGTTTCTGCACCAGGGCACCGTCGGCCTCACTCGCCGCCCCTCCCGGGCAATAGGCCGAGGCCGATGACCCGACGAGGCAGGGAGTGTTCGGCATCACCCGCACAAGCCGTTGTCCCGGGCCCAGCAGGTCGACCAGCCGCTGCAGCGGAATACCCGCTGCAATCGAGATCACCAGGGGCTTCTTCGCCAGCTCCCCCTTGATCTCCTCGAGCAAGGCCGCGATCTGCTGCGGCTTGACCGCGAGGATCAGCACATCGGAGACCTGGGCGACCCGGGCGTTCGACTCGGCGGTCGCGGCTCCGGTGTCCCGGGTGAATGTCTCGCGGGCGGCGGGATAGACATCACTCGCCAGCACGTGGGTGGCCGGGCAGATTCCCGCCCGGATCCAACCCTGTGCCAGGGCGGTGGCCATCTTGCCCGCTCCCAGAAACCCAATCCGCAACGTCTCGGCAGCCATCTGTGTCCATCTCCGGGGAAACGTGCGCCCCGGTCCGTGAAGGTGTCAAAAATCAGGTTCGAAAGAATAGCCACGCCCCAACACTCATGACCAGCGGGGCCGGGGGATCTTGTCGGGAGGACCGGGGGGTGGTTGCTTCTTCTTGCGGGCCAGCCGGGCCTGCAGCTTTTCGAGACTCTTGCTGCGCCGGGGAGACGGAGGAGGGAGTTCCCGCGGGGCCGACTTGACCGGGGCGTGCGGTGGCGGAGGCGTCGTCGCACTGTCTGCTGGTTCCACCGTCAGCAGGGTGCGTTGCTGACGTTTTTCCGCCGGAGTGGCGGAGGAGGTGACCGGTTGCGAACTGACCGG
>DNUF01000101.1:4296-7425 GCA_003508595.1 Planctomycetaceae bacterium
CGAACTGACCGGGGACTCTGCAGGGCGAGTCTCGCTCGGCCCCTCTTCCGGAACCAGATCGAGGGGCTCGGTCCCCGAGGCCTGCTTGAGCCACTGCTCGACAAGAGGATGCGGAGTGCCGAACCAGCGTTCTTCCCGGCCGACAATCGCCACCACCGGAATCCCATCGAGCAACACCACCCGGTTGGAGGCCGTCGAGGGAACCCGGTCATGCGGGGTGACGATCCCGACGAGGTTCAAGGGATCGGCGGCGGTCAGAACGACCAGTTCCTGTCGCGGGCCCTCGTCGCGCAGTTGCCGCAATTGTCGGACGGTGTCTCCCAGGGCAAACTGTTCTCCCCCCACGCCGGTGATGAACCGCCCGCCGCGAATCTCCCCCCGCGCCTCAAGCCGTCGCAGCACCTGCAGCAGTTCAAACCAGCTCGGGGCACCCGGTTCGCGTTCCAGGAGATCGCGGAACACAATCCCCCAGCGGCGCAGCAGTTGCCAGGCCCAGGCGGTCACCTCTTCGGTCGTCACTCGGGCCGTCGCCTGGGGCTTGGCAGGAGTCTCGGTGGCGATGCCATTCCGGCCATTGCGCGCGCGCCAGAGCGACCACCGTCCCGCTCCCGCCAATGGAGTGCGTCGCCGGGGGGCCCCGCCCGCCGGGTGGGCTGGGGCGACCTCTTCGCGTTTCACCAGGGCCCGCAGACCGGCGAAGCCGTCGGCGGTCACCAGCCCCTGCGAAACAAGTTCTCCCAGCACATCGGTCAACTGCTGCGGCAGCATGCGGGTCTCGCTCAGCAGGTCTCCCGCAAACATCGCCCCCTCCTGGGATAACAGCTCCAGCACCTGTTTGCCGGGGGTACTGAGCGTGTCGAGGTCCGGCTCGGCCGGCGTGGTCCGCAGCCAACCCAGGTCACTGCGCAGGAAGAGTGACAATGGCACGACGCGCGTCAGGCTGGCAATCGGGCGGGGGCGATCGGGGGCCCGTCGTGGAGGATACAGCCGGCCCCAGCCCACTTCCCCCGCCAGGCAGAGTTCGTCCAGCCACTCGCTGCGGTAGCCGCGCACCCGGATCGGCAGCAGGTCGCGCTCCCACGAGACTGCCGGCAGGTCGAGCCCCTGCAGTTGCGACAATGCCTCAAACACCCCCGCCGATCCGGTTCGCTGGCTGTTGTCGAGCAGGCCGTGGTGCCGGGTCAGAAACCGCAGGAAGATGTCGACCGTCACCGGTTCGATCTGCTTCCGCAACCCCTCCATCGTCAGCCGATGGATGCGGGCCAGCAGTCGGCGGTGGCACCATTCGATGTCGGGGGTGGCGGGAACATGCGGGACCGGTTCGTGGTGATGGTCGCCACAGCCTTCCGCAGCATCCTCTGCCGCGGCGGCGGCGGCGGGGGCCGTGATGACCACGGGAGCGGGGGATTCCCCAGTCGCGGGACCCGCTGTCCGGAATCGCCCGCGCAGCACCACTCCCTCCCCCTCGAGCGCTTCCAGGCTGACCGTGACCTGGTGTTCGGGAAGCTGCAGATAGCCGGCGATGTCGCCACTGGTGACCGGTCCGCAAACCTCCAGCAGGCCGCGCAGCAGGGTCAGCCGGGCTTCGAGATCGTCCCAATCGTGGCGGACCGTGTCGGGAACCCGCACCGGGGGAGAGCAGGTCCCCTCCGGGAAGAGGGCGGTGACGGCGGGAACCCGCTCGGTCGCCACCCAGAAGCGGACACCGTCGGTCCGCTGGTAAACCGTTGCGCGGCCCTCGGCGATCAATGGGGAGAACAGGCTGTCCCACGCGGCGGGCAGCCGGCATTCGTGCAGTTCGCCCGTGGTTGGAATCGCCAGCCGGCTGAGCAGCAGGTCGTGCAGTTCGTCGAGCGAGCGGACGAGGGGTTGTGCCTCGGCACAGACCGTGGCGATGGCGCGGGGATCGAGCCGGCCGAGATCCGAGACACTTTCGACCGTCAGGGACCGGCGGGTGGCGACCGCCCGGCTGCGGCGTTCGACCGCCTCACCCCCGTCGAGGAAGGCGTAGGGATTGGCGTTGAGCAGTTCGTAACAGAAGGGGGAGGGTTCGCGGGTGTCGCGGGCGACCAGTTCGATTTCACCCCGCGCGATCCGGCCCATCACCATCTGCAGTCCCTCCAGGTCGTGTGCCTCCTGCTGCGCGTCGTGCATCGACTGCCGGACCAGGGGGTGATCGGGCAGCACATGATCGCCGGTGATGTTCTCCTGGCAGCCGGTGAGCTTGGGAAAAACGGCGGTCAACAGGTCGTCGGCCCGGAACCGCTGGATGGGCGGGGGGACCTTCTTGCCGTTTTTCATCCGCGAGACCAGCAGGGCCCGCGTCACGTTCCAGCGCCAGCGGGTCTGGAAGGTGGGAACGTACAACAGCGCCTGTTCCAGCAGCTTGGCGACGTTGTTTTCGTGCAGCATGGGGAACATGCTCTCGAGCGGAAAACTGTGCTGCGGGCCGAGCGAGAGAATCAGGCCGTCGTCATCGGCGGTCGCCTGCAGTTCGAAGTCGAAGCTGCGGCAAAACCGTTTGCGCAGGGCGAGTCCCCAGGCCTTGGTGATGCGGGCACCAAACGGCGCGTGAATCACCAGCTGCATTCCCCCCGACTCGTCGAAGAACCGTTCGAAGACCACGCGGCGCTGCGTGGGCAACAGGCCGATCGCCCCTTTTTGGGCACGCGAGTACTCGACCACCTGCGCGACCGCCGCGTCTCCCACACCGGTCTCGGCCCGCAACCAGGCCCGGCAGGCTGTCGGGTCTTCCACGCGGGCTTCCAGTTCTGTCCGCAGGGCCGAGACCTCTTCCGAGAGTTCGAGCGTGCGCCCGGGGGCTTCGCCGCGCCAGAACGGGATCGAAGGGGGGGCTCCCCCGGCATCGGCCACCGTCACGTCGTTCCCCCGCACGTGCACGATTCGCCACGACGTGTTCCCCAGCAGGAAGACCTCTCCCGCCTGGCTCTCGCTGGCGAAGTCTTCATCGAGTGTTCCGACCACGGTCTGGTCGGGCTCGGCCACCACGCGGTACGAGGCAATTTCGGGAATCGCCCCGCCATTGGTCGCCGCGATCAGCCGGGCTCCCTTGCGCGCCCGCACCCGCCGCTGCACCTGGTCGTGGTGCAGAAAGACCCGACCGCGGGT
>DNUF01000101.1:7807-9424 GCA_003508595.1 Planctomycetaceae bacterium
GGGGTGGCGTCAAGCCGGCCCCCTTTGACCGCCCGCAAGAGGGCCAGGCATTCGACCAGTTCGTCGCGGGTGAGGGCGACGAGGCGTCCTTTGGGGATGAGTCCCAGGGCATGGCCCGAACGGCCAACCCGCTGCAGGAAGGTGGCAATCGAACGGGGTGAGCCGATCTGGATGACCAGGTCGATGTACCCGATGTCGAGCCCCAGCTCGAGCGAGGCGGTGGCGACCACCGCCTTGAGCTGGCCGTTTTTCAATCGCTGCTCGGTGTCGTGACGGCGTTCGGCGGCGAGCGAACCATGATGGCTGCTGACCGCGTCTTCCCCCAGGATCTGGGTGAGCGAATGGGTGATCCGTTCCGCCAGCCGGCGGGTGTTGACGAAGACCAGTGTGCTGCGGTGGGTGGTGATCAGCTCGGCCAGGCGGGCGTTGATCTCGGCCCACTGCTCGTGCATGCAGACCGCCCCGAGTTCGCTGGGGGGAATCTCGACGTCGAGATCGAGTTGCCGCTGGTGGCCGACATCGACGATCGCCGCGACTGGCAGGGGGACCGCCAACAGGGGAGCAGCCGGCAGGGCAACTGCCGGCTGCTCGGCCTCCGCGGCCAGGGCCTCGAGCCTGGCGGTGACCGACGTTGACTGAGGCGGATCTGCGGTATTCTCGGACGTTTCCGCAATGTGGCCCGGAGTGGGCACTTCCAGCGAGTGACTGGGAAGATCCCCCGTGCTGTTCCAGGCGAGGATCTGCTGTTCGTCACCCCCGACGAGAAACGCCGCCATCCGTTCGAGGGGGCGCTGGGTGGCCGAGAGGCCGATGCGCTGGACCGTCTGGCCGCAGAGGCTGTCGAGTCGTTCGAGCGAGAGAGCGAGGTGCGAGCCCCGCTTGTCGCGGACGAGGGCGTGGATCTCGTCGACGATGACGGTTTCGACGGTCTGCAGGCGTTCGCGGCCGCGAGGGCTGGTCAGCAGCAGGAACAGCGACTCGGGGGTGGTGACGAGGATGTGCGGCGGGTTGCGGATCAGCCGGGCGCGGTCGCGGGGCGAAGTGTCTCCCGTCCGAAGGCCGACCTTGATGCCGGGGAAGGGAACGTTGTGTTCCCGGGCGAGTTGGGCAATCTCGGCCAGCGGGGTCTCGAGATTCCGCTGCATATCGTTCGAGAGGGCTCGCAGCGGCGAGATGTAGACGACGCGCAGTTCGTCGGGTAGCTCACCCCGCTCGGCCTCACGCACCAGCCGATCGATCGCGGCAAGAAACGCGGTGAGGGTTTTGCCCGAGCCCGTGGGGGCGGCGATGAGGGTGTGTTCCCCCCCCTGGATGCGGGGCCAGCCTGCCTGCTGGGGCTCGGTGGGGCCGGCGAACCGGCTGAAGAACCATTGCTGGATGAGAGGGTGAAACTGCTCCAACCGCATGCCGCCAGACTCCCTCACCAGATGCGGGTGGAGAATCCACTCTCCACCTCCATGTGACCAGCCTTGATGTTACTGTGCTGGAGTTCACAAAACGAGGCTTGCCACGGGACAGATTTCCGATCTGTCGGCGTACGATTGTCCCGGCAGAACGGTCATGCAACCCGCAAACGACCTCGGCCGGCGCGTGACGAAATCTGGAATACGGCACTCT
>DNUF01000101.1:9706-12955 GCA_003508595.1 Planctomycetaceae bacterium
ACCAGTCCGAATTCCCCTGCCGTCCCTCGAGGCAATGGTCTCGTGTCTCCACCGATTCCTCCTGCGGCAACCGTTCCCGCACAGGCTGAGCAGCGGCCGCTGGTGCCGTCGCTGTCACTGGCGATTCGCCTGGCGATCTGGCTGCGCAAGGGGCTGATTCTTGTTCTGGGTCTCTCGGTGGTGGCGGTCGGGGTGGTGATGCTCGTGACCCCCGGCCCGGCCTTTGTGGTCATTCCCGCGGGACTGGCGATTTTGGCGACAGAGTTCTATTGGGCGCGCCGACTGCTTCAGACCGTCCGGCAACGGATTGCAGAGCGGGTTCGACAAACCCTGGGGGGGTCAGACCCGCCGAGCGGGTCCCCGTCCTAGACCGAAGAGCAACGGAGGAATCGCTCTCCAGGGCCCCAGTGTTCGCCCCCGGGCCAGATTGCTCAACGCACAGGGGATGAATCCGGCGGGTGTGCCTGCGACCAAGATCATTCCCCGGCACACCGAAAAGGCGCAGGTGCGAGGAGCTTGGTCCAGACCACTTGCCCGTCCGGAGTCATTCCCGTGAATTTGCCGATGATCGCACGGTGGTCCCCCGGGGCGCCAGGGGAATCTCCTGCGCTTTCGCGTCTGGCTTCCGCTGCAGCAGCTCCGAGAGCTGGAAGTGGTAGTACTTCTGTGTCGCGGCGGGTTGCCGGTCGGTGGAGGCGTTCGCCACCCAGAAGCGGGTGCTCTTCGGCTCGAACAACACATTGTGCAGGTTCGACTTCATCGCCACTGGGCGATCCATGAGCCGCAGGGCCGACTCGGCGTCGAACGTGCCGTGACCGGCCTTGGCCCGCTTGCACAGTTCCTGGTAGCGGTCGCCCGCCGAGAGGAGCACGGCATCGTCCAGGGGGTTCGGCAGCAGCGGGTGCTTTTCGCCCGGGTTCAGCAGGGTGAAGGTGTCCCAGCTCCCTTCCATCCCCACGGCGCGATTGGTCTTTCCGTCGGCCAGGACGTAGAAGTACTGGCAGGTGCGGGGATTGTCGCGGAAGACGGCGATCGCCTGGTCGAGGTCGCGGGCGGTCTCGAGCGCTTCCCGCAGCAGCAGCGCCATCGGCACTCCCGCCCAGTGTCCCAGCCCGCCACCCCCCATTTCGCCAATCGAGACGTGGGCGGCGTTCATCCCGGTGACCGAGCCGATGAACCCGGCATAGGTCACGTTCACAAACGGGACCCCTCCGTTCGGTTCGACCACCGTCACCACCGCATGGTCCTGCAGCCCCCAGTCGATGCCGTAGTCGAGCACCCGGCCATGGTAAAGGGTGCCGTCGCGGGTGGCCGAGTTCATCAGGGCGAAGCCACTGCAGTGGAACATCTCGGGGATGAAATTTGCGGCGATCACATCCTTGAGTTCGAGTTCGGCCCCGGCGGCCAGTCCCTCCATCTCTTCGAAGTACTTCGCAGGCACGTGTGGCCGCTGGATGGTGACGATTGACTCGATCACCTGGCGGGGCTTGATCATCACGGGGCCGAGCTTGACCTTCTCGCCCCCCTTCTTGACCAGCAGGTTGTGCATGTTGCTGCGGACCCGCTCCTTCAGCAGCACCCCCTGTTGATACCCCATCTCGTAGGGGGTTCCCTTGAGGTGCAGCACCGGGTAGCCGTCGATGGTTTCGAGCCAGCCGGCTCCGCAGCGGGCGACCGTGGCTGAGGCGGGCAGGGCCTGTGCCTGGGCGGCCACGGGAACCAGACAGACCAGCACCAACCAGGCGAGGCGATGAATTCGCAGCAGTGACAACATCACGAAAACTCTCTGCAGCGGACGAAGAATAGTGGTGAGGACAGTGCCGGGACCGGTTTCAGACAGGGGCCCGGCAGTCTGGGAAGACGAGGAAAAGAACCCGGTTTCCCAGTTCACTCAGAATAACAGGCGGTTTTGTCCCCGGCGAGATCGTCTTGTTCCATTTTTGGGGATGGGGTACTGTCCCGCCCCCTCCTGCGTCTCCCCTCTGCTTTCCCCCCTTCCCGAGTCATCCCGATGCGGTCCCGGTTGCCATTGGCGGGCTGGGTCGGCGGCACCTTGTGCCTGCTGGCTGGCTGCACTTCGAACTGGAGCGATCATCGTCTCGACTCGCCGTCATCCTCGGCATCGCAGGCGGCCACCGCCCGAGCCAGCCAGGGGACGCGCCGAACGAATGACCGGGGAGTGACTGAGCGGGACATGACCACCCCACCGGTGCGGACGGGGCACTCCACCAGCGAGGAAGTCGTGTCGGCGGACGTCCGTCCTGGCCGGGCGAGCATCAGCGGGAAACCGGAAGCGAACCAGGTCCAGCCGGCCGGGGGATTGTTCCCCACGCGGCGGACTGCCGAAAAACCGACCTCTTCACTGCGACAGGCCAATCCCGAAGCGGCCGCCATCGTCGATGAAGAGCTTCCCGATGCTCCCGAAGAGCAGAAGCAGGGAATCCTGGCCGACCTGCAGGGAATGTCCCCCGGCAATGTGCGGGCGATGCTGCGGGCCTGGAAGCAGGGACTGGCCCGACGGGCAACGGGGGTCACACCCGCGGGTGACACAACACCGGCTGGGGACGAAAGTGCCACCACCCGCATTCGCAAATCGCTGAGTGCCGGCCTCGGAACAGTCACCGCCTGGGGAACTGCGATCGTTGGCGGCGGGCGAAAAGCCGAGCCGAACGTCGCGGGAATACCACCCGCCAACTCGGGCATTGAACCGGTTCCCGCCCCCCGTGCCGAGAAAGACCCGCCGCTGGCCGCCACGCTGGAGGCGAGTGAAGCGGCGACTCCACCAGCCACGCTGGATCCCGAGGTCCCGGCCACGCCCCGCAATGTGCTGTCCGAGTTGATCGAGTTGGCCGAAGAAGACGCCGCCCGGCTCCCTCCGCCGCGCACCCAGCGCGAACGCGACGAATTCATCTCGCAGCATGTGTCGCTGCGCATGCTGTACCTGGTGGGTGGGCGACACGAACTGGCAATGCAGGCGATTCCCGCGGTCGATCCGGTCGACCAGGAGTTCTGGCAGCACCTCTTCTGGGGCTTGGCCAACTACTTTGATGTCGAGTCGATTCCGACCTCGGAAGAACGGGCCGCCGAGGCGGCCGCCCAGTTGACCCAGGCGGTGCTGAAACTGCAGCGGCGGGCCCAGGTGGAAATCCGGCAGGCGCTGTTCTGCAATTCGGTGGATGGATTCGGCGTGTATGAACCGTGCGGCGAAAGTGATTTCGCCGCGGGCCGCGAACTGCTGGTGTATGCCGA
>DNUF01000101.1:13228-16518 GCA_003508595.1 Planctomycetaceae bacterium
CTGGAGTTGTCGCCCCATGGAGCCGAAGTGGACCCGGTCGCCCGACTCGAGATCGAAGAGGTCGTCGACCTGTGTCGCCGCCAGCGCCGCGATTATCACCAGACCTACCTGTTCCCGCTGGATCGCGCGCTCCCCGCCGGGCCGTATGTCCTGCGGCTGACGGTGACCGACGAGACCAACAGCAAGCAGGTGTCACAGACGCTCAACCTGAGGCTGCTGCCTGCCGAACCGGATGAACGGGAAATTCTCGAACGCAAACCGGTGGTGCGTGAGATCGAGCACGATGTGGCCCTGCCCGGTCCGCGCGATCCCTTGCAGATGAAGGTGCGGGGGACTTCCAGCGGGGATGTGAAACCACCGGCTGATGAGATCGAAGAGATCATCGATGTTCCCGCCGAGGTCCCGGACGAAATGTCCAAAGAGGAGGTCGGGGAGGGCGATGAAGACCAGGACGCCGCCCCCCCCTTGCCCCCGATCGAGTGACCGGTGTTGGCCTGCGGAAGATGGTGTGGCTGGCGACCGTTTCGACCCGTCGTGCTGTCGTTGCCGATACCAGGCCAGCACCGAGAGCGGGAGAACTTCATGGGGGGTGATTGCCGCGGCGCGGGAATTGCGCTAACTTCGAGCGCAGCCCGGCGATGTGCCTGCCGGTTTCTGGTTCGCCCTCTCGACGTGCGCCGTTCCCATGCCTTCTGCGAACATGCCGACATTGCCAGGTAGCGGGATTGTCTCTGGCGGAGGCGATTCCGTCGCCAGCCGGCGGGCGTTTGTGGGAGGGCTGCTCGGGGGATGCCTGGCCGGGATGTCGCACTTGGTGCAGGGGGCCCCGCCCAAGGCAGCCGGGGGACAGGAGAAGCCCGTGCAGTTTGATGGCAATCGGGCGTATGCCCACCTGAAAGAGATTTGTGCGCTGGGGCCCCGACCCAGTGGGTCGGAGGGGATGTCCCGGCAGCAGCGGCTCGTGGCCGACCACTTTTTGAAGCTGAAGGCCAGGGTGAAGTTCCAGTCGTTCGACGCCCCGCATCCCCGAACGGGGGAGCCGGTGGCGATGAACAACCTGATCGTGTCGTGGCATCCCCAGGCCCAGGAACGGATCCTGCTGTGCTGCCACTACGACACCCGGCCATTCCCCGATCGCGACCCCGATCCGCGTGCGGCGCGCAACGGGGTGTTCGTGGGAGCGAATGACGGAGCGAGCGGCGTGGCGTTCCTCATGGAACTGGGCCGTCACATGGGGGCCATCCAGCCCCGGTTTGGTGTCGACTTCGTTTTCTTCGATGGCGAGGAATTGGTGTTTCACCCGAACGATCCGTATTTCCTCGGGTCGGAGTTTTTTGCCAAGGGCTACCGCGACGATCCGCCGGGCCACATCTATCACTATGGCGTGCTGCTCGACATGATTGCCGACAAGCGACTGAACATCTACCAGGAGGTTTACAGCGTGCAATATGCACGCTCGATCGTGCAGAGCCTGTGGGCGCAGGCGGCGGCACTGGAGGTGAAGGAGTTCATTCCCAAGGTCCGGCACGAGATCCGCGACGACCATTTGGCGCTCAATCAACTGGCCCGCATTCCCACGGTCGATCTCATCGACTTCGATTACGAGCCGTGGCACACGACCCAGGACATCCCGGCCAATTGCTCGGCGGGCAGCCTGGCAAAGGTCGGAAAGGTCATCCTCGCCTGGCTGCAAAAACTACCCGATCCCCCGGCGGGCGGGGGGGATCCAGAAGCGCCTTGAGGTCGGGAGCGGTCGGGGCGGAATGCGTCCGTGTGGTTCGTCTGTTTGTGTGATGGCGATCGGTGCGCCCCGCGGCGAGTGAGACGCCACGGCCGGAAAGCCGGATTTCGAGTTTCAAGCCGGGGTGTCGTCCATGGAACGGCGACACCAGCCACACACAACCATGGGGCGGCGTGTGCCGGGTTGAGCCTTATGGACGCACAGGCCGGCGCACAGATCCGCCGGCGCTCTGGCCGGCAGGGTTTCGCCCGGAGCCGGGGGCCAGCCAAAAAAACACCCGCCAGCGCGGGTGCGACTGGCGGGTGTGGACATCGAATTTCGACCGGTGTTCCGGGGCACGGGGGCGCTCGGAAGGGCCGAGAGTTGCGACGGGCAATTACCGGCGCTTGTTCTTGATGGCCCGCTGCATGGCGGTGCCCATGTCGGCGGGGCTCTCGGCCACGACAACCCCGGCCGCTTCGAGGGCGGCGACCTTGTCGGTGGCGGTCCCGGCACCGCCGGAGATGATCGCCCCGGCATGGCCCATCCGCTTGCCCGGGGGAGCGGTCCGGCCGGCGATGAATGCCGCGACCGGCTTGGTGACATGCTGCTTGATGTAGGCAGCGGCCTTCTCTTCGGCATTCCCGCCGATCTCACCCATCATGAGGATCGCCTCTGTCTGGGGATCGTCCTGGAACATCTTGAGGCAGTCGATGAAGCTGGTGCCGACGATGGGGTCACCCCCCAGCCCGACGCAGGTCGACTGGCCCAGACCCAGGTTGCTGAGCTGCCAGACCGCTTCGTAGGTGAGGGTGCCCGACCGGCTCATCAGGCCGATCCCGCCCGGCTTGTGGATGTAACCCGGCATGATGCCGATCTTGCACTGGCCGGGGGTGATCACCCCGGGGCAGTTGGGGCCGATGAGGCGTGACTTGCTGTGCTGGATCCGGCGATGGACGCGCACCATGTCGAGCACCGGGGTCCCCTCGGTGATGGCGATGATCACCGGAATCCCGGCTGCCTCGGCTTCCAGGATGGCGTCCGCCGCCCCGGGAGGAGGGACGAAGATCATGGTGGCGTTGGCACCGGTCTTGCGCACGGCCTCTTCAACCGTGTTGAAGACGGGGAAACCGTCGATCTCGGTCCCCCCCTTGCCGGGGGTGACCCCGCCGACCATCTGGGTGCCGTACTCCCGGCACTTCTGGCTGTGGAACAGACCGGTCTTGCCAGTAATACCCTGGCAGATCACACGGGTGTCTTTGTTGACGAGAATGCTCATGATTGTGTGGGGGAAATCCGCAATGCGGTGATTTGGGAACGGGGGGAACCCTGCGGAATGCGTCGTCGCAGGGACGGGGAGTGCGGGACTAGGCCTTGAGCGAGGCCACCACCTTCTTGGCGGCGTCGGTCAGGTCGGTGGCCGAGATGATGGGGCGACCGCTCTTGGCGAGCATTTCGCGGGCCAGCTCGACGTTGGTCCCTTCCAGCCGGACCACGAGCGGCACATTGAACCCGACCTTCTCGTAGGCTCCCAGCAGCGCCTCGACGATGGTGTCGCACTTCATGATGC
>DNUF01000101.1:16726-18907 GCA_003508595.1 Planctomycetaceae bacterium
GATGCCGCCGAAGATGTTGACGAGCACCGCCTTCACGTTCTTGTCGGACAGGATGATCTGGAATGCCTTGGTGACCTGGTCGACCTTGGCACCGCCACCCACGTCGAGGAAGTTGGCGGGGAGACCGCCGTGCAGCTTGATGAGGTCCATGGTGCTCATGGCGAGACCGGCCCCGTTGACGAGGCAGCCGATGTTCCCCTCGAGCTTCACGAAGCTGAGACCCCAGTCACCCGCCTCGACTTCGAACGGGTTTTCTTCCGACAGGTCGCGCAGTGCCTTGAGCTTCTCGTGGCGGAACAGGGCGTTGTCGTCGAAGCTCACCTTGCCATCGAGGGCGAGGATGTCGCCGCTCTTGGTGACGACGAGGGGGTTGACCTCGACCATGCTGGAGTCGGAGGCGAGGAAGAACTTGCACATCCTGTTGAGGAAGAGTTCCAGGTTCTTGATCTGGGGCCCTTCGAGACCGAGCTTGAATGCCAGGTTGCGGGCCTGGTAGGCGAACAGCCCGTAGTCGATGTCGACCGGTTCCTTGAGGATCTTCTCGGGCGAGTGGGCGGCGACCTCTTCGATCTCCATGCCCCCTTCGGTCGACATCATGAGGACGGGGCCGCCGAACTCGCGGTCGACCACGATTCCCATGTAGAGCTCACGGGCGATTTCGAGCCCCTGCTCGACCAGCAGGGTCTGAACCTGCTTCCCCTCGTCGCCGGTCTGCTTGGTGACCAGCACCGAGCCCAGCATGCGGGCGGCGTTCTGCTCGGCCTCTTCGGCCGACCGCACCAGGACCACACCCCGCTGCTGCGGATGTTCCTTGAATGTCCCCTTGCCCCGGCCGCCGGCGTGAATCTGGGACTTGACCACGGCAATTGCCCCGCCCAGTTGCTTGAAGGCGGCCGCCGCCTCGGCGGGTGTCTTGGCCACAATCCCCTGGGGGACGGGGACCTGCGCTTCGCGGAACAGTTGCTTCGCCTGGTATTCGTGGATCTTCATGATGCAAACAGAGGGAAACGAGACGAACCAGCCTGTCACTCGCGACAGGCGCACACTCTCAGCCGGGGCTGGAAACCCCGCCCCGGATGATAGCGGTCTCCCCCTGGGGTTTCTATCACCTCCCCCTCCCGGGGAAAGTCTTCGACCGGGAGGGGCCGGCGGTCCGGAGCTCCCAACCCGATCATCGCGGCTATCGGGCGTCCCCCGTTTCGGCTAGAGTGCCCCGCCTGTGTGCGTGGTCCTTTTGTCGTTCACCTGTTCGTTTGTGGAGAGCTGCCCGATCGGGGTGGCTGCTGTCATGGCGCTGTACCTGGAAGCGATCCTGCTGGGCATTCTGCAGGGAATTGCCGAGTTTTTGCCGATCAGTTCCGACGGACACCTCGCGGTGTTCGGCAAGCTGCTGGGGGAGTTGCTGGGAACCGGTTCGGTCAATCCCGAAGACGACGGACGTCTGTTCCTGATGGTGATCGTGCTGCACCTCGGCTCGCTGGCCACGCTGCTGGTGGTCTACTGGAAAGACCTGGTGGGACTGCTGCACAAACCCCGCCTGCTGGGTTGGATTGTGCTCTCGACCCTGGTGACCGGGGTCCTGGCGATTGGCTTCAAGAAGGCCTTCCGTGACATGTTCAATTCTCCGACGATCGCCGCCCTGGGGTGGCTGGTGACCGCCGGGTTTCTGTGGTGGGCGGATCGAATTCGGGGGACGACCCTGACGCTCGACCAGATGGGCTGGAAGCAGGCGGTGGGGGTGGGGGTGCTGCAGGCACTCGCTCCCGCCCCGGGAGTCTCCCGGTCGGGAACCACCATCACAGCCGGGCTGTTGACCGGACTCTCCCGCGCCGAGGCGACCCGCTATTCATTCCTCATCGCGATCCCGGCCATTTGCGGGGCGGTGGTGCTGGAATTGGTCAAGCCGTTGCTGGGAATGCTGCTCAAGGGACAGTCGGCCGCCGAGGCCTTCCCGGGAGTCGTGCTCAATTCCACCACGATTCCCCCACTGATCGTCGGGGCGGTCGTGTCGTTTCTCGTGGGGTTGCTCTGCCTGCGGTGGCTGATTGCCTTCGTCGTCCAGCGCAGCCTGAACAGCTTTATCATCTACCTCGTGGTCATGGCCGTGCTGACCCTGCTGTGGCAGTTCCTGGCCCCGGGATTGTTCGTCACCGCGTAAGAGTTGGCCCGGGAACAATCACA
>DNUF01000101.1:19257-20749 GCA_003508595.1 Planctomycetaceae bacterium
AAACGTGGCCCGGTCAAACGTGATTGGGCGAGTCCCAACACAACCCTGCCGGCGACTACTTCGTCCCGAGGCAGTACAGGAATTCCTGCCGGCGGCCATCAATCTCGTGCGCCACGCGGTGATAGACCCGTCCGCCGCAGATCACCGGGGTCGAAAACGTCGAGTCTCCCAACTGGTTTTCTCCCAGTGACTCGAATCCCTGGGGAGTCGCGCGGAAGACAAAGGTGTGACCTTCTTCGCTGGTGGCGTAGAGGGCCTCGCCCGCCAGGACCAGTGACGAGCTGAAGGTTCCTCCCAGTCGCTGCTTCCACATCTCGGTGCCGTCGCTGGTCTTCCAGCACATCGCCACGCCGGCGTCGAGTACGGCATACAGGTAGCCGTCGTGGATGACCATCGACGGCACGTAGACCCGCGACTTGTTCTCCCAGACCACTTTCCCCGAGCCATCGCCGGCAATCGCGGCAAGATGATCGCGCGGATAGCCGCCGCTGCTGAAGACCACGGTGCCGTCGGTCACGGTCGACGTGACACATTCTTCGGTCGCCCCCGGAATCTCCCAGAGCTTTTTCCCCGTTTCGGGGTCGAAGCTCGAGACCAGGTTGCAGCCAGTCAGCAGCACCTGCGGGCGGCCGGCGACTTCCAGGATGATTGGCGACGTGTAATTGGGCAGCTTGGGACGTTCGTGCTTCCAGGCGATTTCGCCCGTGTCGCGGCGCAGGGCGGCGAACAGCCCGTTCCCCTTGCTGTCGGCAGTCGCGAAGACGAGATCACCATAGAGCGCGGGAGAGGCGGCGAATCCCTGGTGCAGCGCGAAGTCGGTCATCCGGGTCTGCCACAGCAGCGCTCCAGAAAGATCCAGGCACGAAACGAAGACCGCTTCACGGTTGAGGAACGTCGCGTAGAGCCGTTCGCCATCGCAGGCCATACTGCTCGATGCCAGTGAACTCTTCTGGTTTCCCTTCGTCGTGAAACCCCCTTCGTGCACCGTGGATTGCCAGATCCGCTTGCCGGTCCCGCGGTCGAAGCAGAGCACCGACTGCACCTCGCGGTCGGGCTCGGCTGCCGTGAGGTAGACCCGATCTCCCACCACGGTGGGAGACCCATGCCCCTTGCCGGGGACTTCCACTTTCCAAACAACGTTTTCGGTCGCACTCCACGAAGTTGGAGCCGGGGGCCCCTGGGGAGCAACCCCATTCCGGGCCGGGCCGCGCCACCAGGGCCAGTCCTGTTCCCCCACCTGGATCGGAGCGAGCTTGACGTTCGCGGCGTGGGCGACAGTCTCGCCCCCCTGCGGCAGACCCCATCCCACCACCGTCACCGCCAGCCCTGCCGCCAACAGCCCGAGTCGGACCGGGGCGGAGGTCAACCCCTGCCAGACGCTGCCGAGGCAGCAACAGCCATCCGCCTGGGAAGAATGATCCACGGTTGACACTCCGCGCGAGGGTAGGGGGGAATGAAAGCGAGTCTCACCCGGGCACTTCGCCAGAATGAC
>DNUF01000101.1:20975-27453 GCA_003508595.1 Planctomycetaceae bacterium
ACGCTGTCAGCATCACTCAGGCAGGCTTTGTTGGGGAGGGAGGGGCACCCTTCGAGGCGTCACCCGCCGGCTTGGGACCGGGAGGGGCCGCATGAGGCGTGCAGTAAGCCACCAGGGCCGCCGAGACGACCACCCCGAGAATTCCGACGAAGAGCAGCGGATTGATCTGGGTGTGCCCGCGTTCCTTCCAGACCGAGACGAGGGCCGAGACGGTGACCGCACCGCCGAATACGATCGGCATCACAATGTACGGCTTGCCGCCGTTGTACATCGCGAGGGTGAGAGTCAGGGCGCCAAACGCCCCCAGTGAGCCGGCGATGAAGCCCAGCGTCGTTCCGCCGGCGGGGAAGTTCCAGTTGTCTCCCTTTTGCAGCATCCCGACCACGCCCCCCCCGATCCCCCACAGCAGGTAGGCCAGGCCAATCAGCAGGTACGGCTTGAACGGGCTCTTGAGGTCGCCTCGCGAGTCGGCCAAGACGGGGCCATACAGGCCCCAGAACAGGGCGGTCAGCAGGCCGAACACAATGGGCAGTTTCATGGAAACAACTTCAGGTCAGGGGAAATCGGTTCCCGTGGGCCAGGCCCGCCATCCGGGGCCGGAACGGGAAAACCGGGAAGGACATCAACACGATCCCTGTTGTCGCCTCACTGCCGCAGCACGTCAAGCGAGGGAGACAGATGCGGGCTACTCGGACCGCAACGTGGCAACCACGGGAGTTCGCAGGGCGGCGCGGGCGGCAAATGCCGCAGCCAACAGGCCAATGGACAACACCCCCGCGAGCAACAGCACGACCGAGCCCCACGGGACGTCGGCTCCCCGCGACAGCAGGTGGGGCCCCATCGCCAGCAGCGCCGCCACAGTGCCGCAGAACAGCCCCCAGCCCAGCAGCAGGGCGGTCTCGACCAGCACCATCCACACCAGCCCCCGGTTGCGGAAGCCGACCGCTTTCAGCAGGGCCAGTTCGGCCCGCCGTTCGAGCACATTCCGCAGCATCACCGTCGCCAGTCCGATGGTCCCCAACAGCAGCCCCAATCCCCCCAGCGCCTGGAAGGTCGAGAGGTAGGTGTTCTGCACCGCCAGAAAACCCGTCAATCGGTCGGCCACCCGTTCGGCATCAAACCCGGGCAGCCGGGACTCGAGCAGGCGCGACACCTGGTCGACCTGCTGGGTGGTTGGGGGAGTCCCCGCGAGATCCACGAGGAAGTACTGTCCGCCGACCCGTGACGGAAAGAGTTGCTGGAACCGGTCCTGGTGCATGACCAGAACTCCCTGGAAGATGCTGCTGTCGAACATCCCCACCACCTTCAGGGCCTGTTCTTCCCCATCTTCCCCCCGGATTGGCAGGGTGGAACCGAGGCCAATGTGCAGGCTGTATTGCAGTGTGTTGAGATCTCCGAGCACCGGGATCGAGCCATCCTGTTCGACCTGGGCCAGCAGCTTCCACGGTTCCGCGGCCGCCGTATCGGCAAACCGGAACCCGCCCCGTTCCAGCATCTCGGGAGGGGCCCCCAGGATCGTCGGTTGCGACGTCTTGTAGATGTTCAGGCAACTCGCATTCTCTCCCGGGTTCACCCGGAACGGGACGATTTGCCGCACGGGCTGGAGGTCTGCCTGGGCCTGGGCGTCGTCGAGTCCCAGTTGCGAGCGTCCGGCGGCCGTGTTCAGATCGCGCAGCACCGGGACGCTCGACTCGGCCACCAGTGTGAAGCCACCGTTCCCCGAGTTCTTGTCGGGAATCTCAATGGCCGGGTTTCGATGGCCGGCGGCAATGGCCACGATGAGAAACGTCGCCGTGGCAATGAGGGCGGTCGAAAGGAGGCTGCGGGTGCGGTTGCGCGAGGCATTGCGCAGGCCGAGTCGGGCGATGCCCGCCGCTCCATGGCCCCGGACCGCCGCCCCGCGATCGCCATCCAGCCAGGCTCCAAACGCGAACAGACCGGCGGCGAGTGTCAGCAGGCCAACGAGGAAGAACACGATCGTTGGCCAGTTGAACCCCGAAAACGCCTCGCGACTGGGAACCAACCGCAACACCGTCGCGATGGTCAACAGGCTTGCCAGCACTGCGGTGACCACCGCCCAGCGCCGGGACCGGCCGCCCCGTTCACTTCGACGGCTGGCATTTTCCACCGCGGTGCTGACCCCCGACAGCAGCCGTCGGGGGGCGATCTGCAACAATCCACGCAGTCCCCACACAATCGAAAGGAGTGCGACGGAGGCCGAAATCAACCCTCCCAAAACCAGGCTCAACGGTTGCACATACAGGTCGAGAAACTGCGTGCCGATCGCACCGACCCACCACGTCTTCAGGCCGTGGATCATCAGTCGGGCGTAGGCTACGGCGAGAGCCAACCCCAGCAGCACGCCAAGGGATGTGACGACGCCTCCCTCGGCCAACAACAGCCTGCGGACCTGCCGAGGGCCCAGCCCGGTGGCCAGCAGCAGCCCGGTCTCACTCGCCCGACGGTCGATACCGAGCCGAAACAGCAGCCCGATGAGGATCGCGGCCGACAGGATGAGGAACAGGCTGAACCCGAGGAACAGACCGCCGAAATCGGTGGTTCCCGAAGCGGCCTGCAGTCCTTCGGATTTCACAGACCGAAACGCCAGGCCATTCTGGGCGGGGTCGAGTTCGTGGCGGAAACGATCGGTGAACCGTTGAGCGAATTCTTCGAGCGAGCCCGACTGCGGCGCGACGCGCAGCGAGGTGAGTTCGCCGTAGCGATTGCGCCACAGATCCTGTGCGATGGCGAGGGGAAGAAACGCCTTGGGAGTGGCCCGATGCGCCTTCCAGTACTCGTCATCCCGGGGGGTGACCTTCTTCATGGGGAAGGGGGCATCCCACTCTTCAAAGCTCTGGACGTTGGTGATGCCGGGGACTTCCGGAACCAGTCCCCGATCGGCTGCCCGGGTCCCGTCGAGCTTGAGGATTCCCCGCACCACAAAGGTCGCCACCTCTTCGGGAAGTTCGCCATGCGAACCGACCTTGTGCCAGCTCAGTTCGACCTGGTCCCCGGTGGTGACCCGGAGGTCTTCGGCCAGCCAGTCGTTGATGAGAATTCCCTTCCCCGCAGGGGATCCGGCGGGGGGGGAGAGAAGAAGATTTCCGCCCGGGGCGGGGGCCGGGCTGTTCGCGGCCAGCTCGTACGGACCGAATGGTGGCGGTTCGGTGCTGTTGAAGACCCGTGGTTCGACACCGGCGACGACGGAATACCGGCTGAGCGGTTCTCCCGGTTGCTCGGGAGCGTCGGGAGTGGCCGGGGCCCGGCGGAGGCGGTTGGCGATGTAGACCAGGACGGGAGAGAGTTCCCCTCGGGTTTCGCGTGCGGCCCGTTCGACCGCCTGGACCGCCGGGCGATCGAGAATCATGCGTTCGCTCTCGACCGACACATAGCCTGCCTGCGACTGAGTCACCACCCGCAGGTTGAGGTCGGCCGGCTGCAGTGACTGCTCAAGCAGTCGCGTCAGGTCGGTGAGGGGATCGGGGCCATCCTTGGCGCGGGTCGCCTGCTTCTCGGAGACGAGCAGGGCATTGACCCGCGCCTCTTTTCGCGTGGGCTCGCGCCGCGTGGGCTCGCGGGCGGCCAGCCCAAGCTGTTCCTGCAGGGCCGCGAGGGGGGCGAATGCATTGAGCGGAAGCTGCTGGTTGGGTCGCAGGCCGAATCGACCCGAACCGCTTTCCACCGGGAGAATGGCCCCCACCTCGGCCTGCCACTCGACGAAGTTGCCGTCTTTCTTTCCCAGCAGCGTGTCGCGCGGGATGTCGCTGGGGAGTTCGATCTGCACGGTCACCTGGTCGCCAACCGCGACCCCCAGTTGACGGGCGAGACGCTCGTTGAGGGTGAGCCGGTCTCCGGTCGGCGCGGGGTGTTGCTGGTCGATGAGTTTCCAGCCGTCGTCGGTCAGGCCATGGAGCTGGACCCCACCGGCCCGCGCCTGGACCTGGTCGCCACTGGCTCCGTTGCTGTTCTGGATGGTGGCCGAGAGAAGGATGGCCGGCGCCAGCGTGGAAAACCGTTCCTCGAAGCGGGGGAGGGAGGCGATTTCGGAAGCCAGTTGCTGGCGGACGAACCGCGGGCCTGACAACACGTGGTCGACCTGTCCCAGCCGGTCGAGGGTCATCTGCCGCAGGCTCCCCCGCACCGAGTCTCCCACCAGCAGGGCCCCGGTCAGCACGGCGGTGCCGGCCGCCACCCCCAGCAGCACGGCCAGGTTGGTCCGCCAGTGATGGGCCAGGGTTCGTCGCAGGTACTGCCAGGCCGTCATCCCCGTTCCTCCAGCCGGCCTTCGACCAGTTCCACCTGGCGGGGGAAGCGGGCAGCCAGCTCGGGGCTGTGCGTCACGGTGATCAGCACGGTTTCGAGTTCGCGCGCCACTTCCAGCAGCAGTGTGCCGATGGTGTGCGCGGTCGTCCGATCGAGATTCCCCGTCGGCTCATCGGCGAGCAACAGACGGGGCTGGTTGATGAGGGCCCGGCAGATCGAGACCCGTTGCCGTTCTCCTCCCGAGAGCTCGGCCGGAAAGTGTCCCATCCGCTGCGCCAGTCCCACCCGCTGCAGCAGTTCGCGAGCGCGTGCCTCGGCATGGGGATCGGGAACTTCGGTCGCCAGCGTGGGGACCAGCACGTTTTCGAGCACGGTGCATTGCGGCAGCAGGCAGTGATCCTGGAACACGAATCCGATGCAACGGTTCCGGAAGGCCGCCAGGGTCTCGGGGGGCAGGTCGAAGGGGTCGCGCCCCTCGATCTTCACCACACCACCGGTGGGGGTGTCGAGTGTCCCCAGGATGTAGAGCAGAGTGCTCTTGCCCGAGCCCGAGGGGCCCATGATCGCGAGGGCGTCTCCCCTGCGCAGCGACAGGTTGACGTCGACCAGGACGGCAACTTCTCCGGCACCCCCCTGATATTTCTTGGAGAGATGTTCGACCTGCAGGTCGGGGACCGTCTCGGCACTCATTCGCAGCCCTCCGGCGACTCCAGTTTCGCAATCCACTCGGGGGGAATCTCGACCGACTCGAATTTCCCCTGGGCATCGAACCGGCAGCAGACGGTTTTCAGTTCCCCCGTCGCCAGTTGCCGGTTGCCGCGGCGGATGACAAACCCCAGTGTCAGCGACTTCACCCCGCGTCGATCGATGCGCACCTCGATCTCCAGCCGGTCTTCGTAGAAGGCGGGAGATTCGAAGCTGCAGGTCCCCCGGACGCGGGGCCAGCCCAGCACCCGGCCATCGGGCAGATCTTCCTTGATCCGCAGGCCGCGCGACCGCAGGAAGGCGTGTTCCGCCTCTTCCATGTAGCGGTAGAAATTCGAGAAGTGCACGATCCCCGCCATGTCGGTCTCGGCGAACGTCACTTGGCGATGATGGACAAACGCGGTCGACATGCGATGGCCCCCTTTGTGTCAGGTTGTTGCGGCCGTGTTCAACGGAGCCGAGATTTCCAGCAGGTCCACCGCGGGCTTCTGGTTGCAGAAGATGGTCGCCAACCGGCCGTAGAGCGGGGGATCGGCCGGGCAGCCAAACAGCGACTGCAGTTGCGGGCCCGGCCAGATCCGGACGATCGCGCCGAGATCAATGTGCCGCAGGACATTGAAGTTGATCAGGATGCGTCCCAGGGGGGTCTGTTCGGCCAGGATCTCGTCGCGGACCTCGGCGGTGACATATCGGAAGTCAAACCGCACGATGCCGAACTGCACGACACGGCCATCGTCGCAGCTCTCGAGGATGATGTGCCGCAGGTAGGTCTCTCCCTCACGCCGGCGGGCCAACACCTTGACACGCACCGCAGAGCGATGGAACTGCTCCATCGTGACCGTCATGTGGTGCTCGTGGACCAGCAGCGACTTGTAGGGCTCGGGGGTCTGCGAGGAAGGAATGTGTTCGCAGCGTGCGACCAGTTGGTCTCCCCCCGGAAACCAGTCCAGCATCTGTTGCAGTTGATCGGTGACGTTCACGCGAAAACCGTGGTCGGAGGGAAACGAAACCCGGGCGGGCCAGTCAAGACCGGGATTCTACCGCCCTTAGGATCGGGAGGCGACATGGCAGCACCTTCCCGCTGGCAGACCGTCCGCCGGTTGGCCGCAGGAGAGTGCTGTGTTCAATGGGTAAGATGCCCGGTTCGCTGGTCGCTGGTCGCAATGATGACTGGCCCCGGCTCGCACTGGCCCGGTCTGGTACTGGACCGGTCTGGAAATCAGCCGTCGGCCAGTTCCATGTAGACCTTCAGGGCGTGCTTGTCCTCGACCAGCAGGCGCATCAGCTCGCGGTAGTTCTCGATTCCTTTCACCGGGTTGGTGAGGATGCGCTCGATCACGCCGGGATAGGTCACTTCACCGAGGGCGAGATCGGCGATCCCGGCCTCGAAATGCCGGCGGTTGGCGTTCACCGATCCCAGCAGCAGCTTGTTCCCCAGCACCCACTGGAGGTTGATCTTGTCGGAGGGGACCTGCACGCTGCGCTGACCGCCGGTGATGCTGGTCCAGAC
>DNUF01000101.1:27728-30463 GCA_003508595.1 Planctomycetaceae bacterium
CCGGTCGCCTCGACGACCAGGTCGGGGCGTCCCACTTCAGCCGCGACGTCCTTGAGGGATTTCTCGGCGGTGCTGATGTAGTGGGCTCCCATGCCGGTGACGATTTCCGACTTGAGGTTGGGAGCGGCACCCCGGGCGAAGGTGTAGACCTCCAGACCACGCAGTCGCAGCACCAGCGTGGTCAGCAGTCCAATCTGCCCCGAGCCGGTCACGAACGCCAGCTTGGGGTCCCAGACCTGCAGTCGCCGCTGCGCCTCGTACGCCTGCTGCACCGCCTTCGCGGCACAGCTCATCGGTTCCGCCAGGACGTGCAGGTGCTTGAGCCCCACCGGCATCTTCACGACGAACTCGGCATCGTCGACGTAGTACTCGGTCAGGAACCCATGCAGCAGGTTGATCCCCCGCTCGTAATAGGTTTCCTCACTGGTGATGTCCGACCGGCCGATCGTGTCGTAGATCGAACCCCCGGGACGGCGGACGGTGCATGTCACGTAGTCCCCCGGCTTCACGTGCTTCACCGCCGGGCCGACCTCTTCGACGATGCCGAACGACTCATGCCCCAGCACGAGGAAGTTGTACCCCGGAGGAGCGTTGCCATACAGCGCGTCGTTGATCTCGCGGTCGGTCGCATCGACCCCCACCTTCAGCACCTTCACCAGTACCCCGCGTCCATTGGGAATCTGATGAATGGCCGGCTTGGTCAGCTCGGCGAGGTGCACGCTGTTGGGTTGGCCAGGACGGACGGCGACAGCTTTCATCTTGTGCATGGTGGCGTTCAGAACTCGTACGGTTGACGAGGAAAAAGACCTCACTGAGCAGCGGCCCCGCCTGCGAAAAAACCACAGACGGCCACAGGCCGGGCTGACCCAGCGGATGTGTTCCGGAATCCAGGGGCGGTTCGGCCCCCCGGGCCGACCCACCCTGCGGAGCATTCTAGGTCTCAAACAGTCAAGCGCCGAGTATGCAGCGTGCCGGGGGGCAGCGCGCAGCGTCCGCCGGCCGTCCGCGGCGGGTTGACGACTGTTCCGAGCGGTGATGGTTTCTTGCGATGGGGCGTCTGCTGGTCCCCTCCTGGCAGTGACAACAAGCCGACCCCGGTAGGGGTCACAGAAATGAGCCGGGGGTCGAGCGCAGCGAACCCCCCCGGTTGGCGGACCAAAAGCAACGCCAGCACCGTGGAGGGGTGCGTGAACGCGTGGCCGATGGAATTTCGCGCGGTCGAATGGCCCGCCGATCCAGGTTGCCATGCACCCCAGCGTACGTCGGTTCCCGGATGGGCACCCAGCGGCCGGACACGGAGGTCCGGGCTCCCGCGACGCTGGTGTTGGGCCCAGGCCCCGGTGGGTGTTGGGATGCACGCCCAGCGGCGGACACAGCGGTCCCTTCACTCGCGATGTCGTCTTCAACCCCCCTGGCGCTTGCGAAAGGCCGACCCCGATAGGGGTCACAGAAATGAGCCGGGGGTCGAGCGAAGCGAACACCCCCGGTTGACCGCCCCCTCCACGCCCGGCACCCCGAAGGTGGTGCGTGAACGCGTGGCCGATGGAATTTCGCGCGGTCGAATGGCCCGCCGATCCAGGTTGCAATGCGCCCCGGCGCACGTCGGTTCCCGGATGGGCGTCCAACGGCCTGGCGCGTGCTCTCCCTCACCGACCTCAACCGGATTGTGCCGGACATTTCCCGCACGGCACTGTTCACCGACAGCGAGTGCAAGACGACTTGGCGTGTCGTCAAAAAACAACAACTGCCGAAGAAACCACCGGGGCTCGGCGAACTCATGACGTTGATGGCCTGCCTGGGCGAATCCAACAACCGCGTCAAAGAGCGCCCGCCCGGCCCGGAATCAATCTGGGTTGGCATCCGTCGAATGATCGACTTCGCGATCGCCTGGGACGCATTCGGCTCCGAGTCGGAACACGATGTGGAGAAACCACAGGCTGCGGTTACCGCCTAGAGTCTCGCCAGGTAGTTGATGCTCTGCCGGATGCTGGCGAGCGGGTCGGGCGACTGGTCTTGCTCGACGTGGCAATGTTCCACGCCGGCGGCTTGGGCCGCCTTGAGAATCGGTTCCCAGGAGAGAATGCCGTCCCCCAGTTCCTGGAAGGCATCCTCCGGAACCTTGCCGAACTCGGGCAGGGTCAGTCCGGGTTTCAGATCCTTCAGGTGCACCTGGGCGATCCGTCCCGAGAGTTTCTTGAGCAGGTCGGTCGGTTCCGCTCCCCCCACCTTGACCCAGAACACGTCCAGCTCAAAGAACATGTCGGGACTGAATTCCGACATGAACACGTCGAACCCGGTCCGGCCACCGGCGAGCGGTTGGAACTCGAACGCGTGGTTGTGATACGAGAGGCGGATGCCCGCCCCCTTCGAGAGTTCGGCACCCTTGTTGAGATGGGCGGCGGTTTGCTTGTAGTCATCCAGCGTGGTGCGGTTCTTGTCGACCAGGTACGGCACAACCAGGTGCTTCAGCCCCGCCGCGTGGGCCTTGTCGACGATCTTGCGGAAGTCCTGGTAGCTGTTGTCGGTGGGATTCACCAGTGAATCCCATTCGAAGTGGCTCGAGTTCACCACCAACCCCGCGTCGCGGGCGGCCTTCAACTGCGCATCGGTCTGGCTGGGGAACCCTCCGAGTTCCGCCTGCTTGTAGCCGGCCGCCGCCACGGCCTTGATGGTGCCCACGGTGTCCTTTTCCATCAGCTTGCGGACCGTATACAGCTGCACGCCGATGTTCTTGC
>DNUF01000101.1:30697-31021 GCA_003508595.1 Planctomycetaceae bacterium
GTAGACGTTGTCCTTGTCCAGTGCCGCACGCAGCGCGGTGGGAAGAGCGATCGTGAAGGCGGCAGTGGACGCTTGGGCAAGGAAATCCCGGCGGTTCATGGCGGCTCGCTGGAAGACGGGAGTGGAGAGAGCGGAGCAGAAACAGTCAGGTGGAGGACGAGTGTGACCTCACGCCGACGCCATGCCGTCGGTGAACACGGCACTGGTCAGAGACATTCCGGTGAGGTGGTCGTTGACCCACTGGATCCCCGCGCTGCAGGCTCCCAGCAGGTGGGGGGCCGGCGCAATCAAGGGGAGGATGCTGTCTTCCGCCTCGCTGTACAG
>DNUF01000061.1:0-18028 GCA_003508595.1 Planctomycetaceae bacterium
GGCTGGCTTTTCGGCTGGCTTTTCTTCCCGGGCGGGGGGGTTCGGCTTTTTCTCGACAGGCTTGTCGCCTCCCTCCCGGGATTGTGGCCGTGAGGCCATCAGGAACTCGGCTCGGGTCAACACCCCGTCGCCATCCCTGTCACCCTGCCGCAGCATCCGCTCAAACGCCGCCCGACGCTCTTCCCCCACTTCGTCGACAGTCAGCTTGCCGTCCCCATTCTTGTCGAGTTGCGCGAACAGCCTGTCCGGAGCCTTGTCGACCAGCAACGATTCATCGGCTGCAGAGAGCCAGGAGGTCGCCGAAAGCAGCAGCACGCCGCCGAGGGCATGAGAGAAGGGAGTGCGAGCAGGCATGGGCGTTCCCGGGTGGGGGGTGAGCAACAGAAGTGAAGGAGGGTGATGACCCTGTGTATTTAACACGCAAGAGGTTTTGAATGTTACGGAAAAAATGGAAGTCGGTCGGTAGCCGACACATTCCCTGTGCGGTACACTCGAACAGTGAAGGTGGTGTTGTGACGTTTCCGTTGCCTTTTTCTCCTGCTGGTTGCCCCGCATGTCTGCCGAGTTTGCCCTGCCGGGATGTTGTCGCTGGTTGGCCTGCTGTGAGCGCCTGCGGGCTGTGCTGCTGGTGCTGGCCGGGCTCACCCTGGGGGCCCACGCCTCCCACGCCCAGGAATTGGAGGCCCGGGAAGAGGCGGCACTGCGGCAGGCGGCCGCCGTTGTGGCCCCCTCGCTGGTCAAGATTGAAACGGTCGGGGGGCTTGACCGGGTCCAGGAAGTGTTGCTCGGGACCGGGCCAACCACGGGGATTGCTGTGGGGGCTGACGGCTACATCATTTCCAGTGCATTCAACTTTCTCTCACGTCCTGCCACGATTCTCGTCACCCTGGCTGATGGCCGTCGTCTTCCTGCAACGCGCGTGGCGACCGATCACCTGCGGATGCTGACCCTGTTGAAAGTCGAGGCGGACAACCTGGTCCCACCCCAGGCGGCTCCCCTCGCCGAGATTCAGGTCGGGCAATGGGCACTGGCCCTCGGAAAATCACTGGATGAGAATCCCAGCGTTTCTCTCGGGATCGTCAGTGCCCTGGGGCGGGTGTGGGGCAAGGCGATCCAGACCGACTGCAAAGTCTCGCCGGTCAACTATGGAGGGGCCCTGGTCGACGTGCAGGGGCGGGTCATGGGAGTTCTGGTTCCCCTCTCTCCCACCGCCTCGGGGGATGTCGCCGGAGTCGAGTGGTACGACTCGGGGATTGGGTTTGCCATCCCGCTCGAGAATGTCCTCGCATCGCTGGAGCGTCTGAAGCAGGGCAAGGACCTTTCGGCAGGTCTGATGGGGGTCACCCTGAAGGGACAGGACCTCTACGAGAAGAAACCACAGATTGACCGGGTTCGATACGGTTCTCCGGCGTTTGAAGCGGGGCTCAAGGATGGGGACCTGCTCGTGGAACTCGACGGCAAGGCAGTCCGCTCGCAGGCCCAGATGAAGCACGTCCTCGGAAACAAGTACGCGGGCGATACGGTCAAGGTGACGGTGGAACGGAGTGGCGAACGGCTGACTCGCGACCTGGTCCTGACTGACAGGCTGGTCCCGTATGAATTGCCGTTCCTTGGGCTGCTGCCCGTTCGCGCGGGCTCGGGGGCGAAAGACCTCGTCGGGCTGGGCGTGCGCTATGTCTACCCCGAGAGTCCCGCATCCCGTGCCGGGATCGAGCGGGGAGACCAGATCACAGCCCTCGGGGGAGTCGCCATCACGCAGGCCGACGCCATGGCCGACCAGGTGTCACGGCTTCGTCCGGGAGACAAACTGGCGGTCACAATCAAGCGGGGGGAAGAAACCCGCGAATTGTCCATCACGAGTGGGACCACTCCGGTGATCGTGCCGGTGGACATTCGCCCGTCGCCACAACCCCCCCGCGAACAGGAACTGGCCGACCCCAACCTCAAGCTGGGACGATTCACGGCCAAGAGTGACGCCCACGACCATGAATACTGGGCGTTTGTACCCGACGACTACAACCCCGACTTTGAATACTCGCTGCTGGTCTGGCTGCATCCCCCGGGAGACACCATGGAGGCGGCGATGCTGAAGGCGTGGCAGACACATTGCGAAGAGTGGGGCATCGTGCTGCTGGCCCCCAAGGCGAAAAACCTGGCCGGCTGGACTCCCGATGAAGGCGAATTTGTCAAGGACCTGACCGAGCAATTCCAGCAGCAGTACCGCATCGACAAGACCCGCACCGTACTGCACACGCACGGCGGAACCGGGATGTTTGCATTCGGGCTGACCTTCAAGCATCGGACCCTGTACCGGGCCCTCATCGGGTCTGCCATCTCGCTTCCCTCGCCCCCTCCCGACAACGAACCCGAGTCACGTCAGCAGTTCCATCTCACAAGTGCCGACGGTGACCCGCTGCATCGGCTGGTCCTGATGACGGCCAAAACGCTGCGGGACCAGAAATTCCCGGTCGTCCACACAATCCTTTCGGGTCGCGGCGGTCAATACCCCTCCGGTGCGGTCCTGCTGGAAATGGCAATCTGGCTCGACTCGCTCGACCGGATCTGAACCGGCGGCGACCCCGACCAGGCAGCCGTAGGCGTTGACCGAGTTTGAACCGGGGCCTGGACTTCGGCATGGTCTTCGGCCTGGTTTTCACTGGGCCGACACACGTTCCCATCCGCCCCACCCGACGTCGATTCGTTCGGGAGTCTGGCGTCGATTGCGACTGTCACCCCGCTCCCGGCCTGGCAAACACCGGGGCAACGTCGCGGATGGCAGAACACGCGGGCGTTCGGCGGCGAACACTCTTCACGAACACTCTTCACGAACACTCTTCACGAACACCCTATTTCCTGGGGGCCGCTTCGGGAGGCTTGGCCGGCCCCTTGTTGGGGACCGGAATGATCTCCAGGGTCACAGGAGTTCCCTTCTTGGGAATCTTGTCCGTCCACGCCTCGAAAGCCAGTTCAGCAGCCTGATCACTGCTGCGGGCGGCCACATCGATCATTGCCGTCGCGAAATTGGAGACACAGATGTACTGCCCCTCTTCGGCTGCATAGCTCTTCGCTCCGGTCGTTTCGTCCTCTCCCAGCACACTACCGACGAAGACCCAGTCGGCCTGCATGCCGCGCGACTGGCCACGGTCGTGAAAGTACTCGATTGCCTGCCGCCACCCCTTGTCGTCCGACATCGCCAGCAACTCTTTCTTCTGGCTGTCGCTCATCGGGCCATACCAGAGGAGTTCTTTTTGCTTGCGGTCGTAACGCAGGGGAGACGACTCGTCGATGGTGACCCCCTCGGGAAGTTTCTCCAGGGGTTTCAGCCAGAAGCGATTCACAGTTTCCCGGATCCACGACTGGGCCGGGACTCGCTGCGTCTTCCCCATTTCGTCCTTCCAGCTCACAAAGATGTCGAGTTTTTCGCCATGCGGAGGCTGAAACTTTGGTTCATAGACCGCCGGTCCCCCGGGGTTCGCCTTCAGGGCCAGCAGTCCGCTGTGAATCACATAGGCGGCGGCATCGATCGCCACGATGGACTCGTGTTCCTTCGATTTTTTGCGACAGGCAAACATCTCGAGTTGCCCCTGTCGAAGCACAACTTCCCCCTGGACCAGCAACCGCCGGTTCATGAGATCCAGCTTGACCGTTCCCGATTCATTCAGGGAGACCGGGGCCCCATTTGCGGCCTGGATTGGCGGTTTGCCCCTGGTGGCCGCGGGCGATTCCTGGCCGCAGACCTGCAGCGAGCCGGGGCTTCCCAGCAACAACCCCAGGACCAGGATCGGGGTACCAGCGGAACTTGCAACCGGGGGGAACAGATGTGGCATGGGGCGTGTCAGGGGAGGGAGGAACCGGACATCAACTGGGCCAGGACGTCGGCAAAGATCTGCAGCGACCCGCCATCAAACAGCACAAACCGGACAAGGGAGGGACGTTGGAACTCACGCAGAAAATCGAGCGTGGTCTGCAGGGCGACCCGGGCGGCCTCCCGTTTCGGATAACCGTAGACTCCCGTGCTGATCGCCGGAAAGGCCAGGCTCTGACAATTCCGCTCGACGGCCAATTCAAGACAGCGCCGGTACGCCCCCGCCAGCAGGGCTGGCTCTCCCTCGTGGCCGCCGTGCCAGACAGGGCCGACCGCATGGAAGACGTACCGGGCGGGAAGGCAACCGCCGCTGGTCGCGACGGCACTTCCCACTGGACACCCATTGGGATACAGGCGATCCGTCTCCTGGAGCAACTCCGGTCCGGCCCCCCGGTGGATCGCGCCGTCGACACCGCCCCCTCCGGCCAACTGGGGGTTGGCCGCATTCGCAATCGCATCGACCGCCTGGAGGCTGAGATCGCCCTGCAGCAGTTCGATCCGACAATGGTGCAGTGTGACAAACATGGCTGGGAAGTCGTGGCCCGGAAGCGGGGCGGACGCCCTTGTGGAACGCTTGCCCCCCGGGAGGATTGTACCGTCCGTGCGAAATCTCGGCACGGAAACGACGGGCGGGATTGAGCGGGGAGGACGGGGGGTTGGATTTCCTGTGCGACCAACTTTCCCAGTGTGACTTCAAACGCCGGGAAAGTCGGTTATAATCTTGACCCGTGGGGCACTGCCCCTCTGCTGGCGGAGTAGCTCAGGTGGTTAGAGCAGCGGAATCATAATCCGCGTGTCGGGGGTTCAAATCCCTCCTCCGCTACTGAATGTCAGGCCAGACCTGGAGCAGGGCCCAAACGGCCCTGGTATCCAGGTCTTTCCTTTTACTGGCTGCTGTTCCGGTGGTTGTTTCCAGTTCCGTTTCGGCGGAAGTGGTTCCCGGCAGACGTGCTCAGGGATTCCCTGAAGTCTCCTTGCCCCCGGAGCCAATCACTGGCGCGTTGCGGCGAAGTGTCGAAGAAACGTCGTGCCGCGGCCGAGGTCATCACGGCATTCGGAACCGCCACCTCAATGCCTGTCGGTCTCCCGACGATCGACGGACTGGTGATGGTCGAACGCCCCGGTGTCTGACCGAGACCAAAGCAGTTTTACCCTCTCCGCGTCGTTCCCGGACTGCTACGATCGGGATATGCCCTACGACGACCTGCTGACACTCATCCCCAGCCACAGCCTTGAGGACTTTCCCAGCGACCTGGGGGAGACCGAGGCGGCGTCGCTGTTGAATGCGTTTGCGGTCCCCTGGCATCCGGTGTTGCTGGCATCCGCCCGCGTTCTGCCCCGCTGGCATCGGGCCGATGATCCTCCCGACGCGACGCAATCAAGGTTGATCGTCGTTCCCACCCACTGTGAAGGGTGGCTGCCGTCGGGCTGGGCCGAGCGGGTGGCTGACGAAGGCTGTGTCGTGATTCGGCACCTCTCCGACCGACACGAGATGCTGGCCCAGGCCCTGGCACCGCTGGAGTCGACCAACCAGGTGCATCCGGATGTGGCGGCCGATTTCCTGGCCCTCGGCTTTTGCCACCTCCAGGTGGAACTGCTCACCCGGAAGATGCGGAACTTCAGCAGCATCGACGAGGCTCACCTGAGGCGGGAGGCGGTCACGGCCGCCGAAGCGGCAGTGGCGGGTGACAACGACACGGCACGGACTCATCTCAAGGAGTGCTTTGACATCCTGCTGGGGGCCCGCGAACGGTTTTACCCCGTCGATTGTTTTCTGCTCGACCTCTGTCTGCTGATCCCCAAGCTCGGGGGGGCCGAACTGCAACAGGCCCTGGCCGAGAAACAGCCGCTCAGCCTGCTGCTCTCCGGAATCGATGCGCGGGACCTGGCCCGCGATTTTCCCGAGTCAGCCCGACATGTCGCCACTGGGGTTGCCGAGGGCTGGCTCGGGCTGGTTGGGGGGGATCTCGACGAGGCCCCACTGCCGCTCCTGGGGCTGAACTCGATTGTCTGGCAGATGGAAGAGGCCCAGCGGTTGTTCCAGCAGCACCTGGGGGCCGCTGCCCGGGTGTGGGGGCGACGACGCTATGGCCTGTTTGCCCAGCAGCCGCAATTGCTGAAGAAGGCGGGTTTCATCGGGGCGCTCCATGTTGTTCTGGACGATGGCTTCTACCCCGACCAGGAATACTCGAAGTTTCGCTGGCAGGGGATCGAGTACAGCTCGGTCGAGGCGCTCTCACGCATTCCGCTGGCGGCAGATGCCGCGACCAGTTACCTGCGTCTGCCGTCCCGCATGGCCGAGTCCATGGACCACGACCATACCGCCGGGGTCATCTTCGCCCGCTGGCCCGACCTGCAGACGCCGTATTTCGGGGACCTGCAGCGCATGGCCCGGTACGCTCCCGTGCTGGGGAAGTTTGCCACTCTCGACCACTTCTTCGAGCAGACCACCAGTGCCACGACCACCGGTGCCTACAAGCCGCGCGAATACCTCACGCCGTTCCTGTTCCAGGCAGTGGCCCGTGAAGAGGTCAATCCACTCAGCCGACTGGCCGGGATGACTCTGAGGCGTCGACGCCTCGACCGGCTGCTGTGGGTGTCGGGAATCGATGCCCTGCTGCGCGGGCGGTCACCGGGGAATGAGGCGCTGTTCGCCCTCGAAGCCCAGAGCGAGTCGCTGCCGGAAGATGCCTCGTCCGCCGACCTGACCGCTGTCGATACGGCGATCGAAGCCCGGAGCCAGGTGGCCGGGGAGACCCTGGCCCGCAAGATTGTCTCCGCCCCCGGAGACGCACCGGGCTTCCTGCTGATCAACACCCTGGGGTTTCCGCGTCGTGTGGTCGTCGATCTCGATCGCCACGGGCCCCGCCCGGTCTCAGACGGCGGGCAGGTGCGGGTCCAGTGGACCGGGGAGCACACGCAGTTGATCGCCGATATTCCCGGTACGGGCTTTACCTGGATTCCGGCCACTGCCGGCGACACTCCGGCTGAGTCACCAACCGTCCCTCCGCTGGCAGAGGGGCTCCTGCTGCAGAACGAACTGTTCGAAGTTCACCTCAACTCGCAGACGGGGGGAATCGCCCGGATCAAGGGGCATGGGCGGAGTCCCAACCGGCTCAGTCAGCAACTGAATTTCCGGTTCGCCCGTGAACGGACGTGGGAACAGAAAAGTGGCGACAGCCAGGAGACGCAGCGGAGTCACTATGGCGAAATGCGAATGACATCTTCGAGCGTGACCGCCTCGGGGCCAACGCTGGGGGAGATCGTCACTCGCGGTGAAATTGTCGATCAGAAATCGGGGGGGATCCTCTCGGGCTTCCTGCAGACGGTGAGGGTGTGGCGCGGCCGGCCAGTGGTCGAACTCATCGTCGAACTCTCGCCGCAGCGCGAGCCGGACCTCGAGCCCTGGCACAGTTATTTTGCCTCGCGATTCGCCTGGCACGATGAGACAGCCGCCCTCTCGTACGCCGCCCAGCAGGGAATCCACGCCACGGCCGAGGAACGGATCGAAACCACCGACTGCATCGAGATCGCCACCTCCGACACCCGGACCACGCTGCTGCCGTGCGGCCTCCCGTTTCACCGGAAGACCGGGCCGCGAATGCTCGACACAATCCTGCTGGCCAAGGGGGAAACGCAGCGGCGTTTCCGGATGGTGGTGGCGATCGACCAGGACTATCCGATGCAGGCGGCACTGGATGCGACGGTGCCGGCAGTCGTCGTCCCGACGACCAGCGGGCAACCCCGCGGCGGCCATTCAGGGTGGTTCTTCCAGGTGGAACCGAGGAATGTGCAGGTGACCGGACTCTTCCCGGTTGGTCCACCCGAGGTGGAGCCGACGGCAGGGGGGGCTCCCCGGCGGGTGCATGGTTGCCGCCTGCGGTTGGTGGAAACCGAAGGACGACCTGCCCGGGCGCGGATTTGTGGACTGTGGCCCCCCCGCAGTGCCCGGCAGGTGGACCTGCAACATCAGACGATGATCACGCTGCCGGTGGATGGAGAGGGGATCTGGCTCGACCTGACAGCCTACGAGGTGGCGGATGTGGAAATTCTGTTCTGAGAGGTTGCCCGAGTGATCGTGACGATCGATGGACCGGCCGGGGCCGGCAAGAGCACCGCCGCCCGCCGCCTCGCGGAACGCCTGGGATTCGTGTTCCTCGACACGGGGGCGATGTATCGGGCCGTCACCTGGCATTGCCAGCAACAGGGCATTCCGCTGACCGACAATCACGCCGTCGAGCAGGCTGCCAGGTCCATGAGCCTGCAACTCGAACGACACCAGGTGATCGTCAACGGGCAGGACGTGAGTTCTGAGATTCGCAGCCCGGAGGTCACCCAGGAGTCGCGGTTTGTCGCGGCCAACAATGCGGTGCGCGCCTATCTCGTGGAACTGCAGCGGCGCTTTGCCGAGGGGCGGGACGTGGTGACCGAGGGGCGCGACCAGGGGACCGTGGCGTTTCCCCACGCCGAGTGCAAGTTCTTCCTCGTGGCCGATCCCCGCGAGCGGGCGTTGCGGCGACAACGGGAACTGGCCATGAAAGGCCAGCCGATTTCGCTGGAGGAATTGCTCGAACAGCAGACCCAGCGGGACGAACGGGACTCGCGGCGGGAGTTTGGGACGATGCGGGCCGCGGATGACGCCCGGGTGGTGGATACCTCCCGCCTGACGCTCGACGAGGTGGTCGACCACCTCGAACAGGCGGTGCGTACAAACGGGAAAAAAAATCCCGGGGGCGATTGATCCACCAAGCCCGGACTTCCGTTGTCCTTCTGGTCTGCCGCGGACGGCGGATTCGGGACGGATGCCCCCAGCCGACCGATGCCCTCAGCCACGGCGAGGCAGGAGGGGAGTGCTCCGATCGGGATCGCGGCGGACTGCGATCTGGCGGGGTCAACCCAGTTCGAGGGTGGTGATGCCGAAGATCTTGTTGTGATCGAGTTGGGGCGCCGGACCCAGGTACATTCGTGTGCACTCAAACACCGGCTGCATGTTGTGACGGGAGCACAGTTCACGGGCCGCCGGATTGTTTTCGGGAATGTCGAGGAAGATCGGTTCCGATCCGGCGTGCGCAGCGGCCCGCTGCAGGATCAGTTCAGCCTCGTCCTGGGTGTCGGCGAACAGCGGTCCCAGCTTCCAGCCGGGTGAACATTTCCGGAGAAGTCCATAGCCGGTGAGCTTCTCGTTCCGGCGAATGGCCAGTGCGTGGGCGAAAGGCTGTGCCAGCCAGGCATCGAGATAGGCCTGCCTTGGGCCGGGGAAGCACGCCCGGTCGTACTGGTGCAACAGTGGCCGGGGGACCGTTGCCAGGTCGACCACCTCGGGTGTTACGCGGGCCTGCGGCTGGCCCGCATACCGGACATGCCGATAGTACGGCTGGAACCCACCCCTCGCGTAGAAGGGAATCATGGCTTCGACAGCATCCAACCCAATGGTGGCGGGTTTCGACAACCGACTCAGCAGCCGGTCGCGGCGTTCGTACCACAGTCGATGTCCGAATCCCTGTCCGCGAAATTTCGGTTCCAGGATGAACAGCCCCATAAACCCGAACTGGTCGTTGTGCCGGACGATGCCACCGCCACCCGCGAGTTCCCCACCGATCTCGAGGGCGAGAAACCCTTCGGGATCGGCCAGCCAGAAAGAGGCCGCGTCGTGGGCACCAGGATTCCAGCCTTCCCGGGCGGCCCAGCCAACCAGTGTCCGCACCTCCGCCAGGGTCATCGCACGGAATACAAGCGGGGCAGACATCGATTCGAACCTCGAACAATGGTCCTGCAGGAGAGGCAAACCGGCCGGGAGATCAGGTCGCTCCGGGAGTGTCGGGCCGAATTCCCTTGAACAGCTTCCGATCCAGTCGGGCATTGAAGGGGGTAAAGCTCGAGGTTCCATTCGGATCCTCGGCAATGTCCCGGCTCACCTCATGCACCTTGGCATCCAGATTGTCGATCTGGTGCAGGGCGACGGCCTCGGGGGTCATCGGCAGCTTGGGGCTGCCGAATTCGTACGTGCCATGGTGGCTGAGCACCATGTGCTTGAGTCGCAGGGCCGTTTCGTAGGGGAACGGCTCCCCCGTGACCCGTTCGACCTCGGCGATCTTGGCCACGAGGATTTCCAGGCAGATGGTCAGGTGCCCCAGCAGTTGCCCTTCATCGGTGTAGCCATAGGGGCCGCTGTACGAGAGCTCGCGGATCTTCCCCAGGTCATGCAGGAAGATTCCCGCCAGCAGCAGGTTGCGGTCCACACCCGAGAGGAGGTCGGCACAACGGTTGGCGATTTCAAGCATGTTGACCACGTGCTCGAGCAGGCCCCCCTTGTACGCATGGTGGGCCTTCATGCCGGCCGGTGCCGTGCAGAAATCGGCCATCAGCAACTCGTCCGAGAGAAAACAGTTCATCAGCCTGTGCAGCGGCGGGTCGCTGATCGAACCGAGCAGCTCGCGAAGACGGACCTCCAGGGCCTGCAGGTCGCGGCTGCTCTGCCGCAGGAAATCGTCGGGATTCACCTGCCCCGCCGGGATTGGCGTAACCGTCGTCGCGATCATCTGCAGCGCTCCCTGGAAGAGCTGCACTTTTCCCCTGACCTGGCCATATTCTCCCGCGCGAATGTGAGCCACGTTCTCTTCGCTCACATTCCACATTCGGGCGATGATTGTCCCGGTCCGATCGCGGAGTTCCAGCAGCAGATACTGGGAGGCATTGCGATTCACCCGGATCTGCCGGTCGGCGAGGAAGTAGATCTCGTCGACCTGATCCCCATCGGACAGCGTATTGACGAATCGGCGTGCCATGGTTGTCTCTGGAGAGAAAATGCCATCTCGAAACGATCACTCACCGAGGCCGGGGCGGGAACAGGACCCCCCTGGTCTCGGGACAGACTGCCCGGTCCAATGAGTGAACTCTCAGCGGGAATAGGGGCCGGCGGCGGCGCTGACCGCCGAGAGCAAACCTTCGTGCATCGATTCGGAAATCGCCTCGGCGGCCCGCAGGGCATCGTCCCGGGACACATCGAGGTGGGTGCAGGCCCGCAATCGCTGGGGACCAGAGGCGTTGATGAAGACCCCTTTCACCGCCAGCCTGGTCGACAACTGACCTGCCGTGCCACAGGAGGGATCAACGTCGAAAAACACGAGATTGGTCTCAACCTCGCCCGCGTTGACCTGAATTCCCGGAACTTGCTCGATCCGCGATGCGAACAATTGGGCATTGTCGTGATCGTCCCGCAGGCGATCGACGTGATGATCAAGTGCATACAGGGCCGCGGCGGCCACAATGCCGGCCTGCCGCAGGGCTCCGCCAAACAGCTTGCGAACCCGGCGGGCCTTCGCGATGTCCTCCCCGGTCCCCACAAGGATGGAGCCCATGGGACAACCCAACCCCTTCGAAAAGCAGATCGAGATTGTGTCGATGTTCCGGCACAGCTCCCGCGCCGTATATCCCCCGGCAACAACAGCATTGAACATCCGGGCCCCGTCGAGATGGACCTTCAGTCCATGACTGTGGGCCCAGTCACAAATCCGCTCGACCTGGGCGAGTGGGTAGACCCGTCCTCCCCCCACGTTCGTGGTATTCTCCAGGCAGACCAGACGGGTGCGGCAGAAATGCTGGTTGTCGGCCCGGATCTTCCCCTCCAGATCGGGAACATCCAGGAGGCCATTCCGTCCTGGCAGCAGCCGGCAAGTGACCCCACTGAGGGCCGCCGGGGCACCTTGTTCGTAGTTCGCAACATGACCCGTGTGGTCAATCAGCACTTCATCTCCGGGGAGACAGTGCACGCGAACTCCCATCTGGTTCGACTGGGTCCCCGAACAGGCGAACACCGCCGCCTCTTTTCCCAACAACTCGCAGATCCGCTGCTCGAGACGGTTGACCGTGGGGTCTTCCGCGAGCATGTCGTCACCGACCTCGGCTTCCGCCATGGCACGGCGCATTCCCGCAGTGGGCTTGGTGGCGGTATCACTCCGCAAATCAATTCGGGGGGGCATCACGAGGCAGTGAATTCTGGGACCAGGAACGGGAAGAATCTCTGCAATCTACAGGGAGAGCGTGCCAACCGGCAACCCGCCCGCATCTCTCCCGCAGCCTGCAGCGATGCTTTATCCTGATGATCGCCGACCTGGGACCTCGTCCCCTCACCCCCCCGAACCCGTCCCTCAGATCTCCCTCATGAAATCCCCCGGTGAGTCTTTGAACATCCCCACCATCGACTGTGGCAAGCAGGATGCCCGGCAGTTGATCGACTCCCTGCGCGGCAAGCTGGGAATCCGGGGGGATATCGTTTCCGAGTCGGGGCGGCAGCGGACTCTGGAACTGTTCGGCGAAGCCCTGTCACCACAGCAGGTCGTCGAACGGATTTGCGGAGAGGTCCGCCGCCGGGGACTGCAGGCGGTTCTCGACTATGGTGCCCGGCTCGATCGCAAGACTTTGTCGGCGGGTGAGTTGCGGGTTTCGCCGACCGAATTCCGGGCAGCGCGGCAACAGGCCCGCCCCGAGTATCTGCGGGTGATTGAGCGGGTCGCCAGCAACATCCGCGAATTCCAGTCGGCGATCCTGCCGAAAGATGTCGAACTGCGAAAGTCCACGTCGGGAGGTGGGACGATTGAACTGGGGCAGCGCTATCGTCCGATGCGGCGGATCGGGATCTGTGTGCCCGGGGGAGCGGCGGCTTACCCTTCGACCCTGCTGATGACCGCCGTTCCGGCCCAGGTGGCCGGCGTCCGCGAGATTGCGGTCATGGTCCCGCCAACCCCCTTCGGTGGTTTCAATGCCGACCTGCTTGCCGCTTGTGACCTGCTGGGAGTTCACGAGGTCTATCGCACCGGGGGGGCCCAGGGGGTGGCGGCACTTGCATACGGCACCGAAGGCACCCCGCGAGTCGACAAGATTGTCGGGCCAGGCAACCTGTTTGTCGCCCTCGCCAAACGATGGGTGTTTGGCGAAGTTGACATCGATTCGATTGCCGGCCCCAGTGAGGTCGTTGTGCTGGCCGATGACTCGGCTCATCCCGAGTTCATCGCGAGCGACCTGATTTCCCAGGCGGAACACAGCCCCGGATCGGGCGTGCTGATCACCTGGCATGCGCCGTTGCTGGAGCAGGTTCGGCAGGCGCTGGAGCGGCAATTGGGAGTGGTGGACCGGGGTGATCTGGCCCGCAGCAGTCTCGAAGAATACGGGGCTTTGATCCTCGCCCGAAACGAGGCGGAGGCGACCGAACTGACCGATCTTTTCGCTCCCGAGCACCTGCATATCTCGACCCGTTTTCCGCGAGAGACCGTGGAAAATGTCCAAAACGCCGGGGCCATTTTCCTGGGGCATCATACCCCGGTGGCCCTGGGAGACTATGTCGCAGGTCCTTCCCACGTGCTGCCGACCGGCGGGACCGCCCGCTTCGCCAATGGGCTGTGTGCCACCGATTTCCTGAAACGGTCGTCCCTGATCTCCTACGATCAGGGGGCCTTGCGGGATACGGCGGATGACGTTCGATTGCTGGCCCAGACGGAGGGGCTCACGGCCCACGCCGCGAGTGTCGACATTCGCCTGGAAACACGTCGTTCCTGATCCTGCGGACCACATCAAACGTCCTGCAAACTGTTGTCCAACCTCCCGAGATCTGTCATGGAATTCCCGCAGGCACTTGGCGCATTGGGTTCGGCCTCCATGGGGCGACGGCAATTGCTGTCGGCGTCATCCGGAGTGGGGATGGCGGCGCTCGCCAGCCTGCTGGGGGAGTCGACTGCGGCCCGGGCAGAACCGGGGGTTCTTTCGGGCACACATTTTCCGGCAAAGGCCAAGAGGGTCATCTACCTGTTCCAGTCGGGCGGCCCTTCGCAACTGGAACTGTTTGACCACAAGCCGGGACTGAAAGAACTCCACGGCAGTGAGTTGCCAGACTCGATCCGCAAGGGGCAGCGACTGACCGGGATGACCTCGGGACAGAAGAGCTTTCCGGTGATTTCCTCGAAGTTTGGCTTCGAGCAATGCCCTGAGACGGGACATTGGATTTCGGAACTCCTGCCGCATACGCGACGCATGATGAAGGAGATGTGCGTCATCCGCTCGGTCAATACCGAGGCGATCAATCACGACCCGGCCATCACGTTCATCCAGACCGGATCGCAGCAACCAGGCCGTCCATCGATCGGAGCCTGGGCCAGCTACGGACTCGGAAGTGAGGCCTCGGATCTTCCAGCCTTCGTGGTGATGATTTCTCACGGGTCCGGGGCCGACGCCAACCAGGGTTTGCTCGATCGACTCTGGGGAAGCGGCTTTCTGCCTTCGAGTCACCAGGGAGTCAAACTGCGCAGCCAGGGAGATCCTGTGCTGTACCTTTCCGACCCACCGGGGATCGACCGCAACCTGCGGCGTCGGCAACTGGATGTCATTGCGGGACTGAACCGACAAAAGCTGGAAGCCGCGAACGATCCCGAGATTGCGACCCGGATCTCGCAATACGAGCTGGCATTCAAAATGCAGTCGTCGGTGCCTGAATTGGTCGACCTGAAGAGTGAGCCGGAATCGGTCCTGACAATGTACGGGGACGATGTCCGTCGTCCCGGGAGCTTTGCGGCCAACTGCCTGCTCGCCCGCCGACTGGTCGAACGGGGAGTGCGGTTCGTGCAGTTGTACCACCGCGGTTGGGACCAGCATGGCGGACTGGCCACAAACATGCCCAAGCAGTGCCGTGATGTCGACCAGCCCCAGGCAGCGCTTCTCGAGGATCTTCGACAGCGGGGGATGCTCGACGAAACCCTCGTTGTATGGGGCGGCGAGTTTGGCCGGACGGTTTACGGACAGGGAGGGCTTCAGGCCGACTACGGTCGCGATCACCATGGGCGGAATTTCTGCCTGTGGATGGCCGGGGGGGGCATCCAGGGTGGGCTGGTCCATGGGACGACGGACGACTTCAGCTACAACATCGTGGAGAATCCGGTGCATATCCACGACATCCAGGCGACCGTCATGCACTGCCTTGGGATCGATCACACCCGCTTGACCTACCGGTTCCAGGGACGGGATTACCGACTCACGGATGTGCATGGTCAGGTCGTAACCAGCATTTTGAGGTCGGCCGGAGCCTGAGAGTGGCCGATGGTCGAAAAACCGCTCTGTCGCTTGCTGGCGGGCGTGGCAAAAAGATTTCACAAACCAGTACGTGGTGGCAGCAGTCTGGTCCCCGATCGGTCCTGCCGCGAGGTGCCATCGAGATCATCACCGGTCGTGGCTGGGACTCTCCAGCCGGCCCGCGAAATCTCAATCCAGAGGCGGCGCATTTGAGCCCGTGGTTCGTTAGAATCAGGGAAGCGAATCCCCTTGTTGCGTTCCCGCCCCCCACTGCATGTCGCACGGCCCTCCGAAAAGATCCCCCATCTCACTGGGGATGATGATGGTGTTGTTGCTGTGGCCTTCTGCGGCACGGGCGGAAGGGCTGTCCCGGTTTGGTGTCGGGCCCTGTTCGGGCAGCAGCGGTGCCGTTCGCGTTGATGATGTGCCGTTGGTCTTCTCCACCCAGGTTTTCCCGCAGTTGGAAACGGGTGGAGTCGCGGCCTCGAGTGCGAGGGAGCAGGCTGAGTTCCTGCTGTCGCGCGTGGAGTCAGCCCTCGGGGAAGGGGCCGCCTCCCGGATCGTGAAATGGAATTTCTGCGTCACGAGTGACGAAGCGGCCACAGAGGTCCGGGGGGTTCTCGATCAACGCTATGCGGGATCGGAACGGGGCGCTGTCAGCTTTGTTGTGGGGCAACTTCCGCGAGCGGGGGCGCATGTCGCACTCGATGTTGTCGCTGTGGACGCGGGAACCGGTTCGGCACGGCTTGATCGTCGGGAACACGAGTCTCTGCAGAAACTTTCCCTCAACCCGGGGAATCCGCCGCTGTGTCGAGTCATGCCTGGATCCCTCGTGTTTGTCGCCGGGCAGGCCGAGGCTGGCAACTCCATTGCGGAAGCGACTCGCAATACGCTGCGAAGCCTGGATGCCACTCTCCAGCACCTTGGGCTGTCTTTCGCGGATGTGATTTCTGTTCGTTCGTTTGTCTCCCCGATGGACCAGGCGGAAGCCGCAGTCGCAGAGATCCAGAAGATCCATCGGGGTCCTCAGTCGGTCGTGGAATGGCTGGCTCCCGGGACGATTGAGATTGAGCTGTTGGCCGCCTCTCCCGGTCCCGCGCTGGAACCTGCGGAGCGAGTTGAATACATCACCCCCCCCGGCATGCAGGCCTCGGCAGTCTTCAGCCGGGTGTCGCGGACTCACGGCCCTTCACTGATTTTTGTGTCCGGGTTGTACGGCACCAGCGAACGATCCGGTGGCGAGGAGGTTCCCCAGATTTTCGCGAACCTTGAACAGCTGTTGAAACCGGCTGGCGGCAACCTTCGCAACCTGGCAAAAGCCACGTATTACGTCTCCACCGACGACTCCAGCGCCCGGCTCAACGAATTGCGTCCCAAGTACTATGATCCCCAGCGCCCACCGGCTGCTTCCAAAGCGGTCGTTCGGGGAACGGGTGTTCCGGGGAAGACCGTTACCCTGGACATGATTGCTGTCCCTGCACCCCGCGAGTGACCCCACTGCACCACCATGGAAGTGATCCTCCATATCCTGCAGCCCAGGAGCAATCCTCCGCGAGTGCATCTGAAGGGGACTGTCACCGTGGGGCGATCACCCGATTGCCAGTTGCGGCTCAGCCTCCCGGAAATCAGTCGCAGGCACTGCCTCCTGACCCTCACCGAGTCGGAATTGCTCGTCCGCGATCTGGGCAGCTCCAATGGAACCCGGGTTGACGGCAAACCGATTCCGCACGGTATCGACCAACTCCTGCGGGATGGAATGCACCTTGAAATCGGTCCGCTCTGCTGCCGGGTCGAAATTCGGGCGGTCGCCGATGGCGAACCCGCCACCCTTGTCGATGGGCTGTCCGAGACTCACCATCACCTCGACACCCACCATGGGACTCCGCCTGGTCTGGATGAAGACACGTCTCAGACGGATCGGCCTCTGCCGTCGCCTGCGAAGCCCCGTCAGCGACAACAGGATTCGGGCGAGTCATCTGTGGAACTTCCTGCCGTGGACTGGAACCGCGAGGATTTCGGCCAGCCGTCCCCGGCACCACCGCCATCTTCGACGGTGGACAACCCCGACCTCGATGACTTCCTGAAGAAACTGTCGGGCTAGACGAATTCCCAGTCATCGGGAGTCATGGTGTTCAGATGGCAACCACGATCCCCTTTATGACATTGCGTTTTCGCTGTGTGAGTTTCCCTTTTCCGATCCCTGACACTCCTGTTCCCCATGCCTGCGAACACCGAAACCGAGATCCTGAACCTGACCCAAAAACTGCTCGACTCGATTGCCGAGGGTGATTGGACGACGTACGCACGCCTCTGCGACCCTTCCATCACCTGCATCGAGGGGGAGGCATTGGGGCATGTCGTTGCCGGTCTCGATTTTCACAAGTTCTACTTCGATCTCGCCGGCGGAGCGTCAAAGCCGCGCAATACCATCTGTCACCCATCGATCCGGGTGATGGGTGACTGTGCCGTGATCGCCTATTTCCGGCTGACCCAATACGTTGATGCCAATGGGCATCCGAATTCTCGCGGCACCGAAGAGACTCGCGTCTGGGAACGCCAACAGGGGGAGTGGAAGCACGTCCACTTCCACCGTTCACCGGTGAAATAGCGGCCGTGCGGGGTTGTGGATTTTGGTGAACCGCCTGTTGAACCGCTGCGTTCTCCTCACAGTGAATTGGAAAAACGATTCCTTGAGGAGAACATCTTGGAAATTCAGGCAGTTCGGGAAAACGCGTCACGACAGGCACCGCTGGGGTTGCCCGCAGGGAGTGTGCGGGCTGCGTTGACACTGCTGCTGCTGGCGGTGGCGGTCATTGAAATCTCGCGGGGCCACGAGCTTCCAGGACTGTGGGGCGAGACCTTGCTGATTGCGGTCGCCTACTACTTTTCCTCCACCATCACACTTCGGGTGGGGGAAGCAGGTTTTCGGCAACTCGAAGAGAATGGCACTCTGGCAACGGAACGCAACCCCCTGTTTCTGCCCCGGGGTGCGGTTCCGTTGCTGATCGTCGTGGGACTGGGGATCGCGGGGTATGTGCTGAATTCGCGGAACGCAGTCCCCTCGATCGCGGAAATGCCCTCGGCCTGGATCGGAACGGCAGCATTCCT
>DNUF01000061.1:18225-18666 GCA_003508595.1 Planctomycetaceae bacterium
GAACGGCAGCATTCCTGCTGGGATCTTTCTGGAGATGGATCTTTCGGCATTCTCCCACCCGGGAGAGGGGAACCCTGCGGCGCCCGTGGGGACCCGACCTGTTCGCACTCTCGATTCTCCTTCTGATGACCGGACTGGCCCTCGTGTACTTTCTCGACCAGTCCCAGGTTCTGCCCGATTCCATCAGAAAATATGCATTGGCCGCTGTCCTGTTCTATTTCGGATCGCGATAGTCTCCGGGATATGACCTCCCCCATCACAATGACTGCGGGGCAGGGGAGGTCGGGACAGTTGCAAGACAAGGAGACAGGATCATCGCCCGACGGAAGTTCAGTGGGCTTGATGGCGATTGCCCGACTTCAGACAGCAGAATTCCCGATTTGACATTCGGTTTTCCGCTGCTAAACTGTCTTCAGTTGCCCCCATCGTCTAGAGGCCCAG
>DNUF01000061.1:18848-25656 GCA_003508595.1 Planctomycetaceae bacterium
GCCCCCATCGTCTAGAGGCCCAGGACTCCGGGTTCTCAGTCCGGCAACAGGGGTTCGAATCCCCTTGGGGGTACTGCATCAACAGGGCGTCAGATTTTGGGTTCTGTCCCTTCAGGTTCCACCTGGGGATCAAGAATCTGGAATCTGGCGCCCTGTTTGTTTTTATCCGTGTTTTTCGGTTGCTTTCAGGAGCCATGTCGCGTTTTGGGCGTGCTTTTCATTGTTTCGATCGGGGGATCAGTGTCTTCATGGCCCGGCTTTCGAAACGTCAGGCGGAATTGACTGCAGGTCCGATGAATGAGTCACTTCCCATGCGGTTTCCAAAACGGAGTTCCTCTCTTTGAAAGCGTGCGGTGACGGGTCGTCATCGCTGATCCGTGAGACACTGGTCGAGATTCCGGATTTGCGGTTTCGAAGAGTGGGCCCCTGTGGCGTATGATCAGTCAGGCTGAGGAGTTTGCTGTGAGGGTTGTAGCGACAGGGGGGTCAGGACTTGGGAGAAACGGCATGGAGATGGCGATCCGGAGAAGGCTGAGGATCGAGCTTCTGGGCATCGATTGCGATCCATGGCGGCTGTGCCTCGCAGCGTTTCTGCCAGGGATCCTGTTTTCCGCAGTCGGGTGTTCTGGTTCGGGAACTGAGTCCCGCGAGAGTTCGAGTGGCCCACGGCCGTCAGCCGTCGGGAAGAGTGCCAAAGCCGAATCTCCCGAACTGACCGCCCAGGTGGAAGCGTTTTGCGGGGCCTGTCACGGGGTCCCCAATCCGCAGTCTTTCCCGCGCTCGGCTTGGCACGAAGAGGTCAACAAGGGATTCAATTTCTACTTTGAATCAGGCCGTTCCGACCTCAAGCCTCCACCGATGGTCGATGTCGTCAACTGGTTTTCCTCGCGGGCACCGAAGGAACTCCCGATTCCAGTTCAACCGGACCTGCCGACTTCGCCGAAGGTTTCCTTCCGGCTCACCCGACTGGCATCGGCAGACAATCTCGGACAGTCGAATGCCGCAGTGGCATCCCTGGCGTGGCGACCACTGGCGAAGGGGAAATCTGAGGAACTGGTTTACTGCGACATGCGGATGGGTGGCGTCGGCGCAATCCAGCCAGCAGTCGGTCCCTCCTCCCTGAGGAAACTGGCGCAGCTTGAGAACCCGTGCCACGCTGAAATCTGCGATCTCGATCAGGACGGCTTCACCGACCTGATCGTTGCCGATCTTGGGACGTTTCTGCCCCAGGACCATGCGAAGGGGAGGGTACTCTGGCTCCGCGGAACATCGGCGGGGGAGTACGAGCATCACGTGCTGCTCGCCGATGTCGGGCGAGTCGCGGATGTCGAACCGGCTGACTTCGATGGAGACGGCGATCTCGACCTCGTGGTCGCCGTGTTCGGCTGGCGGCAGACTGGCCAGGTGGTTCTTCTGGAGAACCTTTCGACGAAGCCCGGGGAAGTCTCGTTCCAGAAGCGTGAGATTGACCCTCGTCACGGAGCCATCCATGTCCCGGTGGCCGATCTGGATGGGGACGGACGCCTCGATTTTGTGGCGCTCTTCAGCCAGGAACATGAGTCGATTGAAGTTTTTCTGAACCAGGGAGAATTTCGGTTCCGGCGGGAGGTGGTTTATGCCGGAGGAGATCCGGCACATGGTTCGACCGGAATCCAACTGGTCGATTTTGACCGCGATGGCGACCTGGATCTGCTGGCCACCAACGGAGATATGTTTGACACCTTTTACGTGAAGCCCTACCACGGTGTGCGCTGGCTGGAAAACACCGGTGGCCACCCCTGGAAAAATCACTTTCTCGCGGAACTCCCCGGCGTCCACAAGGCCCTGTCCGGGGACGTCGACGGTGACGGCGATCTTGATGTCGTCGCCGCCGTCTCAATTCCCGAAACCCTGGCGAGCAAGCAGGTCCGCCCCGATTTTGATGCGGTGATCTGGCTGGAGCAGATCTCACCAGGAGAATTCCAACGGCATAGCCTGCTGAAAGGCCACGGACGATTCCCATCGATGGAACTCGCCGACTTCGACGGCGACGGCGACCTTGATGTGTCGATCGGCTCGATGCGCGATGATTCGCAGACGCCATCGATTGGCGTTTTCTGGAACGACCGAATCTCCAACGCCACGGGTGGATGACCGACCCGAAAGGACGCCGAACCCATGGCCAGGCATGAGGACGACCGGGAAGATCTGATTGCTGAGGCGAAGGCATTCGTGATGCGCGCGGAACTGGCTGTTCCTCCCGAGATCGAACCAATCCTGCTGGGGTTGCGGTCAAACGGGTGGTTCTCGGTTTACTGGAATGCGAACCGGGTCTTCCATTTTGACGAGCAGGGGGGACTGCGTCGGGCATTCCTCGAAGGATCGTTGTACCGCAGTGGCACCAGCGGATTGGCTCGCCTGGTCCGAAATCGTCGAGGGATCGGGGCCAGTGAATTGCTCCGGAGTGACCTGACGGCGGCGGAGCTGGCGGTTTTTTTTGCAGACATGCAGCAGTCTCTTGAGTTTGTTGCCCATCAATTGGCCGCCGGGGAGGCCACCGTGCTGCGACAGGTTCCGGAGGAGGGGGATGTGGTGCAGGAGCTCCGGAAGGCGTTGACGAAAACACTCCCCCCGCGACTGGCCGGGCCCGTGGGACGACGATAGTCTCAACGGTCAGTCATTTGCCCGACCTCGGTGAAGTTCCAACACAAGCCCCCCCCCCGTCATCCCCTTCGCAATCCGGTTCCTGAATTCCTTCAGGTCACGCCATGCTCAAGCAGATCCCGCCAGTGATTTCCCCAGAACTAATGCTCGTCCTGATGGAAATGGGGCATGGCGATGAGCTGGTGATCGCGGATGGGAACTATCCTGCCGCGGCGAATGCCCGCCGATTGGTTCGGGCTGATGGACACGGGGCGGTGGAACTTGTGGAGGCCATCCTGAAGCTCCTCCCGATCGACACGTTTGTCGAAGACGTAGCGATGGTCATGCAGCCGGTAGATCCTGGAACCGAGGATCCCCCCATCTGGAAGTCGTTCTCCGAGCAGCTCTTTCGGGCCGAAGGACGCGTCATTCCACTGACCCGCATTGGCCGCCACGATTTCTACCAGCGGTCACGGGACGCATTTGCCATCGTCGCAACGGGGGAGACGGCACTTTACGCCAACCTGATCCTGAAAAAGGGGGTTGTGCACCCGGAGGGTTAGAAGTCAACCGGCGTCAGGTCTTGATATTGAGCGACGACCAGGCGGCGAACCCGCCCCACAGAATGATTGGGGCCCAGGCGGCTGACTCAGGGGTCAACAGGTTGAACTTTGCAAGATAGCCGAAGGCTTCGTTACAGCCGAACATCACCCCCAGGACGCTGGCGCACATGCCTACGTTCTTCAGAAGCGAGGAACTTTCCTTCCGGACGATAAACGGCACTCCGACCAGCAAAACCACAAGATTCATGATGGGCTTGGTGAGTCGGGAGTGAAGATACATGCTCTGACTGCGAAGCGACTGGTAGTTATATGAGGGATTTTGAACCCGATTGATCAATTCCCGGGTGGACAGGTATTCAAAACTGCTGTCACGACGGTACAATTGATCAAAGGTGATGTCCGTACGGACAAACAGGGTGTCGGGCTCTGGCCCAGGACGGATCAACATCCTGCCAAACTCGGTCAACGGGAGGTCGGTGAGTGGAGGCTTGAAGCCTGACAGCAACCAACCGGCGGGCTGATCCGGTCCCGGTTCGATTGAGACCGCTTCCTTGGCGGTCACCGGAGTCAGGACAGTCGCCACCCGGGTTTCCCGCAAAACAAATTCGGCCCCCTCGAGTGACCGCTTTCGGAGGTTCAGGCGCTGTCCTGCGATGGTGATGTCGGCGGAAAAATCGATTGCCGGTTCCACATTGAATGTCGCATCATTCTGGTGACCGGCATCCTGCTGCAACTGGAGCGCAATTCGCGGAATGACCAATTCCTGGTTCAGCACGATCAGGCCATTGACCACAACCGCGCCGATCACAATTGGTCGCAGCAGGCGAATCGTTGACACCCCTGCGGCGAGGACTGGATACAGTTCGCCATACTTCTGCAGGAGTGCGAGTGTCGTCATCCCGGCGATCACCAGCATCGATCCGCCGATCGAGCCGAAAAAGGCACAACTGCGATACGAGTAGTACTTCAGGATCTCAGTGACAATCACCCCCAGGCCACCGGGAAGATCCAGAAAATCTCCCACATTCGTGAAAACATCGATCACGAAATACAGGCCGAACAGGGCAACGTAGCCCACAAGGAACACGTAGGCGTAACGTCCCAGCAGGTAGCGGTCGAGCAGGGTCATGACGGGTTCGTATCCGAGGTTGCCACTCGAGGTCAAGATGAGCTCTTTTCCGGTGTCGATCGCGACTCGTTTTCAATCACCGGCGACTGCCGATAGAACCTGAGTTGAACCACCAGCCAATAACCCCCACCTGCCTGTGCTCTGCCCCTTCACTCCTTGCCTCATGGACGCTTGTCAATGAACACACCTCTGGCCCAATCGGACCGAACGCTGGTTGAGGTACTGCGGAAGACGGTCTCCGGAAGGCGCTCGGCCCAGGATGTGATCTCCGAATGCCTCAACCGAATCGAACAACTCGAACCTCATCTGCAGGCGTGGGTTCACCTGGACAGCGAGCAGGCCCTGGCCACGGCGTGTGAATTGGATTCAAGGATTCAGCGCGGGGAGCCTTGTGGAGGGCTTTGGGGGGTTCCCATGGGCATCAAGGACCTCTACGACGTCGCGGGAAGTCCCACGGGCTGCGGTTTTGCTCCATGGGAGGCGGGCTTGCCGTGCACACAGGATGGCCCCTTGATTGAACGGATTCGCAGGGCAGGGGGGATCCTGCTGGGAAAAACGGTGACAACACAGTTTGCCTGTTTCGACCCCCCGGCAACCCGGAATCCCTGGAATCGAAGTCGCACGCCGGGTGGCTCTTCGAGCGGCTCAGCGGTGGGCGTGGCCTCGGGAATGTGCTTTGCCGCGATGGGGTCCCAGACCGGTGGATCGATCATTCGACCAGCCTCTTTCTGTGGGATTGCCGGTTACAAGCCGAGCTGGGGACGATTTCCAGTCACGGGCCTGTTTCCTGCCTCACCGAGCCTCGATGTCCCGGGACCGATGGCTCGTTGCGTCCATGACCTGTGGGTGCTGGAAGGCGTTTTGAGTGGAGTCAACGATCGCGAAGTCCTGTCGCGGCTCGAATCCGTTGGGCGTCCGCTCGGCCGACTCGGAATCTTGAAGGGGAGATTCGAACGGGTTGCCTCGCCGGACTGCTGGACGGTTTTTGAAAAGACGGTTGACCGACTTTCGACGACTGGCGTGGATGTGTTCGAATGCTCTCTTCCAGGACTGTTTGACACGGTTGTGGAGAACCACCGGACCGTAATGATCACGGAAATCTCGGCGGGCCACGAAAATCGACTTCACCAGTCCCCCGGGGAATATCGGCCCCGGATGGCCGGACTGGTACGGGAGGGATCGGCCATTCGCGGAGTCGACTATATCCGAGCCCGAGAACACCAACACGCCCTGTCGAGCGAAATGGACCGACTGCTGGAAACCGCTGGGGTGGTCGCCTGTCCGTCGACTCCCGGTGGCGCTCCGGGAATCGACACGACCGGTGACCCCACATTCAACTCTCCCTTCAGCTACTGCGGCCTCCCCGCAGTCACACTTCCAATGGGGCTCGACAGCGACGGACTCCCCCTGGGACTGCAGTTGATCGCAGCCAGGGGGAACGACCGGGAATTGCTCCAGGCGGCACTCTGGTGTGAAAGGCAGCTGGGACAAGTCCTGCCCAACTGATCCCGGCATCACCCGGGCCTGCCACACCGGGATTCACCGAACCGATGGAACGGAACGCCGCATTCGACGAACACACAACCGGAAAGAAGTCACTCCGGGGCGAGAGCCGCCGGGCCAACTGCGGGCTGTGCCCAGGCCCTTTCGAATTCCCCGGGACTGGATGGGTTGGGGTGCAGGCGATCGGAGGTGATGACAGCCCGGACATAGAGATCCTCGGGGCCAAAGCGATATTCGCCACGGGTTCCCTTCACGGTGTGAAGCACTTGCCCGATCTTGTCGCTGTAGCGCCTGGTTGTCCAAATCTCTTTGCCATCACCCCCACGAATTGGCTCCGAGGTTGTCGGAAAACCGCGTTGCGTCCCGATGAACTCAATGGTGTACTGGGCTCCGGGGATTGGGGCGACCTCAATCTCCAAACCCTCGCGAGAAGAGCGGACAGACTTTAAGGAAACCCCCGAGGACGAATAGAAGCGACCTGTTTCCAGGCTTTCAATCAGCGAGCGCGAGCTCAACTCGGAAGCAAGTACCATCACCCACCCACGCCCCGGATTCGAATTGCGGCTCGGAATGTCGTGATAGCTGTGACCGTCGTCGACCGCGAGTCCATACATGACTGGCAATCGGAGCTCGGTCAACCGATGCGCCAACATGATGTCCCAAATTCGCTCACACCCCGCATGAGTCACGTCGCCCGCATTGCTGACCCCCGGGTGCCCGTTGTAGACCTCGAAGAAGTTTTCGCCCCGCACCCGCATCAAGTCCTCAGCCCGGATGGCGTAGCCGAAGTTGGGGTGATTCAGATGAATCAACATGGCGTCCCCCGATTTTTCCCGATGCGCGAGCAGGGCATCGGTGTTCCGCTGCATCACTTCGTAGACCGAATCCCCCCCACGGGGGGGAAGCATCTCTCGCACGTTGTGGGCATTCATATGAATCGGAAGCCCGCCATATTTGTCGGAGATCTCCTCAGACTGAATCAACAGATACT
>DNUF01000250.1:0-4881 GCA_003508595.1 Planctomycetaceae bacterium
CCATCACTCACCCGCCTTTCGAATTGCTTCACCAGAAATCGCTTCACGTCGCATGATCCCGACCCGCATCGCGACTTGCCTCATGGTCTCGACGCAGTCCAGGCCAGTGGCCCGGCATTGTTCGCGGACCACGCTGAGCCGCCTGTAGGGCGTCCGCATCCATTCCGCACCAGGCACCCGCACCCAGATCGAGGGAAACCGCATGTCCTGACCGATCTGGAAATCGGGGTGGGAAAACCGGGTCTCGCAGATCTCCACGCCGTTGACGGTCTCGGTCATTTCGCACCGCCCTTCAGCCGCTGGCGGAGCTTGCGGTTCTCCGCCTGCAACCGCCGAATCAATTTCGCCGCCGCGACCGTTTCCTCGCACAGCCGGATGATCTCGGCTTGGTCGCGCTTGGCCTGCTGTTCCCGCTTGCCGATGACTTCCAACATGCCCGTAACACTTTCCTCCCGAACCTCTTCGATCCGGGTCTTCAGGGTCTCGTTCTCCTCCCTTGCCGTGTCCAACTGAATCCGGGTCTCGGTCAGCGCGTATTCCAAACCCTGAACCTGCTGATATCGATCCGTCGACTGCCTCTGGACGTCTGCAAGGTCCTGTCCCAGCGTGATGAACTTTTCGAGGATCACATCGAGTGCTTTTACATCCATCACTCACCCGCCTTTCGTCTGATTCGCACGAACCGAGCCATCACCGAATTTGCCGCGACGATCTGCTCTTGGTTGTCCGACCACAGATCCTCGCCCCGATACATCGCCGCCGAGTCGAGGCATCCCCGGCAGCCCTCGACCTCGGCTACTCCGGCCTGAGTCGCCAGCACACGTTGCAGGCCCCTTGCCAGCGACCGCCACGCAATCAGCCGGATCCGCACATCCCACCGGCATTCCTCGGGCAGCTCAAACACGGCAGCGAAATAGACCGCGATCCGCACAGAGCACCAGGCACACGACTGCCGATCCGCCCCCGCGTTCTGGTTGCTCATGCTTCGACCATAAACGGGACGGCGTGGTGGGCTCCCAACAGCGACTGGGCGAGATTCTCGCGGATCCCGGTGGTCAGACATTGGCCTTCTACGGTCACCAGGTAGCGCCGAAATGCGTCTGTCGAGTGCCTGACGTCTTTGCGGGTCTGAATGACCAGGTCAGTGTGAGTCTCATACCACTGGCGAGAGAACTCGCTGGCGGCCAGACCTGCTGGACGGCTCGATCCCTTGGTTTCCGGGCAGTTGACCCCGAGAAGACGCATGGTGATGACGCGATCGGTGTGAAACCCCGCATCAGCTTGGAATTCCTGCGTGTCGCCATCGACAAGGCGGGTCATTGCGGCGGGGAACGTCCAATCGACCTCCAAAACTTCGAGCGGTTTCGGCTCCTTGGCGGGCTTGTGTTTTTGGGTGGCCGCGTCAATGCACCGCAGCAAGTCGTCACGCTGGCCAGTGACTTTAGACTTTCCCTGCACGGTCGCGGTGTATCGCAAATCGCCAGAAATGTGGGATGTGGGAGTAGTACGAATTACCAAATCGGTATGCGACTCGTACCAGCCTTCAATCAAACGGCGGGTTTCTTCTGGGGAACGATAAACTCCCCGGCCGGTTTTTATCAGTACTCGTCGCTTGGTATGGAAACCCACATCGACACTGAATTTCTGCCAGTTCCAGTCGATAACGTCGAGCAGTTCAGCCGGTCTGGTCCAGGTGACAGTGAGTGGGGCTTGCGGGGGCATGCGGGGCCTTTCAGACAATGCGGGTGACGGACAGGACCCAGATCTGTGGGTTTTTCGACCAGACAAAATCCTGGTCGACGGTGCTGCGTGACCAGGCGTTGGCGAATGCATCACGGGCCCGTCGGATGTCGGCCTCGGTGGGCTTGGCGAGGCGAGCGTCGAGCCAGCCCTCGTTGCGCAACTGCAGGGCGGTCATCGGGTGCAGGTGATCGACCCAGACGTCGACAATCCGCCACCGCAGGCGGATCGGCACTCCGTCGGGTGGGCGCGTGTTTTTCCACGACTGTCCGGAGTGGTAGATCCGCTGCCGCTGATCGGTGGTCAGACAATCGGCCCTCCAGATGACGTCCTGCGTTTCAGGGTCGGTGGTCCACCACTCAAGGGTTTCCAGTTCGCCGCCCGGGGTGCCGTAGGGACACCGCTGGATCAGTTGCTCCCGGGTGAGCTGGTACTGGGCGCGATCGGTCGAAAAATTCCGGGTCACACGCCACACCTGGCCATCGCCGTCTATGTCTTCCAGGGTCTTGATTTGCCCCAGCTCTCCGAGCATTCGCAGCGGACGGCGAATCTCGCATTTGCGACCTGCGAGAGCTGCCCGGATTTCAACGTCCTGCAGGCGGATTTCGCGGGGCTCGGTGCTGGACTGGAATTGGTCGTCTGCCATGCGAATGCCTCCCGCAATTGCCCGGCCTTGGGCGTCGGTTTCAGTGGTCCCCACCTTGCGACCGACACGACAATCGGCTCCCACATGTCGGCGGGTGTAGTGTCGACGGGTTTCAGAGCGGCTGCCCATCGCATCCCCTCCAATCAGCGGTGTCGTCAGTCCACAGGCCACCGCAGTCGTCGTCGAGGTCGTGCATCTGCCGGGACGCTCCCCACAGGAGGCCGACCCACAAACCACCGATCACGAGGAACAGAAACGCACAACCCACCAGCACACCAACGGTGAACCACATGTTCGCACCCTGGGCAAAAGAAACCTGCCGCCGCCCGAGGACGACGGCAGGCGTGAAAACCTGCGGGAACACCCCGCAGGGCTGGATTGCCGCAGGGGTCTGCGGCAGGGAATCGGGCAGGAGTCGAACCTGCGCCAGCGTCGCGAGGTGAGTTCAGGCCTTGCGTTGCGTCTCGTGCTCTACCAACTGAGCTACCGATCCCGGGGGGGGGCTTACTGGATCCAACTGTATGCACAAGCCATGTAGTAGGCCGCAGTTTTTGCGGTCGTCTCGGCATTGTCGAGCCGTTGTCGACACCCCTGCACGGCACCGCAATAGGCGGTGTAGGCCTGATCGGCTGCCACGCGATCGCCGCGAATCATTGCCTGTCGCCACGCACGCATCCAATCCTGAGACGACAGCAGCCAGATCTTGGCGTCGTCGCACAGGCGGATCGCCGACTGGGCCTCTTCGAGAGCTGCATCCCGCTGCACAATGTAGGGTGGGGAAACCAGCACAATGGGACTCTGCTGGATCTGCCAGAGCGTGTCGTCGCACACACAGCGGACCCGGTCGTAGCGATCACTCAGATCGTCGGCATGCGACACCTGGCCAGTTGCCGCCGCCACCAACACCACGAGAGCCGCACCGATCATTCCACGCATTGTTCGCTCCTGTCGAGTTTGAAAAAATCGCGGTTTTCCGGGATTTGCACCGACCGCGGGCGGGTCCTGGGTGATCCAGGCAGGGATGCCACCGCCAGTTGCCTCAGCCGTCCCGGAGCTGCAGCCAAGGCGTTGCGGTGGAGTCGGAGCGCAAACAGCCGACTCCACTCACACCAAAGTCGATCCGACTCTGGTTTGTCGCTCGTCGTCTTCGTCGTGGGCCACCTGGCTGTAACCCAGCTCGGCAGCCACCTCGCGGAGCAGTTGCTCCCATTCGCGGGGATCGCGGGCCAGTCCGTGAGGCTCGACCCCGTAAAAGTGAGAGTGGATGTCGTCCAGGTCTTGGTCGAGTTCCGCCCGGCCGATCAGGTAGTTTTTGATTCGCTGGCGCATCGAGCTGGGATAGCTGGCATGCGACCCAGTCGCGGCAAACCGGTGTGCCCAGGCCAGCCACGGCAGGCAGACCACGGGTCGATGGTCGGCCCTGTATTTGTCGTGGAGGTAGCCTTCTTCGGCACCGAACTCGCGGAAATGCGGGTTGAATCCCAACCAGTCCCGCCGCCGGCAGCCGAACAGACCAAGCCCCTGCAGGGGAATCGGGAACGGCTCGCCATCGCGACCGGTGTACCGTGCGTCGAGGGCCCACTGGCCCAGCATGCCACCACCCCAGACCGGATTCTGATGGGTCGACACTTGGCCGTTGTCGTAGAGCAACGGGCCCTGAAACAGCCCGTCAAAGTCCGGGTGGGCATCGAGCCACTGCAACGTACGCGACAAGGCGCCTGTTTCGATCAGCACGTGCGAGTCGATGCAGATCACCACGTTCCCGCGAGCCAGTTGGAACACAGCATCCCGGGGGGCCGCCGTTCCCTGGCGTTCCGTGTACGACTCGTACCTCCCCCCCGGGAGCATGTGCATCAGATTGCGGACCCGTTGGCTCGGTGTCTCGGTCTGCAGGTGCGGCTCGGGGTTGGGGCCGTTCCCCTGCAGCTCGGGGTTGTTGTCGACCACCAGAATCTCCATCTGGCCCCGCAGTTCGGGGTGATACATCTCCAACGCCCGAACCGTGAAATAGACCCCATCGAAATCCCGCCACATCGCCATTCCGACCGTGATTTTCGGTCGTGTGGGCAATCCCACGTCCCGTTGCCAGTGACCCCGCGGGCATTCCTCCGAAGCCATCGCCAGTTTGTTCCGCAACGAATTCTCGGAGCCACTGACCGGGCAGCCGCACGCTTTGCAGCCGACACCGTCCCATTCGCCCGACGGACACTCGCGACAGATCGCCAGCCGTTGGGAGATAACCTCGCGTGAAGACACCCGCAACCCATCGGCCGCATGCTTCAGCAGGGCCGTCCCGTAGGACTGAGCCCGCTGCAGGAGTTCGGCGAAATGAGGAAATGACTGAGGCATGCCGGACAATGTACCGGCCGTGTGTGAAAACGCAAGAGACCGTGAAACAATTTTCAGGGTAAACCAAAACTGCCGCTGACGATCACGGGCCAGGAGGCATCGGCGGGCCGGTGGTCGTCGAGGTGGTCGTTGTCGTTGTCGTTGTC
>DNUF01000250.1:5155-5325 GCA_003508595.1 Planctomycetaceae bacterium
CCCTGGCACTGGAACAGGACCGAAGCGGCATCGAGGGTGAATGTCCCCCCGGTGTCCGGGTTGAAATCGTTGCTGTAGTAGATCGCCGCTCCTGTCTTCAGCTGCGCGTATTGGCAGGCGGTTGGGTCGTAGCCCGCCGGCGGCGTGTAGTAATTGGGGACCCACGGATA
>DNUF01000250.1:5533-5704 GCA_003508595.1 Planctomycetaceae bacterium
GTAGTAATTGGGGACCCACGGATAATTGAGTTCCAGGGCGACGGTGCCCGATCCAAAATAGCCGTAGCCTGAGTAGCAATATTGCCCGGAATCGGACGCAAACCACTGGCAATAGGTCGTCCAGCCGGCAGAGGTGTAGACGTTCGGCGTGTATGGGCTGAACCGCAGGCA
>DNUF01000250.1:5907-6087 GCA_003508595.1 Planctomycetaceae bacterium
CGTGTATGGGCTGAACCGCAGGCAAAACGTACGGTTCAGCAGATCGCACCACCCCTTGGCGGGAGCCCCCTGACAATAGGCCTTGGTGGTGTCGCTGACTCCGCTGATCGTCACCCGCATGTCGGGATGGGGGGCCGTGCAACTGCAGGGCGGGCGGGTGGTCGTGCTGGTCGTGCGGCA
>DNUF01000250.1:6295-6504 GCA_003508595.1 Planctomycetaceae bacterium
GGTGGTCGTGCTGGTCGTGCGGCAGTCAAACGCCTGAGTCGTCAGACCCCACCACTGGCCGTTCAGCGGGTAGGCCAGCGTGATGTGGTTGGCGTAGCTGTAGACGCCAGCGGGGCGGGGAATCGCGACCCGGCGAAACGTCGCATCCCGATCCCACGAGAATCCCAGCTCGTTTTCGACGTCGTTGAACAGCGTCACGTCGATGTCGT
>DNUF01000250.1:6717-6984 GCA_003508595.1 Planctomycetaceae bacterium
GACCAGGTCGACCCACGCCCAACAGCCGGTGTAGTGGCTGAAAGGGGACGGTGGTCCGCCAGGGTAGGTTGGAAATGCCCCTGTGTAGGGAAACAGCGGGGCGATGTCCTGCGAAGCGATCGTCTGGAATTGCAGGTTCTGCCCTTCCATCCCCTCGGGGACCGGCTGCGGCAATTGCTCGCCAGCCTCGATCCGCTGCAGCAGCTCGGAAAGTTTCACCGCCAGACCCTCGGGGCCGGTGTCGTGGTGCTGGTCGTGCTGGTCGTG
>DNUF01000250.1:7180-10355 GCA_003508595.1 Planctomycetaceae bacterium
GTGCTGGTCGTGCTGGTCGTGCTCGTCGTCGTTGTGGTCGTCACCGAGGCGGCCGGACAGTTCGTGTAAACCGCCACGATCCACCAGTTACCGTTGACGTTGACCGCCAGGACCACATCATCGACCGTCGTGGTCAGCGGGCTGCTGGACAGCAGCGGATAGGTCTGCGCGTCGTCGCGTGGAACCACGACGATTTTCCGCCAGGCCCCGTAGGAAAATCCGGCGTTGATCTCGTCGTTGGTGGATTGGCCCGCGTCATACTGCACCTCGACGGCGACGCCCCAATGCACCCGCCCCTGGCAGGGCGGTTTGGTGGTGCTGGTGGTCGTGGTGCTCGTCGTGGTCGTGGTCGTTCCCGGGGGCGACGTCGTCGACGTGGTGGTCGTCGTGGTGCCAGTCGAGTTGGCGACAATCCGGAAGAACTGATACGGAGACCGCTGCACGACAGCGGGGCGGACCTGCTTGGCGGTCGCCTGCTCAATCTGCCGGTTCTGCTCGGCGGGAATTCCGACCGCCGCCGCCGCCTCGAAGAATTTCATCCGAAATCCACCTGAGCCATCGAGGTTTCCAGCTCGGTGGTCTGCTGCAGCAGATCATAGCGGATTCCGGTGACCGGGGTATTGATCCCCTCGAGGGTGTACCGGCCCCCGACACTGGTCACCAGTTGCCCCAGCCGGACGGTTTCGACGACCCCCCGGATCCGGAAAAACAGCGACTGCCGTTCGGTCTGGTACCAGCGGGCTGCCGCCTTGGCGATCTGGGCCAGCCGCAGGCGGTCATCGCGGACAAATCCCCCGGTGCTGCGTTCGGCTCTGCCGTTGCTGATGCGGACCACGGTGTCCGGGACAACGTAATCCAGCCGGGCATCCACCGGGATCAGCAGTCGCCGCCACGGGCGACCGGCGACCGGTTCCTGCCGGATCTTGATGCGGCGTTGCACCCGCCAGGGGAGCCGCAGGCAGAGGGTCGTCCGCAGCATGTCGTAGTCGATCCCCTGCTCCCGGCGGGGATCGTTGAAGGGTTCGAGGCCCTGAAATGCCCCGGCAACGTAGGTCGCAAGGAAATGCTGCGGTGCTCCCTGGACGTTGATCTCGAGGGCCGGACGATCGGGCAGGATTCGCATTGTGGCGGACCAGCGACGCAATTGTCGCTCATTGCTGCTTTGCTCGGCGAGACGTTCCAGAAGGTCGTATTTGGGGGATAACGGCGACGTGTTGTCGGTGATCACAAACAGCAGTGGCGACAAATACTGCCACTCGCGTTCTACGGGGACGGCAGTTTTCCACGAGCCGGTTGCGATGGCGGTTCCCGAGTAGTCTCCATAGTCGACCAACGGCAGGAACGGTTCGATCCCGAGACGAGCCGCCGCATAGTGCGGAACGTCGTTTTTTTCGCTGTAGGGCTGGATCGGATCGGCAGTCGCCTTGGTGTCTCGCTGTGACCAGCCCGTCTTGTCGTCGGTCTGCCAGGGCGGGTTGAAACTGTATTTGGTGGCCGACGATTCGGCGGTCTCGTAGTTCCACACCAAGCCGTCCCAGAACTCATACAGCCGCCAGCGCCGGAACACCGGTCGCAAATCGTCGCGTTGCCGAAACCGGGTGTTGGCCTCGTACTGTTTGACTCGTGAGAGGGAGTTGTAGCCGCTCTGGCCGCTCGCCCCGTTGAGGTAGGCCAACTGCTGCTCGGGGGTCCAATCGTTGTAGACCTGGAACCCGCTGCCCATGTCGTTGGTGATCTTGCCGAAAGACAGCGTACAGGTGCTGGTGGCAAACGCCCCGATTGCGACCACCTCGTCGTAGGAGGTGGTCACGCTCTCGACGATCCGGGCCTCAACGTCCAGGGCGTTCTCAAAATCGAGCTCGCAGGGGAACCCGTTGGCCGGCAGGATGCGGTCATCCTCCAACGTGAGTTCTTCCACCGAAAAGGAAAACGGCTCAATGGTGACCCGTCCGCGGGGGCCGGGACTCTCGTCGTAACGGACGGTGTACGACAGCCCGCGACGGAATGGGATCAGGTCATCCAGGACGGATTTCACGGTCCGACCGTCGGTGTTGACCTGCGGGTCGTACCACGACAGCCGCACGTCTCCCGGCAGTCCGTCCAGTCGCCACTCACAGACCGGCTCGTCGTCGCCGTCCAGGGGAGGATGGTTTTCGAGCAGATACCGCACCGCCTGGTCGGCAGTCCACACAGCGTCGGTCGTCGGAGTCCGGCTGAACCAGTGGGCCTCGCTGGAATTGTCGTGGGGGTGATCGGTCGTGCGATTCCCCCGGCGGGTTGCCTGAGCCTTCGAGTGGACGTTGAACGGTTCGCCGTACTCGACGGTGACCGCCTGCTCCGGGAATTCGGTGTCTTGGCTCGCGTCAATCTGACTCGACAGGATGACCACCCGTTCCAGCAGCCGGGACAGCCCGTAGGCGGTGAACCGTTGCCGTCCTCGGGGCTTGTCTCCCTGGGCCCCGGAACCATGCGGCATCGAGTCGTCGATTTCCACAATTCCGTACCAGGTGATGTCCTCTCCCTCGAGGGTCGCCTCGGGGAGCACGACCTTGACGTAGGACCCGATCAGGTCAAGCGGTTCGTAGAGCTGGAACCGGTTGTCATCCTCGCGGCAGATCTCGCCGTAAACGTAGCTCAACCGGCACTCGTCGAGCCCGGGAGCCGCCCGCAACGCAAGATCGTCGGCGTGGAGATAGCGGACCTCCTCCCAGTCAGCCCCGAGGGTGTCAGAGCGGTAGACTCGCGAGCGGACGGACTCGCGGATCTGGTCGCGGGTGGTCTCAATGCGGGTGACCATCAGGCAGCCGCCTCAATCATGGGTTGCAGCGTCCAGATGACCTCAACGTAGGCGGTCGATCCTGCGACTGCCCCCCCTGCCCGCACCGAGACGCGAGCCGATTTCGTGACCACGCAATCCAGCACGGCAAATTTGACCCCGTACACTGCCTGAAAATCGGTGTCCTGCCAGATCACGTTGACGACCGTGCCGATCAGGTTCTGATACGCCTGCGTGGCAACGGGAACTGCGGACAGGTTGAGCACGTCCACAAAGCCCCGCATCTGAAACGGTTCAGACCGTCTTCCGAGCTTCAAGACGGCGGTGCCGTCGACCCCCGGCCGGTTGATCGTTTCGCACTGTTCCCGGGGGAGCAGCGGTCCGCCGCGAGGATCGTCG
>DNUF01000250.1:10558-12102 GCA_003508595.1 Planctomycetaceae bacterium
ACCCGGTGCAGGGACAAAAATCCATATGGGCCCACAAAGCTGTATGTGCTCATTCACCCCCCTCGGGTTTCCTGTCAGGGGCCTTCCGGACATCGCGGGCGATGTTCTGCAGTTCCTCGAGCTGGCGTTGCTGGATTCGGAGAGCCTCGCCGACCGGACTGTCACCGCCAGCAACCTGGGCGGCCGCGTCGGCGGCGGCCTGCCCACCCAGCCCCATGCCGTCCGTTTCGCCACGCAATTCAATCACGCGTTGTCGCAGTTTTTCAGGCGGCAACGTGGCCCCTGATCGCTGATACCACGGGAGATCCATCTGGGCTGGGTCGAGGTAGACCCCGGCGATGTCCTCCATTGAGCCTGCGCCCATCATGTTCCGCAGCTCGGCCCGCTTGCGGCGGAATTGCAGCAGCACCTCGGGAACGCCAGCCTCGCGGTTGAGCGACTCGGCTGCCTGGACCATTTCCTCGAAGTCCATATTTCGGGTCAGTGCCTGTTGCTCCTGCAGGAGTTGAACGCGGGTGCGGGCAGCCGCCGGGCCGGACGCCCGGATCGCGACGTCCTGCTGGAAGCCCGCTTCGTCCTGCTGCAGGGCAACGTATTCCTGAATCTTGGCCCGGTCTCGCAGTAGTCCCGAAGCCGCCGCCATCGCCTCCTGACCAAACAAATCTTTGAGCACGCCCGCCTGTTGTTCCTTGGGCAGCTTGTCCAGTGCCGTGGCCAATCGGTCGAGCACCTCGGCCGGCTTTTCCCCAATGGCGTCGACCTGCTCGGGGTTGAGCCCGAGTTGTGCCAGTGCATCAGCCGAGCTTTTCGTTCCGGACGCTGTTTGCAGACGTTCCCAGAACAGTTTGAGGGCAGTCGCTGCAACGTCGGGCGTGGCCTTTTCCCGCATGACGGCGAATTGCGCCAGGGCTTCCTGCCAGGGGACTGCCTGCGATACCCCCTGCACTTTGGGAGCCAGGGCCATCAGGTCAGCGGCCTGCAACGGCGTCCCCTTGAAAGTCCGCTGGACGGCTCGCGAGACGTCTTCGAGGTTGGCCAGGTTCTTTTCCTGTCCAGTCCCTGCCAGGAGGGCCGCATACGACTGAGCCAGCAGCTTGATGTCTTCCGGCTTGGCATTGGTCGCCTGCATGGTCTGCAGCAGACGCTCGAGCACAGGCCCCGTCCCGGCCTGCGCGTCAAATCCCTGCGAGATCAATTCCTCAGAGCCCCGGGCGGCGGTCGCGAAATCAACGCCAGTCCGCAACGCAATGTTGGTGATTCGCTCCTGCGCCTGCTGGCCCTGCAGGGCGGACAAGCCCCCCTGCACTCGAAGCCGCCGGATCAGCTCATCGTATTTGATCAGCGATTCATCGGCCCGGCGATTGATTTCCTGCTGAGCCGTGGCCACCGACTGTAGCACTGTCGTCAGGCCCACATATCCCGCCGCGACACTGCCGATCTTGGCGGCCCATTGCTCGATCGCCTGTTGGTTGCTGGCGGTGTCGTCCTTGGTACGCTTGCCGACGGCTTTGAGCGACTGCTCGAGCTTGAGGTATTTGGCCTCG
>DNUF01000250.1:12289-44251 GCA_003508595.1 Planctomycetaceae bacterium
TACTGCTCCAGCTTGAGGTACTTGGCCTCCAGCCGGGCAATCGCCGCCTCTGCCGACTGACTGTCGGCGAAAAATGTGGTCGTGACCTGACCCACGGAAGGGGCCTTTCAGGAAGGGGACGGAACGAAACCCACCGATCAGGCAGAGCGGCCGAGCAGGTAGACATCGTAGGTCACAGCCCCGCCGCTGGCGGTGAACCGCAGCAGGTGATTGGTCGCATCGGCAACGGCCCACGCGGGATCGTTGGTCGAGGCCAGCAGCAGGATCCCCGACGGCGGCAGGGTGATCGCTGCCGTGTCGCTCGCGTTCAGAATGGAATTCCACGCGGCGGTGGTGTTGTTGTTGCCGACCAGCAGGTTGCCTGCAGAGGTCGAGCGGTTGAACACGAGCAGGCCCGCAATCTCGGCCACGGTCCACAATTGCCCCAACGCATCCCGGCCGGCTCCCGCTCCCGAGATGTCCAGCGAGCCCAAATCGTAGACGTCCAGGTCCTCGGTTGCGGCGCTGGACAGCGTGCGGCCGGTGCTCTGCCAGAACCGGTCCGCCTGTCCGCTGCCGGTGCCACTGGCCGAGAAATTGACCGACTGGGCGACCCCGTGGGAACCGGTGGCGGTGATCACTCCACCGTCGGCGGTCGCTCCCACGGTGGCCCGCAGAATCGCCTGGGCACTGACTGTCGAGAGGCTGCGAGGCATCAGGAATTTCCTTTCCGTACAGGGACGCCGACGACTGCGACCGGTTCGTCCCGTCCCAGTCCAGTCGTCAGCAAATGCAGGTCACCCCGCGAGGGGCGGTAGTCGGGGAGCAGTCCGCGGGCGAACGCCTGCAGCTCGGCTGCCCGGGCAGTCAGGCGGCCGCTGTGGCCGCCTCGGTAGGGTGTGCGGCGGGGTCCTCCGGCAGTTCCCCCCGCAAGATCTGCTCCACGAGTGGCCAGTCCACGACGGACTGAAACACCCGCTGGAATGAGTCGGTGTCGATGGGCTGCAGCAGATCGAGTTCTGGATCGTCGACCCGGTAGTTGATGGCGAGCATCTGCCGGCAGAGCTGGTAAACCTCGTCCCATTCGGCTGTCTGCACGGTGGTCAGCAGGTTCCAGACCCGGCCCGAGGCCTCCCAGACAGGTTCCCATTCCCGCCGCAGTCGCAGTTCCAGCCGCCCCTGTTTGCGGGTCAGGGCCTGCGGGAGGGCCGGTCGGATTCCTCCCCGGCGGACGATCGGCACCTGCCAGACGTGATCCCCCAGTATCGTTTCGTGACCGTCCAATGGGGCATGCCGCATCAGATCGGCCGGAGTGGGCGGGGCTTCGTTCTGGATCCCCAACCACAACCCGGAATCGACCTCGGTCCAGGTCTGCTGGTCGGGGTGACAACCAACCGTGGGGAGTTTCCCGTGCGGAGGAATTGCCACGACGAGCAGGCCCGAACCGCCATCGGGACCACGAGCCCGGACGGTGCGACTGGCGACCCGGTCCCGGATCTCAGAGCGGCGGTCGAGGCAGTCGGCCCAACGGTCTGCCAGTCCCACCTGCCGCAACAGCTCGGGGCTGAGCTGCTCGGTGGTCGCTCCGGGGAGGTAGTAGAGGGGTGCGGCCATTACTCGGGGAGATGCGGGTCGGGGATGTCGGTGCTGTCAGTGGGCCCAGCAGGCCGGACTTTGGTTCCCTTGCGGGGCGCCCTGGCGACCGGCACCGGATCGACAGGCGGTGCAACGGGAGCGGCCGGTGAGGCCGGTGCCGGAATTTGCCCCGGCAGCGGATCGACCCCCGCCACAACGGCGGGAGTCTCGTCGAGAGCGGTGCTGTAGTGCGGCATCAGGAGATCGCCGAAGCGGTGTTGAGGGTCAGTGGCAGAACCGAATCGCTGCCGGAAACCAGGTGAACGCGAATCGTGTCACTGACCGGGCTCGAGCGCTGGCCGGTGGTGTTGACCGGGTTGACCACTCCGTTGAGCCCGGTGAATTTGATGTGCTCGGCGGTGGCGTTGCTGACCCGGCTCGCCTTGTTGCTGTATTTGCGAGCGTAGAACACCAGCCCCGTGGTGCCGTTGAGGGTGGTGCCACGCAAACCAACCGAGGACCAGTTGTACTCCTTGAGGAACTGGATTGTGACGACCGGGGCGCTGTCCTGGATTCCGATGAAGGTGTCGAATTCTTCGGACTCGCCCCCCGCCTGGATCATGTTGATCCCGCTGTCGACCGTGATCGACTGCACGCCACCCAACGCGGTGCCGTTGATCAACACCGGACCAGCCCCGAAAAAGTTTCCGGCCGACAGGTTGCCATTGAGGGCCACACTGCCCGTGTACACGAACGGGTCGTTCGTCCCGTCGTAGGCGGCTTGAATGCGGGTGGTGATTTCACCCATCCCGTTGTGCGGCAGTCGCAGGCTGGTCCAGTAGACGCAGCTCGACGCAATGTCGAGTTTCTTGTGGGCGGACGACGCGCGGGCCGTGTTGCCGACAACCGACCCCGCTTTGAGGTAGCAGGTGATCGTGCTGGCACTCAGTCCGGCAAGCGTGACCAGGCTAAGGACCTGATCCAACTGTGGCGTCGAAAACTCGACCATCGGCCGCTGTTGCTGATTGGCCGAGAACATGGGCGAGACGTGACCCGCCGGACGCTCGGTGAAATTCTGGACCCCGGCGTCGATCGTGGCGTTGGTGATGACGTCAATCGCAGTGCTCGACGGCAGCACGATCTTGTCGAGTTTCCAGATGGTATCGAGGGACATAGCGTGGGTCTCTCAGGTCAGGCGGTCGTTGAGTTCGAGGGCGTTTTGCAGGCGGTCGGCCGCAAATCGCCGGATGTCGGCAGCGTCTTCCGGATCGATCCGCAGGACCTCGGCCGGTTTGTCGGGTTGGCGGGTGACGGTCTTGCGGCGGCCCGATTTCGGATCGATCCACGAGCCCACAAACGGGCGGTCGAAATAGCTCGGGGCCGACATGCGGACAACGGCCCGTTTGGAGGTCCCGGTGATCTGCACGAGGTTTCGCAACGCCCGTTGGGACGCCCCTGACAGGACCAGATCGCGAAACTTCCCCTCGCCGACCCCGGCAAACCGCTTGATTTTCTCGGTGTACAGTCGGGACCGGGGAGCAAAGTTGTATTTGCTGCGGTTTCTCGCGCCGAAGTGTCTGGGGAAGATCTCGCGGTGCCAATGCTCGGCCGTGTTGCGGACGATCTCGGCGATCAGCTTGCTGTAAGTCTGCTGCAGGCCAACCAGCCGACGGCGGGGACGGGTCTGAAGATCGAGGATGATGCCGGGCATCACTCGTCCCCCCAGCGAATTTGCCAGACCGACTCGAAGTCGGTGCCGAGGGCGGGTTGGTCCTCGACGGGTGGCGGACCAAACGCCAGCAGGTTGCACTCGACAATCGCAAGCAGATCGTCCTGAGCAGCCTGGTCAATCAGCTCCTGAATCAGCGTGGCGTGGGCGTCGACCCCGTAGTGCTCCTGGGCGACGACGTCGGTCGCCAGCTCGGGGGGGGTGGGGGTCTGCACAATCAGCAGCAGCGATCCGCCGGCCCGCAGGTGATTGGCCGACCCGCCGGCCACCAGCTTGTATTGCAGCTCTTGGGCGAGCTGAACCGAACACCACGGGGCGGGCACACTGCCATCGACCTGCCGCAGGAACACCCCGGAGGGTGCATCGTCGGGATAGTGGACGGTGTTGCCGTTGATCAGGGCCTGCCACTGAGCCGACGACGCGATCATCCGCGACAGCAGGTGGGCAGCCTGCCGCGGTGCGGAGAACGTCGTCGGAAGAGTGGCGGGGGCGGGCATGATTTAGCGGATGCGGGCCTTGTCTCCGGCTCGGACCAGTTCCAGCCGGCGGAATTCGAGGGTGACCATGCCGTTGGCGTTGTGCTTCTGCGAAACGAACGGGTGGCGGGTCTCGGGAGGGTCTTCGGCCAGGCGAATCGCGTCGCCGACCTGCGGGTCAGCGATTCCGGTTGTGACATCGCTGGCACACTGCACAAGCAGCATCCCGCGAGTCTCTGTGCGGTACTGCTGCGACTCGTCTTTCTCACTCGACCGGTGGACGACGGCCTGCACGGTGCGGGGCCTGCCCGGCTCGGTCTTGCGGTAATAGGTGATCGCCTCGGCGAATTCGGCCGTGTTCAGGAACACTCCGGTCAGATCGGCGGCGATTTCGGAAGCGAGCGACATGGGGCAGAGACCGTGGTGGAAGCCGGGGCGTCGCACCAGACGCCCCGGCGAACAGGATCAGCGATCAGCTCCCGTAGCTGTACCGGGTCTGCCAGAACACCTGGGCGATGGTGATTGCCGCAACGCCGGTCCCCGAAGCCTTCTGGACCTGCACGAACGGCTGCACGTTTTGGCCGGCGGTGATTCCCAACAGCGAAAACGTCTCGGCACCGACGGGCTGACCGTCGATGAAAAACCGGATGTCGCCGAGACCTTTGCCGAAATCGATCTCGCACTTCTTGTAGGCCGACCCGAGGGTCTGGCCGGTGACGTTGTCGTCGTTGTCGGTGACGCCGTCGTCGGTCTCGATGACCACCTTGCCGGTGTCAGCGGAGCCGTCGATGCGGAACCAGGCATTGACCGCCACGCTGTCGAGCGTGTCGTTCTGGGCCGACGCGACGCCAAAGGCGATCTGGGTGGCGGAATCCACGCCAGCCACCTTCACGATGAATCCGATGCGCTGCAACTGGGCCAGATCCAGCGGCAAGACATCGTTCTGGTACATCGTGACGATTTCGGCTTCGCTGGTGGCTGCCAGCGTCAACGCCATTGCACCACCGTCCTCGGTGACGCACAGGTAGGTCGGGGTGCCGGACGGCGAAGTGTCCTTCACCGTCCAGCCATTCATCCCGGGGGTCGTGCTGAGCGCCTGCGCTCGGCAAAAGTGGTCGACAAACTCGATGGTTCCAGCCGCGACGGACATTCGAAACTCCGTGGAGTGTGGTTTTTGAAAGTGCCCGGGGCGAATGACTCGCCCCGGGGAATTGTTGGTGTCACGCAGCCGTCACGCCGTCAGCGTGACAACTATGCGCCGACGTTCTTGTACAGCCCGCGATAGTCAATCGCCTTGGCTGCGAAACACTGGTAGACCCGGAACGCGATCGCGAGGCGATCGAACATGGTCTGCCGTTCGAACGCGGGGGTCTCAAGCCCCTGCAGGTACGCGTACTCGACGGTGTCGACCGTGTTGTTCGCGGCTGCCAGGTACCACGCGGTGTCACTGCCCCCAGTCGCGGCAGCGGACAATTCGACGTCGATCACCGGGGTCAGCCCGTTGCTCCAGATGTTGGCGACGTTGGCATTCGAGCTGGCCGGGTCGGTGGTGCTGTTGAGCACCTGCAACACGGTGCCACGAATTGCCGGAGGAGCGAGGACAAACCGGGGCTCGACCGCCACGAAAACCGAGCTGTTGAGCCCGGTTTGCTTGGCCATCAGGGCGTACGCCACGTTGAGCGCGGCCACGCTGAAAACGGTGCCGGTCCCCGTGAGGTTGTTCCGTCCGGCGGCGAACAACGCGGTGCCGTCACTCAAGGCGGCATTGTCCTTGAGGATCTGGTAGACGATGCGGTTTTGCTTCCGCCGCATCGCCGCTCCCTGCTTGGCGGGGATGTCGGTCAGGGCCGACAGGCGATCATCAACGACGGCTTGCCACGAGAGCGAAAACCGTTCGCCCCAAGTCGTCACAGCGTACGGTTCGCGACCATCGAGGAGGGCGGTTTCCTCGAAGGTGCCGTTCTCGGGGATCGCCTGCGGGTCGCTCAGCTCCCCGGCAATCACCTTGTTGACGGGTTTGAAGTCCCGAACCGATTCCCCCTGTCGGGCCCACGCCGTGAAGGTGGCGGTTTGCTCGGCATACGACCTCCGCAGGACCACGTTGGCGGCGTCAAACAGCAAGTTTCCGAACTGGGCCCGGCCGTTGTACGCGGCCGACTCAGCCCGCAGAATGCCGAAATCCTGCGGGTCGGCTCCCATGGCAATGCGGGCCACCTCGGAATCGGCCAGATTGGCGACAGTGCGGGCATCCAATCCACTGACGACCAACGATTGCCGGGCGAGGTTGGGCAGGCTCGCCAGGTGATGGTTCGTGCGTCGCGAGGGATTCCACGCGACGAAGTCCTGCGCGGCGTTCGACCAGATCTGCGAAGGGCGATCGCCGCCGAACACCCGTCCCAGAATGGCATCGCGAGCCACCACGGCGAACTTGTCGACCTCAGCTTCTCCCCCCTCGATCCGCAGACCGGCGGTGGGATTGGCAACGGTCGACCGCTGCTGGATCTGCGACACCACCCCCTGAGTCGTCAGCGTCGCGGCCTGAGCCGACAGGGACTGGATCACCTCGAGCTGGGCGCCCGGGTCGAGATTGCTCACCCGCACCATCGCGATGGCATCGGACAACGCCAGCGTGGCAGTCGCGGTCGGCTGGCTCGCGGGCAACGCCAGCGGAGCGGCCATTGCCACCAACTGCTGAGTCGCGGCGGTCGAGTTGCTGTTTTGCGCACGAACCGAGCCGATCGCCGCCACCTGGGCGTCGACGGCGGCGGTGGCGTCGCAGTTGGCCAGCGCCAGCATGGTGAGCCGGGCGTTTTCCGCCTGGTCAGGGGTGGCCCCGGCGCTGATCGCACCGGAGCGGATGAGGGCGGTCAGGATCGCGGGATCCATCGTGTGACTCTCCAAAAAAGGAAGTGTGGGGCGGGCGGGTGCCCCAGATGCGGTCGGCGAGACCCCACCCGGGGTGCCGTGTCCGCCCAACAGTTCCGCCAACACCTGGTCCAGGGTGGCGATTCGATCAATCATGCCGGCGGCTTTGGCCTCGACGGCTGACAGTGTGCGACCTTGTCCGAAATTCGCGGCAATGGCAGTGACCGGCAGATTCCGGCCGGTGGCCAACGCCTGCAGAAATGTCTGGTGGAGTTCCGCGAGCCGGGCCTGCAGCCGGGCCGCGGCCTCAGCCGACAGAGGTTCTACGGAATTGAGTTCCGCCTTGTAGGCGACCGAACGAAACACGGTGGTTTTGATGCCGTTTTCGGTGTCGGCCTGACTGGTCTCCTGATGGATCGCCAGCACTCCCACAGATCCGACCTCGGCGGACGGACTCGCGACGACCTCGGTGGCCGAGGCAGCAATCCAATAGGCGGCTGAAGCTGCCAGGTGGTTGGCGACGGCAATGATCCGTTTGGACCCTCTCGCCTCGAGGATCTGGGCAGCCAACTCGGGAATCCCCGCAACGGCACCGCCCGGGCTGTTGAGGTCCAGAACAATCGTCGACACGTCCGGATTGGCAACCGCTTCGCGAAACGCGGTGGCAATCGCCTCAGAGGAGACAAACCCGCCCCCGCTGGCGTTGGCGGTGTCGATGCGGCGGGGGACGATCGTCCCGAGAATTGACAGCACCGCCACCGAGCCGGCTCCGGATGTCGCCTGTTGACCCTGTGCGGACCGTGCGGGCAACACCGCCAGCATTTCCGACGGCTTTACGGACCGGTCCCGGAGTTGCTCGAGACGGACGGAGATTTCCTCGCCGGTGAATTCGGCTCCCGATCGCCGCAGGGACAGCACCTCACAGATGGCGTCGAGACGTTCGGGATCGATGGCCCACAGGTTGCCGACCGCCTGGGCGACCAGCCTTCGCATTGCGTGGCGTTTTTCCTGCGGCATCAGTTGTCTCCGGGGGCGTCGTCAAGGGGATCGGTGCCGGGTTGGCCTGTCGGGTCGTCGTTGGGGTTGGCGTCGTCGTCCTGCATGGCCACCGCTGCCGTGTCGGCGGGATCTCCGGCGGGGCCGAACAATTCCAGCTCCAGCTCGCGTTGCCGAAGCACTTCTTCCCAGTCGGCTCCCCGGGCGGCAATGATTTCTTCGCGAGTGATCGTGCCGTCTTGCAGTTGGATCCGATGGGCCTGCGCGTCGTCGAGCGGATTGACGCTGGGCCAGCCGGGAAACCGCCACCTCACATCGAGGAATTGATCAGGGTCGGACAGGTACTGTTGGGCCGAAGGGAAACCGGGACGCCCCACCAGGACGGCACCCCGAACCCACAGCTCCCAGATGCGGTTGAGGATCTGGTTGACCAGCCACTCCTGCAGGAATCGGTAGGTCTGCCGGTCGCGATTGGCGGCTGCTCGCGCGGAACTGAAATTGACCCGGCTGTAGTCGCGGGAGAGTTCGATGGCCGACAGGTCCACCCCTTGGGCGATCGACTGCTCAATCAGTTGGATCCACGGAACGCTGTCCCCCTGCGGGACGTTCGGGCCGATTGCCTGGATTTTGTCGCCAGGGCGACCGTAGTAGACCGACCCGGGGGAGAGTCGTTCCAGTCGGTTGCCGTCCGCATCAACCACGGCTGCCGCCTCGTCGTCGGCCAGAGTCGACACGATGTCGGGGGCATCGTCGTTGCTGTTCACCATGTAGGCCCACTGGGCTTTCATGGCGCTGGCGATCAGCTCAGAGTCGAGATACGAGCCGAGCCGCTGGGTGGCCAACACGATCGGGGCCAGCAGGCTGATGCCTCGCACCTGCCCCCGCAGGGTCAACAGGGTCACGTAGCGGGCTCGACGGGCATCGATGCGGATCGGGGTCCCCTCTTCCCCACCGACGTCGTTGACCTGTTGCGGCTTGATCCAGTAGGCAACGTGTCGTTTCGTGCGGCGATCGAGTTCGACTCCGCGGACAATTGGGTTGCCGCTCTTGGGAGCGACCCACGCGCCGCTGGTCCAGGTGTCCTGCTCGTCGGCAATGCGTTCTTCGGGGACAATCTCGAGGGCCAGCGGATGTCGTCGCCCGTCGCCCAACGCCTCGTCGTTGAACACGACCAGGCAGCCTCCGCCGACGATGACCTCGCGCAGGATCTGGACCTGCAGCCCGTAGAGGGTTTCACGCTGGGCGAGATCGCAATGGAAATCACTCCCCGGGACGACTCCGGCCCAGTGTTCCCACTCGTCTTCCCAGTCGCTGCGGAGTTGACTGTCGTCAATCTGCGGTTTTGGGGTGATCCCATTGGCGACCACGTTCCGAAGAAACGCGTTGATCGCCGAAACCGCCTTGGGGTTGTTGCGTTCCAGATCGCGAACCCGCTCGCGAATCGTGCGGGCGTTGAGCTGGTGCAGGCGGTTGGGGCCGATGGTTCCGGGGTGCCAGTCCCCTGTCAATCGTCCCTGTCCGGCGGCGTCGTAGCCTCCGCCAAACCAGCCAGGTTCGTTCCAGGGCGACCCCGAATGCGCACGCAAATTCGCGGCCCGATCGGCTGCCTGATGGCGGCGGGACAGGGCTCGCAGGAATGCTCGGGTCGAGGCGTCGTCGGTCGGCACAGGAGCGATCTGGCGGGGTCAACGGGATCGGACGAACCGTCCAACAAATTTGGAGAGTTGTCAGCGGGTGCGGCGGGTGCGGACAGTCGTGGTCGTGCGGCTCGTCTGGGTCACCCGCTGCACACTGCCCGCGGAACCAGTGCATTGACCGGACCGGCACGAGCTGCGGCTGCGGGTGACTGCGGCTTCGGAATCGCAGACCGACAGCAGACAGATGACCGCGATCAGGCACAGGATCAGGGGAGAACGTTTCATTCAGGAAGCTCGCTACAGGAATGGGGATCAGCGTCGCACAATCCGCCCCAGCCGCACCTTGCCGCCTCGGTTCTGCAGAGCGACCTCACGGTTGAGGGCTGCTCGCAGGGTCTGCAGGGCAGTCAGAGTGGTGGCAAACTCGGCCCGCCGGACGCGTCGCCCGTCCGGGAGCTGGTACTCCTGACAGGCAGTGTCCGCCAGCGAGGCCAGCAGGCCCGCAATTGCGGCGTTGGTCGAGTCAAGGAGCTGGGATGCGGTGGCCATGAGGTGACTATGGTCCCGTTCCCCCACGGGAAAACCATGCAGCGATACCACGGGCCACGGGTTTTTCCGCAAACCGGGCTGTTTTCCGTGAAAAAATTCCTCAACGGAAGTGCTGACCGGCAAGGACTTCCGTCGAAACACGGAACAAATGCCGCAAAAAAGGCGGAAAATCTCGCGTTCCTCCATTGTCAAACGATCGATATCGCTTATTATTCATCCATACGACACGCGACTGACGCGAGTCGAACACCTGACCGAAAGCCACCACGATGAACGCCAACACCACCACCTTCGGAATCGAAATTGAATGCTGCCTGCCAGTTGCCCTGCGGAGTTCTGTGGCGGTGGGTGGATATCACCGGGGCATGCAGATTGCCGCGTTGCCCCCCGGCTGGACCGCCCAGACCGACGGGTCGATTTGTGCTCCGGTGGGGTTTTTCGCAGTCGAAGTCGTCAGCCCGGTGTTGGTCGGTGCCGACGGAGTCCGGCAGGTGGTTGCGGTGCTCGAGTGGCTGCGGGGACAGGGAGCCCGCGTCAATCAGTCGACTGGCTTGCACGTGCACGTCGGGTGGGCTGGTGACGAGGCTGCTTTGATCCGGCTGGCGACCATGTGCAGCAACCACGAAAAGGCGTTCTACGCTGCGACCGGGACCAAGACTCGCGAACGAAACTCGTATTGCCGCCCCGTCCGCAACAACGGCGACATGGTGCGGGCCTTTCGGCAGACTGGCGACTGCCGGCAGAGCGATCGCTACTGCCTGCTGAACACCACCAACCTGCAACGGCGTCAGCCGACAGTCGAGTTCCGGGCCTTCGCGGGAACCCTCAACACCCACAAGGTTCTGGGGTATATCCAGATCTGCGTCGGGGTGGTGAACAAGGCTCTCGCTGCCAAGCGGGTCATCAAGTGGGATAGCAAGACGGTTGCCCAGTCGAGCCCAGTCCGCAAGGGAGGCGAGGGAGCGACCGAGTTGAACCGCCTGTTCTTCGCTCTGGGATGGAACAAGGGACGGGTGCCGACGGTGTGGGGGGAAATTGATCGCCCAGTCGGAGCCCCAACCCGGGAATCGTGCCAGAAAAAGCTGGCCGAAATGGCCAAGAAATACGACGAGCAACTGTAGGTCAAAGCGGGCGACGGGGGGGGAATCGACCCCCCCCCTCTCCCCAACGATCTGGTTGTTCCGGATAGTTCGGGAGGGGGATTCCACAATGTTTTCAGGAGTGCAGCATGTGCGGTGTATTCGGGTTCACGGGCAAGAATGGCGGAACGGTCGACCTCAAACGATTGCAGGAGGTCGCCAGAGTGACCAACACCCGGGGCAACCATGCCTGGGGAATGGCGTGGATTGATACGCGAGGCCGGCTGTGTTCGTTCCGACAGCAGGGGACGATCGTCGACAGTCTGCCGCTGTTGTCGATGGCCCGCGATGCTGTGGCCCTGATCGGACACTGTCGCTATGCGACGCAAGGCGATCCCGCCGACAACAACAACAATCACCCGCACCCTGCCGACGGAGGCTGGATTGTGCACAACGGTATCATCCCCGGGTATCGTCGCCTGTTGGCCCTGCATGGCCTGCTGCCGACCAGCGCCTGCGACAGCGAGGTGCTTGGATTGCTGCTGGAGCGGCTCGATGGAGACGACCTGGTCGAGCGGGCCGCCAACGCGACCGAGACCGCATTGGCGCAGGGCCGCGCGTCACTGGTCATGCTGGGACTGTGGAAGCCGGGCCGGTTGATTGCGGTCCGTCGGGGAAATCCGCTGGTGACGAGTCAGACCCGCCGCGGCGTCTGGCTGGCATCCTTGCCCGAGGGATTGCCTGGCAAACCGCGAGAGGTTCCCGACCAGCACGTATTGCAGTTCCTGCCGTCCTGACAGGGTCGCTACAACGGCCATTCGCCATCGGCATCAGGGGTGATTGTTCGCCCCTGGTTGTCGATGGCCCACGTGACTGCCAGTGTGACCTGTTGCCCAAACAGATCCGCCGACCGTGTGCAGGTCTCGCACTGGTACACCGGGAGCTGCTGTCCGGCGATGGACACGACCCCCGATGGGGGAATCTTGTTTCCACACGACGGGCAGGGAGAGTTGTGGACGGGGCTGGGGAGTGGCATGGCAGGGAGAGAGGTGGAAAAACCGGCTGCGGACGACCAAAACAGGCCCAGTCTAACCCTCTTCCAGTCGGTTCCCCAGCGGTTTCCGGAAAAAACTTCCGACGGAAGTCCTTGCCGTGCAACGCTCCTGACCGACGAACGGGAAAAACTCCTGAAAACAGGGGTTTTCTGATGGTTCCTCCATTGTCAAATGATCGATAACGATTATCATTCAACCATACGACACGCGACTGACGCGAGTCGAACACCTGACCTCTGGAGTTGATGCCATGACCACCAACGAACTCAAGACGATTGCCGCGACCGCCTCCAAGATTTGCGGGTGCCTCTGGGACGATGTCGACGCCGTCGGCACCATTGCCAAGCTGCAGGCCGTGCTGGCCACGAGCAACCCCGGCGGCGATGCCGACCTGACCAACGACGATCGACGAGCGCTCGAGGTGCTGCTGTCTGTCACTGACGAGGCGGTGTACATGCTGACCGACGCCGAAACCAACGACGATCTTCGCGACGCAACAGTCGACGAGTTGTGCGAATCGCTGCTGGCCGGTCCCGAAGGGTTTATCGAAGTCGATGGCCGCCGGTGCTACGTGCAAACGGCTGTGTCGTACTAACCACCACCAACCCCGCCCCCCTGCACATCGCGGGGGGGCAATCCCCTCTGACCTCTGGAGTTGATGCCGTGCCTTTGATCATCGTGTTTCGTCCTCACCAGTCTTCCGCGTGGGCCACCCATGTCCGCCAAGTCTGAACGCAACATGCCAGCCAAATCCAAAAAACCATCCCCCCCTTATACCTCGGCTGAGGTCGCGCAGCTGCTGGAGATCTCACCCGTATCGGTCCGGCGACTGGCCAACAGTCTGCAGGTGGGCATGCGCAAGGGCCACGACTGGCTGTTTCTCGATGCCGACGTTGAGCGCATGCGAAGTCGGCCGAGTCGCGGCGGATACCGGAGGCGATCGAATGACAACGGTTGAGACGACCGACCTGCGAGTGCTGACCGTCAAACAACCCTGGGCATCACTGATTGCCTCGGGCGTGAAACGGATCGAAAACCGCACCTGGACGACTCGCTATCGTGGACCAGTCGCCATCCATGCCAGTCTGGGCCGGGAGCCCAAAGCCCCCGACATGGTGTCTGCGTCGTTGCGGGCGGTCGGCATCGAAGCCACTGCTGCTGAATGCGACTTGAGTTTCGGGTTGTCGGATCGCACTTTGCCCGCCGGAGTCATTGTCGGGGTGGTCGACCTGGTCGACGTTGTCCCGGCAACGGAGGTGCCGGCCGCAGACGGGGCTTGGGTCATCGGTCCGTACTGCTGGATCCTCAGACCAATCCCGGACTGGCGTCGCAGGTTTCGGCTGCCGGTCGAGCCAATCCGGGGGAAATTGGGACTGTGGCGACTGTAGTCGCGCAACTCTTCGAGAACTTCGAACAGTTCACGCTGTTGGCAGCTCGTCGCTGTTGAGGTCGCCCTTTTCTGCCTCGCCGGCCAGCGCTCGCAATTGATCGGCGATTTTGCGGACACTCGACACGTCCAGGACGACCACACTGCGGGTGCCAATGGACGATGGATTCCGAGCCTCTTTTTCGAGCTTGTCGGCGAGTTCCTCGCACCATTCCGACGCCTGATTGTACGCCTTGCCGGTCTGTTTCCAGGTCCGTCCGCAGGTGTCGCAGATGCAATACCGGGTCCGGCCGGAGGTCTTGTATACCCTCGCTCCTGGGTGGTCCGGATGCACTGGGCAGAGTGCCCTTTTCAGCCGATTGTTGATCCCGGTCGCGCTGTCGGTCTCGACGGGAGGGTCTTCGGGAGGAGGAGCAGCCTGCGATTTCGCCATGGTCTACAGCTCGACGATCCGGACGGTACCAGCGTCGCGAGTCGTGTTCGGGGAGGACTGTACCAGATTCCGCGGCTTCATGGCAGCACCCCGATTGAGCACCTTGAGTGCTCCGAACGCATACCGCCACGCGTCGCGGTAGTCATTCGGGATGTTCGGGTCAAGTTTTTCCCAACGCTCGCGGTAGTTTCCGTCGCGGGCCACATCTCCCACCGGGCCGTCATTGAGCAGTTGCTCCAGAAAATCCTGATGTTGCCCGAGCGACGCGGCAAACACGCTGCCCGCCGTGCCCCCGGTTTCTGTCCCCGCGAGCAGTCCGTCCATCCAGTCTTGGGTCGACGCGGTGTCGACCATCACAATCTTCTGCCCTGGTGACGACGTGTTTTCCCCAAGGGTGCGGCGCTGCACGTAGGTCCCGAGCGGACTGTTGGACCCCTTGGCGGGATACATCCGTTTGCGGCGGCGGGGAGAGCGGGCGTACCGGTAGACCTGCGACGCGCGAAACCCCGAGTCCATCAGGGCCAGACGCGTGCGAGCCGATCCACCCAGCTCGAGGGGAATCGTCCGGTCAAATACGGCCGCATCGAGCTGTTCAAGTTCCTGACAGGTGCCATACGACAGCACGTGGGGCCGTTCGGTGTGGTCCCATGCCACCAGAATGTAGACGTAGTGGGAGATCTGTTTGTCGATGCCGGCGGTGACGACCACTGTCCGTGCTGGGGCGATCCCCTCGGGAAGGTTTTGGTCGATGAGACGCTCCCCGAGTTTCTCCCAGGTCTCGCGTCGCTCGCTGGCCTCCCATGTCTCCGCCTTCCATTGATTGACGAACGCCCTCAGAGACTGCGGGCGGGATTTCACCGTCAGGAATCGCCTGGCGAAATCTCCCCACCCCGGAATCGCCTGCGCGTACCAGGACGGAAGCTGGTAACTGGCGACCTCCCCGGTTTTGGCGGGAGTCCCTCGGATCCAGCGGGCCCGATCCCAGCCCCGCCACTCGGGTCGGGGATCGGCCAACGACAGCTCGAGGGCGGCCGGATCGTCGACCGTGCACCCCTCGGGCACCCAGACACCCCGCCGGAGCATCCACGGACGGTCTTCCGAGTTCAGCCGCCCGCGGCAGTGCTCGCATACGTAGTGGGCGGTGGCCGCGGCGGTGTCCAGATCGGTTCGGCCATCCGGCCCGGCGTCCCATTTCACCCCGTGCGGCGTTTTTTCGTCGCCCAGGATCAGGATCTGGTACCGATTGCACAGCCGACAGGGGACCTGCAGGCGACAATTCGAGCCGAGCAACCGCCACCGCTCGACGCGGGAACGGTGTTTGACCGAGGGGGTTCCCTCGATGATCACCTTCCGGCTCGGCAGGAAGTCGTTGAACCGGTCAAGGAACAGGTCGAGCGGGTCGCCCTCGGTGGAGGTCCCCTGCTGTTCCCATTTGTCGACCTCGTTGGCGTGACCAACCCGGCAGTTCTTGTCGGCCAGGCTCGACGGGCTGCGGGACCAGGCAACGAAGCACCTTGCTGCCTCGAACTCGACCAGATCCCGTTTCTGGAGGTGCTCAGGTTGGACCAACAGGGTCGAGAGCGGTCCCCGCCGCAGCATTTCATACAGGCGAGCCGTCACATCAACCGAAAGTTTCTCCCGCGAGCTGGCCAGCATCATCGGCGACGGGCTCTGGTGGGCCGCGTTGAGCAGACAACACGACCCGAAGAAAGTTTTCCCGAGTCGCACGCCCCACTGCAGCACGATCACGCGGACCCGATGATCGTCCCACGCATCCCCCGGCCCGCCCAATGCGGTGATTTGGGGATAGAACAGAGCGTCATAGGGCTTTCCCGTATCAGTGACCACGTATTTCGCGGCCCAATCGTGGAATTTCAGGGGTTTGTGAGGCTCAAACGTGCCCCAGCATTCGGCGAAATCGCCCGGGTCTTCGAGAGGGTTGGCTGGGATCATGCCTCGGAGTCGCCGTTTTCTGGGGGTTGGTTTCCTGAAACGTCCCTCTCAAAACGGAAATTGGCCAACTGGGCGAGGAAGATCCGGACCCGGTCGACACAGTCCCGGCGGAAATCCGTCCGGACTTCGCTGGGCACCAGCGGGGCCAGGGCGTCGGGCAACTGCTCAATCTGGGCCTTGAGCCTGGCGAACATTCCCCGAATCGCCGATTTGGCGGCCGGTCGCGTCACCAGTTCCCCCGATTCAGCCTGCAGCTTGAGTTCAGCCCGGGCAATCTGCAGTCGGAGAGCCTGTTGTTCCAGTTCAGCCCGGACGCCGCTGTCTCCCCGGGATCCCGCATTGCGGGCCAACCGCCAGCGGGCGATGGCTTGGACATCGTAAGCCCCTTCCTCCCCCGGGCACCCATTCGGACCGACTCGCCACTGTTTGACGGTCTGCAGTTCCAGCCCGAACCACTCCGCCACCTCCCCGAGAGTTCGCAGGATCACCCGGCCGGGAACGCTGGCCACCGCGGACGCATCAATCAGCGATTGCAGTTGCACCAGGTCGGCTGGGCTCGCTTGTTTGAGCCAGTCGGCCAAGGAGACCGGCTCGCAGGGCGTCGATTCCTTCCGCCGTGACCTCGAGGCGGATGGCCGGGGGGGCTGCGGCTGGTCCGGGAACAGGCTCCTGGCTGCGGTGGATTCTCTGGTTTTGGTCATGCATTGCCACCAGAGCCGAGGCAGCCCGCACCCGAGCTGGGCCCGGCTGCTCGCGATCGCTGGCCAACTGCAGCAGGATCTTTGGCAGCAGGTCCAGCATCTGCGGGGTGATGTTCCATGTGTCAGCCATCGGCCAGCCTGTAGGTCGTGCGATCAATCCCCCGGCCCGAACCGCTGCGAATGACCCGACCGCGGCCGATCTCTTCGTCAGCCCACCGTTTGAAAATGTTGGTCGACACCCCGGCCAATTCAGCGTAACGGTCAGCCGTGCGATTCGGCCGTTCCCGCACGTATTCCGTCAGGTCGACTCGCCGAATTGCTTTGGCCAGCGCCGAGTCCAGAGCAGGCCCGGTGTACTCGAATCCGGCAGTTGCTCGACCGCGTGCCGTTTTCCTTTGCGCCCGCTGTTTTACTCCCGGTCGCGGTGTCATGGCAGTCAATCGCGTGACGACCCGCCAGACTGTCGATTTGTACCGATGGCGAATCATCGCCGGGTGTCCGGTTTTGGACGTGTACCGGCAGCCGCAACCCCGATAGACGCTGCCCAGAAATTCGGCAAACCTGTTGCCAATCCCGACCCCCTGAAAGTCCGGCAGACACACAATCCGGGATTCGCGCCAGCAGCCTTCGGACGCATTGCTGATGATCCCTGCAAACGCGGCCGGACGACCTTCGACGGTTGCCAGGTAGCATTCTGCGCCAGTCAGCAGCGAAGCGGTCAGATAGTGATGGTGTTTGAACTCCCGCCAATGCCGCGATGAGACCCGCCGGACCTGCAACTCAATTGCTGGTCGTCGTTGAAGTGACCTCCAGTGGAATGCTCCGGTGTGAGGTTCGAAAGTCCAGTCCGGCTGCAGCCAATCAACAATGTCGTCGTGGCAGGCGACCGCCACAAACTTGACGTTGGGGCGTGATCGGATCGCTTTGGAAACCGCTGCCGAACCGATCTTGGCCACAGTTCTGTCGACCACCGAGGTGAACTCGTCGATCACAGCCAGGTCGGGAGATTCCGCGAGTGCCCGGGCCAGAGTCACCCGGAATTGCTCGCCGTTTGACAAGGCGGAAAACGGCCGGAGCCATGCCGGTGGCGACGAGAATCCGACAGCCGACAGCAGCCCTGTAACCTCTTTGACAGGAAGGTTTTCTGGAAAGTCATCAATGACCGTCCGGCCCGTGGGCCACGGAAAACCGGCAATCAGTTTGTCGCCGAAAACCTCCCGGGCAATGGTGCTTTTCCCGCAACCGCTGGGCCCATGGATCAACCCGATTTGCCAGGGCTTATCCTCAATCGGCAAGCTGACATCCCAAGTCAATTCGGCACGTTTTGATGGGGGCAGATCAAACATCCCCTCCAACTGTTTGACGCGGGCGGTTCGAACAATTTCGGACCGTCTTACGATACGATGGCGCGACACTCAATCCCCCTGTTCTCCAGATCCTCCAGGAGGAGTTTCTGGTGTGTTTCATCGGTGCAGGTGATGACCACCTGGTAGCGTTCCGGCACTTCGATGGCGGGCTGTTCCTCGCCGACTTCCTCGGCGACAATCAGCTCCAATTGCTCCGCCAGATCGGTGAACATCTGCTGTAATTCCGGGTCCCCGACAGCAACGTCCCGCAACTGTTTTTCGAGCGCTGCCGGATCCCAATCCGCCAGCTCAGCCGTGCGGTTGTCCGCGATGGCAAACGCGGTGCCGGTGGCGTTGTCCCACTCGATTTTGAGCACCGCGATTTGCTCCCACCGCTTGTCCCCCTCGGCCAACAATTCCCGAGCCGCCGCGAGTCGCCCGTGCCCGGCCCGCAGCAGCATCGAGTCGCCCTGGACCAGCAACGGCTGAGCCTGACCAAACTGCCGCAGACTGCCTTTGATGGCATCGAGATTGGCCCGGCCATGTGTACGGGCGTTGGAGGAGTCTGGCACAATGTCCCCTATTGGCACCGCCAATGGTCGCAGGGCTTCAACAATGTGCGAAAGATCGGTTCCGACCTTGTTTTTGTGTGTTTTTGCCATGGTAGTAGTATGTGGTCCTCGTTTTCTTTTAGGGGCGAGAAAGGGCTGAGCCGCCCTGCCCCCCACGCCCCCCCCCAGGGGGGGGGACCCCAAGGGAAAATGTAGTGTACGGGTGTGCGATTTTGGGGCCGTTTGGGGGTTGGACTCCTCCGTCCGTTCACTGGTTTCTGGGGCGGCTGGACGCTGCTGAGCGGAGATCCGCGCCACCAATTCTCACCACGGATCCAGCCAGTAGGCGGGACAGGTTGCGGGCACCGACCGAGTCTCTCAATGCCTGCGTGTCGCAGTTGGTGGTCACAAGCAGCGGACGGCCCACCCTGGCATCCAGCACGGCTCGCAAGGCCTCAGCCTGCGCCTCGCTCAGCACACGGGTGCCGACGTCATCGAGCACGACCATCGGGGCCTGCTCGATCCGTCGCAGTAACTGGGCCTCGGTGGTATGCACCGCATACCCTTGGGCGTCCCAGCGCTGCACCGATCCCTCCGAGCGACACGCCATCATGGTCGTGAGCAGCTCGTCGCAGCCGAACCAAGCGAACGGCTGAAACGATCGGGCAACGATCGCCGCCACGGTCGATTTGCCGACACCCACCTTGCCGGCCAGCAGGACCGGGTGTTGACGGGCCCCCAGGGCCAGCAGGGTGTTGACTGCAGCGGTCTGCACGTCGCCCACAACCCTACCCGGGGTGACTGCCTGGACTCCTCGGGGCCAAGCGGCGGGCTCAACCGAGACGGGGGTCGGCTGTTTCCCCGTGGCTTCCGACTGTGAGATGTGGGGACGCGGCAGCCCTTCGAGGGCGTCGCGGAGTGCTGTTGGCATGGTCGAGTGCTCCCTGCAAAAGTTCATCGCAGAAGGTGGGTTTCAGAAACTCCTCAACTCGCAGTTTTCGCCCGTGCCAGATTGGCACACGGGCCAGTCTGGCGAGCGCCGCCGACGCCTTGGTCCCCCACTCCGGATCGCTCCAGCACTCCCGAAACCGGGGCTCGTAGATGTGCGGGAGATCGGCCGTCGAGAGGTGCACGGTGTGTGGCGAATCGTTCCAGAGAGCGACGAAATCGGATCGTCGGGAGATCCAGTCGGCGTCTGGATCGACGTCGGCCCAAGCAGTTTCCCGAGCGGCCTCGCGTGTCTCTCTCTCTTCTGTTTCTTCTCTTCTCTTCTCTTCTCTGGTCACGCTTTTGTCACGCTGTGCGCGTGACACTTTCGTGACAGAATCCGCCCTGCGTTTTCGCTGTCGATCCCCGGCCAAAGCCCTGTTTTTGGAGCCTTGGGAAAGGTGCCGATCGAAGTGGGGGATTACAAGCGAGCCGGAGCGGACCTGTAACCAGCCAACATCGAGGAGCGCTGAAGCGAAACCACAGTGACCAACAATGTCGTCGATCGCACCCTCCGTCACGAAAGGAGCGTGACCATCGGCGACATTGAGATCGCACCAGACAAACCACTCGCAGAGCATGCCGACTGCGGCGTGGCGGTGCACGTTCAGCAGCTGCGCAATCCGATAGACCTCGGGTTTGCGCAGCGTCGCGTGTTCGAACTTAAACCAGTTCATCACTCTCGATTCCATTCAGGGTCAAATGTGGGGCAATGGCCACCGTGATCAACCGCCCGATCTCGGCAAACAAGGCTCGATCTCTTCGGGCGACCCGGTCATTCCAGGCCAGTCCGAGCAGCCACTCGCTGACCCAATGCCAGGCAAACACGGCGCCCCGCATGACGACCTCGGCGGACTGTTGTTGCCGGAGTTGGTCGTCGACTGCCCCCATGAGTGGGGGCAGATAAAGGCGATACTGGGGCGGGCAATTCTCCCAGAGTGTGCAGGCCCGCCAGCGATGAAACGCCGTCAGCAGCCAGGACCAGACACGGCGATCCATCGCAACGGATGCCATCGGCACTGGCTCTGCTGACGGTTGGGCCTTGGTGCGTCGTGCGGGCATGGTCCCCTCCGGTGTAAGGCACCGCAGCGGGGTCTGGACACCCCGCTGCGGCTCGACGGTCACACGCCGCCGACAGGTGTTCGATCTTCGTCGGCTGCCGTTTCAGGGGCGGGCCAGAATTCGCGGACCGCATCTCGCCAAGCGTTTTTCCGAGCTGGCGGTGGCTCGAGGGTCTGGATCAGCGGCCAGTGTTTCTGAACCGCCGGTAGGCTGCGGACCGCCGGAGTGCTCGGGAACAGGTGAACGATCTCGGCCGCGAGGGCGATCGAATCGGCCAACGCGACGGCTTCAAAATCAATCTGTTGCCGATCGATCCCAGCTCGCTGCACGATTGCCGTGTCGATTTTGGCTCGCCAGCACGCCAGTTGCGCGTTTACTCCCAGCTCAGATTCCAGCGGACGAATTGTGTCGCCGATGTAGGCCTCGTGGGCATCGTGCAGCAGTGCCCACGACCAGGTCGGCTGGTTGGCCTGCAGCAGCCGCAGGCAGATGTCTGCGACGAACCAACTGTGATTCGCGACTGTCCACGGTCTGGTGGATTGGCCGGTAAACCGCACCAGCCACTCGATCGCCGTCAGGTCTCGGAGCTGCACCTGCTCGGGGGCCAGCGTCTGCAAATCCAGTAAACCGACCGATCCAGTCAGGATCTGCATGGGCGGGCCTCCTTCGGCAGGGTCGCCTTGGCGTCGTCGCGAACGATTGACACCTCTGGCGGGGCCTGAATGCCCAACCGCACCTTGTCCGCCCGCAACTGCATGACCTTGATCTTGATGCCTCCGGTGAGGTGAATTTCCTGTTCCTCACCGCGACTAATGACCAGCCATCCCATGACGCCCTCCCTGTGTACGCGGACCTGGGGGGGGTGAGCCCCGGTGTCATACCGACACCCTCTCGGCGTGCGTGGTCCACGGACGAGACAGGTCCGGAGTGCGATGACTCTCTCAGCACTCGACCACGGAGGCGGGGAGAGGTGTTGTCAGACCAGCATGCATGGGCTGGCGGCTGGTAATATGTGCTACCTTGAAACAGTTTTCAAGCGACTGAGGCATCGGATTTTTCCCGAGGCCCAGCGATTGCGTCAGGTTCGTTTGCGAGGACGACCGACGGGCGGACGATTTTTGGCGTATCGGATTGCATCGGCCCGCACGACCATCCACACCCGATCCGAGAATTTTTGACCAGCGATTGTGCCGTCCCGCAGCAGCTTTGTGATGTGTTGTACCGAGACGCCAACCAGTTCTGCGGCGGCGGCCGGGGTAATCAATGGGGAAGAATCGTCGCGGTTCTTCTGATTCATGCCGGACATGTGCATCGCCGAATTGTATGCGTGATCGCTTGAATTCGGAACTGTGGGGCCGCATGCACCAGCGACAACACTCGCTGACAGGCGGATCGGCCGCCTGACAGCCCCACAGCTCCAAAACTCAATACCCCCAAGGGGAATCTCCGTGGCGGCGGGGGGGGCGGTCAGGCCAATCTCTATGCCTGGAAATGTGGCCACGGAAGGAACGTCTTTTCTTGGAGGTGACCAGTGGAATTGCATTGCGTGGCGGATGATTACGTGCGGCGGAAACTGCGGTTTTGTGGGGCGTTGACCCGCAAGAAATATCGACGTGTCGTCGAGCAGTTGGGCCGGTTCCTCGGCCGGGTTCCGGTCGTAGGGGATTTGCAGGTTGAGACGGTGCTGGATTTTCTGGCGTGGTTGCAGGAGGGCGGAAGAAGTCCCCACACGGTCAATGAGGGGCGGGCCAAACTGGTGGCGCTGTGGAATTATGCCGCCCGCCAGGGAATGACCACGGTGTGGCCGGATGTGCAGAAACTGCCGACTCCCCAGCGGTTGCCAGTCGCCTGGCAGGCGACCGAGTTCCGCAGGCTGTTGGAGGCAACTGACTCGATGCCGGGCACCGTCGGGGGGATCCCCGCCCCGCAGTGGTGGCGGGCCCTGCTACTGCTGGGATGGGCCACCGGCGAACGGCGGACCGCTCTGCTGGCGTTTCGCTGGGCCGATTACAACCCAGAGACAGGCACGCTGTTGTGCCGGGCAGAGGCCCGTAAGGGGAACGACCGGGACCGCCTGTACCAGTTGCCTGGGTGGTGTCGCGGGTGCATTGACGCCCTGCCCCGCCCGGGCGACGTCATGCTGCCCTGGCCGCAATCGTTCCACACCTATTTCAACTGGTATTCCCGGCTGCTGAAATCGGCGGGGCTGCCGGCTGACCGCTGGCACAAGACCCACGCCTTGCGGCGGTCACATGCCAGCCATCTCGCAGCCGCTGGGGTTGATGCCTCCAAGGCTCTGGGCCATTCCAGCCCGCTGGTGACCTACGAGCACTACATCAGCCCGCAGATCGTGGGAGCGATTTCGCACGCCGACAAACTGCCGGATCCCACAGCCGGTCAGGCGTCGATCAATACGACGACCTGACCACCCACGGTGCGGCCCGCCTGGGTTGTGCCGCAGGTGACGGTGAGCGTGTATCGCTGCCCGGACGAGCCGCCGGAGAGGGTCAGACTGACGCCCTTTCCGGTGGCCACCGTGTCACCGCCCGCCAGCGGAGTGAAATTGGCAGCCAGGACGGCTTCGGAGCTGCTCGACAGGCCAGCCGGTGAGACCGTGACTGTTGGGGTCCCGGACAGGGTTTCCAGCGAGCCCAACAGAGCCGAGAAATCGACGCAGGCCGGCAGGACCTCAGCGGCCAGTTTGGTCAGCGGGCGGATGGCCCAGACGGTATCAGGAGTCATTCAGCACCCCGACAAGGGAATACGGCAGTGTTGGCTCTATCGGGCATCGGAACGGCGTTGGCCCGGGGTGGAAAAACGGCGGTGTCGTGGCGGCGTGGCAGTCGGGCGACAGCAGCGGGGCTGGCGGTGGTTACCGTGCCACCGAGGCCATCCCAAAACATGTAGAGCCAAGTCAGCATGGATCAGATCTTGGATTTGAACCCGTTGATCGACACAGTGATTGTGGTCGCCGCAGCACTTGCATCCGCTGCCACTGCCGTGTTTGCGGAAAACGGCAGCGGGGTCTCAAACCGGTGGGCAACGCCACCGTTGGCCGGAACGGGGAAGGTCCATTTTACGGAGCCGGCAGTGCCGTCCCGCAGGTCAACCGTGACGTTTGTCGCGCTGCTGTTGGCAATCACGACGTCGGTCACATAGGTTTTCACCCCGGCGCCTTGGGCGGCGATCACGCTGGTTGAGGCCCCGTCCGTGTTGGTCAGCACTCCCGTGACGATGTCCTCCAGCGGGGTTTTCCGGACCAGCAGGCTGCCTGCGGTGTCGGTAACCACATCCGAGCGTTGTCCGGAGCTGGTCAGCGTGGCACCACTCAGACCGGCGACGGCCCGGCCCCCAACCTTGACCGGGTTGCCGGAGTCTGTCGACCCGTGGGCCACACCGCCCCCGGTCAAAATGGACACCGTGGAGACGGTCGTCACAGTCGCCAGCGTTTGCGACGACGAAATGCCCACAGTCCATGTGCCAGATTGACTGGCCGGAACCACATCGTCGGTTGCTACGGTCACCCGCAGCGTACCCGCAGATCGTGCACCAGTTCCCATCGCAATGGCTTGTCCGCCCAACTGCGACAGATTGGTGACGGTAGACACTGTGCTGACGGTGTCCAACGTCTGAGCGGCTGACAGGCCCACAGTCCAAGTGCCGGTCTGAGCGGCCTGGACCGCAAAAGTGCCGGTGTTGGTCACGTCGTGGGCGGGAACGCTGGCGAGACTGACCGGCAACGTGCTGATCGCTGAGGTGCCGTCCGAGAGCCGCACAAACGCCGGGCTGCCAACGGCAGCGGTCACTCCCACCGACCAGAGACCTGCCTGGGCAGCCTGGACCGCAAATGTGCCCGCGTTGGTGACTGCATGCGAGGGGACACTGGCCAGGCTGACCGGCAGCGGGTTGGCGGAACTGACGTCGCCATCGTGCACCCCGTCGGCCCCGAGAGCGATTTTCGTCCGGGGAAACTGCACGCCGCTGATGTCATCGGTGGCGAATGTGGCCCCGCCGGATCCCGGATTTGCGGTGACGTTGTCGCTCATGTCCCGACTCCCAACAGCAGAAGATTCTTGGCTGCAGTCACAGCGGCAGGCTGTTTGTAGATCTGGTAGCCAGTGTACACCGCCCGGGCGATGGTCGTGGAGGCTGCTCCTGTGATTCCGGTGCCGGCCGTGAGGTTGTCACCCATCCACGTCGATGTGGCCGGAGTGAGCGCCGAACCGAACCGGGTGGTGAATCCGCTGGGGGAAGTCAGCGTACCCCAGCCCGATCCGGCCTCGCCTGCCGCCCCGATGATGATGTCACCCGACGACAGGTCGACCCCCGGAGAAGCGATCAGATTCCATGAGCTGCTGCTGGCTAAAAACTGGGTTGCCGATCCGCCTCGCGGGATGCCAGACGCGTCGACGCCGGACAATTCCCAGCCTTGGATCACGCCAACTGCCGTGTTCGATCCTCCAATTGTGATCGTGTACGTGTCGGTGGCCGTGCCGGTGTGTTGGGCGGACCAGCAATAGATTCTGGCGTTGGTGGTGCCGTTGCTCGCCACAAAGTCTTGCAGGCCCGACCACGTGCCAGCCGACGGAGCCGGGACGCTGGGGGTTCGGTTGTTGGTGCCCTGTCGCCACGCGATGACCACCCAGTTCCCGACGGTCACCGAGCTGTTAAACGTCAACACGTGCGACGTCGTCAGGCTCGACACTGTGACGTTTTTGGTCTGCACGATCCCCACAGCCATCAGGCGAACTCCAGAGGATTCCCTGCGGAGTCAAACGCCTCGAGAACGACGGCCACATTGACCGGCGATCCATTGTTTCCGCCGAGGATGGTGTAGCGCAAAAAAACCAGCGGGTAACCCTCGGGATTGGTTTCGACGTCGCTCTGATTGACCGCGGGGGCCTGCTCAACCTCGTAAGCAAATGCCCCCACGTCATGCGGCACCACACCGGGGGCAGAACCAACCGCATGGCTGGACACTGGAAGGCCCTCAACGACCTCCTCGTCAGTCCATTGCGCTTTGGGTTTCGATTCCCAAAAATCTCGCTTGAGGGGGGGGCGGTTTTGCGAGTCGGTCCACCAAACCTGCAGGCGGGCCCCGAATTGCGGTCGAAACCGCATTGGCTGGGCCGCCACCAAACTGAACCGCACTGCAGCGGTCCCCGCAGGAACGGCCATGGGGACCGTCACCTGCTCAATGTTGATCGGAGTGTCCCGCGAGGGTACCAGCAGGTAGGCGTTCTTCACGGTCGTACTCCGAAAGAACCCGCTTGCACGGCCAGAATGTTTTTGGCGTGCTCAGCCAGCGGCGTCAGCAGGTCCGCGATCCGCTGCAGCGACACGGCGGGGGCTGGGGCGGTGCCCACGCCAACAATCGCCTGCAGGTTTTTGATGGCCTCCTGTTGGCGGGCGTTTTCCGCCCGCAGTTGTTCGACGAGGACTTCGATTTCGGGCAAGCTGCGAGGCATGACGATCCAATCAGGAGAACAGCAGTTGAGCCTGGCCAGTGGCCAGAGCGGTGCGATAGGAGGAGACAACGGGAGCCAGCCACGGCCGTTGCTGCAGCCACAGCGTCAAACGAGCATCGATCTCTTGCCAGTCGGTCGAGTCGCCAAGGATTGCCTGCTGCTGGTCGTCCGGCAACAACCCCAGCTTGCGCAGGATCTGCAACAGCAACAACAGCAGCAAATACCCCTGGACCGGACCGAGTCCGACAGGCACAGGGGTGATCACCGTGACTGTTGTCGTGTTCGTGGTTGTGGTCAGTTCGAGTGTCATGTGGTTTCCGGGTGGCCCTCGTGATCGGAGACCGGCCCGCCGGGCAATGGGTGGGCTGTTGGTGTCCGGCGATACCGCCGCAATTCACGCCGCAACAGCCGCATTTCCTTGGGCATCGGCGAGAGCTGTTCCAGCTTGGCCTCGATCGACGACACCCGGCGGTCGATCTGTCCGCCGATTTTGTTGGCGAGGCCCCACAAGATCGCGGCCCAACCGCCCAAGTTGACGATCACGCCATCGAGCCCGGGGACTGACGGCAAGCTCGTGGGAATTGCAGGAGCTGCGGGTGCGACCGCGTTGGGTTCCGCCGCAAATGCCTGGGCGGCGAACACGAGTGCGTCGAGCGACGCATGCAGGTCGGGCAGGCCAAGAGGCATCACCGGGAGAGACCATTGGGGGAGCAGGGCCGGGGAAAGGAGCAGCCTAGCGCAGGACCAGATCACAACGAATTCGAAAATACCAGTCGCCACCGGAAAACGCTGACGAAACCGTTCCGCCCAGGTGAGCGGCGTGTTCTCCCCCCACGCCGGCAGCACCTGGACGGAGACGGGTTTTAGCGGAAGCGGCAGCGAACTGGACATGGCAATCTCAGATCGTGAGGTAGTCGGACCACTCGTCGGAGCCCGGGTAGCCGATGAATCCCGAGACGGCGTAACTGTCGGGCTGAATCCGCAGCATGCGGTCGGCCACGTCGGCGTCGACCCATCCCGAGCCGTCGGGCTGGTCGTGGCGTTTTGGCCCGGTGATCCAATGCGGGCCCCACGAATTCATGCAGAGCAATCCGGGGCGGCGAAACTGGTCGTCGACTGCGATGAAAATCATGCAATGCGGCCACGTCCCCTGCGGTCGCATGAATCCGTCGGCATCCCGTTCCTCGCGGAATCCCTGCTGCGAGCAAACCACCACCGGGTATCCATTCGCGATTGCGTCGCGGGCCTGGTTGTAGCTGGTCACCAGCGAGACCGTCCGGATCAGGCGTTCGCGGGCGACTGGTTCGAGTTCGTCGGGGCAGCCCGCCGAGCCCCATTTGCGGGCCCGATCTCCAGAATAGACCGACAGATCGATTGACCCGTATTTCATCCGGCTCAGGGTGCCGTAGGTGGTCACCGCCTTGGCCGCCCAGGCCCCGACCGATCCGTCTCCCCGGATGCGGTTTCCGCCAACCTCGACCCGCGACAGGGCATAGATCGGTTCAGTCGCGCAGGTCGCGACCCATTTCTCCCGCTGTCCGGCGGCGATCTGACAGCACGCCAGATAGTCGCGGGCCTGTGACCAGCCCTGCGAGACACAATCCCCGATCGTCTGCTGCAGACAGATGTCGGCACCTACCACCTGCCGCACGGCCTGATACAGCAGCCGGATCTGTTTTTCCCCGGTGCCTGCCAGCGGTGCGGCACTCGTCGCAAACACGGGGGTTGTCGACTCGGCCAGATAACGGTTGACCGCCCGCCAATCGTACTCCCATCCCATCGGACCGAGCGGCATCAGTTCGCCCCCCACGTCCGCAGGCCGAGGGCGATTTCTTCGAGCAGGCACCGCCAGTCGTCTGAGGTGGCCAATTTTCCCGCCTTGTCGAGATCGGCGAGTTTCTGGGCCAAGCCGGTGCCCCACGCTTTCAGGTGATCATCGCGGCGAGATCCAAACAGGGTCACGTTGGCCGATCGCACGCGGTCAATGGCCCCCTTGAGGCTGCCGACGACTCCCGCCGCACACTGGGCGGCGACGGCGCTGTAATTGTTCGAGACCGCCAACACCATCGGCTTGTCCGTCGCGGGCATCGTTGAGACGCCGTCGTAGACGATCTGTGCCACGCCGAATCGTCCGGCCGGCAGGACTGGCTTGGGAGGTGTCGGGGTAGGATCAGGGCCGGGACCCGGCCCGGGAGTGGGGGTGGGTCCAGGACCGGGAGCCGGACCCCGCACGGTGACGACGTGCTCGACCAATTGCAGGGTCGGGGCGGGCGAGTTGGGGATCACGCAGGCGGCCGCCAACACGAACCGATATTCTCCCGCCGTTGGTGCGGCGAAAAACACAGTGCGGCCGTCGTTGCTGGTGTCCCACCAGTCGGCCTGACCGCCAACCAGGTGCCACAACACCGACACCTCTGATCCACACAGGGCATCGAGCCGCACGAGCTGCCCAACGGCAGCCGTGGTTTTGCCGTCGACCGTGACGGTGCACGGCGGCGACACGTCGAGCCCCGCGGCCAACTCTTCCCAGTCGGCGTCGGTCAGAGGGGGAAACGGATCGGCAGCCCAGACACCGGTCGCCAGGCCAAACAGCACGCACACACGCAACAGGCGGGAGAACATCGCGAGTCCTTTCAGAAGGTGCCGTACTGGGTGCAATAGTCAACCAATCGTTGTCGGTTGGCGTCGTCCGCCTCAGCACTGGCAGCCAGGACCGCATCGGTCAGCCGGTCCAATTCGCGACGGTCGACCGCTTGGCCATGCTCCCGCAGCTCGTTGCCGATCTGCCGGCGGACCAGCGTGCGCTCGAGCCGTCCGGGGGATCGCATGCCGGTCGACAACGACTGCGGATTGCGGCAGTTGGCGATCAGCCCCAGCACGGCCTCGACGATCGTGATGATCGTGGCCGGGTCGATCCCTTTGGCCTCCAATCGTTGCTCGAGATCGTTTTCGACCTCTCGGGATTCGGTGGGTGTGAACGGTGACACGTGGTTCTCCTTTCGGGCAGCGTAACTGCCGGACTGATGTGCGGTTTTCGCGAGATACCACCCGCCACGGGAAAACCGCGTTGGCCTGACGGGTGGGGAGCTTCGTTTTCACTACCCGGACGCGTCCTGGGCGTCCTTGAGTTCGTCCAGATCGGGGTGGACGTAGCGTTGCGTCGTGTTGATCGTGGCATGCCCCAGCAGTCTCGAAGCCTTCAGGATGCCGTGTTCCCGGCAGAAATTGGTTCCGGCTTCATGGCGGGCGGAATACAGGACCAAGGCGGGATCCAGTCCTGCTGCCGACCGCAACCGCAGGAACTGATTCGACAGGTTTTTCACTGTCCAGCCGTGTCCGCGAGAGGTCAGGAAGATCGGGCCGGTTTTCCGTTTGCCGATCGCGAGCCGCAACAATCGGCCCAGCTTTTTCCCCACGGGGATCTGTCGCGGTTTGCCCGATTTGCGGGCGGTTTTGTGCTCCTGCAGCACGATCACGCCGGTCTGGCCGTTGGCGTCGATCTGCCAGTCTTCAATGCGGGCCCGGGCCATCTCATTGGGGCGAGCGCCCGACAATCGCAGGCACTCATAGATCAACCGGAATTTGGCGTGGGCATGCCGCATCAGAGCCCGGGTCTCGTCGGGTGTCGGAATGCGGTCGCGTTGGCGGGGTGTCGGTTTCGGGACCTTGGCCAGCCACGGTTTTGAGATCAATTGCAGGCTCGTGGCGTATTTCTGCAGTTGGTCAATGGCGACTCCCCGATGACGCTGCGTGGTGGGGGATTTGCCGGTGTTCGCCGCGGCGAGGGCCTGCAGCACATCGGCCGGGCCAATCGCGGAAATCGTTTTCTTGCCCAGGTGCTGGCCGAGTTGGCCCAGTTGCGTGCGATAGAACACGACCGTGTTCTGAGCGCTCTGATTCTGTTTGTGGTGCGCGAGAAACAAGTCCACCAGTTTGGAAAACGTCATCAACCGACCTCGGGCAGATACTGGGGAATGCAGACCCGGTGCTTGCCGAAATCCGTCACGCTGTGAATCAGCTCGGTTGTTCGCAAATCCTTCTGGCAGGTGAAGTCGTAGCCCCGCCGATCCTCGAATTCCTTCCGCATCGCAGCCCGGGCCACCTGCTGCCAGTCGTGGCCATGATCGCCCATGAATTGCTGGCCGTGCGGGCAACGGGTGTGCCAGCGGAACATGTAGGTCGGCGTGCTGTAGGTGTTCCCCGATTTTTTGGCAACGTGCAGGTCGTATTCCTTCCGACCGCCGAACGCAGCCTGCAGCCTCGCCAGAAACTGCTGATCAAAATCTGGTGACTTGGTTTCGATCCACGGCGACCGTTTCCAGGCATCGACACTCAGAGCCAACGCGGCATGGAATCGCCCTTGGGCCTGTTCGGTTTTCGCTTCCAAACTGTAATCGGACCAGACCAGCTTGGGATGCCCCCACCAGCCGGTCGGCCGGTTGCGTCGGTTCCAGTCGTGCGCCAACTGCTGCAGGTGGGCCGGTAAATACGTGTCGTCGTCCTCCCACACGGTAAACATGTCGGCCTGCGGGCAAACCCATTGCAGGGCATACTCGGCCATTGCGTTGTATTTCTGTGGCAGGCTGAGCCCCGATGGAAACCGGAAATAGTGCACGGTCTTGGCGAGTTCGTCGGCCTGTCCGATGTGCTGGCGAGCGTTGCGGACGGCATTCCGCAGCCTTGTGGTCGACAGCTCGCCCGGCCCGTCGGTGTCGTCCCCCACAAGGATGTGGCGTTGCTCGATGGGGTGGGTCTGATCGACCCATTGGGCGAGCGTGTTGGCGACCATCCACGGGCGGGCGAACGTCGGACACAGAGACACGATCTTGGTGGCTGTCATTTTCGCTCCTGCACGTATCGGGCGGTGTAAACGGTTCCCTGCGGGTCGGCGTGGTCGAGATACCACTGGTAGTCCGGGGGCCTGTTGCCAGGGGACTGGTGCCACGGGGAATGGAACGCATGGCACGCTTTTCGGTTGAGACCTGCCACGCGAATCGCGGGGGCATAGTCGCCGTTCCAGCCGGGATCGAGGCGAATGACCGCCAGTGTCGTGTCGATCGGAGCCCAATACAGTTCGTCGGTCGGGCTGATGGCAGGGCAGTCAAGCGGCCGAATCAATCGCGACGGGTTCCAGTAGGGCAGCTCAGCCCGGCGAATGTGGCCGTCGGGATCGTTGATGCTGTCCAGCGACAAAGCGCAGCCGATGCGGATCCGCTCAGGATTGCCCCAGACCCGCCGCTGGCAAATCCACCGATGAAAGGCGACAAAATCTTGCAGGACTGCGGTGCCTGTGGTGCCAAGAAACAGGTCTGAGTCGGTGGTGGCGTAATACTCGACCCCCTCGCGAAGCCATTGCCGCCGCAGTGTGTGCACCAGCCGACAGGCAGCCCGGGGGCCGCAGTTGGTCCAGCGGTGAATGGTCAACGGCACACTGCGTCCGCTCTGGCGGTCCTCGATTTCCGCCGGTGCAAACGAAAGCCAGTCGACCAGCTCGGGAAATGTGCTGGCGTTGTCGATCAGGTGCAATTCTGTGGCCCCGAGTCGAACCAGGTCCTCCAGGAGGAATTCGACCCGCAGGTCTCGGTTGTTGACGATCACGGGCAATGGATGTCGCAAGTGCAAATTCATTCTGACACCTCTCGGATCAAACCCACCAACATCCCCCAGCGGACCGCCTCGTCATTCGCCGGGGTGGCCAGCTCGGCTCGCACCGTGTGACGTGAGGCCCACGACGGTCGGCTCTGGTGTTGCCACCCGGCTCGCATGGCTCCCTCACGGGTCTCGGCCCGCACGGTGACCGACCAGGTGCGGCGGTGGTTTGGGCAGGTGCCTGACACTCTCCATTGGTCGTTGGCGATGATCACGGCTGGCCCTCCCCGTCGGTGCCGGTGCTGTCGTTTCGGTCGATCCGCTGGAAGCCGTTTTTCTTCAAGGCGTCTATGGTAGAGTGAATCAGGTTTTCATCACGCTGCAGCGTAATGTTGTGTAGGGTCTTTTCTTTCACTGTCCAGACACTTCCAGTGTTTGCAGACAACAGCCAGTCATCGAGCTGCCCATTCTCGATCGGCAGGCAACTCTCCAGCTTTCTTGGTGAGTTCGGCCACCTGCTTCCGGGCCGCGTCCCGCTCCTTCGC
>DNUF01000133.1:0-257 GCA_003508595.1 Planctomycetaceae bacterium
AGGAAACTGCGGTATTTCCCAAGAACGCGGTTCCGAAGATCCATTGTTCATCTCCCATCGAAAAGACGTCGAGTTGGCTCATTTGGCGACCAATCAGACCAATCACGTTGATGTGACGACAGTGAATCACCAAATTCGCGTCAATTCCGCACCAAAACTGAAATGGAACCCCAGGGGAAGCGGGAAACTGGGGAGAAGTCCAAATCGTTTCTTCATCGCGCTCCGGGGAAACGAAGAGCCTCTGGCGAGAAGTTTCC
>DNUF01000133.1:453-3762 GCA_003508595.1 Planctomycetaceae bacterium
AGAGCCTCTGGCGAGAAGTTTCCAACAAAAACTCATCGCCTCGATCACCGGGAAACCAATGCCGCAATCCCGTCCCGCAGCACACATTTTATGCACGGACATTCAGGCTTCAGGGATTGAGCCAGTCCTGCAACTGCCATCGGACTCACACGCTTGTTCCGATTCATCTCCAGACCGGGAGTTCGACCACAGACAGTTTTTGTGAGATTCGAACGCAGAAGTGCGACGGTCGCGCTGTTGTGATGGGGGGGAATCCGTGGTGGTCCCGACCTCCACGATTCCCGGCCCGAGCCTTCTGAGAAAGATATCAAGACAGGAATGGGACCAACGCCCCCATTTCCATGCGCCCCCGGACGGAACCGCTCTGCGTCCCGATATTCCGGCACTCATCCCGCAGTATCAAAGACGCTCGAAACCGCACTGATCTGGGCCTGTCTTCCCGCCGATCTGCAGCGTCCATCATTGTGGAATGCAATCGGAAGGTCCGGCAGTGTAAAAAGCGACCGCTCGCTGTCGCGCAACGAAGACTCCACGACGGACAACCGGTGGACGATTCCTGCATCTGCACCTGATGTGGATCGATCGACGCGACGAGCCCATCGCCAATCTCTTGCGAGCGTTTTCTGTGAGAAACCAGCGATGTCGCGGTTGCATCTTCGTTCGACATGGACTTCGGCCACGCCATCCGCAACAGGGAATGTTGTTGGTTTTCCGGACAAGTGGAAGATCGAAGTCGTGGCCCACCCGAATTCCCGACACTTGCCGAATCCAGTCGGCTCGCCTCACGACTGACTTGCGACTCCATCTGCATGGAGTCTGATACTGGTCGCTGTAGGGGGCCATTCCAGGCAGGAACCCATCGGCCACCAACAACTCCCGGGGAAGCGGCCGACAAAACCCCCGTGCTCCCCGACGCACCCTTGGGCAATCGTCGCTGGAATCCGGTCTTCCCGATTCGATTGCATTTCGCCCCAGACCCCGATTACGGTTTCTTGCGTTGAGGGAGGATACCAGCGACTGTTGTCGGGCGGATTGTTGTCCTTTGTGAGTGCACATCATGGGTGAGTGCTCCAGTCAATCGTCGGTGACCGAATGGGTGCACCAGGAGTTCATGGGGCGAGATGCGTCCCGAAAAATCTGGGCGCGTTACATCGATGAGGTCGTCCGGGAATGTGACTTCCGACTTCGGGGTTCGGTTCGCCGGACCATCGGCCCCGATGACCTCGCGCAGGAAGTCTTCCATGATTTTTTTGTGGGGCTGCGTTCCCGGTCATTTGCCCAGCTCCTCAACCGGGAGGATGTGAAGCAGGTACTGTCGATGCTGATCGAGCGAATTGCCATCGACCACATGCGACACCACGACACCCTCCGCGCGGGGGGAGGTCGGGTCGTCGCATTTTCCGAACTCCACTCAGCGGCGACCGGGGTCTTGCCTGGAGACCTCAGTCACATGGCACAGGCGGACTCATTCCCGACCAACGAATCGGAAATGCGCCGCATGCTGGTCTCCCTGGCCCCCGAGTTGTCCGACGAAAAACTGCTGGACCTTGTCTGTGACCGGATCATGGGGTTCACAATCGAGGAGACCTCGGGCCGGAAAGACATTTCTCAGCGCACCATCCAGAGAAAACTGAAACTGCTTGTGGACCGGCTGCAGGTCCGGTTTCAACGGTTCCATTGATCCTGGGCCGCCTCGCACCTCCAGGACGCCTCCGTGTCTCGCCCCAATCCCATTCCCGATCCAACGCGGCTGCAGCAGGCCGTCTTGATTGACGAGATCTGCACCCGTTTTGAGGACTGCTTCCGGAACCACCAGTCGCCACAGATCGAGCGTTTTCTGAGCGAAGTTCCTCCCGAGTTGCACCTGGCGACGCTGGGCGAATTGCTCGCCGTGGAGTTCGAACTACGGCGGACCCGGGGTGAGTCGATCGACCTGGCCGCGTGGAAACAACGGTTTCCCGGTCACGAGACGGTGGTCGAAGAGGCCTTCGCCCCCGCCGCGGGAAACGACTTTGAAGAATGGCTGACCAGTCGACTGCAGGAGGTCGGTTGGCGCATGCCGGCCTTTCCCGAACGCGATCCCGGTGAGTCGGCACGGGAGGAGCCACCACGACCACCATCCTGCGACGCACCAGGACTCGACAATGCCCCACTGCCGCTGCGGTTCACCCCCCGGAAAGTTCTGGGCCAGGGGGGCTTTGGAACCGTTTACCTGGCCCATGACCAGCACCACAACCGCCCGGTCGCCATCAAGTGCATCCGGGCCGAACGTGCCCGGGATACTGCCAACCGGGATGCGCTGCGGCGCGAAGCACACTTCGCCGCTCGACTGAGCCACCCCGGAATCGTCGAGATCCATGAACTGCTGGAAGACGACCAGTCACTGTTGATTGTCGAAGAGTATCTTCCCGGGGGTGACCTTCGGTCACGAGTTGTCCCCGGGGGGCTCCCCTTCGGGCAGGTGGCCGACTGGATGATCGCGATTGCCGACGCCGTCTCATTCGCCCATCAGCACGACCTGTTTCATCGTGATATCAAGCCGGCCAACATCCTGCTTGATGAAGTCGACCGCCCGCGTGTCGCCGACTTTGGGCTGGCCCTGCTGGAGGAACAGTTGCTGGATCCGAAGTTGTCGGGGCGACGCTCGGGGACCGTGGCCTACATGTCACCGGAACAGGCGCGGGGTGAGTCGCACCGGCTTGATGGTCGGTCAGACACCTGGAGCCTGGGGGTCGTCCTGTATGAGTTGTTGACCGGTCGCTGCCCCTTCCGGGGCACGACGGATCAAATCCTTGACCAGATTCGCACGAAGTCTCCCCGGCCATTGCGGGAATTGCGTCCCGAACTCCCCCCGGAAATCGAACGAATCTGCCTGAAATGCCTCTCGCGCCGACAGGCTGACCGGTACTCGACGGTTTCCGATCTGGCCGCAGACCTGCGTGCCCTGAGGGCGAAGGGGTCTTCGTCCGAAAACACGGACCGTTCCTGCCCCCTCCACACCTCGGTCGTCCCCAAGGGACTGCGGGCCTTTGATGCCCATGACCGCGAGTTTTTTCTCGATCTGCTTCCCGGGCCGCGTGATCGGGACGGATTGCCCGAATGCATCCGTTCCTGGAAACAGAGAATCGAGTCAACGCAGTCCGATCGGACCGCGGCCATTGGGGTCGTTCATGGGCCCAGCGGGTGTGGAAAATCATCACTGGTTCGTTCGGGATTGATCCCCAGCCTGGGGCCGGGGGTACTGCCGATTGTCGTCGAGGCCACCCCCGACGACACCGTCCGCACACTGCAGGCAACACTCAGGCTGAG
>DNUF01000133.1:4180-22695 GCA_003508595.1 Planctomycetaceae bacterium
TTGATGGAACAACTGGAGATTTCGCTGCAACCCGGCTTCAATTCGACCTCGGTCGCACTGTTTGATCGGGAGCACGCCCGCCGGGTGCTCATCCTGTTTGGGCAGGCGTTTCAGTCGCTGCCGGCACGGCTCGCGGAACTCACTGAAGAACATCACAGGTTTCTCGATGCGGCAATCACCGCCCTGGCGGATCGCGACAAGATCATCTGCGTCCGCCTGGCACTGTTTGCAGAATGGATGAAAACGCGATCCTGGAATGTCGACACGCTGGAGACTGTGGGTGGCCCCCAGGGGCTGGCGATGGCGTTCCTGGAAGAGACCCTCGCCCCCGATTCCGTCCCGGCATCGCGTCGTCGTCATGCCGCCGGGGCCCAGCGTCTGCTGCAGGCCCTGCTTCCCCCTGCGGGAAGCCAGATCCGTGGCACATCCCTGTCACCCGGAGAATTGCGGGACCGAGCCGGATATGCAGCTGATTCACGGGGCTTCTCCGAACTCCTGCATTGGCTCGATGGAGACCTGCGTCTTATCACCCCGTGCTCGCACGACGGACAACACTCGGTCGAATCCGTCTCCGTTCCGGCAGCGGGCTCTGCGGCCGTCGGGGGTTACCAACTGACCCACGACTACCTGGTTCCGGCCATTCGTGAATGGATCCGCAGCCGGGAACTGTCGACTTCCGGTGGCCGCGTTCGCAACCTGCTCGCCGAGCGGTCCGCCCTCTGGGAATCCCATCCCCTGGACCGATTCCTGCCGACGGTGTGGGAACACCTGACAATCCGCCTTCACATCGCTGGCCCCAACCGGTCTCTCCAGGAGCAAAGGTTCCTCGCACGGGCCATGCAGGTGCACCTGAGACGTGGGTTGTGGATGACCATGTTCCTGCTGGGTGGATTTTTGCTGTCGTGGTCTGCCTGGCAGAGACAGCAGGAGGCGACACTGGACACCCAGGCCCGGAACCTCGTGAATCTCCTGATGGAGGCGGAGCCCGAACGCTGGCCCAGCCTGTTGAATCAACTCGGCTCTCCCGCACTGCAGTCCCGCGCCGGCAAAGCACTGGCTGAAGTTGCCGCCACAACCACGTCCCGCGACGACCGCTCAACCGGTTCAAGGCCAGGGTTTCAAAGTGGTGCGATCCAGCACCGACTGGCCCGGTTGGCCCTGCTGGACGATCGAGCCGAACTGGGGTCATTGACCGAGTCCCTGTTGCATGCCGATCCTGCGGTCATGGCTGTCTCTCGGCCCATCCTGGTGCCACATCTCCGTCCCGAGAACTGGGAGGTGGTGTGGTCGAGGGCGCTGTCGGACCGGGCCGATACCGATGAGCCCCGGGATGCCCACCCCGGTGCAGTGTCGGTGCAGGCAGCCGCGCTGCTCGCCGGAAAACCGGGAGATGACGCACGCTGGAACGATCTGGCCCCGAGTGTCCTGCGTCAACTGGCCAAGCTCGATGCCTCAGATGTGGTGCCCTGGCGGGCGCTGCTGCAGCCGATTCGCCACCAACTCGCGCCGGTCTGCCTGTCGCTGTTTCGCGATCCTGCCCAGACAGACTCCCAGCACCGGTTCACCCTCGAGTGCCTGGCAGATTTCGCCCGCGACAATTCCACGCTGATCGGCGAAGCGCTGCTGGAATCAGATCCGGAAAGCTTTGGAAGACTGATCCCAGTGGCGCGACAGCACAAGGCCGGGTTGATTCGACTGATGCGGAAGGAACTGGAGATTCCCATCCCCGGAATCGGTGAATGGAATGACCCCACTCCGGATGCTGGCTGGCAGGCGGTGAGTGACGACACACGCCACGAGATTGAGGCTGCCCAGGGCCAGCTACTCGACAGCTGTGCCTACTGCATCGCTCTGCCCCGTGAGAAACTGGCGGCCGTCAACCTTTCGCTGGAGCAGAGTGGCTATCGACTGTACCAATACGAACGGCAGACCCTGACTGGCGACAATACGGTCACGGCGGTCTGGAATCGTGATGGAGGCCACTCGACGCTCCTGCAGGATCTGTCGTTTGACGAGGTCGTCGTCGAGTCCCGGCGACAGCGTTCCCTGGGCTGGGAAATCGCAGCTTTTGAAGCCCAGGAGGATGAACGATTCACCCTGCTCGCGACAGACCCCGGTGCCTGGGGACGCAACCATCGCTCTTCCATCGGACCGATCGGTCTCCTGGAACCCGGAGTTGACAATTTCCTGGTTGGCAAGTCCTGGCACTGCCGCGTCTATCGGTACCAGTCTCCCGAACCCATCACTGGCGTCGGACTGTCCAGCCCCACGCTGGAGTCGCCACTTCTGGATTCCGGCTTCATGTCACTGCAGCAGGCGCTGCGGAGCGTCGCCGACCGCTGGGGGAGCAAGTCCGGCAACCTCCGGCTGGTCGCGGAGACCACGTTTGAAACACCCGCCGTCGAATTGCTGGTCGAGGCCATGCTGGTCCAGGGCTTGCGTGTCACGCTCGATGGCAAGGCCATTGACGGACTGGAGCGCAGGGATGATTCCGCAACCGGGTCAATCACCGTCCCGATCACCCTCACAGGGGGAAAACATCACCTCAGGGTCGAACAGCAATGGAATGAGATCGACACGAGGTCGACATTCGTCATGGGCCGACGGAAGTTCCAGTTCATCCCCTCCTCCAGACTCATGTATCCCGAATGGATGCAGGAGTCGATTGTCCCCTTCGATGTCGAACAGCCAGTTCAGCAATGGATCCCGGTGTTTGATGGGGCCTCGGTCTTCTGGAGCGGGAATCCCACGGCTGCGCGTGAGTTGCAAGCGTTGGTCGACAGCGGGTTTCGTCCGTTCCGCATCGCCCGTCAAAACCGGAATCCCCGCGAAGGATTGTTTGTGGACCTGTGTCGCCCACGACCCCGCGCCTCCGTTGTCGATCGGCACTCGCAGCGCCGTGCCCGGGCCGTCCTGTCGCTCCTGGAACTCGACCAGGAACCGGCACGGCAAGTGGAATTGATCCGCACTCAACTGAGACCGCAGGCACACCCTTTAGTCACCCCGGGGGATGACCCATCTGCAAGAACCGAGGTCATGCTCCACCTCGCGACCTACCCCTGGTCTTCGTCGGGGGCGTGGAATCTGCTGCAACCAGGCCCGACGGGAAACATGGTCCCGGAGGTTCGCCAGCAACTCTGGTTGGCTCTCGGAAGATCCGGCGACACGATGTCGGAGTCCCAGAAACAGTCCTGGATCAACCGCCTGGACATCGCCGGGCAGTGGCGCTCGGATCCCGATGCCGGTGTCCATGGAGCACTCGACTGGCTGTTGCGGCACTGGAACCAGTCTCCCTCCCAGATCGACGACCACTCGACTTTTGACCCCCAAAAGCATGTTCCCCCCTCCGGAGCACGCCCCACCTGGTGGATCAATTCGCAGGGAATCGGCTTGACCAGTTTCCCCACGGGGACGTTTTCGATGGGGGGCAACGATGTGCAATCGATCTTCGGGATACTCAGGATGCGGCGGTCGCAAACGATCGACCGCCCGTTTGCCCTGGCGACAATGACCCTGACCTACCCACAACTTGACCGCTTCCTGAGGACGGGCGATGGCCTGACACAAACCTGGAAACGAACCATCCCCTATTCCGCCAGGATGACGTGGCACGACGCAGTCCGCTACCTCAATTGGCTGAGCGACCAGGAAGGACTGCAGCGCTGCTTTGAATTTGATGAACGCGGAGATGTCATCGTTCCCGCCGACTGGCTCGATCGGAATGGATATCGATTTCCGACGAATGCCGAATGGGAGTACGCGGCCCGTTCAGGAATGGGGACAGACTGGTTCCACGGCTCGACTCCCACACGCCTCGCCGAGTACGCCTGGACCGCGCAGTCGTCCGCTGACTGGGCCCGAAATGTGGTTGGTCAGAAGTTGCCCAATGATGCGGGTCTGTTCGATGTGCTTGGCACCGAGGATGAATGGCTCCACGACGCGTTTAATCCACACCCGCCCCCACACCCAGTCCCGGAGAGGGAAGTCGTCGGAACCGGGCATCAAAGGCTTGTCCGCAATTCCATGGGAGCCGCCTGGCATTCTCTCCGCCTGCATACCTGGAAAAGCCAGGCAACGACCGCCTTCGCGTCACTGCGACTGGCCCGGACCCTGTCGGTACCGGGGGACGGAAGAGCCACGGTCGCCATCCCCAAGTCCTCTCAGCCGAGTTCCACAACAGCAGTCAGCGAACGAATCTCGCACTGAGCACATCGAAGCCGAACCGTCGTCCCTTTGGTCACCAGGATCACCCGGCATTCGGCAGATCGGGCATCACCCTCGGCACTGCACGTTCCCTTCAAGGGACATCCGTTTCCTGAAACGACTTGGGAACGGAGGCCGGTTTCAACCTCCAGGCCGAACCGTCGTTGCCTGCGGGAAACAGGTCCCACCAATCTCCCAGCAGCAGGGCATCGAGATTGGCGAGGTCAAGTTCGACCTGCTCCTGAATCACATTCGTCCCGGAAAGACGAGTCCCGTCGAGTCGTTCGGGATTCAGAACCGCACCCGGCTTTCCCTGGTTGAAGGCCTGAACCCGAGGCGCCATGGGACCACCGGTCGCCCCTTTCTCCCGGGCTGCGGAGTCGGAAGGGTGCAGCCAGACAATCGCCGCCACGACGTCGCGCGACAGTGTCTGTTCGCGCCCCCTCACAGCAACCACCAGGGAGGTGTCATCAAAACTGATCAACTGGCCCCTCAGAAAGTCCCCCGAGGCCGACCGGACCAGGTGTGTCGGCGGATTCGCCTGCCCCTGCCGGGGAACCGTCAACAGGGCCTCCCGCAAGGCCGCCTTCAGTTCCAGCGTTTCCGCGTCACCTCGTGTCAATTCCACGGCCTTTACCTCGGCGTCGGCCAACTCCTGTTTCCCCCCGGTCGGCAGGGTGATGGTCAGGGTCCCGGGTTGCCATGCGACCTGTTGTGCGATGAGAACCTCGCCAGAGGCCATCTGCACAGCCACTCGGGATTCGGCCTGCGTCGGGTCGTCCTGGGTGTCGGCGCCAGGTTTGGCAGCGGCAGGCCCTGGTCGACGACGACTGGCACGATTCGGTTGTCGTGGCTCCCGCAGAATCATGCGGGCCGCGACTTCCGGGCGCAACAGACCTGTTCCGATTCCGAGGGGCCATTCCCATTCCAGGCGACGGCCGTCTGGCGTCTCCCGCACGCCACGCAATCCTCCGGACAGGGCTGTCGTGCCGGTCTGCAGCACTGCGGGCACCGCCACTTGAGGCGATGCGGCAACCCCCTTCGATGGCACAGCCCAGATCACTTTCCAGACGGCCGACCGGGGAATGCGCAAGCCCGCTGGAATGGCCTCGCCAGACAACTCCAGGTTGCCATCCCGCCACATGCCTTGGCTGGCGCGCCAGACTGAGCCGTCGACCAGTTCGACAACCAGTCGCGAATCCGGTTCCCGTTCAGCCCCCTTCGCCAGCACCAGTCGGCGCACCTCCCGGCGTGGGAATCGACGGTCCGCCGCCTCCCCCCGCACAAGGATCTCCTGCGTCTCTTCGTTCCATTCCACTGATTCCGAGGATGCGACCTCGACCCCCTGGGGGACGGTGCGCGACGTGGCCGAGGGGGGCCGTCGCAGCACTCCATCCCAGTGTGCAATCCTGAGTTTTTCGAGCCGTACGGAACCACGGCCATTCACCAGGCGGATGGCCGTACCCGGCACTCGCCCGGGCTCGGGAGCGAGCAATTCGCAACGGCGTTCGCCAGTGGCCGAGGTCACGACCAGTTGTCCGGCCCGCTGGTCGAGGTACACCCGCAGAGCCAACCGTCCCCCCGGCTCCCCGAGGGTCTGGACCTGGACCTTTTCCAAACCGCGCCGCGTCTCCGCCAGGGCCCACAGTTCCGATCGGAACACTTCGAGGTTGAAGGGACGCAGTTCTGTGAGACCTCGAGGCCCTTCTTCCTCAGGAGGGGCATCCAGCCGGGCTGGTGCCGGGATGATCTGCTCATTCCGGGTCGAATCGGATTCATCCCGCGCCAGTCGCACGCCCCATTGAAATCCAAAATTGGCCCGCCCCCGCCAGGTGACCTCGAGATCGGTCACCGATCGTTCCGGAAGCCCCACATCCTGCAGCAGAATTCCATTCCCTTCCAACTGCAGGGCCCCCTGCCGGTCAATCGCCTCGGAACGGCCATGTTCGTCCTGCCATCCCCTCAGTCCATGCGGCCCCTGGTAGACCACAGTCGCCACTCCCGATCGCGGAATCATTTCGCGAATGAACCGACGTTCGAGGGTGATCTCCCCCCCTTCCGTCAATGGCTGCAACACCAGGTCCGTGGGAGTCAGCGCTGTCCAGGTCCCCCGCACCAGGTTCCCTCCTGCCAGCCGGATCTCCCAAAACTGGTCGGGCAACGGAAACGCATGGGTGGTCGGGTGAGAAAACGATTCGCAGGCGGCGACCGGAATCTTCAACACGGACTCGAACAGGGGCGTTCTCCAGGACCACTCACTGGCCTGCATCGAATCCTGCCATTCGCCCTGCACCTGGCTGCCGTCCCGGAGACGCAGCAATCCTCCCGCCGGTTCCCCACCGAGACTCACGGTCATCGGGATCGCCCCCCACACTCCCCACAGCAGAGCCAGCAACCACAGATGGCGTGGGGAGTGGCTCTGGAATCGATCTCGGAAACGCATGGGAATCAACACGGAAGCCAGAACTGGGAACGCGGCGATGGTGCGGGAAAGTCCAGAGAAGAACGACGTTGACCAGACTACCAGATCCCCCCGGCGAGCACCCTTCCTTCATGCCGGGATTGCGGACTCTTTCCAGGCCAATTCGGTGAACCCCCGAGATCGTCCGAGCCGGATGTGGTACGCATGTCCTGTGCGCCGCAGGCCGAGTTTGGGGAACGGCAGGGTTTCCTTTGCAGTTTCCGTAATTGGGGATCGCACCAAAAGTCGACGGCCACGTTCGGACGCGCTACACTCAAGCTGTCGTTTGCCCGTTCGCCATTCTCCGTCGTGTGCCCCCATGGTGGATGCCCGCTGTGACCCGTCGTTCGCCGCCGTCCCACCATTTGCCGGGATTTGTACTCCGTCCGACGCCGTGCACGTCGGGCTTTCGGTCGAGGAGTGCGTGACGTGGCTGAAAAGACTGCATTATGTGTGGCGTCGACTCCATGAAAACTTCACGGCCCGGATCACTTCGGAACCGCTGTTTGAACTGAAGACCGCATTCAGCCATCACGGCTGGCTGTGTGCCGAGCATGCCGGGGGACTCCGGACCAGGGTCTCCGAACTGCGTGAGCCTCCACTCGGGCTTGAGGTGGTTCCCCATGAGGGGCTGAAATGGATCCTCGACGAATTGCGCAGTGCCCCCGACGGGGCCACCTTCTGCCACGGGGTCTATGGGGTGATGTTGCCCGCCCTGCGGGACTCGATTGACGCCTACCTCGCCACGACCAATCGGCTCGCCGACGCCCCCTCGGTGCGAATCCTCCGGTTTGCCCGCTGGGAACTGGACGATCTGCTGGCCTTTGGAACTCAGGCCTGCCGGGCACTGCCGGCGGAGAATCCCTCAGAAAGTGAGGCGTGGAAGCAGTCGTTGTTGGCGGCACTTGCGGCGGCCGGGGGACTCTCGGGACGGGACGCTCCCCTCGGACCTGTTCCACCGCCCCACTTCAGCCGGCAGCCCTGGTCCTACGACCGGATCCCTCGTCGGGATGCGCGGTTTCACGATCCCTACAATGCGGGGGTGAATCCGGAGTCCTTCCTGTACGACACCCGATTCTCGCCGCGTGACAAGACGCTGATGTTGTTTTACAAGCGGCTGCGAGAAATCGATGTCCCCGAGATGATGGCCAGCCTGCTCGTGGAATCGCCAGACAAACCGTGGGGCTTTCACCAGGCGATGGCCCGACAATTGTGGGACGAAGCCCGCCATTCCCTGATGGGAGAAGCCGGTTTCGCCGCCCTGCAGGTCGACTGGCGACAAATCCCGGTCAACTTCACGTGGTCGCTGAATCTCAACACGCAATTGACGCCGCAAGAGCGGCATGCCGTGCTGTTTTTCATCGAGCAGGGACTGATGCCCAAGACGGGAAAGCGTTACGAGTGGGAAGTCGCCCAGGCCTCGGGCGTACCGATCGCCTCCCTGTTCCAGGACTTCGACTGGGCCGACGAAGTCCTGCATTCGCAACTGGGTCGCGAATGGTACGTCAAGGACTTTGGCAACCTGAATTCCGCACTCGAGTACGGCGACCGCTGCTGGTCGAAGGTGATGAGCCACTGGGGGGAGTACCGCGATCAGGGATTGACCACGCATCGCAACTGGTGGCCTGAGGTGTACAGCCAAGCCTGTACGACCTGGGGAACCCCCTGCGACCCCGATGCTCTTGCATTTGCGGAGACTTATGAAAACGTCCGGGCGGATCTGAAGGAAATCGCCAGTTCGAACTGACACCCCGAATCCTCGAGCCACTCGCAGGAATGTACACTTGAAACCATAGAATTTTTATGTATAGATGTGTCTTCCAGTTCACATCCTTTGGTGAATTGTACCGACACAACCGTCAGGACAGGAATCAACTCGGGGATTGGGTTTCGGGACCCGCCACACGTCTTAGCCAGACAAAAGCCCCAGCCCGCCACACCCCCCAGTACGACGACCAGCACCGAGCACACCATGGAAGAGACGCTGAAGATCCTGAAGCAGTACTGGGGCTATGACAGTCTCCGTCCCTTGCAGGGGGAGGCGATCGCCGCGGTGCTGGAGGGGCGTGATTCGGTTGTCGTTCTGCCGACCGGCGGAGGGAAATCGCTCTGCTACCAGGTCCCTGCCCTGCAGAAGCCGGGGTTGGCCATCGTGATTTCCCCCCTCATTTCGCTGATGAAGGACCAGGTCGATTCCCTGCGCGACTGTGGTGTTCCGGCGGCCTGCGTCAACAGCACCTCAACCCCCGACGAACGTCGGCAGATTGCCCACGACGCCCGATCCGGTCACCTGAAGCTGTTGTATCTCTCTCCGGAACGGCTGATGACCGATCGGATGCTCGAGTTCCTGCGGGGATTGACCGTCAGCTTCATCGCGGTCGACGAGGCACACTGCATCAGCGACTGGGGACACGACTTCCGTCCCGAATACCGCATGCTGGGAAAACTGAAGAGCCTGTTTCCCGGGGTTTCGGTGCATGGCTTGACCGCCACGGCCACACCACGCGTGCGCGAAGACATTTCCCGTGAACTGCACCTGGTCAAGCCACAGATCCTGGTCGGTTCATTCGATCGTCCCAATCTCGTCTATCGGGTCCAGCGCCGCACCAACCGCCTCGACCAGATCCTCGAAGTGCTGCAGGGCAAGCGGAACGAATCGGGCATCATCTACTGCATCCGCCGCAAGGATGTGGATGATCTCTGCGAAGAACTCAACCGCGAAGGATTCCGGGCGGCCCCCTACCATGCCGGTCTCTCGGACATCGCCCGCGCCCGGAACCAGGAAGCCTTTCTCAAGGACCGGGTGCGGATCATCGTGGCCACCGTCGCTTTCGGCATGGGTATCGACAAGTCGGATGTCCGCTTCGTGATTCATGCCGGGGCTCCCAAATCGGTTGAGCACTACCAACAGGAATCGGGACGCGGAGGCCGTGACGGCCTCGAGGCGGAGTGCTGGCTGTTCTACTCGGCGGGCGACTTTCAGTCGTGGCGCCGCCTGCAGGCAGACCTTCCCGCCGACGCCTACGAAGTCGCCCTCGCGATGCTCTCGGGAATTGAACGCTTTTGCACGGCGGGAACGTGCCGTCATCAAGCCCTGGTCGAGTATTTCGGCCAGGCATACGAGCACCAGAATTGCCAGGCGTGCGATGCCTGCCTGGCCGAACTGGATGAACTCCCCGATTCCCTTGTCGTGGGACAGAAAATTCTTTCGAGCGTGGTCCGGCAGGGAGAGAATTTCGGTGCCGAATACACAGCCAACGTGCTGGTTGGTGCGACCGAGCAGCGGATCCGCTCGAACGGCCACGACCGGCTCAAGACGTATGGACTGCTGAAGGGGACGGACAAGAAATCGATCCGGGAATGGATTGAGCAACTGGTGGCGCAGGGCTTCCTCGAACGACGGGGCGAGTACAACGTGCTGGGGGTGACCGCGGCCGGCCGACTGCTGCTGAAGGGAGAACTGCAGCCCCGCCTGTTGAGTCCGGCCCAGCAGAAAAAAACATCGCTGGCAGCCACGGTCTCGTGGGAGGGAGTCGATCGCGAACTGTTCGAGATCCTGAGACAGTGGCGGCGGGAAGTGGCCGAGGCGCGGCAGGTCCCCCCGTTTGTCATCTTCAGCGATGCCACCCTGCGTGACCTCGCCCGGACCCGCCCCTCAAACGAAGCCGGGCTGTTGAAGATCCAGGGAATGGGAACCCACAAGCGGGACGAGTACGGATCGCAACTGCTCGAGCAGATTGCCGGGCACTGCCGGGAACGGAACCTGCCCCAAGACCTTGATCTCGACATCCGGGTGGTGGCACCGGCCGAGCGGTCGCTGGAGAAAGCGTCGGGCGCCAGGCCGAGTGAGGCCAAGACACAGGCTTTCCAGCTTTTCTCCCGGGGGACTTCGGTTGCCGAGGTCGCCCGGCAGACCAACCGCGCGCTCTCCACCTGCTGGCAGTACCTCGGCGAATTCGTGGCACTCCATGGCATTACCGAGTTGAGTCCCTGGCTGGATGACGAGACGTACCGCCGGGTCCGCGACGCGGCTCGGGAATGCGGTCGGGACAAGCTGAAACCCATTTTCGAAAAACTGCAGGAGCAGGTCGACTTCCCGCTGATCCGCCTTTCCCTCCTCCGACTGAACTTCGAAGAACCACTGGCGGAAGAGGTCGGGGAGCAACAAGCTTCGTCTTCAAGTGTTCCAAAAACCGATGGCCGATTGACGCCAGATCAGTTCGACGAGAAACTCGCGGCATGGACTCCCCAGTCGACTCCACCGCGTCCCGCCGCACCCCGCCCGCCGGGCGCTGGCCGCGTGCCGAAACAAGGAGCCGACTGGTGAGCGGACCGGCGAAACGTCGCTGGGAGTTGATCCAACTGCTGGCCCGCAAGGAGTGGCGGATCCGCTATCGCAGTGCCAAGCTCGGCTACGCGTGGGCGGTGGTGCAACCCCTGATGCTGATGCTGGTCCTGCTGGTCGTGTTTGGCCAGGTGGTCCGACTCGATCGGGAGCGGTTTCCCCAGACCAATCCCTACTCGCTCTTCCTGCTGTCGGGACTGTTTCCCTGGCACTTTGCCTCGGTCGCCTTCAGCAGCGCGACCCCCTCGTTTCCCAACAGCCGCAAGCTGATCCTGCTCGCCGGTTTTCCCCGTGAAGTGCTCCCGCTGGGTGTGGTGGCCGCACACCTGGTCAATCTGCTGCTGACGCTCCCCCTGCTGATTCCCCTGTACCTGTGGCACCAGGTCGCCCCCAGTGGCTGGATCGTATTGCTCCCCCTGGCCATCATCCTCCAGGGAGTGATCCTGGGGGCGATGTCGGTGCTGGCCGCCTTGTCGTGTGTCCGGTTCAGCGACACGTTTTTCCTGGTGCAGGCCCTGTTGCTCCCCTGGTTCTATGCGTCCCCCATCTTCTACCCGCGGGGGGCCGCCGGACGATTCACCCCCTGGCTGGCACTCAATCCGCTCACCGGCGTCTTTGAGTTTTACCGCAAGTGCCTGATGCCCGACTGGCCGGGCTGGCTCGACGGAGGCGTGCTGGGGGCGGTGCTGATCTCGGTGGGGTGGGCCGTGCTGCTCGGCAGCCTCGCCTGGATCCTGCTGCGGCGCATGGAAGCGACCCTGGCCGACTGGATGTAAAGGTTGGCTGAACGCCAAACGTCGCACGTTTCCCCAAGGTGCATTTCATGACACTGCGTCGAATGCTGCTGGCTGTCATCTGTCTCGGAGCCCTCGTCCTCCCTCCCGAGGGGCGGGCCCAGGTGCTCGACAAGTCACGCCTGCTGCAGCGGGAAACGTTCTGGGACAACCGGGACTTTGCCTGGTACCAGGATTCCATCCCGTTCTTTGACTCCCCCGATCCCGAGCTGAACACCACCTGGTACTACCGCTGGGAACTGCTGACGAAGCATTTGACCTACGGTTCGGTCAACACTGGCTACACCTTCACCGAGTTCATTGACCGTCCTTTCTGGTCGGGGGCCTATGGAGCAATCAGTTGTCCTGCCGGACATCAGCTCTACGAAGCCCGCTGGCTGCGACAACCCCGGATTGGCCAGGACTACGCCCGCTACTGGTTCCGAACGCCGGGGGCCCAACCGCGCAACTACAGCACCTGGTTGGCCGACAGTGTCTGGGCCCTCCACCAGGTGCATCCAGACCCGCAATTCACCACGGATCTACTCCCCGACCTCGTCAATAACTTCGAGGCGTGGGAGGCCCGTCACTTTGTCCCGGAAGTCGGATTGTTCTGGCAGACCGGTCACGACGATGGGATGGAATTCAACATCAACAGCCGACAGACCAGGGACATCCTCCGGGGAGCCCCCAGCTATCGACCGTCGACCAATGCCTACTTCTGGGCCGACGCCCAGGCGATTGCCCGCATCGCCCGCCTCGCCGGAGACGAGCCCCTCGCCCGCCGTTTTGAGGACAAAGCCGATCGCCTGAAAGACCGCATCCAGACCCTGCTCTGGGATCCCCAACGCCAGTTTTTCTTTCCCATGCTGCGCGACAATGAAGAGCGCGATGGGCACATGATGAAGGCCCGCACCCTCACCTATCAGTCGGGACAGTTCGCCGGGGATCCGCACGGTCGGGAGTTGATCGGTTACGTCCCCTGGCAGTTTGATCTCCCCGACCGGGACCGCGGTTTCGAAGTCGCCTGGCGGAAGTTGATGGACCGCAACGCCTTCTTTGCCGATTTCGGCCCCACGACGGTTGAACGGCACGACCCCCTGTTCCTCCTGCAGAAGTCCTGCTGCTGGTGGAGCGGCCAATCGTGGCCGTACGCCACCACCCAGACGCTCAAGGGACTGGCCCACGTGCTGCAAAACCGGCAGCAATCGGCCATCTCTCCGGCGGACTACTCCCAATTGCTCTCCATCTACGCCCGCTCGCATCGCAAAAACGGACGGCCCTACCTGGCCGAAGCCTGTCACCCCGACACCGGTTCGTTTGAGGGGCACGACGGCTACAACCACAGCGAGCATTACTTCCATTCGGGCTTCTGTGACCTGGTGATTACCGGTCTGTGCGGCGTGATTCCCCGGGACGATGGACGTCTCACGCTGCACCCGCTGGCGCCCGCAAGTTGGGACTTTTTCTGTCTCGAGGACCTTCCCTGGCGTGGCCACCGGCTGAGTGTGACCTGGGATCGAACCGGGAAACACTATGGAGGAACCGCCGGGCTCATCGTCCGGGTGGACGGTGAGGTAGTCGCCCGTCGCGAGTCGCTGGGAACGCTCGAAGTCCCAGCGGTACCGGTCGCTTCCGAACCCGGGGGGGACCTCCGCACGGTTGCCGTCAACTATGCCATCAACAACGACGGTGATTACTACCCGCGACTCACCGCCAGCCACACCGCTCCCCAGACATCCGTCGCCAAGCTGCACGATGGCAATTCGTGGTTCCACCGGCATCCCCCCAACCGCTGGACCAGCGAAGGGTCGCCGAACGATCGCGACACGCTGGTCCTCGACCTGGGACAACCCCGCAAGGTCCACACGATCAAGCTTTATCTGCTGGACGACAGCGACGAACAAGGCAGCGTGATCAGAGCCCCGCAGGCATTGTCGCTGGAGGTCTGGCGAAACCAGGAATGGTGCCCGCTTCCCAACGTCCCTGCGACCATCGAGAATCCCGCCAGCCATCAGGGACTGACAGTGACCTTTCCCGAACTGGAAGCGGCCCGCTTCCGATTGACGCTGATCCATGCCGGTCCCAGCCGGTCGGGACTGACCGAGTGGGAAGTCTGGGGAAATACCCGGCTCCCGGTCGAAATCCCCGCTCCTCCCGCCGGAAACCTGGCATTCAATCCCGGGAATCGCGAGTTTCCCAAGGCGAGTGCCTCCTTTACAGACCGGTTTGGGGGGAAGCCCCAGGCAGCCATCGACGGCAAGACGGTCTTTCTCCCGACCCCCATGAACCGCTGGACCAGCTACGAGTCGAAGGAGACCAGCGACTGGCTGGAGATCGACCTCGGCGAACCCCGCGAATTCCGTCGGGTGGACCTGGCCATCTACGACGACCGGGGTGGTGTGCAGCCCCCGACCGAGTACCGCATCGAAACCTGGACCGGGCAAGCGTGGCAACCTGTGGCCGAGCCCCGGTTTTCTCCAGAGAAACCAACCGGGGGAGCCTGGAACACCGCGCGCTTCAATCCCCTCCAGGCGGCCCGACTGCGGATTGTTTTCACCCACCAGGGACAGGCCCGCAGTGGGGTCACCGAAGTGATGGTCTGGAACGACTGACGACAACGCCCCCATGCAGGTCGAATTCCAGCACATTTCCAAGTCGTTCCCGGGAGTCCGGGCGCTCCACGATGTATCGTTCAGCGTGGCGGCCGGTTCATGTCATGCCCTGCTTGGCGAAAACGGGGCCGGCAAGAGCACCCTGGGGAAGATCCTGGCGGGGCTGCATCGTCCCGATGCAGGGCGAGTGCTGCTCAACGGTCATCCCGCCAGCCTGCGGACTCCCCGGGAGGCGCTCGCCGCAGGGGTCGGCATTGTTCACCAGGAGCTGGTTTTCTGCCCCGATTTGACCCTGGCTGAGAATCTTGGGCTGCATGATCTCCCCCGGCGGCGTTTCCGGCTCGATTGGGAAGCACTCCATTCCCGAGCCACCCGGCTGCTGCAGCGAGTCGGTCTCGATCTTCCCCCCCAGACCCGTCTTGGCGACCTGGCGATTGCCCAGGAGCAACTGGTGCAGATTGCTTCGGCCGTCGGCCTGGGAGCCCGTGTCCTGGTGTTCGATGAACCGACCAGTTCGCTGGGCCAGGCCGAGACCCGACGGCTGTTCGCCCTGATCCGCGAACTGCAGAAGGATGGCACCACGATCCTCTATGTCTCACACCGACTTGAGGAGATCTTTGAACTGTGTGACACGGTGACCGTTCTGCGCGATGGACGACATGTCGCGACACAGCCGACACGCGACCTCGATTCCACCCAATTGGTCCGCCTGATGGTGGGACGGGCGATCGAACCGGTGACACTCCCCGCGACAGACACGACCGGGTCCGTCCCACGACTCCAGGCCCGTCGGCTTGGGCTGGCCAACCGGTTTTTCAATGTCAGTTTTGACCTGGCTGCCGGGGAGATCCTCGGGCTCGCGGGGCTGGTGGGAGCAGGACGGACTTCGGTGGGGGAGACCCTTGCCGGGCTGCATCCCGGCTACACGGGTGAAGTGTTGTTGGATGGATCCCTGCAGCGGCTGTCCTCACCACGGGAGGCGCTGCGTCGGGGAGTCGGACTCATTCCCGAAGACCGCAAGCAACAGGGATTGGTCCTGCCGTTGAGTGTCCGCCACAACAGCACCCTGTCGATCCTCGACCGGCTCCGCGGCTGGCTGGGCCGGTTGCAGGAAGGGATGGAAACCGGGCTGACATCGCAGGCTTGTGAGCGCCTGCGAATCCGGACCCCCGACCTCGAGACTCCCGTCAATCGTCTTTCGGGGGGAAACCAGCAGAAGGTGGTGTTTGCCCGGGGGACACTGGCCAATTGCCGGGTGCTGGTGGTTGACGAACCAACCCGGGGAGTCGACGTGGGGGCCAAGCGGGAAATTCACGAATTGCTGGTGGAACTGGCCAGACAGGGGACCGCGATCCTGCTGATCTCCTCCGACCTTCCCGAATTGCTGACTCTCTCGCATCGCGTGCTGGTTCTGCACCAGGGACACGCGGTCACCCACCTGTCGAGGTCAGAACTCACGGAAGAATCGGTCGCCCGGGCGATGACGGGGTTGACCGCCTCACACCGGTGATGCGGCGAGACAGTGCCGTGCACACAACGCTGCTGGCGACCGCTGGCTGTCCCGTTCCCAATCGACTCCAAATCTCCAAAGCTCGCGGGAACGCGAGAGGAGTCGATCTTCCAAACGATCCCCGGGCATGACGAGCGTTCCGCATGAGGGGGAACGCTCTGTGATACCGATCGACGCCTGGGCTGATGAAAATCAGCCAGGTTGAGCGAAGTTCGACATGTACGGCAGTTTCGATGCGGCAGCCTTGACCTGGTCGGCGGCATCCACCAGTTGACCGAGGAAATCCCAATTGCCGGTCACGAGCGACTGGCGGGCCCCCTCCTGGATCGTGCAGGGACAGGCGAGTTTCTGCGAACCAGCCGCGGCCCGAACTTCGCGTTTCTCGAGATCGACTTCCACAGACACCTGAGGATTGGCCTCCACGAGGGCGGCAAGTTGGCGGAGGTGCTCGGGAGCACAGCAGACCACCGGCACACCATTCGAGATGCAGTTACCGAAGAAAATCTCGGCAAACGACTCGGCCACAATCGCCTTGATTCCCCAGCGGATGAGCGCCTGGGGGGCATGTTCGCGTGACGAACCACAACCAAAGTTGCGACCGGCAATGAGGATCCCCGCCCCCTGGAAGCGGGGGTCATCGAAGGGATGCTGGCCCCCTGCCTGCTTGCGGTCATCTTCAAAGGCGTGCTCGCCCAGACCATCAAACGTGACACACCGCAGGTAGCGGGCGGGAATGATGCGGTCGGTATCGATGTCGTCGAGCAGCAGGGGCAGGCCGCGGCCCGCCACCAGTTGAACCTGTTGAGGCATGGGAAAACAGCAGAGAGAGAAGAGAACGACGGAACTGTCCTCGAGGGGGCAGTTCCGTCGTGTTTCAGGAACAGGAGACCGGCCAGGCCGGGATTATTCGCGATCGGGACGACCAAACAAAAACCCGCCACTCCCCGTGCCGCCACCCCGCAAATGGTTGCGGTCGCGCTTGGGGACATAGGGGGCCGCATTGGCACCCGGCGAGAGATCTTCGTCGGAGACCCGCTTGGGGCCTTCGGGCTTGGCCACCAAGGCCTTCAGTGAGAGAGCGATCCGCCGCTTGTTGGGATCAATCGTCAGGACCTTGAGATCGATCTCTTTGCCGACCTGCAGGATGTCGGTCACCCGCACGACCCGCTTGTGATCGAGTTCGGAGATGTGAACCATCCCCTCCAACCCGGGCTCAAGCTCGACAAACGCTCCGAACTCGGTCGTCTTGGTGACCTTGCCCCGGACGGTCGACTCGATCGGGTATTTCTCCATCACCGAGAGCCAGGGGCTCGAAGAAAGCTGTTTCAGCCCCAGGCTGATCTTGGTGCTCTCACGGTCGAGAGACAGGATCTGCACCTCAACCTCCTGCCCTTCCTTCAGCAGATCCTTGGGGTGATTCAGTCGGTTCCACGACATTTCGCTGACGTGCAGCAAGCCGTCGAGACCACCAATGTCAATGAACGCCCCGTAGTCCTTGAGGGTCTTCACGCGTCCCGTCACCCGCTGCCCGACACTCAGCTTCGCCCAGGTCTGCTCCCGAGTTTCGACCAGGGTCGATTCGATGTACTGCCGACGGCTGACGATGAGGTTCTTTTTCGCCGGGTTGACCTCCAGCACGACCGCCTTGACCTTCTGGCCGACGAACTGCTCGAGATTGTTGCAGAAACCAAGATCCACCTGGGCAGCCGGCATGAAGCCCCGCAGGTTGCTGACATTGACCTCCAACCCACCCTTGTTGGTCTTGGTCACCGTGCACTCGACCACCTGACCGGCCGCGACCGCCTCCCAGTTCCCCTGGGGCTTTGAAACGCCCCCACCCGCCACGCGGGCCTTGATCAATCCCTGGGCGGCATCGTACCCCTCGGCCACCAGGGCCAGGGTGACCCCCACCGCCGGGATCTTGCCCGTCTCAAAATTCTTGACCGGAACAACAGCGGAGGCCCGACCCGCCAGGTCCAGCACCACGCTGTCGCCATACACCGAGACGACCTTCCCCTTCAGGCGGGTGCCTGCGGTCACTTCCTCGGGGTTGAAATTGGCGGGCAACCCACTGGAATCGGTGGCAGGAGTTGCCGCCGCCGCAGGAGCGGCCGCTGCTGGAGTTCCCCCAGCCGAGAGGTTCTCGACTCCGGTCAGAGCGGCGGCAATCTCAGCTTCGAGGCTCTGATCCAGCGCCGTGTCATTTCGCCGCGGGATCTCCACAGGTGCCCCCGTCGTGATCGTCTCCGCCAGTGGACCGCGGGTCTCGACCACGTTGTCACTCTTCTGCTCGGCATCCGCATCGGGACGCTCGGGGGTCAGAGAGGGAATCGCACGGGCCTGTTCCGGCGCGACCGTCGGATTCAGCTGTACGCGGGGGGTCGACGACAGATCCTGCGACTGGGGTTCGTTACTCATCACTCTACGGTCCTGATTGCGCACTCAGCAGAAAAGCTGCGTTGGGATGCGACCGGAACAGTCGCGGGCAAGCCCTTCCCGAGACGGGGAATTCCCGTGAACATAATTCATGGCAAGTGGAAATTCCACTACCAAACAGGTTTTCGGGAGCCGGTTGCGTTGTTCCGCGGACAACCTGAATTCCTGTGTC
>DNUF01000236.1 GCA_003508595.1 Planctomycetaceae bacterium
GGTGCTGCTGTGGGGGTTGTGGTCACTCCCCGAAAACAGGCTGGCCCACGGGGTGTCGAACTCTTCGATGGTCCAGTCTCCGGGTCGATGGGCGATGTCGGGCATCGCACTGGGAGTGGTCGGTTTTTGCCTGCTGCTGACCAAGAGCAGGACGGCCTGGGGAGGCACTCTGGCGGCCGCAGGACTACTGGCCCTTCTGCGAAAAGTGCAACTTCGAGCCTGGTTGACAGGCCCCCATCGCGTCTGGCTGATGGCGGGCGCAGCGGCGACCGCGGCCCTGATCACGCTCGCCTGGTGGTCGGGAGGTCTTGACCGACTGGTCCTGCTCGAGGCTTTTAAATCGTTGCGTTATCGGGGGGAGTACTGGACCGGGACCTGGCGGATGCTCTGGGATCCCCAGCATCCCGTCCGCTGGATGGTGGGAGTTGGGCCCGGCAATTTCCGATCCAGCTACCTTCCCTTCAAGCTCCCCGAGTCGAGCGAGGAAATCGCCGACCCGCACAACCTCTTTCTCGACCATTGGGCCGCAGGGGGGCTGGTCGGGCTGCTCGCCGTGGTGGCTCTCTGGTACCTCGCCATCCGAACAGTGCTGGACCAAGGCCTCTCGGCGGTGACACCTTCAGCCGCCGTCGTTGCCCCCCGGGCCTCGACTCCCCTCCAGAGAGTTTCGAGCCGTCCCGAATTGGTCGGTGCCCTGCTGGCACTTGGCGTCCTGCTGTTGTTTCATGCCGGCAGCCCAGCGGCGTGGCCTCTGCTCGTGGTCATGGGGGGCCTGCTTTGGGGCTGGTGGGCCACCGGCGACCGTCCCCTCCCCCAGTCGGCCTGGCGGGGAGCGCTTCTGCTGGGACTGCTGATTCATCTCCTGGCGGCCGGTGGCATCGGGATGCCAGCCATCGTGGCCCTGCTGCAGATCCTGAGCCTGCCTCGGGACACGACCGGCACGATGGCAGAGGCCGAAGCCGGGGGAGTTTCCGGCCTGATCGTCGCCGCCATCAGCACCCTGCTCTTTGCCGGGGTGATCACACAGGGACTGCAACCGGTGACGACGGCGGAGCTGGAACTGGCCCTGGGTGACGAGGCGTTGTCTCGCGGAGCGACAGAGCGTGGGATCAAGTCGTATCGGGCGGCTGCCCAGGCCGACCGGCTCGCACCGCAGCCTGTCGAGCGGCTGGCGGCTGTCATGCAGCGTGACTGGCTGGCCACCGGCGACGACCAGGCATTCCAGAAGTGCGTTCAATATCGACAGCAGGCGGTCGAGCGCAATCCACTCGCCGTCGCAGGTTGGCGGTTGCTGGGAGAGACCTGGCGACTGCGGTTCGAGAAGACTGGGCAACTGGAGGATGCCCGAAAGGGGGCTGAAAACCTGCAGCAGGCGGTCAGCAGGCACCCCACCAATGCGGTTTTGCTGGTCGAATTGGCCCGCAGCCAGTTCGACGCACGCGATTTCCCGGCCGCCCGGAACGCGGCTCTCCGCGCACTCGAACTCGACGCCATCAATCATCGGTTGGGGCATTCCGACAAGTACCTGTCCGAGGCGCAGCTGGCGCTGCTGCAACGTTGCCAGGAAGCCCCGGCCGATCCTCCTGTCTCCTCCGAACCATGACTGTGGAACTCGACGCCCTGGGACTGCATCGCACCACGCCTCCCCGCTGGGTGGCCCTGGATGCCGTGGGAACCGTGATCCACCCCGAGCCCGGGGTCGCCCAGGCCTACCATGCCGCGGCGCAACGGCACGGTTCGCAATTGACCGCCGCCGAGATCTCGCAGAGATTTCGCCAGGTGTACGCCGAGTTTGAAGAATTTCCTCCCGAGCGCGGCGAGACCAGTGAATCGCACGAGCTGGCGAAGTGGCGTGAGATCGTGACACGGGTGATCACAGATCTTCCCGATCCGGAAGCCTGCTTCCAGGACCTCTTCCACTGGTTCGCCCAACCCGACGCCTGGCGGGTGTTTCCCGATGTCATCCCGGCCCTTGACCGTTTGACGTCCGCGGGACTTCAGATCGCCCTGGCGTCGAATTTCGACAACCGGCTGCACAGTGTCTGTGCCGGTCTGCCGGGGTTGGCGTCGATCGCCGTGCGCGTGGTCTCTTCGGAAGTTGGCTGGAGAAAACCGAGTGCCGCTTTTTACCAGGCACTTGTCGCGCAGACCGGCGTCGAGCCTGCCGAAATCGTCATGATTGGCGACAGCTGGCTGAACGATGTCGAGGGAGCCCGGCAGGCGGGTCTGCAGGCACTCTGGCTGGATCGCCGGGGACCGTCGGCATCCGACCGATTCGGGTGCCTGGCACAGGGAGTGGAGGCAATCCTGCGGATGCGGCCGCCAGGAGCCGGGACAACGTGACTGCGGTCCCCCCCTCCCCTCACGACCCGACCGGTTCACGGACCTGGGTGGTGATCCAACGGAACCCAACTTCGGGAACGGGCTGGCGCCGGTCCCTGCTGGTCGAGCTGGTGCAGGAACTGCGACGGCTGGGGTTGCGTCCGCGGATGTTCCACAACCGGAGCCGCTGCGACCAATGGCTGGCCGACCCCGAGCATCAGCAGCAGACTCTCTGCCTGGTGGCGGCGGGTGGTGACGGCACCGTGGACGACCTGCTGAATCGCCATCCCGGCTGGCCCCTCGCGATTCTTCCCCTGGGGACCGAGAACCTGCTGGCCCGCGGGTTGGGAATCGCACCGTCCGGTCGTGACCTGGCCCGTCTGATTGCCGGCGGGCGACAGCAGACCATCGACCTTGGGCAGGCGGGGGGACGCCGGTTTGCACTGATGGCCAGCATCGGATTTGATGCCGAGGTGATCCACCGGGTGCATGCCGGTCGAACAGGGACCATCACCCACCTGTCGTATCTCCAACCAATCTGGGCGGCTCTGCGTAGTTATCGTCATCCCCGGCTGAAGGTGTGGCTCGACGATGAGCCTCAGGCTCGGGAGGCGCGTCTGGCTGTGGTGGTGAACTACCCGATGTACGCC
>DNUF01000229.1:0-4605 GCA_003508595.1 Planctomycetaceae bacterium
AGAGTGGTCGTGGTTGGCGCTTACCCACATGCTGGAAGGCAGGGTGCGGATTGAACTGCGGGATGGCCCAACTGTGGAGTTGGTTCCCGGCGACATCGTCTCATTCGCGAAGGGAGATGTCTCGACCTGGACGATTCTCGAACCGATGAAGAAGTTCTTCGTGATCTCGGGATAAGACGTGAGGACCGGGTCTGCGCACCGGCAGTGACCCGATGGTCGTCTCAATGGCTGGCAGTTCCCCGGCGGGCGGCGAGGGCTTCGGGGTCAGCCTCGGTGTGGGCCAGCCACTGGGGAAGCAGGCCTCCGACGATCATGCCAACGATGCCGGCGACCAGTCCGTAGAGCTGCGGAGGGATGCACTTCCAGAACTCGGCACTTTCTTCGTCGTAGAACGTCTCGGCATACAGCCAGACGGACACCGAGCAGAGAATCGACAGAAGGGCGGCCTGGGTGGTGGCCCGTTTCCAGTAAATGCCGAAGACCAGGGGTGTGAAGGCGACCACGAGGCTGACCTTGTAGCCGCTCTCGACCATCTCGTACATCGTGCTCTCGGAATTGCAGGCGATGATGGTGGCGAGAATGGAGACGACAACCAGTACGCCGCGGATGGTCCAGAGCAGGGCCTTGTCGCTGAAGTGCTTGAGCAGGGGCTGCAGAACGTTTTCGGTCAGCAGGCTGGCCGGGGCGAGCAGGGTGCCGCTGGCGGTTGAGAGAATGGCCGAGAGAACCGCCCCGAAAAACAGCACCTGGCACCAAATGGGGGTGTCGTGCAGCACGAGGGAGGGGAGGATCTTCTGGACTTCACGGGCATCTTCGGCCCGGAAGTGAGCCTGGTAGGTGGGGTCGATGACGGTGGCCGCGTACGCGATGAACATCGGCACGAACGAGAAGGCGAAGTAGAACAACCCGCCACCGAGAGTGCCCAGGAACGCGGTTCTCTCATCCTTGGCGCTGGTCACGCGCTGGAAGACATCCTGCTGGGGGATCGACCCGAGCGACATGGTGATGAATTCCCCGATGAAGACCATCCAGGCCGACGCGGTGAGGTGGGGGAAGAGAGTGAGCTTCCCCTCAGCCCGGGCGGCCGCGACCACCTTGTCGAAGCCGCCGGCCTCATGTCCCAGCAGCATGGCGACGACGATCAGTCCGATGACGATCGCTGCGGTCTGGACGACATCGGTGAGGGCGATGGACCACATCCCGCCGAAGAGGGTGTAGAAGGTGACGATGACGGATCCGATGAGAATCGCCTGGTTCAGCGAGATTGCGGGGAACAGCACGTTGATGACCAGACCGAGAGCCGACAGTTGGGCGCTGGTCCAGCCGAAGTACGAGGCGGCGATTCCCAGGGAGGTGATGATTTCCACCAGCTTGCCGTAGCGCTGGTGGTAATAGTCGCCGATGGTCAAAAGTCCCAGGCGGTAGAACGTGCGGGTGAAGAAGATCGCGACCAGCACGAGGCAGAACGACGCGCCGAAGGGATCGCCCGAGACAAATCCCAGTCCCTTGTGGGCGAACTTGGCCGATACTGAAAGCACGGTCTCCGCCCCGAACCAGGTGGCGAAGACGCAGGCGAAACTCATGTAGAGCGGGAGGGACCTCCCGGCGACCATGAAGTCCTTGGAGTCTTTGACACGCAGCGAGGCATAGAGCCCCAGGGCCACGGTGGCCAGCATGTACAGCACGACGCAGAAGATCAGCATGGCAGCTTCAGCAGATTGGGAGTGGGAGAGTCTCGGGACAACAAGCCAGGGAGGGGCCTTCCCGGCCCGGGTCAGTTCAGGGTCTGGAGGATGTCCTCGGTGACATCGAGCCCGTTCTGATAGACGACATCCTGGTTGATGAGGGCGAGGATTTCCTGGGGGGTCTTGGAGTCATCGACCGGCTGGGAGGTGTAGCGGATGATGAGGCGGATGCCGCGATCGTCGGCATACCGCTGGATCCGTTCGTTGATGGTGCGCCACGTCTTGATGTTGAGGGACTTCTCGGTTTCGAGCACCTTGTTGACGTGGTTCTGGCGGAATGATTCGGCATCGCGGGCCTTCTGCCGCAGTTCTTCGCCGATCCGTTTTTGTTCTTCGGAATTCGGCTTCGCCTTGCGTCCCTCTTCCTGGAGCTGCAGCAGGGCCTGCTGCTTTTCCTGGAGGGTCTTCTGGGCCTCGGCCACTTCTTTCTGCAGCTCTTCGCGCTGGGCGGTGTAATCCTTGTCGGCATTGAACAGCTTGACCATGTCGACGAGGGCGATGTCGAGCTTGGCACGGTCTTCCTGCCCCGAGACCTGGGGCTTCTGCGCCCAGGAGTAACCGAGCAGCAGCGCCAGCAGGGGGACGGCCAGGGTGGAGACAGAATGGCGATTCATCAAGGAGCGTCCGGGGAGGGAACGGAGGGATCGACACCGGGAGACGAGGCATTCTCCCGGGCGCAGTTCATCGTATGGAGGCCACTTCCGGATGGCAAACCGCCGTTGTGGGGTCCCGGGGCTGACGAGATCTGCGGGGTGAATTCCTCCCCGACCGGAGCGTCGCCTGCCGTGCGAAGATTGGTTGAGGCCACCGGCCCGAAGGGATGGACTGCGCAGGGTGCCGGGCAGACGTCTCCGTCACCCGGGCGACACGGCGCCGGTTTCGCTCATCGGAAGCCCCTCACAGGGGAATTTCTCAGGGGCGCCGCGCGGGGTCGCCTGGGGACGTCAAATGCCCCGCGGCAACACGGGGAGAACCGACGCCGGGAGTGCGCCGGGGTCACTCATTTGGAGAAGAGATTGACCGCCTCAATGGCGCAGTTGGGAAGGGCCAGTTTCAGGGCCCGCAGGTCGGCTTCACCGACGCCGCATTCGTTCATTTCCAGCAGTTCGAGATTGGAATACCCCTTGAGATGACTGATGGCACGGGCATCGAGCCTGGTCCCCGAGAGGATCAATTCCTTGAGACTGGTATGGCCAACGAGATGCTTCAGTTCGTCACAGTTGAACGGAGACAACTCAGACAAATGGAGCGTCTCGAGGTTCTTGCACCTGGCAAGATACTGCAGACCCGGACCCTGAACACTGGTGGAACGCAGACGCAGCCAGCGGAGTTTCTCGAGTCCTGCAAATGAGGAGAGGCTCTCGTCGCTGGCCTCGGTCAAAGACAGGTCGAGTCGTTCGAGAGTGCGGATGTTGCCCAGCATCCGGATCCCCTCTTCTGTCATCGCAGTTTGGGGAATGATCAGCTCGCGCAGCACGGGCATCTGAGAGAGGGCCCGGGCTGAGGCGTCTGTGATCTGGGCCGAACCACTGGAAGTGTTCCCCAGTTCGAGGCGACGAAGTTTTGTCAGTTGCGAGAGTTGCTGAATCCCGGCATCCGAGAGATCGCCGCGGCGATCGAAGACGATGCTGCGGAGGTTCCGGAACCGGGAGAGTTGGCCGGTGATTCCGTCCGAGGCCTGGGGAATGATGATTTCGCTGAGGACATCTGCCGTCAGCAGAGCGGCCAATCCCCCCTCGGAGACCTGGCCCCCGAAGAGGTTGAGCACACGCAGGTTGGACAACTTGGACAAGGCCGGCCCGAGTGTTCGCAGGAGGTCGTCGGAGGCGCGGGGGGACAGAAACACCACCTCGGTGACGACACTGCGTTCTTCGGCGGAATTCTCGGTGGGAACCATCTGTTCCTTGATTGCCACACCCCGTTGACGGAGCAGGACCACCGCGGCCGAATCGTCCGCCTTCTGCACCACCGGGACGCCGAACCGGGTCATCAGCACGTCTTCTTCGTCAGAGGCTGCCTGCGCCTCTGGTGGAGACTGCACTGTGCCAGCCGTCGAGCCCTGACCGGTTGCCGCGCTGCCGGAGACGGTTTTCGCCGGACCCGGACCGGTGGAGTTCCGGGCAACTGCGGATGAGCCGGCGGTGTTCGACTCCGAACCAGGGCTATTTCCGGCCAACTGGTTTCGTTCGGTCTCCTGCTCCTGCTCTTGTTTGAGTCGGGCCTGGTTGCGCTCTTCGAGACGCTGCTCTTCCTGCAACCGTTCGCGACGGATGGAAAACAGGCCGGCAGCGATCGAGAGCATCGACAGTCCCAGAGCCCAGCGTGCCAGGTGCGCGCGCCGCCCCCGGATCAACTGGAGCCCCATGATAATGGTGCCCGAGACGAAGGCCAGCAGCCCCAGCACCAGCCCCGGCAGTGCCTCCTGCATGGGAATGCTGAGCACCACCGAGAGTCCGGCAGCCATCAACGCCGTCAGCGCCAGCCAGTCCGACAGTTTGCGCAGGGGACTCGACCGTCGACTCTTGCTGCTGCCACCACTTCCCCCGCTGCTTCGACTCCGCCGACGTCCCCGACGACGACCACTTCGGCTGCCACTCCCCGACTGACTCTCGGTCTCACTTCGGGGCGAATCGCCATTCGCATTTTCCCCGGGAACGCTGTCGGGTTCGACTGCGCTTTCACTGCTGCCGGAATTCTGCGGACTACCCGCCATGGACGTTGACCGTTCCGTGACACACTTCGATGACCTCGAGAGGCTCTATGCTACCAGCACCCTTGGAAGATGCACGACCAAAAATCCGGTGCTGTCCGAATAAACTTCAGTTTTTTGATGACAACATTCTGATTTTCCGTAATGCAA
>DNUF01000229.1:4788-12136 GCA_003508595.1 Planctomycetaceae bacterium
CATTCTGATTTTCCGTAATGCAAAGGAAAGTTGCCACTTGACACCTGTGGGAAAAAGTTTTTTTGTGCGAACGGATCAGTTGGGGCTCCCAATTCTCAACAGACTTCTTGAATCCCCCCTCCTCCTGTGCAAGAATTCACCGACGTCCCCCCCCTTTTTTCGGTCCGATCGACACCCCCTGATGCCTGGTTCACCCCTCCGGCTGGTCGTCATCGCCGACCTCAAAATCGCCCGTGTCGCCGCTGCCTGGCCGGAATTCGAACGCCTGCTGCGTGACCAACCTGGTCTGCAGGTTTTGGCGACCGATCACACAGGGACCTTCTCTGCGTTCGCCGACTGTGCCGCCGATCTGGTTCTGGTCCTGGGGGGGGACGGTGCCATCCTGCGCGCGTGCCGGCAGATGGGGACTCACCAATTGCCGGTTGTCGGGGTCAACCACGGTCGTCTGGGCTTTCTGGCGGACCTGTCGCAGGACGAATTCCGCGAACACCTCGCCCGTCTGGTCCGCCGCGACTACCAGGTGGTCAGCCACCTGATGTTCCGCTGTGTGCATCACCCGGCCAACGGATCGGCATCGCAGGAGTGGCTCGGACTGAATGAAGTGGTCGTGTCAGCCGGGGGTTCGCTGCGAATGATCGATGTCGAACTGGCGATCGGCGGCGAAACTGTCACGACGTACAGTGCTGACGGGGTTCTCATTTCCACCCCGGTCGGATCGACCGCCCACAACCTGTCTGCCGGGGGTCCGATCCTGAGGCAGGATCTCCCCGCGTTTGTGATCACTCCCATCTGTCCACACACCCTCACCAACCGACCGCTGGTTGACAGTGCCGACGTGACCTATCGCCTGACCGTCCCCCGTGCTCCGGAAGGGACGATGCTGGTGGTTGACGGGCAGATCCGGGTTCCGCTGGCACCGGGGGATCACGTCGAGGTCTCGCGGGCTCCCGTTGCGTTCCAGATGGCCAAAGTCCCTGGCAGCAGCTATTACACGACCCTGCACCGCAAGCTGGGCTGGGGAGGTCGGCCCAACTACCGGACCGATTGAGCCCCCCACCAGCCTGGGGGATGGACCGTACTCTCCACATCTCTTCCCGGGAATCGTCCCGGCGGGAGCCACGCTCCTGGCTCTCATGACTCACCGCTTCCATCACTCACCACTCTGTTCGCTGCCTGAATCCATCATGAACGCCGCCTACACCCGTTCCGACCTCCCCGGAATGACCCCGCGCCGGGGCAAGGTGCGCGATGTCTACGACTTCGGCGATCGGTTGCTGGTGGTGGCCACCGATCGCATCAGTGCCTTCGATTGGGTTCTGCCGACCGGGATTCCCGACAAGGGGCGGGTGCTGACCCAACTCTCGGCCGTCTGGTTTGGCCTGCTGCCGGTCGAGCACCACCTGCTGAGCCTCGACCCGCGTGATGTTCCCCTTCCGGCCGGCACCGACGTCGACCCCCTGGTGGGACGCTCGATGGTGGTTCGCAAGGCACAGGTCTACCCGGTGGAATGTGTCGTGCGGGGTTATCTCTCGGGTTCGGGCTGGAAGGAGTACCGGCAGTCGGGAGAGGTCTGCGGGGTCCGTCTGCCGGCCGGTTTGCGGGAGAGCGACCGCCTCGCCCAGCCGATCTTCACCCCCGCCACGAAGGAAGAATCGGGCCACGACATCAACATTCCCTTCGAACGGATGGTTGAGATTGTTGGGGCTTCAGTGGCCGAAACGCTGCGGGCGAAGAGCCTGCTGATCTATGCAACCGCCCGCGACTACGCAGCCGCCCGGGGGATCCTGCTGGCGGATACCAAGTTTGAATTCGGCGACTTCGAGGGGCGACCCATTGTCATCGACGAGGTGCTGACCCCCGACAGCTCGCGCTTCTGGCCCGCCGCGCAGTATGCCCCCGGAAAGGGACAGCCCTCCTTCGACAAGCAGTTTGTCCGCGACTGGCTGGAAACCACCGGGTGGGACAAGAACAGTCCCCCGCCGTCACTTCCCGACCAGGTGGCCCTGAAGACCCGGGCGAAGTACATCGAGGCGTACGAACTGCTGGCGGGAAAACCGTTCCCCTGGAAGTGAGCCGCACGCCGCAGCGATCTCCCTCCGCCCCATCTCCCGGCTGTCGGCCGGATCGCCCTGGAGTCCCGCACCCCGGTGCGGGACCGGTGGCGACGAATTGTTCCGCCCGGCTGTCATCGCGCCTCCCCAGTTGTGGCTGCATTCCCGAACCTGGAACCTGTGTCATGGATCTCGATCATCTCGTCTCGGCACTGCACCAGTCCCTCCCCGGCCCCGTTCGCTGGTCGGGAAGCGTTGCCCGACGGATGCGGCAGTTCAACATTGCCCTCGAAGACAAGAAGTCGGGGAGCTCGAACACCGATGCCCTCACCCTGGCCGACCTCACCGTGCAGGAACTGCTGGTGGGTGCCCTGCGTGACGGCGACCCGGCCCTGCGTCATTGCCGGATTGCCGCTGAAGAAACCACCGGCGATCTGCTGCGCTTTGCGAAGGACGCCCCCTACACCCTCTGCCTCGACCCGATCGACGGCACCAAGCAGTACCGCGACAAGACGGGGAACGGGTACTCGGTGATTCTCACCCTGCAGGGACACGACAACCTGCACTATTCGCTCGTGTTGCTTCCCGAGTGGGGACCGCACGGCACGTGGGTGGAGGTTCATGGTGACCGGGTGGTGACCGGCCCGGATGATCCCTCCCGCCCCGCCGGTGAGGTCCTCGACAGTCTTCCGGCCATCACGCGCGAACGCTGGAACACCACTCCGGCTGGTCGGGGGGAATCGAAAAAGATCTACATGATCGGGTTCCAGAAGCACGATCGCGCCCGGGCACAACTGGTGACCGCTGCCGGGCTCGAAGGGGTGGCCGCCGACGATTGTCCCGGCTCGATCTACGAGTTGCTCGCCAGCGGGGCCTACGCTGGTTCACTGATTCACACCCCGAACATCTACGACTTTCCCGCGAGCCTGCACGTGGCCCGGGTGCTGGGGGGGGATTCGTTGTGGGTGCACAACCGCCAGCCGGTGAATTTCCACGAAACCTGGATGGATGAACGGGCGAAGATGCTGCGTCTTCCCGGGATTGTCGCCACCAGCCCCGACCGCCAGGTGCTCGACACACTCTGCCAGGTCGCCCGCGACTGGAACCCGGTGCGCTATGCCGACTGACGGCGATTCGACTCGCGGGTGACCTTTCCGGGCGATTTCCGCTGGGAACGGTTCTGCGATCGAGGGGGGTGTTGTCGACCCGGCCCCCGCGACCATTTTCTTCACCCCGCCCCTGTGCGAAACTGGGGGCCCAGTCCGGGTGTCATCACCGACCCCGGCCCACTTCCTTCCTGTGGTGTGCTCCATGCCTGATGGTTCGATCTTCCGCGGCTGCATTCCTGCCCTGATGACCCCCTGCTCGGCCGAGGGCAAGCCCGATTTCGCGGCCCTTGTGCAGACGGCCCAGTCGCTGGTGGCGGCGGGGATGCGGGGGGTGGTCTACTGCGGTTCAATGGGAGACTGGCCGCTGCTGACCGATGAACAGCGCCAGGAAGGGGTGGAACGACTGGTGCGGGGGGGTGTGCCGGTGGTGGTCGGCACGGGGGCCCAGAACCCGGGTCGCGCCGCCGCCCATGCCGCCCATGCAAAGAAAGTCGGGGCGGCCGGATTGATGGTCATTCCCCGCCTGATGTCGCGCGGCACCTCTCCCGCGGCACAGCGGGCGCACTTTGCCGGGGTCCTTTCGGCCGGTGTCGATCTGCCGGCAGTCATCTACAACAGCCCGTACTACGGGTTTGAAACGAAGGCGGACCTGTTCTTCGACCTGCGTCGCGACCACGCGAACCTCGTCGGGTTCAAGGAATTTGGCGGCTCGAAGTCACTCACGTACGCGGCCGAGCACATTACGAGCGGCGATCCGTCGCTGGCGTTGATGGTGGGGGTCGACACGCAGGTCTTCCACGGCTACGTGCGGTGCGGCGCGGTGGGGGCGATCACCGGGGTGGGGAACGCGTTGCCAAAGCAGGTCTTGCGGCTGATTGAACTGTGCGAGCGGGCGGCCCGGGGGGATGTCGCCGCCCGCCGGTTGGCAGCCGAACTGGACAATGCCCTGCAGGTGCTCTCGACCTACGACGAAGGGCCCGACCTGGTGCTGTATTACAAGGCCCTGATGGTGCTGGAGGGGAACCCCGCCTTCGAACATCACATCCACCCCACCGACCGCCTCAGCCCCAGCCAGAAGGGCTTTCTGGAACAGCAATGGCGGCAGTTCCGGGCCTGGTGGGAGACTTGGCCGGGGCGGGAGGATTCGGCACGGTAGGAGTGTCCCCATGGAACCGGGTGCTGTCGGAAGCGGCAGGTGTCTTCGGTGTCCTCCGGTGGGCGAAGATGGGGTTGTCAGGTCGCCGTGCGGCTGTGATTGCAGTCGGTGGAGGCATCGGTTAACAATTGGGTGGTTTCAAAATCCATCCGCAGGTGAGCCGTGTACCGCGAGCGAGACCCCCTGTTGCCTGACGAGGTGTTCCAGGCGTTGCTGGCGCGAGCACGCGGGGGGGATGCGGACGCTCTGGGCGAGTTGTGGCAGGCGGTGGCTCCCACCCTGTTGCAGCAGGCGGACAAGCGCCTGCCCGAACGACTGCAGAGTTTGTGCAATCCCTCCGACCTGGTGCACGACACCTATCTCCGTTTTCATACGAAGCTCAAGACATTCGAGGGCTCTACGTGCGGTCAACTCGAAGCGTGGCTGCAGACGATCATGCGAAACCTGCTGATCGACAAGATTCCGACATCCATTTCCGAACCATACCCATCGCAGGAACCCTCCGGTAGTGGCACAAGCCCCTCCCAGGGAGCACAGCGAGCGGAAGATCAGGCCAAGGTGCGTAAATGCCTGGCCCGGCTTTCTGAGGATGACCAGCAGGCGCTGGATTTGGTGGTGTTTCGCGGCCTCTCCCACAAGGAGGCAGCCCAGGTTTTGGGGATCAAGCACGACACCTTGACCAAGCGCTTTGCCAGGGCCATTCCCCGACTGCAACGGCAGTTGGAGATCGAGGGTATCCGCGTCGAGGACTACCTGTGAAATCTGGGAGGCACACCGGTTCGTTCGCGAATGGAGTGAATTTCTTGAAAAACCTGTCCGCCTGGGGCGGGGATTTCCGTTGATTCGAAGTGTTGTGGTGGTGTTCATGCCTCCTGGGGACTGGCGGCGGGGGCGCCAATGATCTTCCTCGTGGTTCCTGCCGTGTCTGAGTTCGAACCGACAACACTGGATCCAGACCCCGAGCCATCCGACCAGTGGGTGGAACGGCTGATCTGGTATGACCGCCAGTTGAGCCGTGGAGGAACAATTGTGTTTGGTCCCCCCACCGAGCGAACGACCGGTGGGTTGCTGAATTCCCGGGATTCGGCTGACTCGGCGGCCCCGCATCGACAGGCCGTCGCGCGGGGAGCGGAGACGGCCGTCATGGGGGAGATGACCACGCGGCTGATGGCCCCCGCCGCTCCGCCGCGTGACAATCCGGCCACCGGTCTGGAAGATTCGAATCTTGAGGAAGCGACCGACGGAGGGCTTCCGGGCGATCCCCAGGAAGAGCAGGGTGTGTTCGACTTCCTGCGCGGATTGCGGTGCCTGTGTGGAACCCTGGGTCGGCAAGCCGACGAAGACTCTGTCGGGGTACCCCAGTTGGGGGAACTCTGGAACGAACGCTATGAGTTGCAGGCGGCGTTGGGCTCGGGGGCGGCCGGGCTGGTGCGGCTGGCCCACGACCGCCACCTGAAGCGGCAGGTGGCGTTGAAGTTTCCCCGGGTGGAGTCGGGCCGGCGGGGAGATCGCCGGGACGACCTGCTGCGCGATGCCCAGGTGGCGGCGCGGTTCAATCATCCCGGCATTTTGACCGTGCACGAGTTGATCATTCCCGCGCAGGGGAACCCGTGCCTGGTGATGCCCTACTGTGAGGGAGGCTCGCTGCGCGCCTGGCTGCAGGCGTATCCCGAGCCGCTGGATCCGCGGTTGTGCGTCCGCCTGGTGCGGGAACTGGCTGAGGCGACCCAGTACGCCCACGAGCGCCGGGTAGTCCATCGCGACCTGAAGCCCGAGAACATTCTGCTGCAATCGCGCCGGGGGCTGGAGCACGGAGCGAAGTTGGCGGTGGACACCCGGCCCGACCGGCTGCTGGACGAGTGGCAGCCCCGCATCGCCGACTTTGGCCTGGCGCTGGTGCGGGAGACGGCCACCGCCGAGTCGGAGACCCCCCACCCGATGGGGGGCACCCTGCGGTACATGGCGCCCGAGCAGATGCGGGGACAGGTGACCGCCCTGGGCCCGAGGACCGATGTGTTTGCGCTGGGGGTGATCCTGCGGGAGTTGTTGACGGGGCAGGCATCCCGCGACCGGACTGATTCCACCCCGGCTCATCGAGCTCCGCGCATTCCTTCCGAACTGCAACGGATCATCCAGCGGTGCACCGCGCCGGATCCCGTCGATCGCTATCCCAGCAGCTGTCAACTCTGCGACGATCTACGCCGCTGGGAAACCTGCGAGCCGGTCCACGCGGGTCGTAGGCCGAGCCTGTTCGCCCGATTGCGAAAATGGGTCATCCGACACCGCCGTCCAGTGGGCTGGACCACGGTCGGCATGCTGTTGATGATGTGGGGAGCCCTGGCCTTCTCGCGACTCCCCTCGCGGATTGAACGGGAATGGTCCCGCTGGGGACAGATTCCCACCGATTTCCCCTTCGCGGGGATTGAGCAGTCCGGAAATGGCAGTGTGCACCTCGATCCCAAATCGGGCCAGCTGGTCATCGTTTCCAGCCGCGCCCGGATGGCCCAACTGGGGGACCTGCCTCCCGGCGGCGACCTCGATCTGTCGCTGGATCTGGAGCTCTCTGGACGTGTCGACGATTGCGGCGTGTTCTTCGGTTATCGGGATCAACAGCCGACGCCCGATGATCCAGGTTGTGCCAGGATGCACGCGGTCTCGGTGAGCCGAAAACTGGAAGGCTTGATCCCCAGACTGTATGTTCGTCGGAACATCGGCTATTTCCTGAAAGACGGACGTTTTCACTACGCTGCGATGGGTCAATTGCGGGAATGGTCGGCACCACCTCGCGGAGATCAAGTCGGACTCCGTCGACGGAAAGTCCGGCTCAGACTGCAAATCCAGAATGGCATCTTGCAAGAGATCTCGGTGAACGGCCAATCCCTACCTGAATTCACAGACCCTTCGGTTGACCAAGAGATCGAAGATTACCACGATCTCAACCTATCGGGACCCTTTGGTGTGTTCGTGAACGGCTCGACTACAGTCCAGTTTGGACTGCCCGAGCAAAATCAGGTCGTTACCTCTTTTCGCTG
>DNUF01000206.1:0-3951 GCA_003508595.1 Planctomycetaceae bacterium
GCCAGCCGGAATGTCCCCATCCAGGTGACTCTCTACGCGGGGATCGGCCCCCAGACCCACCCGCTGTCGTTCCCGGTCCCCTATAAGGTCTACATGGGGCACAGCGTGGGAGACCTGTTCTTCACCACCCTCGAACAACTCGACCGGGCTTTGTCGCAGTACCGGGGTCAGTCGGTTTCGTTCCACTGCGAAGACCCCGTCCTGCTCGAGGAACATCGCCACGCGGCGACACATGAAGAACGCCGGCCACCGGCCTGCGAGGTTTCGGCCACGCGGTTCGCCCTGCAGATGATTGAGAAGTACGACCTGACTGGCAAACTCTGCCACTACTCTGTGGGAGAAGGATTGCCGCTGATCCGGGCGGCCCGAGCCAGGGGCTTGCGGGTGACCTGCGAGGTGACCCCGCACCATCTCTACTTCGACACTGGTGTGCTGACCCCGGAAAACCGGGGCTGGATGCAGATGAACCCGCCCTTGCGGGGTCAGTCCGATCGATTGGCGATGCTGGCGGCGCTGCGGGACGGCACCCTCGATTACCTCGCCACCGACCATGCACCGCATTCGCTCGCCGAAAATGAACGGGGAATCTCGGGACAACCCCACCTCGATACCTACGCTCCGTTTGTCACCTGGCTGATTGCCAACCAGGGGTTCACCCCCAGCGAGGTGGCCCGGTTCTGTTGCGCAAATCCGGGCGATTTTGTGAACCCCTACACGGCCCCCCGAAAATTTGGACGACTCGAAGCCGGGTATGTCGGTTCGCTGACAGTTCTCAATATGGCCCGCCCCTGTACCATTCTCCGGGAAGAGCTGCAGACCAAGTGCGGCTGGTCTCCGTTTGAAGGGGTGACCTTTCCGGGCTCTGTTGAGGCGGTTTATGTCGAAGGGGTCCGGCGCGGTCCCGAACCGATCCGCTGAAACCGGGTTGCACCCCAATCCATCAACCGATACTTTGACGATCCGTTCGCCGGGGGGCTGCAAAGCCGGTCCTTCGGGAGCCACCTTCTCGTGCCTCAGGAACTTCGCATGCAACGCCTCGTACTGGGGGCCGTGGCCCTGGGAATTGCTCTCCTGGTCGGAATTGTCTCAGGCCGGCAACTTCCCGCCGTCAATCTGACACCAGAGCCTTCGCCGCTGACGGTCCAGGTCGAAGATCGCAATCCGTGGACCAATCAGCCCGTCAACCGGTCTCCCGGCGATTTCCAGTTCGCCATTGTGACCGACCGGACAGGGGGGCGCCGGCCGGGCATCTTCACCGAAGCGGTGCGCAAGCTGAACCTGCTGCAACCCGAGTTCGTGATCTCGGTGGGAGATCTCATCGAGGGGTATTCCGAAGACCCGGCCCAGATCGCGATTGAATGGTCCGAGTTCCAGTCGAAGGTGCAGCAATTGCAGATGCCCTTCTTTTACGTCCCCGGCAACCATGACCTGTCGAACCCGCGGATGCTGGAGACCTGGCAGAAGAAATTCGGCCGGACGTACTACAGCTTCCGCTACAACGATGTGCTCTTCATGGCCCTCAACAGTGAAGATCCGCCGAAGGGGGAACCGTACCGCTTCAGTGCCGAACAGCAGCAATGGGTCCGGGACACACTCGCCAGGAACAAGGACGTGCGCTGGACCTTCGTCTTCCTCCACAAGCCGGTCTGGATGAATCCCGACGCACTCGAGCCCAGCGGCTGGAACGCGATCGAGCAGGCGCTCGCCGACCGCCAGTACACGGTGTTCGCGGGACACATCCATCGCTATGCCCGATTTGTGCGACAGGGTCGGGACTACATCATGCTGGCGACGACCGGCGGTGGTTCCCAACTGCGAGGCAAGCAGTCCGGGGAAATCGACCAGTTCGTCTGGGTGACAATGCGCGGTCCGGAACCTGTCATCGCCAACGTGTTGCTCGATGGCATTGAAGACAAGGCGTTTCGCTCGGAACCCGAACCCAAGCCCACACCCAAGGCCCAGTAGCGGGTTATTGCCGTTCGGCCGGCCCACAGGCCCGCTCTTTTTCTCGATTCTTCCCCCGGTTGTTCCGAGGTTCATCGTGCAGTTGCAGGACATGACGTGGCCCATGGTGGCCCAACTTCCCAAGTCGACTCCAGTGGTGATTCCGATCGCCGCCCTCGAACAGCACGGGCATCACATGCCGGTCTTCACCGACAGCATGCTGTTGGGCGAGGTGGTTCGACGGACGGTTGCCGCACTGGATGACCGGGTCCTGTTCACCCCGTTGATGTGGCTGGGGAACTCCCATCACCACATGGACTTCCCAGGCACGATGTCGGCCAGCCCCCGGGTCTACCTCGACCTGCTGATCGACCTGGCCGAGAACATGTTGACCCATGGCTTCCAGCGCATCCTGCTGCTCAACGGGCATGGGGGCAATATCGTTCCCGCCCAGCAGGCGACGTTCGAACTGCGCCAGAAGTACCGCCACCGGTCGGACCTGCTGTTGCTGTCGTCGACGTACTGGACGCTGGGAGGGGAGCCTTGGACCAAGGCCCCATCACTGCAACAACGCCGTGTCGGGCACGCCTGCGAGTATGAAACGTCGATGATGCTGCGGATCGCCCCGCATCTCGTCCGGAATCACACCGGGGCCCAGGAAATGCCCTTTGGCAATTCCTTTGAACCGGCTCACCGGGCGTGGATTACCAAGGATCGAACCAGTGTCGGCCACATTGGCCATCCGAGCGTCGCCACAGCCGAAAAAGGCGAGGCGATCTTCCAGACTTTCTCCCAGGATGTCATCCAGTTGATCGAGCGGATGATCCGCTGGGATGGCACCTCCTGGGAGGGCTGATCGTTATCTGCTGAATCTTTCCCCGTTCGGGAAACTTTCGCCAAAGCTCTCTGACCCGTACCGCCGATAATCCGGGAACAGACCAACTGTGAGTCTCCACCCGAGTTGTCCCCGGAATCCGCAGAGCCAATGGTTGCGATTGATTCCCGTGCGCCCAGTGCCAGTCCGTTCACGGCCACTGTGCGGGCCCTCCGGCCCACTCCTGACCAGGTCCCGGTTCCAGTCATCGTCGAGGCCGCTTCACCCGAAGCCGGCGTCGTACGCCTTCCCACGAGAGACCTGAGGGAAGGGGATCGACTGGTCCTGAGCGTCCGAGTCGCCCAGCACGACCTCATTGATGTCCTCGCCCAGGTCGTCCGCATGGAAACGCTGGCGGAAGGAACCTGCCGGGCAGGGGTCGAGTTTCATCCCGTCATCCCCCGTCGGGAGTTCGTCCTGCTGCGACGGGCGACCACTCCCGGTTCCGAGAGCCCGGTACGGTAAACCCGGCTCATCCGACGCGATCCTCCTGCCCAGCGGATTGCGGCATGCCTGATTCTCTTGCGGGAATTCGCTCCCCCGGTGTGTCTCCCACGGCAACCGGAGGACCGAAATCTCAATGCCGCCGGCTAATCCTGCGGGACACAGTCGACAAACATCCGGATTTTGCCGTCGACTTCCTGTTCGGTCAGACCGTGAATATCGGTCTCGAATCCCGGGAACGCGGCGTTGAAGTCGCGGGCGAACTGCAGGTACTGCACGATCGTCCGGTTGAACCGCTCACCGGGAATCAGCAGGGGGATTCCCGGGGGGTACGGTGTCAGGAGGACAGCGGTGATTCGACCTTCGAGATCGTCGATCGCCACGCGTTCAATCTCACGATGAGCCACCTTCGCCCAGGCATCGGCCGGCTTCATCGCCGGGACCATGTCGGACAGGTACATCTCGGTCGTCAAACGGGCAATGTCATTTTTCTTGTACAGACCGTGGATCTGGTCACACAGATCGCGCAGCCCGATTCGCTCATACCGGGGATAGCGGGCGGCGAAGTCGGGCAGCACCCGCCAGAGGGGCTGGTTGCGGTCATAGTCATCCTTGAACTGCTGCAACTCGGTGACGAGGGTATTCCACCGCCCCTTGGTGATCCCGATCGTGAACATGATGAAGAACGA
>DNUF01000206.1:4162-4432 GCA_003508595.1 Planctomycetaceae bacterium
GAACGAGTAGAGCCCCGTCTTCTCCACGATGATCCCGTGCTCGGCCAGGTACTTGGTGACGATCGCCGCCGGGATGCCCCGCTCGGCAAACTCGCCGTCGATGTCGAGCCCCGGGGTGATGATCGTCGCCTTGATCGGATCGAGCAGGTTGAATCCGGGGGCGAGGTTGCCGAAGCCATGCCAGCGATCATTCGCCTTGAGCATCCACGACTCACGCTCTTCGAGTCCCTCCTCGGAAAGATCGTCGGGGCCCCAGACCTTGAACCACCA
>DNUF01000206.1:4648-6226 GCA_003508595.1 Planctomycetaceae bacterium
TCGGAACCGAATTCTTCGTCGACCTTGCGCATTGCCCGCCGGAAGTCGAGTGCTTCCAGCAGGGATTCTCCCACGAGGGCGGTTCCTCCGGGGGGCTCCATCATCGCCGCGGCAATGTCGCAGGAAGCGATGATCGCGTACTGCGGAGAAGTCGAGGTGTGCATCAGGTACGCCTCGTTGAAGACGTCCTTGTCGAGATGTCGCTCGTGACTGTCCTGCACCAGGATCTGCGATGCCTGCGACAACCCGGCCAGCAGCTTGTGGGTGGACTGGGTCGAAAACATCATCGACTCCCGACAACGGGGTCGATCCGCGCCGATCGCGTGGTAATCCCCATAGAAGTCATGGAAGGCCGCATGGGGCAGCCAGGCTTCATCGAAGTGCAGGGTGTCGATCTTGCCGTCGAGCAATTCCTTGATCGTCTCGACGTTGTAGAGGATCCCGTCGTAGGTGCTCTGCGTGATCGTGAGAATGCGGGGCGTCTCGTCGACCCGGTCACGGGCGAACGGATTCGCCGCAATCTTGCGGCGGATGTTTTCGGGACGAAATTCGTCGAGCGGGATCGGGCCGATGATGCCGAAGTGATTGCGGGTCGGCATCAGGAAGACGGGGATGGCCCCGGTCATGATGATCGCATGCAACACCGATTTGTGGCAGTTCCGGTCAACCACCACGATATCGTCGGGAGCGACATTCGAATTCCAGACAATCTTGTTGGAGGTCGACGTGCCGTTGGTCACAAAAAACAGGTGATCGCTGTTGAAGATTCGGGCGGCATTCCGCTCGGAGGCCGCCACCGGGCCCGTATGGTCCAGCAACTGGCCCAGTTCGTCGACGGCATTGCAGACGTCGGCCCGCAGCATGTTCTCGCCGAAAAACTGGTGGAACATCTGCCCCACCGGACTCTTCAGGAACGCCACACCCCCCGAGTGTCCGGGACAGTGCCACGAGTACGACCCATCCTGGGCATAGTGCATCAATGCCCGGAAGAAGGGGGGAGCCAGAGAGTCGAGGTAGCCCCGCGCTTCGCGGGCGATGTACCGTGCCACGAACTCCGGGGTGTCTTCGAACATGTGGATGAAACCGTGGAGCTCCTTCAACACATCGATCGGGATGTGCTGGGAGGTGCGGGTCTCACCGTAGAGAAAGATCGGGATCTCGGCATTCCGCCGGCGAATCTCCTCGACAAACTTCCGCAGATGCGACAACACCTCTTCCACTTCGGAGGGGGAACCCGATCCGAATTCCTCGTCGTCAATCGAGAGGACGAAGGCCGAAGCCCGGCTCTGCTGCTGGGCGAAGCTCGACATGTCGCCGTAGCTGGTGACCCCCAACACCTCCAGGCCTTCATCCTCAATGGCCCGCGCGAGGGCACGGACTCCCAGTCCGCTGGCATTTTCCGAACGGAAGTCCTGGTCGATGATGACGATGGGAAAGCGGGATTTCATCGGTGAAGACGCCGGAGGTGTCGAAACGGGAAACCGCAATTCTAGGGGCCCAGACCATGGGGGAAAAGTGGGGGAACAGGAGTCCCCACACATCGTGCTGGACCAATGGAGATGGACCAGTGGAGATGGA
>DNUF01000206.1:6440-10756 GCA_003508595.1 Planctomycetaceae bacterium
GGAGATGGACCAGTGGAGATGGACTTCAACGCGGGCCCGGCCGGGCCGAAACCAACATCCGTCTCGATCGCGGGCAGGGACGCAAGTCGGGCTCTGCGTCCGGTCTCAGGCCAACTCGCGGACGTCAGCCACTGCCCCGGCGACCGCCGCCGCCGCCACCATGGCCGGGCTCATCAGCAGTGTCCGCCCGGTGGGGCTCCCCTGCCGACCCTTGAAATTGCGGTTGCTGGACGAAGCACACAGCTCGCGTCCTTTCAGCTTGTCGGGGTTCATCGCCAGGCACATCGAGCAACCGGCCGCCCGCCATTCGAAACCAGCGTCGCGGAAGATCTCATGCAACCCCTCCGCCTCGGCCTGGGCGAGGACCTGCTGGGAGCCCGGAACGACCAGGGCCCGCACGTGCGAGGCGACCCGTCGCCCCTTGGCCACCGCAGCCGCCTCCCGCAGGTCGCTGATCCGCGAGTTCGTGCACGATCCGATGAACGCCACGTCGATCTTCGTCCCCTTGATCGGCTGGTGTTCCCGGAAGTCCATGAATTCCAGTGCCTCGCGGATCCCCCGCTGCTCTTCCGCTGGGACACTTGCGGCTGCCGGAATCCGCTCGCTGACTCCCACCGACTGCGAGGGATTGATCCCCCAGGTCACCGTCGGCTCGATCTCGGAGGCCGCCATGTCAACCCGGTCGTCAAACTGGGCATTGGCCGGGGACGCCAGGCTCAACCACCACTTCGCCGCCCGCTCAAACGCCTCTCCCGTCGGCGAACAGGGACGGCCACGCAGGTAGTCGACGGTCGTCTGGTCGGGATTGATATACCCGCACCGCGCCCCGCCCTCAATACTCATGTTGCAGACGGTCATCCGCTCTTCCATCGACATGCGATCGAAGACATCGCCCGCAAACTCATAGGCGTAACCGACGCCACCCTGAACGCCCAGACGGCGGATGATATGCAGGATTACATCCTTGGCATAGACGCCCGCTCCCAACCGTCCATTCACTCCGACACGACGCACCTTGGGACGACCGAGGGCCATCGTCTGGGACGCCAGAACATCGGCCACCTGGCTGGTGCCGATCCCGAAAGCAATGCAGCCAAAAGCGCCGTGCGTGCTGGTATGGCTGTCGCCACATGCCAGGGTGATGCCGGGTTGGGTCAAACCCTGCTCGGGGCCCACCACATGCACGATCCCCTGCCGCTTGTCTGAGAGATTCAGCAGGGTGACGCCGAACTCACGGCAGTTCTTTTCGATGGCCGACATCATTTCTTCGGCCAGACCGTCGGCAAATGGCCGTGCCTGGTTGTCGGTCGGAATGATGTGATCGACCGTGGCAATCGTTCGTTCGGGGAACAGCACCTTGAGCCCCCGGTCCCGCAGCATCTGAAAGGCCTGCGGACTGGTCACCTCGTGAATGAGGTGTTGGCCAATGAACAGCTGAGTCTGCCCGGACGGCAACGTGCGCACCGTGTGCAGATCCCAGACGCGGTTGAAGAGATTCGAAGTACCGTTGGTCGCCATGAACGCAGGGAAAGCTCAGGAAATCGGAACGGGTGCAGCGACGGCGAGGGGAAACAGGCTGACGGTTCCGTCCCCGCAATTCGACTTTGAACATGATATCGGATTGCGGTCTGAATGCACCAGACCCGCAATTGACCATTCGCGCAGACCTCGGATACTCTGGACCAAAAGGTCGGTCGCCCGCAGGCGATCCACCGGTTCCGGCTCGGGGTGTCTGCCCGATCGTCCCGGGACTGGCTCATGACCGGGCCAGCCCCCGACATTCCTGTCGAGAACTGTTCCGGTCTCCCACTCCCGAAGGTCAATTCCATGAACCAGAAGAAATTGTTCCCACCAGCCCTGTTGGTGGCCGCCGTGGCCGGCCTGGCCTGGCTCTGCATCGGTCCCCTCGGCGCGGACGCCCGGCAGAACGAACCGGCCCCCAAGAAAACCCCCATCCAGCTCTTCATGCGGAAGAAACTGGAAGCCACCCAGAAGGTCATGGAGGGACTGGCGATTGAGGACTACGAACTCATCGGCCAGGGGGCCCGCCAGCTCGAAGGAATCAGCGCGGCCGCCGACTTCGCCGTCGTCAAGGAGGCGCTCTACACCCAGCATGCCGACGAATTCCGCCGCACCATCGCGAAAATCCAGAAGGGGGCGAAAGAAAAGCGGCTCGACAGCGCGGCCCTCGGCTACATGGACATGACCATGAGCTGCATCGAGTGCCACAAGTTCGTCCGCAACATACTCGTCACCGACAAGTAGGCACCTCCCGGCATTCCCCCCAGACCGCAGTCCACCAGCCAGGTGCGACTGCGGCCCATTGATCGCGCAGTTTCGGGCTCAAGACCACCCTGGTGTTGAGCCCGACTGTGTTTCGATTGTTCCCCCCTGCCCCGTGGATCCATAAGACACACACCATGGACCTCGCACTCGAAAATCATGTGATTCTGGTAACCGGTGGGGCGAAGGGGATTGGCGCGGCAATCGTCGAATTGCTCGCGTCGGAAGGGGCGGTCCCGGTCATCATCGGCCGTAACGCCGGCGACAATGAAGCCCTCGCCGACCGGCTTGCCTCACAGGGGCCCCGCCCGCTCGCCATCACCGCCGAACTCACCCGCACCGAAGATTGCCAACGGGCGATCGCTGTTGCCGTTGAGAAGTACGGGCAGATCCACGGGCTGGTCAACAATGCCGGTATCAATGACGGCATTTCGCTCGAGCATGGCACCACCGAGCAATTCCTCGAATCGTTGCGGCGGAACCTGGTTCACTACTACGACATGGCCCGGTTCGCCCTGCCCCATCTCAAGGAGAGCCGGGGGCCCATCGTCAACATCGGTTCCAAGGTGGCCGAGACCGGCCAGGGAGCGACTTCGGCTTATGCGGCCGCCAATGGGGGCCGTAACGCACTGACCCGCGAATGGGCAGCCGAACTGGCGAAGTACCAGATCCGGGTCAACAGCGTGATTGTCGCGGAATGCTGGACCCCACTCTATGCCAAGTGGATCGAGAGCCTCGCCAATCCCGCCGAGGCCCGCCGGGAAATTGAGGCCCGCATCCCCTTCGGCCAGAGGATGACCACCGCCGAAGAAATCGCCAACATGGTCGCGTTCCTGCTCTCGGAACGCTCCAGCCACACCACTGGCCAGATCATCCACGTCGATGGGGGTTATACACACCTCGATCGGGCCATGCTGCCGACCGAACGTCACGGAACCGAAGCGACGTGAGACCCCGGCCGGTATGACACCAGCCTGAGATTCATCCCCGCTCGACCCGTACGGGACAATCATCCCGGGGAGCACGTCGTACGGGGTTCCTCAGCGGTGCCCCGAGGCCGTCAGCCGACACCTCGATGATGTCCCCTTCGGCATAACTCCAGGTCCGCCCCGGAAAACTCAGTCGGCTGGTACCGAAGAAGTGCACGTGAATGTCACCCGGCTGCCGATGCTGGGGAAACTTGAAGTGGTGGTCTTCCAGGTTCGCAAGCGAGTAGCACATGTTCCGCTCGCCCGATCGCAATTCGCCCGAGTGATAAATCTCGGCACCGTTCCGCAGCACCCGGCAGCGCAGAGCCACATCGTCAAACGCGAGATCGGTCACCAATTCGGGGCCCATACTGCAAGTCCGCAGCTTTGACGGGGCCAGGTAGAGGTAATTGAGCTTCTCGGTTCGATGATCCGACCATTCGTTCCCCTGGGCGAATCCCAGACGGCACGGAATCCCCTGGAAATCGACGATGTAGATTCCGACCAGTTCCGGTTCTTCTCCCCCATCGTCGGCAAACGCCGGGATCTCCAGTGGCTGGCCCGGTCCGCGCAGGATCCGCCCGTCCCCTTTGTAGAACCACTCGGGAGCGATTCCGCGGCCCCCACCTGCCGGGCGTCCTCCCGCCAGCCCCCAGTCGAACATCTTCTGAGAATCGGTCTTGGGCTGGTCGCTGACCTGCGCTGTCTCTGAATGCATCGAATCGCGCTGCCGGGCGCTCCCCAGGTGCGTCAGCCCGGTCCCCGAAACCAGCAACCGGGCCAGGGGAGGCTCGGCGATCGGAGCCAGCACCCGCTGCTCGACCAGCAACCGGGCATAGTCGAGCAATCCCCGCTGTCGCGCCTCGGCCACATGCGGCAAAAGAAACTCGTCCAGTCGCGCGCCCGCCTCACGGGCGGCGTGAAATGCGAGGCAGATGTCACCGAGTGCAGGTTCGACCGCGGTGATGTTGACGACCCGGTCCTCCAACACGCAGCCGAGGCAACTCTCCCCGGTCTCTTCCAAAAATTGAATCAATCGCATGGACACGGCTTCCTCGGCAGGTC
>DNUF01000206.1:10928-30376 GCA_003508595.1 Planctomycetaceae bacterium
GACACGGCTTCCTCGGCAGGTCTGTTCTCTTCAGATGGGCCTGACAAATGAAAGGGGTTGTACTAGGAACCCCGTTCCCCCTTCAGAAACGCCAGAAGATCGGCGAAGTCCTGGCGGGTCAGGTCTTTCTCCAGCCCCTGGGGCATCAGTGAGGTCGTCGAGGGGGCCATCTCTTCGATTTCCTCCCTGGAGAGATTCTCTTCCTTTCCCTGCTGCATCCGCAGGGTGAGGCTGGTGGCCGTTTCGGAGGCCAACAATCCCGACAAGGTCCGCCCATCGCGAGTCAGCACAGTCTGGGCCGTGAATCCCTCGGTGATCTCCTGGTCGGGAACGAGGATATGCAGCAGGATCGTGGCTTTCGGTTGATTGCGAATTGAGAACAGGTCCGGCCCCACCTGGTACCCTTCCCGTTCCAAACGATGGCAGTTGGCACAAACGCGTCGAAACACCTCTCTTCCCCGCGTGGAGTTGGAAGGCAGATCCACGACATCCCGAAACTCTTCGTAGACCCTGGCCCGGTCCCCGGTCACGGTTCCAAACAACTTCTCGGCGCGGGATTTGAGCCCGGCATCGGCGTGTTGCGTCAGGAGCCGTCGACGATATGCGTCCACCAGAATTATCGGGAGATGCTCCTGCTCCAGCTCTTCCAGCAAGACCGATGCACAGTGGGTGTCGGTCAGCACTCCTGAGAGAATTTCCTCACGCACCACAGGATTGGCGGCTGTCAACAGGCTCTCGGAAATCAATTGCCGGGCCAGCTCGGGACGCCTCATCTCCGCCAGGGCCCGCACCGCTCCACGCTGAATCTCGGTCTCTTCCCGGATTTCGAGCAATCCCAACAAGACCGGCGCCACCTGCTGGGGGTCACAGTTGCCCAACACTTCCACGGCGGCAAGTCTCTGATCGACGGGCAGATCGTGATTTATTCCGATCTCTTCGGCCTCATGACGCAGTCGATCCAGCACTGCGGCAGGATCTCCCGAAACCAACGACATCACTCCAGCCAGGACTCCGTGCTCCAGCCTGATCTCGGGGCGGCGTTTCAAGGCCCGTGCAAGTCCATTGAGCCACAGGAACTGCAGGTCCGACCGCGGCAGTGGCTCGGCGAGCAGGTCGGCGACCAGTTGTGACGCTGCCTGGGGTTCCAGTGCCGTGGCGGTCACCCGGGCCAGTTCGATGACGAATCCCGGTGCGGTCTCTTCGCCACTCACCAGGTCCTTGCGCAACGCCTCGCTCACCTCACGTTCGCGGCCGCGTGTCCCCGCCAACACGGCAATCTGGGTCCAGCGGTCAGCCCCTCCACGGCGACCGATTTCCGCGAGAGCCCCGGCCACCCGATCGGCAATTCGGCCTGAGCGCCACGGTTCCTCATTTTTCAAAATCATCGCCGGCAGGTTGCCGAGGCTGAGCGCGGCCTGGAAACGAACTCTGGCATCGACGTCCCCCGCCAACTTCAGGCTCCGTTCCATCCGTTCACGCGACAGGGCCGCTCCCGTGTCCGCCAATCCCAGAGCCACCTCGCGCAGGGCGGGCTCGGGATGAGCGGCGAGGAAATCCAGAATGTCGTCATCCACCGCTCCCGCAGTCGCCAGCAATTGGGCTGCAGCGGCCACCGCTTCGGGACGGGCGACACCATCCTGCGCCACCTGCCGCAGTGCTTCCCGGGGCAACTCGCCCCCCAGGAGCAGTCGACGGGCGGTTTCCCGACCCCAGCCGTTCGCGTCGTCCAATCGTCCGACCAGCTCATTGGCTGAAAGTTTCCGCAGGTCGACCCGGCGCGTTTCCGACAACAGATCGGGCTGGGCCGGGGCGGCGACCACCCGCCAGATTCGTCCCAGGTGGCGGCCGGAATCGAAATCAGTATGTTTCCGCACTTCGACAGGCAGGTAGTCGGGATGCTCAATCGTCTTGCGATACATGTCGCAGATGTACAGAGCCCCATCGGGTCCGTGCGTCAGAAAGACCGGGCGGAACCAGTTGTCGGTGCTGGCGAGGAACTCCCGGTCAGGGGCCACCCCGTGGGCGTCAAAGGTCGCTCCCGCCGGTGTCAGGCGGTCGGCATGCACGAGGTTTCCCGTCGGATCGCACGAAAAGACCGCGCCGCGCAGCTCTGACGGCAGAGAATTGCCGGTCGAGGCCAGCACGCTGCAGGCGGCGGTGAACGTCCCGGCGTGCGAGTCGGCCGTGGTGACATTGGCGCTGAGTGGAAACAACCGGGCAGCCGCTCCGTGCCCCCGGGTGGGCTCCGCCACGACCTCCACGGGGCAATTGTGGACCATTTGAGTGACACTCAAGGCGGGTTGCCGGGCGAGAATCGTCTCGGTCAACACGACATGCTGCACCTGAACGCGGTTGTAGCAGATGAACCGCCTCCCGAACGGATCAAAGGTCTGGCCGAACTGGGCACCGCCACTGACGGCCTCCCAGGCCGAGCGATCGGGCCGAAAGCGAAAATCGGTCCTTCCCAGCTTCACGGGAGGAACCTCGGGCGCGGACGGATTGGTGACCACACCGCCGGTCAACCCGCTCGTCACATAGATCCACCCGTCGGGGCCCAGCGTCGGATGACTGACCCGCAATTGCGTGCTTCCCGAGGTCGAAAACCCCGTAAACCAGACCTCGCGTTGATCCGCCACGCCATCCCCGTCGCGGTCGCGCAGGTAAAGGATGTCGGGAGCGCAGGTCACGATCACCCCCCCCTGCCAAGGCAAGACTCCATTCGGAAAACTCAGGTTGTCGGCAAACGTGATGCGCCGGTCGAACTGGCCATCCCCATCGCTGTCGGAGAGTCTGGCAATTCTTCCCAGAGGGGGCTGGCCCGCTTCGGGACCAGTGGGATAGCCGCGGTTCTCGGCCACGTAAAGCTGCCCCTGCTCGTCAAACGCCATTGCGACCGGGCTCTCAACCACTGGCTCGGCCGCCACGAGTTCAACCCGCAGACCAGGCAGCAGATGAAACGACTCGAGTTCGGCCAGTGGTGTGAGGGGGCCATCGGATGCAACGATCCCCCTGGCTGTCATCAACAGACAGGCCAACCCAATCCAGCTTGCTCGATGTCGCATGCGATCACTCCCGAAAGGTCCGCGGAACCGCCCGTTGTGGACGCTCTCGCAACCGGTTTCAGAGACCAATTCAGTTTATCTCGTTTGGCGACGTTCGACATGTCCGACACGGGGCACTCTCCTGTCCCGAATGCCCGTCCCGACCTGCGCCGCTGGCCTGCCACCCGGTCAGTCGGTACAGTCAGCCGCAATCGCGGATTTCCGGATTTCCGCCTCCCTGATTCCCGTCACTTGGGGAACCCTCCATGCTGCGCTCGCTCCTGCGTCCCCTGGCGTCGGCCCTCGTCGTGGGCCTTGCCTCTGTTTCATCGTCGTTCGCCGCCGATCCGGTTGTCGAACTCCTCTGGCCCCAGGGAGCCCCTGGTGCCGTCGGACAGGAAGAGGCCGACAAGCCCACGCTGACCGTCTGGAAACCTGCGGCCGACAAGTGGAATGGTGCCGCGATCGTCATCTGCCCGGGAGGTGGCTACCAGCACCTCGCCGTGGACCATGAAGGGAAGCAGGTGGCCGAGTTCCTCAACAGCCACGGCGTGACCGCGATCATGCTGAAATATCGGCTCGCTCCCCGTTACCGCCAGCCGGCCCCCATGCAGGATGTGCAGCACGCCATTCGAACGGTGCGGGCAAAAGCCGATGAGTGGAAGATTGACCCCAAGCGCGTCGGCGTCCTGGGCTTTTCGGCGGGAGGACATCTCGCCTCAACCGCTGCCACCCATTTCGACAGCGGCAATCCGCAGGGGGACGCCATCACCAGACAGGGGTGCCGGCCCGACTTCGCGGTCCTCTGCTACCCGGTGATCACCTTCAGCGATCCCCACACACATGGCGGTTCCCGCAAGAACCTGCTGGGAGACAACCCCACTGCCGAGCTTGTGAAGTTCTACTCGAACGAACTCCAGGTGACAGAGCAGACCCCTCCCACCTTCCTGTTCCACACCAATGAAGACAGTGGCGTCGTTCCGGAGAACAGCATCCTGTTCTATTCGGCACTGCGCAAAGCCAAGGTTCCCGCCGAGCTGCACATCTACGAGAAGGGCCCCCATGGCGTCGGACTGGCGTCGAAGGATCCCGTCCTGTCGAGTTGGGGTGGACGACTTGCCGACTGGTTGAAGGTGCGGGGCTACCTCACGAAGCCCAAGCCGGTGTTCGACTCTCCCGAGACGGTCACCGATCCCGACTTCGCCGTTCAGGGAGAATATGCCGGTGAAGTGACCACCAATGAAGGCAAACTGAAGTTTGGTGCCCAGGTGATCGCCCGCGGCCAGGGCAAGTTTGACGCCGTCGGGTTTGGCGGTGGCCTGCCGGGTGATGGCTGGGACCAGAGCACCAAGTTCCCCGCCCGGGGTGAGAAAAACGGCGACAGCGTGACCTTCACGGGAGACGCGGGGGGCGGAGCGGTCATTCGCAATGGCGTGATGACCATCAAGAGTGCCAATGGAGACTCCATCGGGGAACTCAAGAAGGTGAACCGACAAAGCCCGACACAGGGTGCCAAGCCCCCCCAGGGTGCACTGGTCCTGTTCGATGGCACCAACACCGATGCATTTGAAGGAGGGAGACTGACCGCCGACAAACTGCTCCAGGAGGGGGTCACCAGCAGGCAGAAGTTCCAGAGCGGCACGCTGCACCTCGAATTCCGCACCCCATACATGCCCGAAGACCAGGGGCAGGCCCGTGGGAACAGCGGCTGCTACATCCAGGGAAGGTACGAGTTGCAGATCCTCGACTCATTCGGCCTGGAAGGGAAAGACAATGAATGTGGCGGCATCTATTCGATCGGCGCACCGTCGGTCAACATGTGCTTCCCGCCACTTGCCTGGCAGACCTATGACATTGACTTCACGGCGGCGACGTTTGATGCCGATGGCAAGCAGACCAAGCCGGGCCGCGTCACGATCCGCCACAATGGCGTCGTGATCCACAACAACATTGAACTCAAGAAGAGCACCCCCGGGGGCGTCTCGACCGATGGTCCCCAGCCTGGGGCGTTGCACCTGCAGAACCACGGCAACCCGGTCCGGTTCCGCAACATCTGGTGGGTGGCAAAGCCCTAGTGGTGTCGTCCACATCCGGCCGGTGCGCCACCAGGCGCCCCGGCCGGCTCATGTGGTCCCCCTGTCTCGCAGTCCTGTTGGATGGCCCGGGTTCCAGTTCGTGCGAAGTGCCCCATGCTGAATCACAAAGAACGACTTTTCTGGATGGGATCGTGCCTCGTCCTGGGGCTTCTGGCCGGCCGTTGGTGGGCGATTTCCCCCCCCGGGAACGATTCACCAGTTGAAACCACACCGGCCATCCCCCTTGTGCCGAGACTCGCAGCGGCCCAGGTCGACGGTGGCAAACCACATCGGGTCTATCGCAACGAACTCACGCAGATCGAGAATCCGCAACCGTTGCTGGCCGATTACCCGGGGTTCATCGAACCGGTCAATGACCTGCTGCGGTTCGAAGCGCCGGTGCTCGTGGATGATCCCGGAGCGGACCTCGAAGTGCGGGCCTGGCGGTTTTCCTACAACGCGCGGGGAATCATCGAGATTCCCAACCGTCTGCGATCACGCGACACCGCCGTGATCATGGTTCACCCCTGGGGAATCGATGACGGACAGGGCTGGACCACTCCTGAACCGGCGGGTATCGCCGATTTCTGCACCGTCGAAAAGAACCACCTCGCCGCACAACACACGCGTGACGTGATTGATCCGTTTCTGAAGCGGATGCGGGGACGCGCGCAGTTCATCATGTACAGCCTGATCGGCCAGCGGGATGACCTGCGGATGAAGATGTACCGCACCATCCACGGCACTCCAACGCCGGCAGAACGGGCGGCCGCCCGGGCCGGGGTCCTCAAAACACTGGCCGATTTCGACTATCGCGGCGGACCTCTCATCGACGAGATTCCCGTCTCGACCGAGACTCCGGTCATTGATTACTTCAAACACTATGGCGGAACAGACGCCTCAGCCCGATACAACCCCGCCGGATTCTGGGAATTGCCAGTCCCCGTCACTTCAGACATCACCGTGTTCCCCGAAGATGTGCTGATCTTCGATGTCGATGGTTATGCGATCCTCAGGGATTTCCTGAAGCAGCATGGAATTCGCCATGTGCTGCTTGTGGGTTACGCCACCGACATGTGCTTCTGCAAGACCACGGCGGGCTACGACAATCTCTCCCAGGATTTCAATGTCTTTCTGGTCGGAGATGCCTCGCTCGCCACGTTTCCTGCGAACAGCACCCCGCGGTTCGCCACCAATGCCCACATCTCGTATGCCAGCCTCATGCACCTGGTCACCCAGGTCTCCTGGGTGAAATTCCAGAGCGAGAAGTGATTGTCTCGCTTCAGCGATTCACCGGGACCGGGGCTGGAGGCTGCGCAATCGCCGGATCAAAATCCTCTGCCGCGGAATTCAGACCGGGGGTCGGCAACAGTTTCCCGAGACGAAGATCGTACAAAAACAGATCCCGCTCTCCGGGGCCGGTCGATCGTTCAGAGACAAACACCAGGTAGCGGCCATCCGGACTGAACCGGGGCGTCTGCTCATGTCCGGCGGAATTCAATTGGTGAGGGACCCGGATCTGGCCTGTCCGCCGGTCGTACAGGTAGAGATCCTTTCCGCCAAGACCGTCCGGCCTGTCCGAGACAAACACCAATTGCTGACCATCGGGACCAGGACAAGGATTGAGTTCCCGGTGCGGGGTATTCAATCCGGGCAGGTCGACCAGAGTTCCCATTTCGCGATCGAACAGCCAGACGTCCGACAGCCCGGCCCCCTGTGCGCGATCGGACACAAACGTCACCCACCGTCCGTCGGGGCTGATCGCCGGTTCCCGCTCATTGGCGGCCGTGTTGATTCCCGGCAGTTCGAGGAACCGCTCTGTCCGGCGATCGTAGCACAACAGGTCCCAGCCTCCGGGTTCGCCGGGCTGATCCCAGGCACTGAGAACAATCCACCGGCCATCCCCCGAGAGAGTTGCTTCAGTCCGGGCACCAAACGTGAGATTGAATGACAGGCTCGGCAGCAGCTCACGTCGATCCCGATCGAACAACTGCAATTGCGGTCCAAATCCTCCGACCTGCTTCGAGGTGGAGAGACAAATCCGCCCATCCACCGTCAACGAGGGGTGGGTCTCACCACGTTCCGGTTGCTGTGGGAGTCCAGGCAGCATTTCTCCTGAGGCCACACCGTCGTGCCGATAGAAGTGCAGCGAGGCAAACGCCGGCCGGTCACGCAGCGACGAGAAGGCGATCACGAGTTCGGTGGTCGAACCGGGTGGTTCCCCAAGGGTGGACGCCTCGCGCGACAACCGCAGGAATCCCAAGCCGATCGCCATCAGACAGACAGCCCACCTGACAGGTTTGTGCCCGGTCGGCAGTCGAGCGGTGGCCCCAGTCCGGCTCACGACCACAGTTCCCCGATCGGACGTCCTTCAAACAACAGTGGCCGCAGCCGGTCTTCCCGGTTCGGGTTCACACCCATCCGGTCGCAGACGGTGGCGGCAAAATCAGCGGGCGTAGCCGGACGATCGGCCGGGTAGGCCCCCTGCTTGTCGCTGGCACCGACCATTCGCCCGGGCTGGACACCACCACCCGCCAGCAGGGCCGAAAAGCAATACGGCCAGTGATCACGCCCCCCCAGGCGGCTGATGTGCGGCGTTCGGCCAAACTCGCCGGTCACAACCACCAGCGTGGATTCCAGCATTCCCCGCTCCGCCAGGTCGAGCAGCAATGCCGACAGCCCCTGGTCCAGCCGGGGACAGAGCTGTTGCTCCATCCGCACAAGGCCGGTCTGGTCGTCGCCGTGCACGTCCCAACCGACCGCAAAGCCATCTTCCCGATTGGACCAGTTGATTTGCACGAGGCGGGTCCCCGCCTCGATCAGCCGACGGGCCAGCAGGCACGACTGGCCAAAACTGTTGGTTCCAAACCGATCTCGTCGCGCGACAGGCTCGACCGAGAGGTCAAAGGCGTCGCGAACGGCAGGGGAGGTCAGAATCGAAAGGGCCCGTTGACGCGACTTGTCGTGGCGGATCGAAGCCGCATTGACATCGACAGCACGTCGCAGCGTGTCGATCTGGTTCAGCAGCGTGCGGCGGTCCTCGAGACGGTCGGGAGAAATTTCCCGGACAGGCAGGAACTCTGAGAGCGACTGTGTGGCCCGCGCCGGCTCAGGAACCTCGAGAGGTTCCTGGGCGGCCCCGAGAGCACCTGCCCCGACCGACAGGCGAGGTCCGAGATTGACGTAGCCGGGAACCTGCGGCGACTCACCCGGCCGCAGGTAATGCAACGTCGCTCCCAGCGAAATGCGGTGGGGAAACGTCCCCGTCAGCATTGGCCACGGATTGTGCAGGCTGTTGGTGTGATGGAGGGCCCGAAGCAGCGAGAAGCGATCGTTCAGGGCCGCCAACTCGGGGAGCATTTCCCCAAAAGCGACGCCTGGAATCCGTGTGGGAATGGCCCCCCAGGGTCCCCGGACCCGCAGGGGGGCGGCGGGCTTGGGGTCAAACGTCTCGTGCTGGCTTGGCCCCCCGGCCAGGTAGATGAGGATGCACGCCTGCGCCGGTGCCCGACTCGATGGCGCCGGAGTTCCCGCCCCCGGCGCCTGATCTTCGGCCTGCAACAACCGATCGAGGGTCAGCCCCCCCAGCATCGTCCCCCCCACGCGCAGGAACTCGCGTCGGACCAGTCCCTGGCAGTGGCGATGCGGCAATTCACCCAGCAGCAGCATGGCAAGAGCGCCCAGGCAAACCAGGAGGCAACGTGAGGAGAGGACGACGACTGACCGAACCCGACAGTCTCAGTCTTTCTTCTCGGGTTGGGTTTCAACGACCGGCTTCTGCTTCGCCTGCAGGCGGGCGATCCGATCGGCGGTCCCCTTCACGGCAGCGGCATCGGGAAGCAGGGCAAAGTCGAGCGTTGCCTTCCGGGTTGCTCCCGGGGCCAGCTTCGGAACCCGCCCGAGTTTTCGCTCGATCCGGCGGTTGTTCGGGAAATTCGTACCGGGTTCGAGACCGGTCACGTAACCATCCGCCTCGGCAGCGGAGTTCTTCCACAGTGTGAGATGTGGCAGTTCGGCCACATTGAAGGCGATCGAGGCCCCCCGATCACCCGCCTTGTTTCGCAGGGCAATCAACGTGCGATTCTGCTCATCCGCCAGCGGGTACAGACAATAGACCTCTTCAGTGAATCCCGCCCTGGGGCTGGCGAACGTCGAATAGCTGGCAACCGACTTCGCCGCATGGGCATTGAATGGAACCACCTTCTTCACGGGAGCCAGGAATTCGGCCCCTTCCTGGAGCAGGGGTGCCCCGTAATTGGCGTGGTAAAGAATCTCGAATTCCTGCTCCTGCGCACCATGATTGGTGATGGTGTCGGAAATCCGGAATTCGAGGCTGCCCGGCTCGGTCGAGAGCTCGGTCTGCAGTTTCAGATTGGGTCCGTAGAAGGATCGTTCCCAGACCGTTCCCCGGACGGTGATCCGGTGGGGAGGGGCAGGGTCAACCAACACTTCCACTTCGCTCGCCGGAATATTGCCGATCCGCCCGTGCAGCGTGAGATCGAGGCTTGCCTCGTCACCGGTATTGTTGGTGAACCTGTCGGTTCCGGGATGACCATTGCTTTCCAGACCGCAACGGCACATCCACTCATTGAAGCCTTCCAGCCAGCCCAGCCCGCCCCGGGACTGGAGATTGATTTCCCGGGGATTCACCACCTCGCGGACGGGTGAATTCCAGCCAAGTCGCAGATCTCCCGAGACGACGTCAAGCACACTCATGCCACGGGTGGGAATGATCGTGATCCGGATCTTCCCATTGTCGACGATGATCAGCTCGCATCCCTCCTGCCGACCGCCGTGCAGTGTCTTCTGCTCGACTCGCCAGTCGGGTTTCTGGGGAGTCAGCTTGGCTCCGTCGATGCTCCAGGTTTCCGTATGCCGATTTTCGGCAGCGCTGGTGAGAACCCAGCGCTGCGGTTCGGCTCCATGGACCAGGGAACCAGGCAGAAAAGTCAGCAGCACAATGGAGAAGGCCACCCAACTCCACAGGATGGAACGTGACATGAGAGCGCGACTCGCTGAAGGATGATGAAGAACTTGGCCGCGAGCCACGTGACGGAATTTCGCGGCAGGCGTTGCAACGGCGAAAACCAGCCAGCCGTTGCTGCCCATGTGGCGGACTATATCGACTGTGCGTCGGGGGAAACCAGCCTTCCCGGGACCCCCCTTCCCGCACAGGAATGATCCGCAAGACCCGTCAGCCGAAGAGTGGAAACCCACAGGCCCTCAGGCCGAGGCACTCGCCCAGTCGGCATCGGGCGGAATTTCAGCCGATGGGTCATCTCCGGCGACGGGCCCCAGTCGACCGAGCAGCGGGTCGGCCATCTGGAGGCAGAATCGACGGACCCCGACCGTCACGATGCTGTGCAATCCCAGGCTGAGCACCAGCAACCCCCAGTTGGGAGGCACTTCTTCGGTCGGGCGGTCGGGAGTGGGGACACGCGTGATTCGCAACCCCCGCTCCAGCTCCGAGACCAACTCGGTGGGGTGCATGGTCAGCAATGCGTCGGCCACAGGGGGCAGGGGTCGAACCGAAAGAGCCCCCCAGCCCAGGCGCACCACCGTCGGCATTGCCATCCAGCATCCCAATACCAGGGCCACCGTGACCACCGCTCGAATCTGAGACTTCATCCGCAGACCGATCAAGGTGGCAATCCAGGCGACCAGACGCAGGAACACCACCACCGACAGCAGTCCCAGCACCACATACGGCCAGCGATACGGATATCCCTGGAACCACCACGCCTGGAATCCGAAGATCGTCACAAACGGAACCAGCAACACCTTCAGGAGCCGCAGCAAACCCTGTTGCTTCTCCAGCAGCAGGGTGGGCCCGGCGAGGGGCACTGTCAGCAACACATCGAGTGTCTGGCGAGTCCGTTCGCCGGAGATCAGGCTGGACCCATGAATGATGGTCATCATCAGGGCCAAGACCCACAGCCCATACAGGTAGTTGGTGATCACCACATTCTGGGCTCCCCCCTGGAGCTCCCCCGAACCCAGCAGCGCGATGATCAACACGAGTGGCAGTTCCAGCACCAGCAGCACGCGGAACAGGTAGCGGAAAGTGCCGAGCGATTTCTTGGTGGTCTCGCGCCACGCAACCGGTTGCAGGTTGGGAAGTGGATCGCCGTCCTGCACAAGCACAACCCCCCCTGTCACACGATTCCAGCGGGTGAACACCCCGTCAAGCCACCGGAAAATCTCCAACAGCAGGTTCCGGGGAGTGACAAACGCCCGACGCTCCAGGACGATTGCTGCAGCCAGCAACATCAACCAGCTCAGCCCCAGCAGCCAGATCGAGGCGTTCACCAGATTCGGCATGAGCATCTCTCCGCGCTGGATTCTGCCCAGCCACCAGTCGGCCCAGCAGAAGGGCATGATGACCCGCGAACCGAACAGGATGAGAAAAAACGCCAGCAGTGACTCGACCGTGGTCGCGAACCAGGCCGAGCAGACCACCGACAGGGCCGTCGTCTGGGCCACGGCAATGACCAGCAGCAGTCCCCCGCTCCACAACGTCTCGGTGGACAATCCCCCGAGGCTGTAGGCGGCGGCCAGCATGGGGAACGAGAGGCAGACATACCCGACCACCGGGATGAATCTCCCCAGGAATTTCTGCAGCACGATCTGCCACGGGGAGAGCGTCGTAATCAGCAATGTCCCGAGGGTATTGCGTTCCTTCTCACCGCTCAGGCACCCGCAGGTCACGGCGGGCACAAACAGGTTGAGGGCCCAGAACTGGAAACTGGTCAGGGCATCAAACACCACCTGCCCCTGTCCCAGCGATCCACTGCTTCCCCGGCTGATCATCCCGCGGGCAAACAGCACCAGCATCGCTCCCAGCAGCAACAGACCGTACAGCAGTCGCAGCACATAGGTGCGCCGCTGTGCCGACTGTTCGTTCAGTTCCTTCATCAACAAGGGAAGTTCGAACCCCCGTTGGGTTTTCCGGGAAGTGCGGCTGGGGGCAGCCAACCTGGTCTCGCTCATGGCTGGGGTCCCGAATGCGGCATGACGAAGCGATAAACCGTGTGATTTTGTTCCCTGGGAACAGCAATCACCAGCATTTGTTGGGCGGGGTCGGAAGGATCCAGCAATCTGAGATCTTCGAGGTTGCTGTGCCCCGTGGGACTGACCTGCCACAGGTAATCGAAAAAGCCCCGCCCTTGCCGGACGGTTCCACTCGTCTCCAACAGGAACTTTTCCAGCCCCCAACAGGCCTGTGCATTGGTCGTCAGACGCTGAATTCCTCCATTCTTGATCAGCCAAACGATCGCAGCCGACTCCCGCTCCAGCACCTCCCCAACCAGGGTCTGAACGGCACGAACATCGCTGAGATCACGCCGACCCCATTCGCCCCAGGGAAACTCGGGCATCTCGGCCGGTGCCCCCACGCGGGTCAGCCGCGTCAATACCGGCGACCACTTCTTGAGCTTCTGCTCGAAGGTATACCGATAGGGAGGCAGGCCTTCGCTCAGGGGAATGTCGGCCTCAAATTGACCGGCGGCAATCGTTGCCTCGGCATAGGCTCCCTGCCGACGCAACGCGGTCTGCGCCTGACGAGCCAACACCTGGGCAGCCTCGGTTTCACTCACCAGCAAACCGTTGATGATCTCTTCCCGAAGCGTCCTGGGCTGTGCGGCCACCGTCAGTTGAAAACGGCTGCTGCGGACCGGTAGGCTCTGCCGTCCGATATCCACGATCACCGTCTCGGCCTGCGAGTCATTCTCGCCCAGCGTCGTCTCCGCCATCCGGGCGGTCAGCCAGGTGACTCCCAATGAGACGACAGGCAGGAATACCCAGGTGTATCGCCTCAGCCGCAAGGCCCCCAGGAGGCAATAGTCACCGATGGAAACCGCGAGCAGGAACAGCACCAGCATCACGGCAAACTGCCAGATTGGAATGCCCCGCATCCGGGCCGGTTGCATATCCTGGGTCAGGCTCTCGAGAGATTGGAGAGAGTTTTCGGGCATGTATTCGGCAATGCGGCTGAACTCCCTCCCTCCCATCAGGTCAATCGACGGCCGAGACCAGACCGCCTGGGGATCGCCAGGCTGGCGATTCAGTTCCTTTTCCCGCTTCTTCTGCAACCGCCACAGAAAGTGGACCGAGTGATCCCAGCGGACATTGTCGAGACACCCATCTCGCAGCCCGGCATCCTCCAGGATCACGGCCCTCCCCAATCCCGGTTCGCCATGCCGGATCCCCCCAGGGACCGCTTCCGTCACCTCCCAGGTCCCCGCCCCGGTCGGTTGCCAGGCGGCACCTCCGTCCCCGTCAGGGACCAGCTCATTCAGGAATTCCGCCACCTCCGCCGAGGTGATCTGCCCGGGACAGACGGCACACAAGGCACCACCCGCCCGGACCCAGGCCAGCAGCGCCCGCAGTTGCTCGGCTTTCAAACTGCCAAGTGCACTGGGCTCGATGACCAACAGATCGACCCCCAGAAACGCCAGCGGGGTGGCTGGCACATCTCCCGGGTCGATGGTGGAGGGGACCGAGACGAGTTGGCTGCGTTGTCCGTCGCGTTCGGAAGGAGCGAACCGGTGCAGCAGCAGAGAATCGCGCAACTGCTGGTGGTCGCGGTCAATGAGGCGGTTCTTTGGCTCGATGCTCAAAACCGCCTGTTGCCGGCGGGAATCGATCGGAATGACGAGGTCATGCTCGCCCAGGTCATACACGTCCGCGCCCACACGGAACAGAACCACGGCCCGAATCGCCAAATCCAGCTGATTGACGGTGACTTCGGGAATCGTCAGTCGAAACCGCGTGTCACCCGGAGTGACGACAAAATCGGGCAATTCGATGCGGTGCACCAGTCGCTCGGACAGGGTCACCCGGATCTCCAGCGTTCCCCGCAACAACTCGGGATCCTTGCTGTTGACCACACAACTGACCGGCAACAGGGCCTGCGAGCGCCCCCGCAAGACCATGGGTGTCAGGATGAACTTGATGGGCCCGTTCTGGATCTTGCGGGCTGCCTGGGCGACTTTTTGTCCCCCGAAGAGTGTTCCCAGTAGGCAGATGGTAACGGCCAGCCACCGCGCCCCCCCAGTCAACAACGGTGCAGGTAACATGGCACGCCCTGTGTTCGCGTCTGTGTGTTCCAGAGAACGGTTGTCATCCAGTTTCGACTCTCTTTCGGCGGGAGTCAAATGGAGCCCGTCCCCCCCTGGCGGCCCGTCCAGTCGGTCTCCACCGGGAAATCTCCAACAGCCATGCCAGACCGGGAGAATCCCTTCCCGTTTCTGCTACGCTGCAAATCACACCAGAACTTTCCGTGAGGAGTACAGCGCCATGTCGGGCTGGACCTGCCAGGTCGGACCGCGGTTTTACACCTTTCCAGATCTCAAAACCCTGCTGGCCCGGGCGACCCCCGTCCGCTCGGGAGATGAACTGGCCGGGGTGGCGGCCCGCTCGGCCGAAGAACGACTCGCCGCCTGCCGGGTTCTGGCCGAGGTTCCCCTGTCTCATTTTCTGGAAGAATGGGTCATCCCCCCCGAGGGCGATGCGGTCACCCGGGCCCTGCTCGAACATCACGATCGGGAAGCATTCGCCCCGATCGCAGGACTCACAGTGGGGGAATTCCGGGAATGGCTGCTTCGCTTTGAGACCGACTCAGTCGTGTTGGCACAACTGGCCCGCGGATTGTTGCCCGAGATGGCTGCGGCCGTCTCCAAGCTGATGCGGAACCAGGACCTGGTTCTGGTCGCCTCCCGGTGCGAGGTCATCACCCGCTTCCGGAACACCCTGGGACAACGCGGACGGTTCGCCGTTCGACTCCAGCCCAATCACCCCACCGATGATCCCCGCGCAATCGCCGCCTCCATCATCGATGGCCTCGGCTATGGATGTGGCGACGCTGTCATCGGCATCAATCCCGCGACAGACAACCTCGTCAACATCACCCGCCTGCTGCAACTGGTCGATGAGATGATCCACCAGCATGCGATTCCGACCCAGGGGTGCGTGCTGGCCCATGTCACCAGCCAGATGGAGGCCATCCGCCGGGGTGCCCCACTCGACCTCATGTTCCAGTCAATCGCCGGTACGGAGGCCGCCAACACCAGCTTCGGTATCAATCTTCCGCTGCTGGCTGAGGCTCGCGCGATGGCCCTCGACCTCCATCGCGGCACCGTGGGCCAGAACGTCATGTATTTCGAAACGGGACAGGGAAGCTGTCTCTCGGCCAATGCCCACCACGGGGTCGATCAGCAGACGCTCGAGGCGCGGGCGTATGGTGTGGCCCGGCTGTATGACCCCCTGCTCGTCAACACCGTCGTCGGGTTCATCGGCCCCGAGTATCTCTACGATGGCCGGCAGATCATCCGGGCGGGGCTCGAAGACCACTTCTGTGGCAAATTGCTGGGACTGCCGATGGGCTGCGACGTCTGTTACACCAATCATGCTGAGGCCGACCAGGACGATATGGACACCCTGTTGACCCTGCTGGCCACCGCCGGTTGCAACTACGTCATGGGTGTTCCGGGAGCCGACGATGTGATGCTGAATTATCAGTCGACCTCCTTCCACGACGTACAGTACATCCGCCAATTGCTCGGGCTGCGTCCGGCTCCCGAATTCGAATCCTGGCTGTGGCAGCAGGGAGTGCTTGACCGGCAGAACCGGCTGCTTCCCATGCCAAGCGGGCACCGGCTGCTCACCGGCGACAGGTGAGCCCCACCTGGCAGCAGGCACCTACCTGTTTCTCACCGGCAACCGGTTGCGCCACCACCGCAGTTCATTCGCTCCCTTGACCCGGCGCGACCCGTCATCCGCTGTCACCACCAGGTCGGGATGCTGATCACCATCGAGATCGGCGGCAATGATCTGATTGGCGGCGAAGTACTTCTCGCGGATCACGTGCTTCGTCCAGAACTGGTGTGGATCCCCCGGGTTCTCACACCAGACAACCTCATCTCCCAGTGACCAGGCGGTCGCCGCGATATCCAGATCGCCATCGGCATCGAGATCGACCACGATCGCCTCAAACGCACTTGGAAGCGGTGCGACAACCTGTCGACGCCAGGGCCCCGGCTTCCTCAAATTTCCCTGGTTCTCATACCAGACGACCTCATGCATCCCGATCGGAATATGCTCGGGACGCATTCCCCGGGCCACGACGATGTCGAAATCCCCGTCGCGATCGAGATCGGCCGCGTGTCCATGGATGACACCTCGATTCGAGTCGTCAATCAGGTGAGAAATCCAATGGTCACGATCCCCGGTGTTCTCGAACCAGGCCAACACCCCGCCATGCTGCCCGGGCGCGGCCGTCATCCCCTGTGCGGCAAAAGAGACCCCCACCGAACCAGCCAGCAGATCAAGGCGTCCGTCACCATCAAAGTCGACGATCTCCACCGTCCGGTTCTCGACCAGTCCGCGGGCCACGATGTGCCGGGGCCACGGCTGGCCTGCCTTCTCGTTCCCCGGGTTCTCAAACCACGACAGTGTGTGACTGGAGTAGCCGGCCGTCGCCGCGTCGGGATCGCCATCGCCGTCGAGGTCCCCCAGACGAACATCGTAAGCCCCGGGGCATTCCCGGCTGATCTCGTGGCGGATCCACAGGTCTTGCGGAGTCGCTCCCGGCTGTTCGAACCAGAGCAGATGGCCATCGCGGTTGCTGACCACGGCGACGTCGGCCCGACCATCCCCGTTGAGGTCCCCCAGGGCATGCCGTTCGAGCCAACCGTTCTCTCCGGTCTGCATCACATGCCGCCTGAAATCCCCGCGCCCATCGTTTTCGAACCACAGCAGTGACGCATCGCTGGGGTTCTTGCCGATGATGTCCACATTCGTGAGATCCAGGTCGCCATCCCCGTCGAGATCGATCGCCTGGACCCCGAAGGTGTAGCCGTACCTGTCGGCGATCAGCCGCTCTTCGAATCCCTGCAGCGAGGGATCGGAGCCATGCACCTGCAACACCAGCAGCAGGATGCCTCCCAGGCCGGCGTACCAGGGAGACGAACGGTGAACCTGGGGGAATCGGAGGGTGTCGATCATGGAGACTCCGGCACACGCTGCGGAAACCGGGAAGGAATCGGAACGAGTCGCTACCATACCGCCATCATGAGTGACGCTCCACAAGGCACCAATCCCCCCGGGCTGCATTCCGAACTGTCCCGGGCCCACGCCATCGACGTCGTCCGCCGGCTGCAGGACGCGGGCTTCACGGCATTGTGGGCCGGCGGCTGTGTGCGCGACCTGCTGCTGGGACACAATCCCGCCGACTATGACGTCGCGACCAATGCGCTGCCCGACCAGGTCCGGGAGCTGTTTGGGGTCCGCCAGACTCTGGCGGTCGGGGCCGCCTTCGGGGTGATCGTGGTCAAGGGGCGCCGGGGGGCCGAAGATGTGGAGGTGGCGACCTTTCGCACCGAGGGCCCCTACCTGGATGGACGCCGGCCCGAACGGGTGGTTTTCTCCACCCCGGAGGAAGACGCCCAGCGACGCGATTTTTCGATCAATGGATTGTTTTATGATCCCCTGTCGGAACAGTTGTTCGACTATGTGGGAGGGCGAGAAGACCTCGAACGGCGGATCTTGCGGGCCATCGGGAACGCCCGGGAGCGATTCACCGAAGACAAGCTGCGCATCCTGAGAGCCGTGCGGATTTCCGCCCGGTTTGACTTTGCCCTCGAACCCGAGACAGAGCGGGCTGTGCGTGAGATGGCCCCCGAAATCCTCGTGGTGAGCCAGGAACGGATCGCACAGGAACTCCAGAAAATCCTGGCGCACCCCACCCGCCAGGTGGCGATTGAGCGGGCCGCCCAACTTGGCGTTCTCTCTGTCATCCTGCCGGAGGTTGCCGTCGTGGCCACCGGGGTGCAGGCGGGCCGACCACACCCCCCCCCGGTCGCCGAATGGCTGCGAAGCCTCGAGTCTCTCCCCTCCCCGGATTTCGAGCTGGCACTCGCATTGCTGCTGCGACCCGGTGTTGTCGGACTTCCCACCGAGCAGGCGAAATCGCTGGTGGGAAGGACATGCCGACGGCTGAAACTGTCCAACGCCCAGATGGAGCAGGCGGTCTGGCTGGTGGAGCACGAATCCGCCCTCGAAACAATCCCGACTTCCCGTGAAGCGGTGCGCAAGCGTCTGCTCGCCCACCCCTGGGCTCGCAACCTGATCGCGCTGGCCCGGGGGGTCGCGGTGGGTGCGGGACGGGCAGCGACCGCCGCCGACTGGTGCGAGGCCTACCTGGACCAGACGCCCCGCGAGCTGCTGCAACCGGCCCCCCTGCTGACCGGGGAGCACCTCAAGAAGATGCAACTCAAACCTGGAAAAGAGTTTAAAGACATTCTCGAACACGTCTATGACGCCCAACTCGAGGGCCGGGCAACGACGCTGGACGAGGCGCAGCGGGCGGCACTCGAGTGGCTGGCAGGTACCCGAGGGGGGAAGCCCGGGGAGAACCGATACTGACCATTTGTCTGGAAATGTCGCAGAAAACTTCTACCTTCCGTCCGGAATGTGCGATACACTCTTATTGAGAGTCACCGCATTTTCCCCCCCTTCAGGCCGGAGCATCGCATGCCCGCACTACTGATCCCAGTGGATGGTGGGCCGGCGTTTCGGCTGGAAAAGCCGATCGTGCTGATCGGCCGCCACGAGGATTGTGATCTCTCCCTGCCGGACCAGGTCAAGATCTCCCGGCGGCACTGTTGCCTGGCCCGAGTCAATGATCGGTTCGTCGTCCGCGACCTCGGCAGCATGAATGGCTTGCGGGTGAATGGCCGAAGGGTGACGGAAGCCGAACTGATGCCGGGCGATGAACTCGCCGTCGCCGACACCGTGTTCCTGTTCCAGAACGGTTCCGTGGCGGCAAACGAGCCTGTGCAGGCGCCGGTCCATGCCCTTCCCCTGTCGACCGCCCGCAGTGCGGCGGTTGCCGGCGGCGACAGTGGTGATGTCGTTCTCGCGGATGTGGAATCGGCACTCCCGGAATTCTCGGGAAAACCGGTCCTCTCAGGACCGATTGCCAACGAGGGGACGGGTCGTGACTGGCCGAAAGAACGTGGGGGCGAGGTCGAAGTCGACCGCAGCCATGGCCTGTCGGCAGATTTGCTGCCCACTCCCCGCATTCTGGAACTCTCCAATCGCGAAGAGAGTTCGGGCATGCATCGTGGGCCCAATGCCACCAGCGACAGCCAATCCGGCCTGCGATTCGTTGGTGCCTGAGCGTCAATGCCAACTTGCCTGAGCAAGTCGCCGTCCCCGGTCGGCAATGATTCGTTCCATCGCGCGGGATCGCCGTAGCAACCGATCGGAACCTCGCGTCATTTCCGCCCCCCCCCCCCCCCCCCCCCCCGCCCCCGGCGCCCCCCCCCCCCCC
>DNUF01000206.1:30542-45993 GCA_003508595.1 Planctomycetaceae bacterium
CCCCCCCCCCCCCCCCCCGCGCGGAACACGTCGGCATTCCCGACTCGACTCCCAAGACCGATCCTGGGCCCGATCGCGGCTGCGACCACTTCAAGCCCAGTCGATGAAGCATGCGTTCTTCTGTGCATGCCGCAGCAACTCAGGGGAGGCACTCACCTCGCGATGACTGCCCGCTTCACGGATTCTCCCCGGGAGAGCCCTGGCGGCGCAGCCGACGCCGTCACTCGGGGAGTCCGATTCAGTTCGCCAGGCGGCGTTGCCGGTATTGATCCACCGAGACCGCCGCGATGATGATCAGGCCAATGATCACCTTCTGCAGAGATGTCTGGATGCCGAGGGTCACGCAGCCGTGCTGAATGACCGACATCATGCAGGCCCCCGAGATGGTCCCCAGGATCGAACCCCGTCCTCCGGAGAGACTGCCGCCACCGATGACCACAGCGGCAATCACAGGCAGTTCCTTCCCGATCCCCTGGTTCGGATCTCCCTCGCCGGAAAGAACCGCGAACTGGAACAACCCCGCCATCCCGATCAGCAGACCCGCAATCGAGTAGACGAGGATCCGTGTGCGTTCGACATGGACACCGCACAGTCGGGCTGTCGCCTCATTCGATCCGAGAGCGACAAAATGCCGTCCCAAGACCGTGAACCGCAGCAACAGTGCGACCAGCAGGGCCAGGAACAGCATCACGATCACACCGCTCGACACCTGCAGCCAGGCAGGCTCTGGGGAGGGGCGCTGCAGGTTGATGATCCAGTCCGGGACCTTGCCAAACGCGCGAATGGGAGTGTTCTTGGCCAGGATCAGCCCCAGCCCATGAAAGATGGTCATCGTCCCCAGGGTGACAATGAACGGGACGAGACGCAGCACACTGATCAGCGTGCCGTTGATCGCCCCCGCGAGGCACCCGGTCAGCAGAGCCGCCGAAAGGCCGACCAAGGGATTGTATTGTTCGCGGAAACACCATGCGGCGGTGGTGGCGGCCAGCGACATGGTCGCCCCCGCCGACAGGTCGATCCCCCCGGCAATGATGATCAGTGTCATTCCCAGGGCGGCGACCCCAACCTGCGAAGCATCCCGCAGCACCTGGCGCAGGCTGGGAACCGTGTTGAACGTCGCCTCTTTGTTGAGCCTGGCACTCCGCTGGTAATCGGCCCCGGCAAACGCGAACCAGACCAGGACCAGGGCCAGGAACGGAGCCAGGACCGAGACGGCCGACTTGACCAGGTGCGAGAGAAACACATTTCCGTCACCCGACAGAACCGGGTCGTCGGCAGGAGAAACGGGATCGAGGCTCATGTCGTTGTCTCCTCCAGGCCCATGGCGGCCTGCAGAATACTGTGTTCAGTCCAGTCGCGCGCCGGGAGCACCCGCCGAAGGCGGCCTCGCGACATCACGGCAATCCGGTCGCACACCGCCAGCAACTCGGTGAAATACGAACTCACGAAGATGATCGCCTTCCCCCCGGCGGCCGCTTCACCCATCAGCCGATAGATCTCGGCCTTGGTGCCGACGTCGATCCCTCGGGTGGGCTCATCGAGCAGCAGCACCTGGGCCTGCTGGTGGAGAATGCGGGCGAGGGCCACCTTCTGCTGGTTTCCCCCCGAGAGTTGGGTCAACTGCTGTTCGGGGTCGCGGGCCTTCACCTGGAGGGTCCGCATCCAATGCCGGGCCGCCGCACGCCGCCGCCGCAGGTTCAGAAGTCCCCAACGGCTGTACGGTTCGAGTCGGCTGAGCGTCAGATTGTCGGCAATCGACTGCTGCTGCGCCAGCCCCTCTCCCTTGCGGTCTTCCGAGACATAACCCAACCCCGCCTCAATGGCACCACGGGCCGTCCGGGGAAGTCGCAGGTCCGCCAGGGTGACCTGGCCCGAGCGGACGGCATCCAGCCCAAACAGGCATCGCAGGAATTCGGTCCGCCCGGCCCCCACCAGGCCGGTGATCCCCAGGATCTCTCCGGCACGCACCTCCAGCGACATGTCTTGCGGCGTGTGCAGGCCCGACAGGCCTGTCACCTTCAGCAGCACCTCCCCTGGCGTATGGGGCACCTGGGGAAAAAGCTCCTCGACACTGCGCCCCACCATCAGCGAGACAATCTGGTCTTCAGACGCCCCCGCCAGGCTTCCCGAACCAACGCTGCGACCATCGCGCAGCACCGAGTAGCGGTCGCAGATCTGCCGGACTTCCTCAAGAAAATGACTGATGTAAACAATGCCGATCCCACGCTCGCGCAATCGGCGAATCACATGGAACAACCGTTCGACATCCTTGCGGGTCAGCGAACTGGTCGGCTCGTCGAAGACGATGACGCGGGCCTCCATCACGAGAGCCCTGGCGATCTCAACCAGTTGCTGGGCCGCCACCGAGAGTTCCTGCACTGGGGTCCCCGGATGCAAGTCCGGATTTCCCAGCAACTTCAGGACTTCACGGACCCGGGGACGTTGCTGCCGCCGCAGCAGCCACCCTGCACGCGAGACCTCCTGCCCCAGCATGATGTTGTCTTCCACCGAGAGGTGGGGGGCGAGGTTGAGTTCCTGGTAGATCATCGCCACCCCAGCCTGTCGGGCGTCGGCCGGCCGGCGAGGCTGGTAAGGGGCCCCATCGAGTTCCATCGTCCCGGCATCGGGGGGTTGAGCACCGCTGAGAATTTTCATCAGCGTGCTCTTGCCCGCTCCATTTTCCCCCAGCAGTGCCAGCACTTCCCCCGGACGCACCTCCAGCGAAACGCCGTCCAGTGCGCGGGTGGCACCGAAGCGTTTGCTGATGTCGGTCATCCGCAGCAGTGGGGCAGTCGTCATTCCAGGCGTGAGCACACCGCGGGAAACAGGCCACCGGGACGAATTTCTCCCGGGATTCACAGAGGTCCCACGCTACGGCAACCCCGGGGGAAACACAAGCACACCGCCCGCCAAATCGTGCTGGAGACAGGTCACCGGGGGTCGCGTACTGCTGGCCGACCTTTCTCCCCCTCGATAGAATCGTTTCTTCCGGTGCCACTGGCGTTTTCACCTCCCGATTCTTCCTCCCCGCACCGGTCCGCGCCTGTCACCCAGAGGATCTGCCGATGTCTCGTCTGTTCTTGCTGCGCTGCACCGGGTCCCTGGTGCTGTCCCTGGCAACCGGCCTGTGGTGGGCTCCGCTGGTGGTCGCTCAACAGTCGGGCCCGGTGGGCCTCCCCTCCGCCTCACTGGCCAAGACCCGCCAGGCCGCGATCGCCTACCTGCGAACCACCCAGTCAGACGATGGCCATTGGAGTGATTACCCGGGCCCGGCCATCACCGGCATCGTTACGAAGTCGCTGCTGGATGCCGGGGCCCCGCCCGACGATCCCATGATCCAGCAGGCCCTCGCCTACCTCCAGCAGGCATTGCAGCCCGACGGAGGGATTTATACCCGGGAAAACAAGGTCAGCAATTACGAGACCTCGGTCGCACTGCTCGCCTTCGCCGCCGCCAACCGCGATGGCAAGTACGACCAGTTGATCGCCAACGCCCGCGAATACCTCAAGAAACTCCAGTGGGACGAGTCGGAAGGGCTCACTCCCGACGATCCCCGGTACGGAGGTGGCGGGTACGGCAAATCAGAACGCCCCGATCTTTCCAACACCTCGTTCCTGCTTGAAGCCCTCAAGGCGGCCGGAGTCAAGGACAATGACGAGTCGATGAAGAAAGTCGTGATTTTCCTTTCCCGGTGCCAGAACCTCGAGTCAGAACACAATACCACCGAATTTGCCTCGAAAATCAACGACGGCGGTTTCTACTACACCCCGGCCGGAGGAGGCAATTCCCAGGCCGGCAATGATGCCAACGGCGGGCTGCGCTCGTACGCCAGCATGACCTATGCCGGGCTGAAAAGCATGATCTACGCCGGTGTCGGCCCCGATGACCCCCGGGTGAAAGCCGCCATGGAATGGCTGAAGAAGCATTACACCCTGACTGAGAACCCCGGCATGGGACAAAAAGGGCTGTACTACTACTACCACACCTTCGCCAAGGCCCTGTCGGTTGCCAAAATCGATCGCATGGAAGATGGCAAAAAGGTGCCCCATGATTGGCGCAAAGAACTCGGAGACCACCTGATCGCGAAGCAACGCGAGAATGGCAGCTGGATCAACACCGATTCGGGCTGGCTCGAGGGGGACCCCAACCTCGTCACGGCCTATGCCCTGATGGCGCTGAAATACTGCGAGACTCCCAAGTAGCTGGGGCTCTTTGGATCTGTGGGGCCAGGTGGTGCTGCGGCGGCTGGTTTTTCCAACAACAGGTGATGACTGATGCAGGCTTTGGTGGTGGCAGTGCTGGCCCTGGGGCAATTCACGGCAGACCCCGCGGTGGAGCAGCGGTTTGAAGATCTGGGGAAACGGTACATCGAGCAATTCCCCTCCCTCTCTCCGGTCGGGGCCACCGTACTCGGTGACCACCGCTACGACAGTCAGCTCGACGACATCTCCCCGGCGACACGTGAGAAAGCCGCCAGGTTCTATCGGGATATTCTGCGCGAACTGCAGACGCTCGACCGCCGCCAGCTGTCACGCCCCCTGCAGGTCGACTACGAGATCCTGCAGCAGAGCCTGCAGGCCGAACTGTGGCGACTCGAAACCCTCCAGGAATGGGCCTGGAACCCCCTGAACTACACCGAGCTGACCGGGGGCTCGATCTACGGGTTGATGGCCCGGGAATTCGCTCCCCGGCCCCAGCGTCTCGCCCATGTGGCCGACCGGCTCGAACAGTTCCCCCGACTGCTCGACCAGGTTCGCAAGACGCTGGTTCCCAAGCGAGTTCCTCCCATCCACGCCGAGACCGCTGTCCGCCAGAACAAGGGCGTGCTCAGCATCCTCGAGAACATGGTGGAACCGCACCTGGGGGAACTGGAACCCCCTGTGCGCCAACGTCTCGAAAAAGCGGTGGCAACGGCCCGGGCCGCGGTTGACACTCATCAGAAATGGCTGGAATCGGAGTTGCGTCCGCAGGCGGCCGGAGACTTCCGGCTGGGAGCCCGCCTCTACGACCAGAAGCTCCCCTTCACCCTGCAGACCTCCCTGTCCCGCGCCGAAGTCCGCGAACGGGCCGAGAGCGAACTGCGCCGGGTTCGTGCCGAGATGTACGACATCGCGCAGAAGGTCTATCTCAAGAAGCACCCCTACACGAAGTTTCCGGCTGAGCCGACCAGGGAGTACCAGCAGGCGATCATCCGGGCGGGGCTCGAGCTGGCGTGCCTCGACGTTCCTCCCGCCGACCAGATGGTCGAGAAGGCCCGCGACTCGCTGGTCGATACCGCCGACTTTATCCGCGAGAAAGAGCTGATGACCCTGCCGGAAGATCCGCTGGAAATCATCATCATGCCCGAGTTCCAGCGTGGCGTGTCGACGGCCTACTGCGACGCCCCGGGAGCCCTCGACAAGGGTCAGAAGACGTTCTACGCCGTCGCACCACTACCCGCCGACTGGAACGCCGAGCAGATCCAATCGTACCTGCGCGAATACAACACCCGTTCGCTGCACAACCTCACCGTGCATGAGGCGATGCCCGGTCACTACGTACAACTGGTGCTGTCGAACCGCTATCCCAGCACACTGCGGGCCGTTCTCTCCTCGGGAACCTTCATCGAGGGTTGGGGCTGTTATGCCGAACAGATGATGGCCAACGCCGGCTACTTCCACAACGACCCGCTGATGCTGCTCGTGCAGAGGAAGTGGTACCTGCGGGCCATCGCCAACTCGATTCTCGACCAGGCGATCCACGTCGATGGCATGAGCCGTGAAGAGGCGATGCGATTGATGATCGAAGAGACATTCCAGGAAGAGCGCGAAGCGGCTGGAAAATGGGTGCGTGCCCAGCTCACCAGCACCCAGCTGTCGACCTACTTCGTCGGGGTGCAGGAACACCTCGACCTGCGGCGTGAGGCCGAAGAACGTTGGGGGAAGGAATTCACCCCCCGCCGGTACCATGACCAGGTCGTCTCATTCGGTTCGCCCCCCGTCCGGTTCGTCCGGGCGCTGATGTTTGACCAGGAAATCCCCCGGATCTCCGCCCCCTGAGACATGACTGCCGGGAGGGGCTGGACTACCGGTGCGAGCATCTCCGCTTCGGACAACTCCAAAAACCGTTCGGCCGACCAACCTCTGCCACCACGTCTCATCGCTTCATCGCCGGTTGCCAACAGCGCCCTTCCTTCGAATCCCATTCGCACCCAGGTGGGAAACGGGTGCCCCATGACCGTCCAGATCGCGCAGGTCGAAACGTTTTCGCCGCTGTACCCGGTGGAAGGGCACTTCAAGTTTTTTGAGACCCGGCCGGGTGGTCCCATCGGCCGTCCGAGCGTGGTTGTCAGGATCACCGCATCCGACGGGACTGTCGGCTGGGGAGAGGCAGTTCCCTCCCCCCGCTGGAGCTACGAGACCCCCGAGTCTGTCCGCAGCACCATCGAGAACTATTTCACCCCCGGGTTGCTGGGGCGTGATCCACTCGACAGCGGGGCGATTCATCGCCAGTTGCAACGGGTGATTGCCCCGTCGTTTTCCACCGGACAGCCCATCGCCCGCTCGGGAATCGACCTGGCCCTGTTCGACCTGTCGGGAAAACTTCGTCGGCAGACGGCGTGCCAGGTCTGGGGCCGGCACGACCGCGACACGATTGAACTCAGCTGGACGCTCAATCCCCGCAGCCCGGGGGAGCTTGAAGAAGACCTGGCAAAGGCCTTCCAGCGGGGGTACCGGCACTTCAATCTCAAGGTGGCCCCCGATCTCGACCGGGACCTCGAACACCTGCGGATTCTTCGGCAAGCCGCCCCCGATGCGATCATCTGGGTTGACGCCAATGGCGGCTACACCACCGAGCAGGCGGTCGAGGCTGCCTGGGCTTTCGCCCCGTTTGGCCTCCTGGCGTTCGAGCAGCCCGTCCCGGCCAATTGCCTGTCGGGGCTGAGCCGGTTGCGACGGCTGGGCGCGCTGCCGATTGTCCTCGATGAAGGGCTGGTCTCTCTGACCGACCTGCGGGAGTTCCACCAGTTGGGACTGCTGGATGGGGCGGCGATCAAGGTTCCCCGCGTGGGGGGTTTGACCGAGGCGCAGCGGCAGATCGAGTACCTCCAGCAGCACGGCCTGCTGTTCCTGGCGAGCGGTCTCACCGATCCTGATCTCGCCCTCGCCGCTGCCGTTCCCCTGCTGGCCAGTCACGGCCTCCCGTACCCCGCTGCCCTCAACGGCCCCCAGTACCTCACCGCCAGCCTGCTGACGAAACCGTGGGTACCACGTGAGGGTCAGCTGCAGATTCGGGAAGGCTGGGGACTGGGGGTCGAGGTGGATGAATTCCAACTCTCCCGGCTTGGTCACAAGATCTCAGCCTGACTGGCACCCGGCACGAAGGAGACCGTTTCGCCATCGTGGAGTCGCTCATTCGGCATTCGGCAGCATCAGCCCACTGGTTCCCTTTCGCTTGCGGGCCTGCTTGGGTGACTGGGCGGTGCGCCGTGGGGTGATGGTCGGTTGCCGCTGGACCGTCTCCCCGGTACTTCCCCCGTCGTCCCCCTGATCATCGGTGTCAGCCTGCCAGGAGGTTGTTCCCGGCAGGTCCTCCGACTCGGTGATCTCGGTCGATTCAAGCTCTTCGTCGGCGTTGTATCTGCGAACGACAGTCCGGGTCGCGGGCTTGGGGTCGGACGTGGAGAGCTGCATGATCGTGAGCGTGAATCGCGACAGCCCGTCCATCCCTTCCGGGCCAACCCAGACATAGGTCTCACCGCAGTTGCCGACATAACAGGCATGGTCCGGCACGTCGCGTCGGCAGCCAATCTGGAACCAGCCCGTCGGCAACTGGCAGTCGAGCGTCGAACCGTCCGCCGTCAGCTCGCGCACCGTCTGGGCACAATCCTCGCAATGATCATCGGCCGTGGCACCAGCCCCCAGCACGATCTGGAAGGCAGCACGGATGCGGCGAATCCGTCCCGTATCGGTCACCGGCTTCAAATCCCACTGCTCGGTCAGGTTGCGGGAGACATTCGGGCTGAGAAACAGGCTGAAGATCGGAAAGCCACCGAGTTGATCGGCGAGGGTGATCGTGGGAGCGTACGTCCCGGCAGCAGCGGCCGCATGCTGATCGGCGAGGGTCACATTTCCCGAATGCAGGACCGCCACCGAGGGAAGTGAGGCCGGCTGGGCGGCAAATCGGGCCAGGTTGTCAACCACCTGCTGGCAATTCAATTCCGCCAGGGTCCCGCTGGTCTTGAGGGTGTGATCGCGCAGGGCGGTGTGCGTCTGGCAGCCGACCAAAGTCGCTGCCACCCACACCCCAACGCAGACCATCAATCCCGTGCGCACGGTGGAATCCCACAAACCTTCCTGGTTTGTTTCTCAGACCGGAAAGCGATGGGCCGGCAACCACCCCAGGGAATCCTGTTCACCGGCTCAGCCTCACTGCCGTTCCATCGGCCGGGGATGCGACGATTCTTGATCGACTCCTGACAGTTCCGGGAAACCGCCGGAACCTGGGCAAACTGCGGCGCACGGGGCCTTTCACGGCGGCATACTTTCGAGCGAATGCTCCCTCGGCCAGTTCAAAGAACGGTCCCCCCTCGCGAGATGGCGGGCCCCACACCGAGACTCACCAGTGGACTGCAGTGCGGGGCTGAAACAGACCGGCCACCGCGCTGGCGCCTCCCAGGCCAGGACCGCGTTCGCAACAGTCTGCATCCCGGTTTTCCCCGTCTGTTCCCCGATCCGGGGATCGCATACGATGAGGTTGCAGCGGGAGTCTGGAGGAATGGACTCTCCAAACCCAGTGAGAGGGAGCAGCTTGTTCACCAGTCGCATTGCAGACCCGGTCACCAGGTCCCCGGTCGTGCGCAATTCACGGTCCGGAGGGAGCGTTTCGTGTCGAATCCTGCGGGCATTCCTGCTGCTGGCTCCGCTTGTTCTGCTCGTGGTGGGACAGCCGGTCGTCGGTCAAACACGACCACCCCGTGAAGGTCCCCGCACCGCTCCCAAGCGGGATATCACACCGCTGCGACGGCAGTACGACGAGCGGCGTTCAAAGTTCCAGCAGAATCTCGCAGATCTTGCGGAGCGCTGTGAAACCGACGATCTCGCCGAGGCCGCCGACGCGGTCCGGATGGCGGCCCGCCGATTCGATCCGGAAACCCTGCGGGTTCGCGACCTCCCCCGGGAGATCCAGGACTCGTCCATCAACGACCTGTCTGAGATCGAGAAGGGCTGGCGGGTTCCGCTGCGGAAAGAACGCCGCGATTATGCCCAGGATCTCTTCGCCCTGTCGCAGAAAGTCCTGGGCAGCGGTCACCTGGCCTTTGCCTTTGACCTGATCCGCGAGGTCGCCCACCACGACCCCGATCATGCCGCCGCCCGCAAGGCACTGGGCTTCGTGCGGAGCGGTGACGAATGGATGTCTCCGTTCGAAGCCCGGATGGCGCGGGAAAAAAAGGTCTGGAGCGACCAGTTTGGCTGGATTCCCTCCGAGCACCTCGAGCGGATGACCCGGGGCGAGCGCTTCTACAAGGGGCGCTGGATCAGTGCCGAACGCGAAGCCGAGATTCGCCGGGATTTCGCCCAGGCCTGGGAGATCCGCAGTGAGCATTACCTCGTCCGGACGAACTACAGCCTCGACAAGGGGGTCGACCTGGCGGCGAAACTCGAGGGATTTCACAGCCTGTTCTTCCAGAACCTCGCCGGTTTCTTCAAGACTCCCGAAGAATTCCGGCAACTGCTGTCGGGTTCCGGAGGTCCGAAGATTCCGACCAAGCCCCTGGTGGTCCACTTCTACCGCAGTCGCGACGAATACATCGCCCGCCTCAAGCGCGAGACGAGCCAGCACGTCGAAGTGACCCGTGGCATCTACTTTCCCAAGACCGGTATTGCCCACTTCTTCCACGATCCCGAGTCGCAGGACGACTCGACCCTGTATCACGAGGCGACGCATCAACTACTCTCTGGAGCCCGCCCCGGTCACGGGGAAATCGGCGTCAAGTCTGACTTCTGGCCCATTGAGGGAATTGCCTGCTACATGGAGTCGTTCCACCAGGATGGCACCGACTTCTCGTTTGGGGATCCGCAAACGCTGCGGTTTCAGGCGGCGCGGGCCCACTTTGTCGTCGAGAAGTACTACGTTCCCCTCCCCGAGTTCTGCCGGATGGGAATGCAGGCCTACCAGGAATCGCGCGAGATCAAGCGGAACTACGCGCAGGGAGCCGGACTGGTGCACTTCTTCCTGCATTATGGCGAAGGGCTGTATCGCGATGAATTCATCGAGTATCTCTCGCAGATCTACAGCACCCGCAAGGCGACACGAGACAATCCCGAACGTCCGTGGGAGATCGCCGAGGTCGAACCCGAGTTGCTCGACCGACAATACGCCGACCACATTCGACAACTGAAATCGCCAGACGGTCAGCCGAACGACGCTGCCGCCAGCCCGTGAACTCTCTCACCGACGCTTCGCGTTGACTCGACCCAGCACCATGAATCTCACCCGATACGCCCCCTGGATCACCCTCGTGGTCTGTGGCCTGCTGGTGGCCCTGACGCTGTCGTACGGAGCGGGCCGTCGCCCCGCCCAGGGTCCTGCCACTCCTCTCGACACCGCCCCGGGGCAAACCGGGGCGGCATCTTCGGACTCGCGCGAGCCCCCAGGGCCAGCCCCCACCGGCATGGCCTGGATTCCTCCGGGAGAATTCGAGATGGGGGCCGATGACGGCTTTCCCGACGAGCAACCGGTCCACCGTGTGATTCTCTCGGGTTTCTGGCTCGATGAGACCGAGGTCACCAACCGCCAGTTCCAGGAATTCGTCGCGGCCACCGGTTACCGGACGGTGGCCGAGCGGACACCCAAGCGGGAAGACTTCATTGGCCAGGTTCCCGATGTGAATGCCATTCCCGCCGAAAACCTGGTCGCCGGCTCGATCTGCTACAACCCCGACTTCGACCGTCAGACCTTCCACAAAGAGGGCCCGTTGTGGCCCTACCAGGTCTGGCAATATGTCAAAGGGGCCAGCTGGCGACATCCGGGAGGTCCCGATACCACGATCGAAGACCGGCTGGACCATCCCGTCGTCCACGTCTCCTACGAAGACGCCCAGGCCTATGCCCAGTGGGCCAACAAGCGGCTCCCGACCGAGGCTGAATGGGAGTACGCCGCCCGGGGTGGACTCGCCCGCAAACCTTACCCCTGGGGAACCGAACTCTGCCCGGGGGGCGAATGGCGGTCCAACATCTGGCAGGGGAACTTCCCCGATGAAAACACCAATGCCGATGGGTTTCTGACGACGTGCGACGCCCGGCACTACGCCCCCAACGCCTGGGGCCTGTATGGCATGTCGGGGAACGTCTGGGAGTGGTGTGCCGACTACTACCGGCCCGACTATTACGCCCGCAGCCCCCGGCACGATCCTGCCGGCCCGCTCGACAGTCTCGACCCCAATGAGCCGGGGGTGATCAAGCGGGTCCAGCGGGGGGGGTCCTTCATGTGCAGCGACAATTACTGCACTGGCTATCGGGTAAGTGCCCGCATGAAGGGCGAACCGAGTTCGGGGACGTTTCATTGTGGGTTTCGGTGTGCCCGCTCGGCTCCCCTGGCAGCGGCGGATGCGAAAGCGGGGCAATCTCGGTAGACTGCCACTATCTCCTCGTTGATCCTCTGCTCACCCCGATTTTCCCATTGCGCCCCCCTCATGGTTCGCCATCTGATCACGATTGATGACCTGAATGAGGGAGAAATCCAGGCGATTTTCCGGTTGGCGGACGAGTTCTTGAAGGACCTCGCCGATCCCCAGGTTCCCCACCGGGTGCGCGGGGCGAAGACGGAGGCGCAGGGCTGTATCCTGGCAACCCTGTTCTATGAAGCCAGCACCCGCACACGGTTCTCGTTCGAGTCGGCGATGTATCGCCTCGGGGGGCAGATCCTGTCGTCGGCCGATCCCAAGACGACCTCGGCCGCCAAGGGCGAAACGATCGCCGACACAGTGCGGGTGCTGCAGAACTATGCCGATGTGATTGTCATCCGACATCCCTGTGAAGGGGCGGTGCGGGTCGCAGCCGACTACGCCGACGTGCCGATCATCAATGCCGGCGACGGGGGACACGAACATCCCACCCAGACCCTCTGCGATCTCTACACCCTGCAACGGGAAAAAGGGACGCTGAAAGACCTGAATGTGCTGCTGTGGGGCGACCTGCGGAATGGGCGGACGGTCCATTCGCTGGTCTATGGGCTGGCCCGGTTTGGTGCCCGGATCATCCCGATGCCGGCCGAAGGGTTTGGCCTGCCCGAACATGTGGTCCGCCGGCTGGCCCAGGATTATGGCTGCACCCCCCTCTCCAACGATGAAGTCTCACGGGTTCGGGGAGACAAGTTCCCGGTCGATGCCGTCTATGTGACTCCCGAAAAACCGCACCAGCGCAGCCTGTTTTCTGATCTTCCCGAGAAGGGGTCGGAAGTTCTCAAGGTCCGGCTGCCTGCCAATGCCCTGGCGAAAATCGATGCCTGTTATGTCACCCGTCTGCAGCGCGAGCGGATGCCCGAGGGAGCAACCGGTGCCGACTCGTATCCGGTGATCGATGCCGCCTTCCTCAAGGACCGCCGTTACCGTTCCAGCAGCGTCATGCACCCCCTGCCCCGAGTCGAAGAGCTCGGTTACGATCTCGACAATGACGAACGGGCGGTCTACTTCAAACAGGCGGCCTACGGCGTGCCGGTCCGCATGGCCCTGATCGCAGCACTGCTGCGGATCCGTCCCGACCTGCTGGGACAGGGCCCCCCACCCAAAAAGCACTCGGTCTATACCCAGAACACCCTGGGCTGCGAGAACACACGCTGTATCACCGGTCTGAGCAGTGAACAGCGCTATCTTGAACCGAAATTCCAGATTATCCCCGAGGCCGACCGCCTGCTGGCACGATGCGTCTACTGCGAGCATGACATGATCCCCGAATTTGTGGGGCGTCAATCCACCCGCAAGTTTGAGCCCAACCGGCATTCCTGGAGCGAACTCCCCGACGACCTGCTGCTGTTCGCCGATGAAGAGGCCGCCCTGCGGCGGGGTTGCTCTCCCGTCCGCCAGAGAGCGGGGAGCTGACCGGCGGTGGGTGCCCGGTTCCTGCTGATCGACGGCTACAATCTGCTGCACGCAGCCGGCCTCGCCAGGACCTCGTATCGCCCCGACGAACTCCGCCGTCAGCGCGAGAAACTGCTGCGACTGGTCGCCCGCCACCTCTCGCCGTCCGAGTTGGCCCGCGTCACTGTCATCTTCGATGCCCGTGATCCCACCATCGACCGGCCGCATCGCACCCGAATCGCGGGAATGTCGGTCGTGTTCGCCCGCCCCGAGGGAGATGCCGACCTGGTGATCTCGCGCTGGCTCGATCAACACCCGGCCCCCCGGCACGTCACCCTCGTCTCGGGAGACCGTGTCCTGCAGCGGGCTGCCCGCAGCGTTGGGGCGCAATGGCAGGAAAGTGCCGACTTCTGGACGGACCTGGCCGACCGGGCTCGTCGTAGGGCACCACAGGCACCCGAAAAACCCGAGGGGCTGTCGGCAGCCGAGGCGGGTGAATGGATCCGCTGGTTCGGTACGCTCGACGTCAACCAAATCGATGCGGAACCAATCCCCGACACGCTGCAGTCCACACCACAGCCGCAGAGTCCGGGAGACCAGGCCACGCCGCCGGTACCGCTACCTCGCCCGGCACAGGATTCTCAACCGGGAAGATCTCCTGGTCGCGGTGGAAGCCGAAGGACACGACCAGAGGAGGCCAACACCCAGGCCCGCCCGGACGTACAGACACGCAGGAAGCCCCGGGGAGCTGGGGGAGAGGGACGGTCTCCGGCAGCGGTCCCTCCACCTCTCGAACTCGAACATTGGCTGCGGGAATTCGGACATCTCAACGAGTGGCTGGCCCGGGAAAACGGCCAGTCCAACGAGATGCGGGAGCTTGAGCAGTGGCTGCGGGATTGGGACCAGGAATCTGGCTGAGGCTTCCGAACCGGGAGGTCCCCACGCTGGAATTGATCCCCGGGCAGGATAAAATTTGGAGTGCAGGTCTGGCGGGTGGCGGAACCCGTCTTGAGCCGCAGAATTCCCCGATCGCGGGCACCGTGACAGATGTCAACTGAAGCAAACACCCATTCCCTGGAGAGCAAGACCGGTTCACGGTCGTTGTTTGACAAGTCGGGAACCGCTGGTGGGCCCGAAGGCGGGCTGCCGACAGCTGATGAATTCGCCTACCGTCCGGTTCCCCCTCTGGCCCCCATTTCCCTGTTCATGGGGGTCTGCGGAGCCGTCGGTTTCCTCGGGGTCCCCGCAATGGCAATCGCCGTGGTGGGGATCATCTGTGCCCTGCTCGCCCTGTGGATCATTCGGCGTTCCGAGGGGGCCCTCGGCGGAAGCCTGGTGGCCAAGTTGGGGTTGGGTTTGAGCCTTCTGATGACCCTCGGGGCTGGAGCCCTGCACACCTACACCTACTTCACCGAAGTTCCCGAAGGACATCAGCGACTCACCTTTTCCTGGCTTTCGAAGCAGGATGTCGTGCAGAAGGGGAATGAACTGCTGATTTCCCCCGATGTCATCGACCTGAATGACAAGCCGGTTTTCATCAAGGGGTACATGTACCCCAGTCGCCAGCGCGAAGGGCTGCACGAGTTTGTGCTGGTCAAAGACACTGGGGATTGTTGCTTTGGACGGCAACCCAAGTTGTCCGATATGATCGTGGTCCACATGAAAGATGGACAGACGGTGAAATACCGCGAACAGCAACTGGTGTCGGTCGCCGGCACCTTCCGCATCGCGGGAGTTCACCAGGCGGGGGATATCCTCGGGGTCTACACCCTCGACGGAACCCACTTCCGATGAGAGGACCTGCGTCATGCCCCGACTCGAATGCACCGCTCTTTGTTTTGCGTGCCTGTTGGGGCTGACTGGTTGCACCGACGGCTCGGGCACCTCCCCCTTCCCCACGTCGTCCCCTCCCTCCGCAACACTCGCCGCTGGGGGTCCCGCCTCCCCCCCGGACAATCCACGGGAGGAAACTCCCACGGCACCGGCTGAGTCCTCGGTTGCCAAAAACTCGACCGGCGACCGCACTGGAGACTCCGCCAGCGAGGGAACTGCGACCGGGCCGGCCCAAACGTCGGCCGAGGCCCAGGGTTATGCCCCCGCGGCCAACCTCTCCAATCCGGCTGGCACTGTCCCGGAACTCCCACAGACACGCACGTTTCGTCCGGAAGGATCGGAGCAGGCCCTGCGGATCACCTACGACGATCTCGATCTGCTCAAGTGGCTGAAGCTGGACCCCGTCACCCCGGAGTGCATCGAAACGATGCCCGTCTGGATGCGTGAACTCAACGGCAAAAAGGTACGGCTGCGGGGTTTTATGAAGCCGCACGAGATTTCTACCGGCTTCCGTCGCTTCATTTTTGTCAAAGACACCGGTCTGTGCTGCTTCGGACCGGC
>DNUF01000025.1:0-2986 GCA_003508595.1 Planctomycetaceae bacterium
ATTGATTTCGGGCCAGGTCAGTTTCTCATAGCGATACTCGGTGGCAGCGCGGCTGGTCATGGCGTTACTCGGCGGGAAGCCGCAGGAGGGGGGGGAGGAACTGTTGCATGGACTTTCCGGGAGCGTATCGGTCAGACGGAGAAAAGTCATCTCTTCCCCCGGGGGTCACAGCGCCAAAAAAACACGCACCGGAGTGAATCCGGTGCGTGTTTTTTGTTTGCAATCGGGACCGTGCCATGCGGTCGGGCGATCCGGGCAGCGGACGCCAGGGATCAGTCGCGGGCAGCGGTTTCTCCCAGCGGCGCGACAGTACTCTCTTCGGCGTTGGCCGGCTGCAGCTTGCGAATCTCGAGGACCACATCGTCCGTCAGGTCCACTTCGTTGGCGACGGTCAGCAGCAGGGCATCATTTTTCGGAATGACGATGCTGAGTCCCCGGCGGGCGGCGACCTCACGCAGGATGGGCTTGGTCTCTTCGCGGAACTGTTCGACCAGTTCCTGCTTGTAGCGCGCGAACTTGCGCTCGGCAATCGCCTTTTTGTCGCGGTACTGCGATTCGAGCTTGGCCTTGGCCACCAGCAACTGACGCTTCTGGGCATCGGTCAGGTCTTCCCCCAACTCGTCGCGTTTGCCTGCGAGATGGCGGTTCATCGCACTCTGAAGCTGGGCCAATTCTTGGTTGAGCTGGGCGATCTTTTGCTCGGCCTCGGCAGACATGGCGAGGTCTTTGCCGATCGCCTTGGCGACCGAATCGAGGTCCACCACACCCACTCCCCCCGCATTCGCAGAGCGGGAGCCCTGGTGGGGATTGCCGGCGGGTTGCGAGCACGCGGCCGCGAGGATCAGCAGGGACAAGCCGAAGAGTGGCGAGAGTCGGGCAATCATGCGCAGGATCCTTCCTGTGGTGACAGCGGATGAATCGTCAGATTCACCGGGTTGGGATCGACCAGGAGCAACTGCCGGGGGAAGTGGCAGGAACTGTCTCCGGGGGAGAGTGGGGGGGAACCTACCTGAAACCCCGAATGGGGGTAAAGACCGAGTTGGTGGTCAGGCGATCGGGAGAGTCGATGCCGGAATCGGGATTTCTCTGAAACAGCGGCCGCCAAAAGTGTGTCGCAATAAAAAAAGGCAGTCCGTCACAGAAAGTGACGAACTGCCTGTCGAACGGTTGTGCTCAATCCCAAAGTTCTGGAGTCGAAGGTGACCGGAGGAAAACGTTCCGGAAAGTTTTCAAAAAACTCATCCGGTGGTTTCTGTCCGCCAGGCCATTTCCAGTGATCCACCAGATGGCCCCCGTGCGATATCGCAGTGAGGAGACAGCCGTCTGGATCAAATCCGGACCTTCAGGACCGCAATCCGGTCGGGGTCAGCGGGGGCTGACAGTCTTCGCCCGAGGGCCCTTGGCCTTCGGGTTTGGGGAATTGTCGATCTGGAATTCGACATCCTGACCAACCTGCAGGTCTTCGTAGCCCCGGTTCTCCACGGCGGTGTGGTGGAAGAACACATCTTCCCCCTGCGCCTGCGAGATGAACCCGAACCCCTTCTCCTGCACCAGCTTCTTGATCTTTCCCACCGGCATTGCATCGACTCCTCCGCACATTCACCAAACGAATACGAGGCCGGGGTATGTGCGGAACCACCGACCCGCGCCGCCGCTTCAGCACCACTTTTCCGGGGGATTTTGATCCAGGTCGTGGCCGCATCGAGCCTTGCGGTACGTCCACGGCACTTGCCGCAGACACGTCACCGGACTGCCTCGAAACCCGGGGATTGACGCTTGGGAACCGCCCCCCCACCGCAACAGTCTGTAGACGCTCAAGGGCCGCATACTAGTCACTCTTCATTCTGGGAATCAAGTTCTAAGGGGTTGAAAAAACACATTTTCTTTACCGAATTCGAATCTCGGGAGGACGAAATCCCCGAGCCTTCGCACGCAACACCCGTTTTGGCCCGGTCTCGATTCCCGGCTGCGGGAAGCGTCCGGCTCACGCGGTGCGGCGGGACATCCTGTGTCGGCCCTCGGGAAGTCAGACTTCAACAGCCAACGGAGGGGCGGAATGGCCCCTTTTTCCAGGGGCTGGGGGCCTGTCAACGACATGGGCCTGCCGATCAACGGCAGGCCCATTCCCTCGTGCTGCGGGACATCGGTGTTCCCGAACTGCCGGGACCGCCGATGGCACGGTCGGTCAACTCTGTGAGCGGTCGAGGGCCCCCAGCAGGTCGGCAATCAGGTCGTCGGAATGCTCGATTCCAACCGAGACCCGCAAGGTCTTGTCGGTGATCCCGGCCCCCTGGCGGGCGGCCGCGGTCATCGAGGCGTGGCTCATGGTTTCGGGGTGCTCGATCAATGATTCGATCCCCCCCAGCGACTCGGCCATCGCATACAGTCGCGTGGTGGTCATCACCTTCTCGGCCTGCGCTCCTCCCCCCTTCACGTCGAAGCTGAGCATCCCCCCGAAGCCCGTCATCTGCTTCTTCGCCAACGCATGATGCGGATGATCGGGAAGGCCGGGATAGTAGACCCGCTCGACCGAGGGGTGTTTCCGCAGTGCCTGCGCGACGGCCAGGGCGTTGCGCTGGTGCACCTCCATCCGCGGACCAAGGGTTTTGACCCCCCGCAGAACCAGCCAGGCGTCAAACGGAGAACAGGCGAGCCCGAGCGCATTCACGATGTAGCCGATCCGGTCGGCATGAGGCTGGTGCCGGGTGATGACGGCCCCCCCCACGACATCCGAGTGCCCATTGAGGTACTTGGTGGTCGAATGCATCACGATGTCGACCCCCTGCTCGAAGGGTCGCTGGAAATAGGGGGACATGAAGGTGTTGTCGGCGATGGAGATCGCCCCCGCCTCCCGGGCGATGGTGGCAAGGGCTGCCAGGTCGACCAGGTTCAGCAGCGGATTGCTGGGGGTTTCCAGCCAGAGCCCCCGGGTCTGCGGTGTCAGTGCCCGCCGCACATTCTCGGGATCCTGCATGTTCACAAACGA
>DNUF01000025.1:3261-6316 GCA_003508595.1 Planctomycetaceae bacterium
CCGTAGATGTCGTGGCCGGCGATGATGTGATCACCCGGCTTGAACAGGTGCATGCAGGCGGTGATGGCCGACATGCCGGTCGAGGTGGCCCGGCAGTCGATTCCCCCTTCGAGGGAGGCGAGGCTCTCTTCCAGCGCCCGGCGGGTGGGATTGCCGCTGCGGGTGTAGTCGTACCCCTTGGTTTTTCCCAGCGATTCAAAGCGGAAGGTGGAGGTGGGATAAATCGGCGTGATGCAGCTGTTGTAGCTGTCGTCCTTGTCGACACCGACATGGACGCACCGGGTTTCAAAACGCTGCTGGGAATAATCGTGGGCCATGGAAAATCGCTGTCTGTCGGTGACGTGAAAAGTCGTGAGGGTCTCGCGGTGGACCGGATGCGGGAATCGGCAACGGTGCCAGCGGACCGGATCAGGAGGAATGGAGGGTCAGGCGGGATCGAGGCCGTGCCGCACGAGGCCCCCATCAGACGCTCAAATCTCCCTGCAGAATCCCCGATTCGGGCACGGGCTGCAAGTTCGGTGCGGACCGGTCCGGGGAGTGGACCGGCGGGGCCACCCGCGGCTGGCAAGTTCTGCTGTTTCGCGCGGTTGCAGGAGGTTGGGAAAGGGCGATTGCAGCCCCGACGGCCCCCGTGATACTCTCGCCCCACAGTCATTGACCTGTGCCCGATCCAACCCCATTCCCGGACTGTCCCTCCCGATCATGTCTGCTGCCCCCGCGTTCATTGTCCTGCACTCCGAAGACAACATTGCCGTGGCGGCCCGCAACTCGCCCGCCGGGACCTCGTTTGCGGTGGGGGGCAAGACCGTGGCGATCCGGGAGCCGATTGACCTCGGCCACAAGGTGGCGACCCGCGACATCCCCAAGGGGGCCCCGATCCGGAAGTTTGGCCAGACCATTGGTTTCGCCACCACCGACATTGCCACGGGAAGCTGGGTCCATACCCACAACTGCGGTGCCGGCCCCCTCAGCCTCGACTACGCCCATGCGACCGAGATTCCCGCCGATCCGACCCCGATCCATGGTCGGACCTTCCAGGGATATCGCCGGCCCGATGGCCGCGCCGCCACCCGCAACTACATCGGGGTGATTTCGACCGTCAACTGTTCGGCCTACACCTCCCGGCTCATCGCCCAGGCGATCACCCCCGAATTGCTGGGGAAGTTTCCGAACGTCGACGGCATTGTGCCGATCGTGCACAAGCACGGCTGTGCCATGCAGTACGGTGGCCCCGATCACCTGCAGTTGAACCGGACGCTGGCAGGTTTCGCGAAACACGCCAATATCGGGGCCTACCTGATTGTCGGCCTGGGCTGCGAGACCGGACAGGCCAGCTTCCTCGCCGAGAAGGAAGGGCTGCACCAGATTCGCATCCCCGGGCAGGATCCCGCCAAGCTGCCCCTGATTCTCAACATGCAGGAAGAGGGGGGGATCCGCAAGACAGTCAACCGCGGAATTTCCATCGTCAAGGAGATGCTCCCCGAGGCGAACAAGGTCACCCGCACGGCAATTCCGGTCTCCGAAATCATCCTGGGGACCAACTGCGGTGGCAGCGACGGGAACAGCGGCGTCACCGCGAACCCCGCCCTGGGCTATGCCAGCGATCTGCTGGTCGCCCACGGCTCCGCCAGCGTGCTGGCTGAGACGACCGAGATCTATGGCGGCGAACACACCCTCACCCGCAGGGCCATCTCCCGCGAAGTGGGCGAAAAGCTCATCGAGAAAATCCGCTGGTGGGAAAAGTACACCGCCATGTTCGGGGCCGAGATCAACAACAACCCCTCGGTCGGCAACAAGAAGGGGGGCCTCACCACCATCTACGAGAAGTCGCTGGGGGCGATTGCCAAGGGGGGGACGACGGCCCTGCGCGGCGTCTTCGACTATGCCGAGCCGATCACCGCGAAGGGATTCCTGATCATGGACACCCCGGGTTACGATCCGACATCGGTCACCGGACTGGTGGCCGGGGGTTGCAACATGGTGGTCTTCACCACGGGGCGGGGGAGCTGCTTTGGCTGCAAACCGGTCCCCTCGATCAAGGTGGCGACCAACACCCCGATGTACAACCGGATGGTCGAGGATATGGACATCAACGCTGGCGTGATCCTCGAAGGGGCGACGGTCGAAGAAGTCGGCCGCCAGATCTTCGAGAAGATCATCGCTGTTGCCAGTGGTGAGAAGACCAAGAGCGAGGCGCAGGGAGTCGGCGACGATGAATTCGCTCCCTGGGGAATCGGACCCACCCTGTAGTGGGGAAGCCCCAGTTGTCGCCCTCCCCTGGAGTCGCTGCGGCAACTTCAGCCGTGAAGCTCCCGTTTCCGAACTGACCTGGACCCCTGTCCGGAGACTGGTCCGGACTGGCGGCACGTGAACGGGGCCAGAGAGCGTCGATTCCCTCAGTTGAGCCGCACCGTCACCACCGACTGTTGTTTGTCGGTGGTGATTTTGTTTTTGGGGAGGCGGGCTGGGTGGCATCGGGGCCGATCAGGTGACCCAGGAGTCGCCCGCACAGGGCGATCAACTCGTTCGCGGATGGTTGAGCGGCGAAGAAACCAACGGCCCCCGCCTCGCGGGCCGCCCATTCGAGGGGAGCGAGTTCCTCGGTGGCGATGACAACCGGCCGGGCTCCGCATCGCAGCCGTTGAAGCCGATCGAGCAGCCCCAGCAGTTCCGTCGGCCACCCCGACCAATCCAGCACGCAGACACTGGCGGGCATCCGGTCGGCGAGGGCCATCAAATCACCCGGAGACCGGCAGGGACGGATCAGGCGTCTTGAATCGGCCAGTGCCTGTTTCAGCACCGGTTCGAGACGCGGAGCCCGCTCGAGCACCAGGATCGCAGGGGCCAGGCGAGCGGTTGCGATCGCAACTCCCGTGGGGCAGGGGGGGTCAGTCATCATCGAAGTGGGCGACCCTGGCCGAAGAATTCTGCTCGGAACGAATCGGCCGGAAATCGAGTCGCTGCCAGCGGTGATCGCTGGCCCCCGTTCCCAGGGTGTAATCGAGGGGTTCGATCCGGGGACCGACCAGGCACTGATCGATGGCCAGCACAGGGA
>DNUF01000025.1:6588-8026 GCA_003508595.1 Planctomycetaceae bacterium
CGGTAGCCCTGTGGAGGAGGCTGGAGTTGTGTTGCCTGGCGGACGGCGTTGAAGTCCCCCACGACCAGGTCGGGTTGGGTCGTGGTGATGATGGCATTCACCTTCCGCAGCAGCGGATCTCGGTGCGCTCGCAGTCCGGATGGGAGATCGAGGACCAGCACTCGCAGTGAGGACCCCGCATCGTCTTCGAAATCCACCAACACGCAGTCGGAACAGGGGAGCCGCAGTCGCTCGGTGCGCAGCAACGCAAAACGCGAGGCAATCAGCACGCTGCCACTGGGAACAACATGGGGAACTTCCCAGCCCCAGCTTTGCAGCAGGGTGTTCAGGCTCTCGAGGTGGTGCTGGAATTGCCGGGAATCGCCCGGTGCGTACTCGGCCAGGACCAGGATGTCGGGCCGCTCGCGGTCCAGTGTCGCCAGGACATTGGCCCACCCTCCCATGCCATGGCAGACATTCCAGTCCAGCAGTCGCAGTGGACCACTGGGTGAGGGCCCGGAGGGGGGAATTCGGGGACGCAGCCAATGGTTGTCGGACAACACGACGATGGCCAGGGGCCATGCAACAAACAGCCCCGCGACCAGGCCGAGTCGCCTGCGCCGGGACACGGCGCACAGAGCCAGCAGCCCGAGGCCGGCGGCCGCAACAACCGGAGCGGGAAGATGAAAAAAACGCTCCCACCCGGCGTATTGATCCCGATAGATCTGCCCCAGTCCCCACGCACACCACAGTGGGACAAACAGCAGCCATGCGGGAGCGACCAGCAGCCACCACCAACGGCGGCGTGGCGACGAAGCAAGGGGCCGACGGTCTTCCGCCGGCCCCCCGTTCCGTGCCATCAACCTCGGGTCAGAAGTGCTCACGGTGCCGACAGGGTGACGTTGGCCTTCGCTTCGACGGCCAGGATCGCGCCGGAGTCTCCATTTCCCTGGTCGACCTTCAGCAGGATCAGGTTGCGCCCCTGTTTCAGTTCGACCGGCACCTTGTCCTGGGCGGGAGCGAGGGCACGCGTGATCTTGTTGTCGTGCACCTTCTTGCCATTCACCCAGACCTGCACTCCGTCGTCCGACCCAATGTGCAGCGTCGCCGACTGGGCCGACGCCGACTCGGCCACCACCGCGAAGTAGTACAGCACATTGTCGGCGGGCATCTGCACGGCTCCCGACAACTGGCGGATGTCCAGTTGGGGGACTCCCGAGTTGCCCACCTTGGCGTCCACCCGCCTCCAGCCGATCTGCTTCATGCCAAATGTCGCGTGCCTGGCATTAAAATCGGGGGCAGAGGCGTTGGCTTCAGGTCCAAAGTCCTGGCCCCGCTGCTCGGGACGCACGTTGGGGAACGGACCGAGCACCTGGAACGATGTGGCGGGGACGATCGATTCCTGCAGGTTCGCCAGGTACGCCAGCAGGTCGGCCGCGTCCTGTGCTGTCACACTCTG
>DNUF01000025.1:8334-23670 GCA_003508595.1 Planctomycetaceae bacterium
TCGTTGGCTTCCTTGAGGAACCCGGCGAACACCTTGCCGGTGTCGGTTTCGACCACGTACGGATAGTACTCGGGAGCAATCCCGGCACTCGGATTCATGATCGTTTCCAGCAGCGCCTTCTTCTCGTACTTGCGGCCAATCTGGCTCAGTTCGGGACCGATGTCGGCCCCCTGGCCCTTCACCCGATGGCACTTGCTGCAGGCGGCCGCCCCACTGCGGGCGAAGACGGCCGCTCCCCGTTCGATGTTGCCGTCGAGCTTCAGGATGTCTTCCGCCCGGAATTGCTGACCGAGCGTCTTGGGACGCTGGTCGGCCGGAATGTGCTTCTCGAACAGCAGCCGAACATTCACGTCGGGATGTTCGACGGCAGCCGCGATGGCCCGCTTGGCGAGTGGTTGCGGCAGCTTGCCCGTGTCGAGTGACCGCATCAGGAAGATCGCACCATCACTCGACTGCATCAGGCCGTCGACCAGTCGTTCGCGGATGGCGGGGGTCACTCCCGAATCGGTGGCCAGCAGTTTGCCGGCCGACGCCGTATCACGCAGGGCCACCAGCCCCTCCAGAGCCCCCTTCTGCAGCGACTCGGTTGCCGCGGGCTTCCCCGTCAGCAGTTGGGCCTCGGCCTCTCCGGCTTTCTCGATCTGCAATCGCGAGGCAACGCCAATCGCGGCGAGTCGGCTCGCTTCGGTGGCCTGCGCATTTCCGATGATTCCGACAACCTGATCCGCCAATGGAGTCAGTCCCGCTTCCCCGATCACCCCGAGCGCCGCGGGAACGAGGTCGGGAGTCTTCAGGGATTCTTCCAGGGCCTTTTGCAGTTCGGGAGTTTCTCGCAGACCTTTCCAGGCCCCCGGCAGGTTCCGCTGCAGCGAGGCCAGGGCAAGACGACGGGTACCGACCGGGGTCGAACCCTCCAGCACCTTGAGCACTTCCTTTCCGGCATCGCCACTGGCCAGGCTGGACAGGGCGGTCAGAATGGCGTTGGCCGACTTCTCGTTGACACCACTGGCTGCCAGCTTGCCGGCGAGATACTTCGAGGCGTCTTCGGGACGGAGGATGCGGGCGATGTCAATCAGCCGGGGGGTCACATCGCCCGTCGCCTGCTCGACCACCTTCTGAAACACCTCGGCCTGTCGATTGCGAGAGGCGATTCCCAGCGTTTCCAGCAGATAGCGGTCGGAACCGTCGTACTTCGACCAGGCCTTGAGAATGGCCTGTGTGGCGATGGGGGAGGGAGACGCTCCCGCCGCCAGCAGCGCTTCCTTGCAGACTTCGCCGTCGGGGTCATTCACCAGCGGCAGCAGTTCCTGCAGCGTCGCCTCACCATGCCGTCGAAGAATGCGAACCGCCAACGCCCGGAAGGTGGGATCGGTCGAGGCGAGTTCCCGCCGGACCACCGTGCGTCCTTCGCCTCCAATTCGGTCGAGCAGCCACAGGGCGCGGGCCTTGAGGTTGCGGTCGGCCCCCGTGGCCAGTTGGGTCAGGCCAGCCAGAGCCGCAGGGCCGCTCTGCAGCAGTCGCTCGCGCGCGTGCCACAGTGTGGCGTGATTCGGGCTTCCCAGGGCGGTGAGAGCATCGGCGTCATTTGCGTACGGGCCTGGCTTGTGCTGACGCACCAGTTTCTTTCCCTTGGGCACAATCCGATAAATGCGGCCTCGTTCAGGATCATTGTAAGCGTGGCCTCCCACGCCGCCGTCGTACCAGTCGGTGACGTAGATCGAACCGTCGGGAGCCACGCACGGATCGACCGGGCGAAAGTACGGGTCCGTGTTGGTGACGATGTTCTGGATCCCGGCGGTAAAGCCCACGCCACTCATTCGCTGCGGCGTGTAGCAGCGAATTTCACGCGGTCCCGCATCGCAATGGATGATCTGGTTCTGGTACTTCGGACCAAACGCATTCCCCTCGTAAAACGTCATTCCGCACGGGGAGCCGAAACCAGTGATCAGCACATAGGGCACAAACCCCGGCTTGTCGGCCCGCCAGTGGTGGATCGGGTCGAAGCTGCCGTCGGCATTCCGGATATTCTCCGGGCCACCAAACCAGCCGTAGTTCCCCCCTTCGAGAATCCAGCAGATCCGGACCGATTTCAAACCGTCATTGTCGTTGTCGCTGCACCACACATTGCCGAAGGAGTCGACAGCGAGTTCGACCGGGTTGCGGAAGTTGACGGCGAAGTCTTCGAGTTGGGTTCCGTCGGCTTCGCAGCGGATCATCCCCCCCCACTGGAACTTGATGTGCCGTCCGTCGGGGCCGGTGACATCGTAACCGGTGTCGCCGTTGGTCATGTAGAGCTTGTGATCGGGGCCGAAGACCTGGCTGTGGGTGCCGTGATCATGGTTCTTGCCGCCGAACCCGGTGAGCAGAACGGTGCGGGGCCCGTCAGCCTTCAGGTCGCCATTCTTGTCTTCGTAGACATAAAGATTGGGCGATTCGGGAACGTAGACTTTCGACCCGGCGACGCAAACCCCCATCGCCGCATTGAGGTCGGAGGCGAAGACGGTGACGGTATCGGCCTTGCCATCGCCGTTGATGTCTTCAAGGACCTTGATCTTGTCATCGGGAGGATTGCCGACGTTACGGCGGTACTTCGTCCCTTCCGTCACCCAGACGCGGCCCTGGGTATCGACGTCGATCGCGATGGGGTTGGAGATCATCGGATCGGACGCGAAGACCTGCACTTCGAAGTCGTCCGCCGTGACGAACGAGGCCAGTGTCTCGGCCACCGTTTTTTGGGCCAGCGCGGTCGAAGAGCCAGTGCCAATCATGGCCAGCGCAACGGCCAGTGACCGGGCAGGGGACGCAGCGAACAGGCGTCGAACGGGATGCATTCCGTACACTCCAGGCGAGTCGATGAAGCAGTATCGGTTCTGGGGCCTGACGGGGAGAAACCGGGGCCGCACGTGACGGGCCCGCAATCCTTCCCCGAAGTCCATAGAAGGAGTTTACCGCATTCACCGACCGGGGTTAAGGACGGGCCGGGCGGATGACCAGGTCCTAACAGCGACGCAAGACGGAGGTCAAAGAAACGCATCCAGTCTCCGGATGGAAGTACTGGCTTGCGGAGTGAGACTCGGACAGATCCCCTAACCGATGTGTTCGGGGTCGGGTCGGTAGGAAATACCAAACTTGTGACGCGGTCACGAGGATCGAATGCTGGCACCGACCAACGGGGAAAATCACCAGATCATCGAGCCGGACGAAATCAAACGATTTCTCGGGGGCACCAAGTTACCGGGCTAGGATTCGAACCTAGACGAGCAGGACCAAAACCTGCTGTGCTACCGTTACACTACCCGGTACCGCTGAACTCTCGAAGCTCGAATCCGCCGCGAGACGGACGTCGCACCGAAAAGACAACGGCAGAAGTCTAGCGGTTCGCGCGAATCTGGCAAGCCCGGTTGAACGAGTTCTGCGGGACGCCCGAAACCGGGATAGGGCGGGTTAGTCCGCGGATTGATTTTCGGGGTCTGATGGCGCGGTTGAGGGGGAAGAGATCGGTTCCGTCAACAGGCACTCCCGGGCGTACACCGCGGGGATTTCTCCCAGATTCCTGTGGGCGATCAATTCGGCCACGATGCTGACGGCGATCTCGGGGACGGTTTGCGAGCCGATGTCGAAGCCAAGCGGGGCGTGGACCCGCCGCAACGCGTCGGTGGAGATCCCCTCGTTCAGCAGGTCGTCGAAAATCAGCTTGATCTTCCGCTTGCTGCCGATCATCCCGACGTAGCGGGCGGGAGTCTCCGCGAGGTGATACAGTGCCTCTTCATCGTGGTTGTGCCCGCGGGTGACAATCAGGCAGTAGGTGTTGGAGTCGACTTCCAGCCCCGAAAGTGCCTGGTCGACCGGGCCGACAATCAGCCGTTTGGCCTGGGGAAACCGCGAGTTGTTGCAGTACTCTTCGCGGTCATCGACCACCCAGACGTCGAAATCAACTTCCGAAGCCAGTTGCGCCACTTTCTGTCCGACGTGTCCCGCCCCCACGATGATGAGCCGACAGCGGCGGAGAAACGGCAGGTATGACACACCCGCATCGACGTAGGGGCGCGGCCGGCTGGCAAGAGGCCGCAGGTGCTCTCGGACACCGGGGGGGATCGTCGCCCTCCCCCGACTGGCAATGACCGCACCGTTCTCATCCAGCAGGTGTCTGTCTGCCGCCTGGCCTCCCCCGGCCCGCTCCGGTTCGAGCACAATCGCTTCGGTGACTGGGGCTCCGTTCGCCAGCATTCGATCCAACGTCTGGTAATAGGCATCGTCGGTCCCCGGGCGAAGCGGGTCGACCAGCATCTTCATGCGACCGCCGCAAATCAGCCCATCGTCCCAGCCATAGTTGTCGTCAAGCTGGAAGGTCAGCAATTCGGTCTGGCCGTCGTCCAGCAGGCGCAGTGCCCGGCGCTTGACCTCGGCCTCAACGCAACCTCCCCCCAGGGTGCCGGTCTGCGACCCATCGGGGAAGACCAGCATCGACGCCCCCGCCTTCTGGGGAGTCGAGCCGCGCGTCTCCACGAGGGCCGTATAGGCGACCCGTTGCCCGGTGGAAAGCGCCTGCGTCAGTGCTTCGAGAATGTTCCGCATGTGTGCCTCAACGGGGGGGCCATCGCCCTCCCCAATGGGATTCCAGATGACCCTGCTTCGATGCTAATCATCCGGCACTGAGACCGCCAACCATTGCAAGTCCCACGCGATCAACGGACGGAGGCAAATCGGTCCCACCAGGGACGGGTCCGGGGAGAGAGGATCGGGACAAATTTCCCGGGTTCACCAGGCGGGGTGGTACCGCCTGCGACTCGCGGCGGCTGGGGCGATTCGCGACAATCGGGATGCCGCAACGTGCGGTAATTCCCAGATTCGGTGTGGAAAGACGATCATGGTGCGGGTGAAGATCTGTGGGGTCCGGTCGCTGGCCGACGCGCATGTCGCCGTGGAATCCGGAGCGCATGCGATTGGTCTGCTGGTCGGCCAGGTGCATGAATCGCCCGATTTCATCACGCCCCGCACAGCCCGCGAGATCTGCCACGGACTCGGACCGTTTGTGGTTCCGGTTCTGGTGACGCACCTGGCCGACCCGGACGCGATTGCCGAACTGGTGCAGCAGATTCCCGCGTGGGCAGTGCAGGTTCACAGTGAGCTGCCCGTCGCTTCGCTCGCGTCGCTGCGCAGCCGCCTGTTTCCCCGCAAGATCCTCGGGAAAGTGAGTGTCGATGGGGAGGCTGCCATCGAGCGTGCCAGGAGCATTACGAGCGTCGTCGATGCCCTGCTTCTCGACAGTTGTGACCGGGCCACGAATCGTGTGGGGGGGACCGGATTGGTTCATGACTGGAACGTTTCGGCCCAGATCGTGCGAGAGTCGACTGTCCCCGTGATCCTGGCGGGCGGATTGACCCCGGCGAATGTGGCTGAGGCCATTGCCTTGGTTCGCCCCTGGGGAGTCGACGTCAACACCGGCGTGAAAGGAGAGGGGGGGAGGAAGTCGGCCAATCGCTGTCGGCAGTTTGTCGCGGCCGCTGGAGGGGCGTCTGGTCACTGCTGATCATGCGCGGATGGAAGTGCCCAATCTTACCCAGCCCCCGGTGCGAACGGATCGGCACAGGTTACGGTCCCTTCTCCGTCAGGATTTCCAGATTCGCATCCATCCAGACAAACCGATTGTGGAACCAGGACTTCAGGTTCTGGATCAGTTCGGAATAGGTTCGCGCGAAGGGACGGGGATTGGGCCACACGTACTTGCCCAGGGTGGGCCAACGCCGGAAATTCCGCTTTTGGGCGGCGTCGAGCGTCTGGGCAGTGTCGTCGATCAGTTGGTACAGGGCTGGCTCACTGAGCACGGTCTTTCTCAGGGCGCGATACCTGTCACGCAGGCGGGTGCGAAACGCCGGATCCTCGAACAGGCGATCCCACCAGAAGGGGACCGCTGAGCCTCGCCGGGGGTCCTCGGGAAACAACATCCAACCCTCGGCCTTCCAGACGCCCCCGTAGGAAGCATTTCCAGAGCTGAGATCAAGGTCCCAAACCGGTCCCAATTTCAACCGGCCGTCCCCCGTACGATGCAGAAACGTACTCAGAAAGTAGGCGTCAACGTTCTTGAACAACTCGTTGAGCAGGAAGTAATCGATGAATGAGTCACTGTCGATGAACCGGGCGTAGCCTTCCTGCGGATCCCGGAAATCCCGGCGAGACAACCGTTCTTCGAACTGGCTGAAGTCGTGTTGGATCCAGGCCCGTTGGGGATCGTTGAGCCGGCTTCCCCGAGGGGAGACAAACCCCAGAACAGTGCCAAAATCACTCGTGAAGTACGTTTCAGGGCCACCGACCCGGTCGACTTTCAACACGTAACCGCCAGTGATTTCTCCCGATTCATTTTCTCGCAGCCGGGGAACATCGACGCGGTCCTTCCCACGCTTGATGCTTTCCACCAACAGGTACACCCCCACGTACTGTTCGGCGAGATCCCCCTCGCGTTCCCGCACGAAGGCCTCGGCGAACCGGGTGCGGGGAGCGTACTGACCCATGCGCCGGCTCAGCTCATACGCAATATGGTTGCGCATCAGCGACTTGTCAGAGTAGGGGCCGTAAAGAATCCAGTCAGTCTCTTTCGGCAAGCCCAAGAGGCTGGCTGGTTGGTCCTCCCCACTCTCGTTGACGGTCTCGAGAGCATACGACTTTTTGTCGAACATCTGCGACGAAGACCCACGGACCTCGATCCTGATCGGGACCTGCTGGGTCGGCGTGTCGGCCAGCGCGTTCAACTTTCCCGGACCGTGGTCGATGACCGACAGCGTGGCCTGAATCTTGGGTTCGTTGGGAATGGCCTGTGCCCCTGGATCGATAATCAACAGCGGGAGCGCCGAGGATCCTTCAAACCGATAGGGTTCGGCTGCGATCAGGGTACCGGAGACCAGACCGAGAAACGACAACAGCAGAGCGGGCAGTCGCATGGTGATCAATCGGAATCAGCGGTTGTCGGAGGACTTGGTCAGGGCTTCACGGGCCTCGGGCGTATTGAGGGCTTTCAATGCCTGTCGGGCCGCGCGGCGAACCGGATAGTCGCTGTCGGACAGAGCCTCGATCAACAGTTCCTGGTTGGCTGGCCCCATCATCGCCAAGGCAGTCACGGCATACAGCCGTTGACGGGGAAGTTCGCTGTGCAGCGCCTTGGTCAAGGGCTCAATGGCCGGGGGGCCAATGGCTCCCAGCACCTGGACCACCTTCATGGCGGCCAGGCCGTCTCCGGCCTCAAGGACCTTCATCAGGGGGCCAACCGCTTCTTCACCACGGCGGACGAGTTGCCCGACCGCGGGTGAGGGCGGTCCAAATCCCGTGGTCTGCAGCAGATCCTGGATCAGGGCGTCAACGTCCTGTGAGGTACCGACAGCAGGTGGTGCGGTATTCATTTCGGCCACCATCCGCAGTGCCTGGTTGGTGTCTTGTCGGGCCTGCTGGAAGATGGGGGCGACGCGTGGGCCTGCGCTGGGATCGATGCGGACGAGGGCGATCCCAGCCATCAGGCGGGTGCGGGGATCCTCACTGTCGAGTGCTTTCGACAGGACTTCCTTCACCTCCGGGCCCATCGCAACCAAGGCCAGCGACGGGTCGAAAGAAAGACGCCCCAGGCGCCCTCCTCCAAAAAAGTATTCTCGAGGATCCGGGTTGAGTTTGGACAGGACCCGAACCAAGTCGGGGGCCAGCGGCCTGCCGGCCGGTCCAAGTTGGCCGATCGCCCAGACAGCTTGCTGTCGGACGTCGGGCGAGGCGTGTCGCAGTCCCTCAGACAGGGCCGCTTGCCACCGGGGAATGTCTTCGGGGTTCTGTTTTGCCAGGGCGTAGGCAATGCCAACCTTTTGCAGCGGCGTGGCGTCTTTCAACGCAGCCTGCAAGCGGGCGGTGCTGGCGTCGCTCTTCAAGGCGGCCAGAGCGTGTCCCACCTGGCACCTCACGGCGGGATCGTCATGGGCGAGTTGACGCAGCAATTCGGGCAGTGCCGGAGCCGCATCACCACCGATCGATTCAAGAGCCTGGGCGGCATCGGCGGCCACTTCATCATCCGCTTTGAGGGCGGCGATGAGAACGGGCAGGGCCCGGTCGCGATGTTGCTTGGGATCGATCCGGTACAGGGCAGTCGCGGCTCCCACCCGAACCAGACCATTCTCACTTTGCAGGGCCTTCTGAAGTTGGGGAACGACTGTGGGGCCAAGCTTCGCCAAGACCTCGGCTATCGTTTGCCGAATTCCCGTGACCTGCGGGGTCTCGAACAACACATCCATCTGCTCGCAACGCAGGGCCTCCAGCAGTGCCGGTGCCGTTGACGCCCCGGTCGGTCCCAACTCGGCCACCTTGCCAATCGCCGCCAGGCGGGCGAATGGATTGGCCGAAGTGATTTGAGGGATCAGTGCCGAGACATCGCCGGCCAATGGACCAGATTGCGGACGGACTTCCTGTCCGCTTGCTGGGACGGAGATCCCACTCACCACGGATCCCAGCGCCAGACAAAACAAAAGCAGAACTTGACCGACGTTTCTCATCAGAACTCCTCACACGAACCTGAAGTGTGAAGAAATCTTAACAATTGGGTTTTGTCGTCACAAACGGGGAGCCGTACGGAGGTCTTTCAGCGCAGGGGCGGACCTCACAGCGAGGGGCATGATCCTGCGAAAAAGTCCGTGATGGCCCGTCATGAGAGTCAGTCCCACCGCACGAACATCACGGGAACTGGAACGCTCGCAGGCGTTGTCAATCAACTCGCAGTGACAAACGCAAAACGATCTGATTCTTGATGCCGGAAGTGATGAGCGGAAGGGCACATGTGACGATTCAGGGTCATCTTGTTGGACCAGAACGTCAGAATCCGGGCAATCAAGCGCCGGTCAGCATCCGATGGCCCCGGGAGATGTCGCATCAACATCTTCGGGTTCGGTCGGATGGAACGCGTCAGGAGTCACACTCAAAACGCGGTGAGCGGCCCCAAATGACCTGATGCGACGCGTTATGAAATGAGTTTCAACGAACACTCCCAGCACGCCGGATTGGTGCTCTACTCAGCAATGTCTCGTTCGATTTTGGCAGGCTGCCGACACGCCTCGTTGTCGTTTTCAGCAAGTTTTCCGAGGAATTCCCGGGGATCAATGGAAGGTTCGACAAACGAGGGGCTGAGGGAAAGATCGGGCGAGGGACTTGAGGGCTTGGACAGACTGCGGGATCGGGCCAGGCGGAATCTCGCGATCTGCAGGCCAATCCAACCGGCCGCGATCAGGAAGATCGCGAATGGCCACCAGCCCGGGGAACCGGGGCCAGGCGTGGTCTCCCGCCGGCCCACCACGCGGGTCCACCGATGGCCGATCAGCATGGGGGCGGAATGCTGTCCATGGGCCGTGGCATAGGTGTAACGCTTGAAAAAATACGCCGGTATTCGGATTCGCTCCCGAACCTCGGTCCCCTGGGGAAATCCAGGGGGCAGTTCACTCACCACAATCCGGTAGGGATTGGTTCGACCCGCCTCATCGGTAAACAGCCAGCCTTCGTAAAGCCGGTCAAAGCCGTCGTCATTGGGGCCAGCTTCGAGTGGTTCGACGCGTCGCAGTTCTCCCTCGATCCAGACCACTTCCCCCCGATGCTCGGCCGGGTCGTTCATCAGGCTCAAAAAGGGGAGATCCCGTCGGGCGGCGGCCGTCAGATCCCGGGGGCTGGCATCCCGGGCGGTCGAAAGCATGGCAAAGTAGGCGGGGCGTTCAGCGGCCCGGACACCAACTCGGCTTTCTTCCACAGCGTCGAGCAAGGGGGGGGAGATTCGCAGGGACGCCTGCGCGGGTTGATGCGGTTGACGCAGATCGCCCCGGGGGTCGAGCCCCTCCGCACCCATGACAATGCGCACCTGGTCCGGCTCGAGATCGTCGGGACTGGTCGCGGTGACGGGAGCCACAGGAGGACTGGCCGGCCGTCCCGGTGCGAGCCACTTCCAGTTCTCGGGCTTGCGGGCTTCGCTGATCGCAATCAGGACCACGGCCAGCGACAGGATGGCCGCCATGATTCGCCGACGGTCCCGGACCGGATTGTAGTGCGGACGGCGGGGGCGGGGTTCGCTGGACATCGCACTGGCTGCTCCCGGCAGGGGAGAGGCGTTTCAGGGACTGGGAACCGTCTCTCGCAACCGCTGTCGGACAATCTCCACCATCAACGGGTGCAATCCCAGGTGTGGGCAGAGTTCAAATCTGGCGTGGGGAAACTCGGCCGACAGGGTGACCCGAAAAGCTTCCAGATCCTCAACAACATGCGCTCCGGCCGAAAGAAAATAGGGGAGCATCCGCACGATTGTGGCACCGCGCTCGATACACCGCCGACCTCCGGTCGGAATGTCCGGAGTGGCCAGTTCCAGGTAGCTGGTCTCGATGATGTCGAACTCGGGATCGCGAGCGAGCAATTCGGCCAGCCGGACCAGGTCGGCATTGGCCTCGGCGCGACGACTGCCATGGGCAATCAGCAGGATGGCTGCCCGTTCTCCCTGGGGGCCACGGAAATTGGCTTCGGGTGAATTCGCCTCTGCAGAATTCGCCGCAGGAAATTTCGTCGGGGAGGATTGAGTCATGGCGACCGGGCCTGGAGTCTGTTCGTCAACCGGCGATGACCGGCAGGGCCAGCAGGTTGTTCTGGGCGATGGCGGGCTCCTTGGACTCGGGGGCCAGCACCATGTCGACCAGGAAATAGAGGAACTGCCTCAGCGGCAGCGATTCAACGGCGTCGGCGAGCGCTTCCGCCCGATCGCGAGACTTGTCAACGAGCGCTTCGGCCTTGGCGAAGACGTTGCAATCCTCAAACACCCGCCGCAACCGTCCCAGCCGAAGGGCGGCGGGCCCCGTACCGCGAATGATTGAGAGCAGTTCGTCCCGCTGACTCGCGGAGGCTGCCTCGAAGGCGAGGGCCAGCAGCACGGTCGGGCGAACTGCCTCGGCATCCTGCCCCGCGACCAGCTTGTTGTGGTTGTCCCCTTCCCAGTCTTGCAGGTCGTTGAGAATCTGGAAGCCGACCCCAAGGTGCCGGCAGAACGCCGGGATCATCTCGGCCCAGGCATCCACCGGTCCCGCCAGACGCAATCCCGCATACAGTGCCGCCTCGAAAGCGGGGGAGGTCTTGAGGGCATAGATCTGGAGGGCATCAATCGGTTTGAGGGCTTTTTCGGGGGCGCTGTTCCACGCCATCTCGGCCCCCTGGCCATCACACAGTCGCAGGTGGGCCGACGCCATGCGGTCGGTGATGTCGGCCGCCACCTCGGCACCGATTTCAGCCCGGGCGCTGGAGACCAGTCGGTAACCGAGACCAATCAGGTGATCTCCCATGTTGATCGCCGGACCGATGCCATGCTTGCGGTGCAGCGTGGCGGTCCCGTAACGGAACTTGTCGTTGTCCTGAATGTCGTCGTGGACGAGCGAAGCCTTGTGGAAGGCCTCGATCGCCATCGCCACCCGGCGGACGCTGTCCGGAAACTCGGGAGATTGATCGCCAGCACCCGCGGCCGCCGCCGTTCCACCCCGGGCGGCGTCGTAGGCCGCCAGGGTGATGAAGGGGCGAAACCGCTTGCCGCCATGCGCCAGCCAGTCGTACGAAACCGACTCTGTCACGGCGAGGGGAGATTCAAGATCGGCCGGTGTTCCACGGCTGCGGACCCGCGGAAGCAGCCGTTCGAAATCGCGTTCAAAGATCTCATTCGAGGCCCGCATCAGCGGGACGAAACTGACCGTCGGACCGGTCGGCAGTTCTTCGTATTTTTCCAGAACATCCCAGACCCAGGATTCGTCCAGCGAAGTGTTCTTGCAGTCGCCCGAGTGCAGGGGAATCGCATAGGAGGGGACCCCGGCAATCAGCACCTTGTCGATCGCCTTCTCGAGCACATTCAGACACGAGACTCCCAGAATCCCGTCAATGTGACCGGAAACGATGATCTTCAGAACGATCGGCGAACCTTCGGCCACCAGGACCTTGTAGCCGAGTTGTTCCGCGCGGACTTTGTAGTCCGCGATCGAGCAGGCGCCGCACTTCTCGCAATCCAGCCCAAACTCGTCGTAATCGGCCGGACAGCCTTCGGCATGCTTCAGACAGTGGGGCAGCAACAGCATCCGGCGGTGAAAGGGGATCGCCAGGAATTGCTGCTTCCAGAAAAAGTTTCCGATGAGCACCATGACAAAGCCAAGGAACTTCTCGGGCAGTGCCATCCGGTTCAGCAAATCACGCCCGAACCGTTCGAGTTCGTTCTTGGTGAACGGCTTCGAGCGATCGAGCGCTCGGGCGTACTCTTCCGCCCCACGCTTGATTGCCTCGCGTTGTTCGATAGTCTCGGGGACCGCCTTGAGGTGGCTGGTACTGCGACGCCCCCCCGCCGCATTGCGCGAGGGGTCTGAGGCCGCCGGGGGAGTAGACGAAATCGCCGGGGACGTTGCGTCGGCATTCCCGGGCAAATCCAGGACATCGGCAGCGTGGTGATGGTCGCTCGAAGACATCGACAGGCTCACTCCACGTGGACTGGAATCAAAGTGGGGCCGGCATGCTCGTGTCGCGCGATTGGTTGAGGCGCGTCACGAACAGACCCAGCTCCGCTCTTCCCCGGTTGGTGTGCCGGTGGCATTCACCCTGGTCAGGTTTCTCTCGGTCAACTCGTTCCCGAACCGTTGACTGCCTCACGTTGCTTCAGCCAGGCACAACCCTGACGAAGAGCTGCGACGCCGAAGACGAGAGGGTACAACTTTTCGAAGTACCAAAGTTTAGCGAAGTAGAGGCCAATTGGCGACGGAGTCTGCCATTCATCGCGGTCGACAGCGGCCGCCAGCCAGGACAGGGCCCGTTCGACCGCCTCGGGGGCAACCGTGTCTTCCGGAGGTGCGGAACAGAGCGATTCCACCGCCCAGGCGGTCTCTTCCAGCGAGGAGGCGGCACCGGAGCCCCCTCCAAATCCACCGTCGGAATTTTGCCCCTGCAGCAACCAGCGGACCCCCCTCTGGCACATGCTGGACTTCCAGACCCCGAGGTCCTGACAGGCGAGCAGGACCCGGGCTGTGCCATACGTGGGATTCTCGTCGCCCGGGGAGTCCTGGTTCCCAAACCACAGCGGAAGCCAGGCCCCATCGTGCCGTTGGACCCGGACGAGGTATTGCAACCCCCGTTCACGGGCCCGGGTGGCTCGGGGAGCCAGGTCTCGATGGCTGGCCAGGGTCCCGGTCTCGGCAAGCCGGGAGATCACCCGTCCGAGGGCGCGCAGGGCGTGGGCCGTGAGGTCGGGCGCACTCCGGTCGAAGGGGAGCAGGCCCCAGCCCCGACAGAACGTCGGCCAGCCCCCGTCGCGGTTTTGCAGATCGAGCAGCCATCGGGCGCCCCGCGCGAGCGCCGCATCCAGATCGGGGTCGGGACCTCCCCGCGCCAGTTGAACCAGAGCCAGCAGGGCGCCCGGGGTGTCGTCGGCATCGGGGACCCCTCCTGAGAGGTCCGTCCAGGCCCAGCCACCCGGGTCGGCATTGGTGTAGGGATGAACCTCATTCCATTGCTGTCCCAGCAGCCAGGAACGCAGCGCAACGATCCGTTCCCCGGGAAGGTCCGGCCCCAGTCCATGGATGGCCAGCGTGGTTCCCCAGGTCGCAAGGTTCGTGTCGATGGGCCAGCTGCCATCTTCCCGGATCGAGTCTTCCAGGAATCGGATCGCTGACTCGACCACGGGATGCCCGGCCTGGTTCATCGCAGCCAGGCTCATCGCGACGAAGCTGGTGAGTGGGGTGGCCTCGAGATAACCACCGGAAGCAGGCTGAATGCGCTGCAGCACCTCCAGGCTGGGGCTGCGGGCCCGTTCACGCAGCAGTCGCGTCACGGGATTCCAGGGGGGGGAATGGTGATGCCGGACCTGGCCAATCGCAATCAGGGCGGGAAGCGCGTAGCTGACGACCGGCAATCTCAGGAACCGGTACAGTCGAGCCGGCAGGCAGGCGAGCTCAAATGGCAGCGGAGCGATCTCGCGCCAGGGAACCATCCCGGCCAGTGCACAGTGGGTGAGAATGGGAATTGAAAATGTGTGATCGCGCCCATAGCGGGCGAGAAGGGCAGGGCGGCCCCCTGCAGCACGAAGGTAGTCTTCAGCACGCTGGATGGGAGCCGCTGCAGGTCCTGTTCCCGGCGGACCACAGGCGACAAAAGTCGCGTGGGCGAGCATGGTCGTGGAGATATTGCTGTGGCTGCGGACTGTATCTCCCCAGCCACCATCGGGATTCTGGTGTGCAAGCAGCCAGTCGAGACCCCGGGAGATCAAATCGGGGAATTTGCGGGACGAGTGCAATTCGACCTGCCGCAGCGCCATGACCGCGGTCGCCGTCGAGAGGGCCGAACTCGACAGCTCTCCCACCCAGTGCCCCTCGGGAGAGAGTTCCGACAGGAGCAGCCCACGCAGTCGTGTGTACGAACGAAGGGGGTCGATCATGCTGCGGACTTCACCGGTGCGGACGAATCGTCAACCACTCTGCGGCAATACACGGGGGGGACAAATCGAGGCGCAATCCCCGGATTTCGAGATTTTCCGATGTTCGGTCTTCGAGGTGCGGTTCCTGGAGTGAAGGCATCTGCGAAGTCGATGGCCATCATCAACAAACAGAGCGAAGAGCCCCCCAAATCGGGGACTCTTCGCTCCAAACACTCGATGCGGCCTGCCAGGATCTTCTCTGGTAAGACTCCAGGCAAGTCCCGCAAGGTTCATTCTCAGGACAGTCTCGCCTCACTCTGGGCCTGGCCCAACCATTTCGGTGGAACTGGTCGGCTCAACTCGTCGAGGCTTCCGTCTCCGGTCAAGGCCTCCTTGTCCGGGACTTCACCCGGGCCTGAAAATGTGGGCCCGGAGAGGCGAAACTACTTCGCCATGTCCTTGAGTGCCTTGAGCGGAACCACGCGCACCTTCTTGCTGGCGGGCTTGGCAGGACGATCGACCAGCTTCTTGGTGAACGGGTCGATGACCCCCTTCTTGGCGGGCTGGGCGGGACGAACGCGGATGCTGATCTTCACCAGGCCGGGGATCTGGATCACTCCGGGACCCTTCTTGCCGATGTTCTTCGCAACCAGTTCGGCAACAGCGTCCAAAACCTTGACGACATCCTTCTTCGAGACCTCGGTCGACTCCGAGATGCTCTTCAGAAATTCCGACTTGCTGATTGACTTGGGCTTGGCGGCGGCCATCTTCACCTCCTGAATGTGAGCCTGTGTGCCTGTTTTCCGGCCCTTTGCTGGGCGTCTGGGGGAGAGTTAATCTGTTGTGAGAGTGATTGTCAATGATTTCAAACCGTTTTTTTACCCGTTTTTCTGCACCTTTTTCCAGATTTTGACCCT
>DNUF01000234.1 GCA_003508595.1 Planctomycetaceae bacterium
TGAGGGAGAATGGAACGACTGTGCGTTCACGGGAGGCAGGCCAAACGGGACAGAGGCAGATCGAGGGGCTGCCGAAAGACCGTCACCCGGCACGCCCGCTGGATTTTAGACGATTCCTCAACAGCTGAGAAATGCCCCGCCTGGTAAAGAACCGGGGCGGCAGAAGCCTCGTGGAGCGCGGAGGAGGCTAGGTCTCTGGCCTTAGGGACGCAGCACGTTCCCCGGCGGTCCAATGGTCCCAACTGAGATTTCGGTCGGGGCCAGGGCCGGATGAAAGCTCAGCTTTCCACCGGTCAGCAGGGAAATGGACGGCCCAAGTGGCTCGGGACGCGACCTGTCGAGGACCACGAGCGCAAAAAAAGAGCGGACCCAGACGGGTCCGCGGGAATTGGGATCACTGGGCCCGGTCTGTTCGTTCACCGATGACGACTGGCGAACGGATTCCACCCAAAGAACAGTCGCCGATCCTCAGGCCTTTTGGGCCTTGTGGCAAACCTTGCAGCGGACACGGCGTTGGACGAGCACGCCACACTTGGGGCAGCGCTTGGCCTTGCGGGCTTTGACGAGCTTGGTACGGGGACGGTAGACCATGACAACAACCTGACGGGTAAGAACGTCACTTCCTGGACACCCCGCCGAGGCCAGCAACGGATCCGGCGGGAAGCGGAGGAGTATAAACCCCCTGTCCCGCAGGAACAAGGCAGGGGTCAGAGTTGGGACTGGGCAATCTCAATGGCCGTCAGCAAACCCTTCGCCTTGTTGAGAGTCTCCTGGTATTCCTCGGCAGGAACGCTGTCCGCCACAATCCCGGCTCCCGCCTGCACGTAGGCTGTTTGCCCGACCATCACCAGTGTTCGCAGTGCGATACATGTGTCCATGTTGCCGGTGAAGTCCATGTATCCGACAGCACCTGCATACGGGCCCCTCCGGTGCGGCTCGATTTCGTCGATGATCTGCATCGCCCGGACCTTCGGGGCTCCCGAGACTGTGCCTGCGGGCAGTCCCGCCCGCAGGGCGTCCAGGGCCGACCGCTCCGGGGCGAGTTGCCCGGTCACATTGGATGTGATGTGCATCACGTGGCTGTAACGCTCGACTTTCATTACATCCGAGAGCGTGACCGAGCCATATTGGGCGACCCGTCCCACATCATTGCGGGCGAGGTCGACCAGCATCACGTGTTCAGCCCGCTCCTTGGGGTCGGCCAGCAATTCCTGTTCGAGACGCAGGTCTTCGTCCTCGGTCTGGCCCCGCCGTCGGGTCCCGGCCAGCGGGCGAATCGTCACTTCCCCCTCTTCCACTCGCACCATGATTTCCGGGGACGCACCCACCAGGTTGACCCTCGGTGTCCGCAGCAGAAACATGAATGGGCTCGGATTGACAATCCGCAGGGCCCGATAGATGTCAATCGGTCGGGCCGAGGTTTCGAGTTGCAGCCTCTGGCTGATGACCACCTGGAAAATGTCGCCGGCCCGAATGTATTCCTGGCACTTCGAGACCGCCTGTTCGAACGATTCCCGGCTGAAATTCGACTTCCAGGGAATCTTCGGTTCCACCCGCACATTGATGTCGGTGAGTTGCAGATTCGCAGTCCCACGCTGCAATTGCCGACAGGTCTCGTCGATTCTTTCACACGCCCGGTCGTAGAGTCCCCGCAGATCGTCCCCTGTCGTACGGCTGTTGACCACGACCAGAATGGTCTTGCGGATCTGGTCGAAAATCACCATCCGATCGTAGAAGGCAAACGCCAGGTCGGGCAGTTGGCGATCATCCTCCGGAGCTTGGGGCAGATTCTCGGTGTACCGCACGACGTCGTAGCCAAAGTAGCCGACGGCACCGCCACAGAAGCGGGGCAGCCCTGGCAGATGGGGGGCCTGATACGAGGTCACCAGTCGTTCAAATTCTCCCAGCGGATCGGTTGAAACGTGGCTTTCGGACACCCCGTCGCGAGTGATGACAACTTCGTTCCCAAAAACTTCAAATTGCAGGAACGGATCAGAACCCAGAAAACTGAACCGCCCGACCTGTTCTCCACCGACCACGCTTTCAAACAGAAAACTGGACTCGCCCCACTGCAGCTTGCTGTAGGCAGTCAGCGGCGTCAGTGTATCGGCAACCAGCTGCCGGTAGATGGGAACCATGTTCCCTTGCTTCGCGAGCTGCTGGAAGGTCTCGAAGTCGGGAACGAAGCGCGACATGTCACACCGGTAGTGCAGCCCGCGGGAGGGAGCGCATCCACAAGCTGGGAGAGTAGTTAGGTGATTCGTGACCGGTGGAGGGCGGCTTGACACACCCCACCCCCCGGCTAGAATTCGCTGAAGGGTTGTAGCAGACGCAGCGGGGGCCTGTCCAAGCTGTCCCTGTCGAAGCTCACCTTGTCCGAACTGCCTCCGAACTGTCAGAGTGCGGTTTGTCGCCGTGCTGTGCGGTCGTTTCCTCGAAGCCAGGAATCGATCGGGCCAATCCTGGCCTGAATTGCTGCGACACCGGGGATGCTTCGCCGGGGCTGCCACAGAGCGGGTGCCACCGAAAAGCTGCCACGGCAGGGCTGCAGCAGCCATTCACGGTTGGTGGCGACCATTTGGCGGAACGGCATCCGCGTCAGGGAGAGACATCCATGAAGTGCGACCGGTGCCCCAAGGTGGCCACCTTTCACATCACAGACATCGAAAAGGGGGAGCCAACCGAACTCCACCTGTGTGAAGACTGCGCCCAGAAACATACCGCGCTCGCGGCCCCCGTCTCCGCCGGTACTGCCGAGGAGGCGGGACTTTCCGAAGTCGAACTTGAGCATCTCGAACGCCTCGTCTGCCCCACCTGCAAGTTGGGATTCCGCGACTTCCGTTCCCAGGGCCGACTGGGGTGTTCCGACTGCTACACGGCTTTTCGCGAAGAGCTGCTGCCGCTTCTCGAAAACATCCACGGCGACATTCAGCACGTCGGTAAAGCTCCCTGCCGGGCACCTCTCGACAGCCGTCGCCGTCAGGACCTCATCCGCCTGCGAAGCGAATTGAAGACGGCCATCAGCGAAGAATCGTACGAGCGTGCCGCCGAGCTTCGCGACCAGATCCAGCAACTCGAACGGGATCTGCAGGGGGAGGGGCGGCCATGATTCGACCGGTCCAGACCTCAATCGGTGGTTTTCAAAACAGTCCCTGCAGCGGGAATCCCCTCCCGGCAAACGTCGGGACGAACGCCAGCCCGGGGAACTCGTCCCGGCTGTGGGCCGCAACACAGGATGTGCCATCGTGGAGTTGAATGAACTGGCTCAGAGGCGTGGCGAATGGCTGCGGGGAACGGGTGCTGAGTCTGACATTGTCATGTCCAGCCGGATCCGCCTGGCCCGCAATCTCGTTCAGTTTCCGTTCCTGAATCGGGCTGACGATGCAGTCCGGGCTGAAATCGAAAAGACCGTCCGCGGTCATCTCGCCGATGTTTCACTGGGCGGGCCCCGCACCTACCTCGAGGTTGATCACCTGGAGCGGTTGGATCGGCAGTTTCTCGTCGAGAGGCAACTGATCAGCCGGGAATTGGCGGACAGCCATGGAGCCCGAGCGGTCTGCTTCACCGATGATGAAAACATCAGCCTGATGGTCAATGAGGAAGATCACCTGCGGATGCAGGTCTTCCACTCCGGATTTGACCTCGATTCGTGCTGGCAACAGATCAGTCGCCTGGACGACCAGCTGGAAGAGCGATTGCCGCTGTCGTACAGCGAAGAGCTTGGCTATCTCACTGCCTGTCCCACCAATGTCGGAACCGGGATCCGGGTCAGCGTCCTGCTGCACCTGCCGGGCCTGGTCATGACGGGAGAGGTCAAGAAAGTGTTTACGGCCCTGCAGAAGATCAATCTTGCGGTCCGTGGCCTGTATGGTGAGGGAACCCAGGCGATGGGTGACTTCTACCAGATCTCCAACCAGATCACGCTGGGAAAATCTGAAGAAAAGCTCATCCGATCGATCAAGGATGTCGTTCCCAACATCATCACCTACGAACGCCGGGTACGCGAAACGCTGGTCAAAGACAACCGGGCGGCGATTCACGACAAGATTGCCCGGGCCTATGGAACCCTGCGCTCGGCTCAGGCGATCAGTTCCCAGGAGACGATGGACCTGCTCTCCAGCGTCCGCATGGGAGTCAACCTCGGTTTTATCGACGATCTTCCCCTCTCGACCGTCAATGACCTGTTTCTCCAGACCCAACCGGCACACCTGCAGAAACTGCGGAAGCTGACCCTGGACTCCGCCGACCGTAACTCGGCCCGTGCCGCCTATTTACGCCGCCGCCTGACACCCCCTGCTGGCAGTAACCAGGCATAGTTCTTGGAGCTTGGGACGCAGGTTCCCGTGAGCTGTCTCCAGAGTTCCTGCGGTCTTGCGAGTCGGGCGATGCGGTTGGAGTTCGTGTCGCGCGTCGGCTTCGGTTGTGTCAGCATCTGTCCTGTCAGAGCGACGGGGCCTTCCGAGGCAGAGCATAGACAGACGCAGGCTTCGGCCTCGATGACCCGCAGATACTGCGCGCGAGGCAGTCGAGACCGGGCGTCTGTTGACTTGGCAGAGCTCACGACGAATCGTGCGCACCCAGTTTTCCAAGACCAGCAGGACGTTGCAGGGGCGATCTCCGTGATCGCTGGGCGACCTCGTTCCCGGCCAACACCAATCGCTCCACGGCCGACAAACCCCGGCCAGTGACGCCCCGAAAACTGGGCGACCACAGCGGTTCGCCAAGCCTCTTCGAGGAAAAGCACGCGCCAGAATCTCAACCCGGCTCAAGCACCCCGTGCGGCCTTGAGCAGCTTCAGGAATTCCTTCATGAAGAGGGTGTTGTCGTGCCAGGTGCGGGCACTCACCAGATGACCGTCCACGACAACCGGTTGGTTGACGTAGCTCCCCCCAAACTGCGTGATGTCGAGGGCACACTTTGCGACAGTCGTCATCGTTCGCCCCACCAATGCTCCCGCAGCGGCTGCAATCTCCACGCCGTGGCAGACCACGGCGACTGGCTTGCGGGCCTCGAAGAAGTGGCGGGTGATCCGCAGCAGATCCTGGTCGTAGCGCAGGTATTCCGGTGCCCGCCCGCCACTGAGGAACAGCCCGCAGTACTCCTCCGGCCGAACGTCCTTGAAGGCCACCGTCGCCTTGATGTGGTAGGCGGGCTGTTCGCGGGTGATGTCCCAGGGGATGTTCTCGGCAGGGGGGATCTCGTGCATCACCCCGTGGTAGTGACGGGCCTGGGGTCCTGCCACGACCGCTTCGAAGCCATCTTCCGGCAGCCGGAACACCGGATACAGCGTGTCGAGCACCTCGGTGGCATCGCCAATCGGAATCAGGACCTTGGACATGTTGGCCTCGCAGCGGAACGCGGACAGAAATGAATGATCGCCGGGATAGCTTCCGGCGATTTAGTGAGGCCGCCGTCCCTGCAGAACGTGGGCCTGCGCCATTGCCGCCTCCGCCTCAGGAATCTTGCCGCACCGTTGGCAGATCACCGACAACTGGGTGAACGAAAAGGCGTCATTGGGTTCGAGTTCGCACACCTTCTTGGCGTGTGTGATCGCCTCTTCGTTCCGCCCGAGTTTCTGCAGGATCACTCCGAGGGCCGAATGCGTGAGAACATGGCCGGGATCCACCTGCAGGGCTGCCTGCAGTTTCTCCACAGCCTCGGCCAGCTTGCCGGCTCCCTTGAGCTTGGTGGCTTCATCGTACAGTTCCATCGCCGTCGACATGACTTGACTGCTCCTTGGTAAGAATGGGACGCAGAATCATATCGGTTGACCACCGGGGGACAACGGTCAAGTTGCCAGATCCTGATCAGCGACCCGCTCGGAAAGTGAAATCTTCCCGCCGCGAGATTCCAGCAACTCGGCAACTCGCCGCGCCCGCCCAGAGCGCGTCGAATCAGGTGTGGTCAGCGACTGGGCGTGAGGGGATCTCGAGGCTGAGGCAGGGGCCTCCCCCGGGAACTGTCATTCCGCACAGGGGAACGCTACGGGTCGGCTCAGACAGAATTTCGGCCAGCGTGGTCTTTCCGAACGCATTCTCCACCGCCGCCAGGGCCAGATCGAGTCGTCGATGCAGCGGACAGAGATTTGACCCGTGGGAGGCAATCCCCAGCGGACATGTCTCGATCCGCTGCAGGGGATCGACCGCGTTCACCACTTCCAGGATCGTCAGTTCCGACGACTGGCGGGCGAGCACGAAGCCGCCGCGGATTCCCCGCTGTGAACGGACAATTCCTGACCGTGCCAGGCTCTGCATGACTTTCGAGAGGTAGGCCTGGGGGACCTTGGTGACTTCGGCAATCTGTTCCGTCGTGCGGGGAGCGGGGGCCTGGTTGGCCAGGTACACCGCCGCACGAAGGGCGTATTCCACGGTCTGAGACAGCATGCAGGCTCACAATCTCCCGGACAAGAAATCGGGATCACGACTCGTTGACCCAAATCTTAGCACGGTTATACTGTCGATTAAAGGATAAGTTTGTCCTTTTTTGGGAAGGGGGAGGTTCTCTTTATGGCAAAGAGACTCTTTCCTCCCGGTCCTGTGGGGAGGTTCGTTCCCATGTTTCGACACACACAAGGGAATTGGTTGTGGGGCCGGGGAAGAGATTTTCCCTGGGGGGGCGGTCTGGGAACAACCATCTGCCTGCTCGCCAGCGTCTGGGTCTCGCCGCCAATCTGTGCCTCAGACACCCCATATGAACAGGAACCGATTTCCTACAGCGACCCGGTGCTGGACGATCCGGTTTCGAAACTCGATGCCCAATTGGCCGCGGGGACCACGGAACTGCAATACGAACCCGCCCATGGCTACCTGCGGTCGGTTCTGCGGGCGTTGGGAATCTCCGAAGCCTCCCAGACGCTGGTCTTTTCGAAGACCAGTTTCCAACGCGATCGAATCTCGCCCGAGACCCCCCGCGCGATCTACTTCAATGACGATGTCTACATCGGCTGGGTCCAGGGCGGGGATGTCCTCGAGGTCTCCGCAGTCGATTCCCAGAAGGGTGCCATATTCTATTCCCTGTCTCAGACCCGCGAAGCAATTCCGCGGTTTCAGAGGCACACACACGAATGCCTGCAGTGTCACGACGGATCCCTCAGCCAGGGGGTTCCCGGGCACATCATGCGGTCCGTCTACACCGATCCACGGGGACAACCCGTATTGACCGCCGGCACTTTTTTGACCAATCCTCAATCCCCCCTGCGTGAGCGGTTTGGAGGTTGGTATGTCTCGGGAACCCACGGCTCCCAGTTGACCATGGGCAACCTGATTGTCCGCGACAAAGAGCATCGGCAGCATCCCGAGCGGATCGATCTCGCTCCGAATGGCAACCGCAGGGACCTGACCCCGTTTTTCGATCCTCAGCCCTATGTGGTCCCCCACAGTGACCTCATTGCGCTTCAGGTCCTGGCCCACCAGGTCTTCGTTCACAACCTGATCACCAAGGCGAATCACCAGACCCGGTTTGCCGTGCGAGACCAGGTGGCGATCAACAAGGCCCTGGGACGACCTGAGACCGAACCGCTCGAAAGCACGCGCAGCCGGATTCGCAGCGTGGGGGAACCGCTGCTGCGGGCCCTGTTGTTTGCTGACGAGCCCCGGTTGGAAGCACCGCTCGAAGGGACCTGTGGTTTTGCCGCCGGTTTCAGCACCCAGGGGCCCTCTGATTCGCGGGGTCGTTCGCTGAGACAGTTTGACCTGCAGCGCAGGCTGTTTCGTTATCCCTGCAGTTTCCTCATCGACACCCCCGCCTTCGATGCCTTGCCCGAGCCCCAACTCGATTATCTTGCCCAGCGGATGTGGCAGGTGCTGACCGGGGCCGACACCAGCGGGAGATTCACGAATCTGTCCGCCGAAGATCGGACCGCCATCCGCGAGATCCTCCAGGAAACCAAGCCTGGCTTCGCACGTCGCTGGCCCGCCGAAGCGAACGGCACGCCGTAGTGCGGATCCATCCGGGTTCTGCCCAGTGCGGTCATGTGGATTCATCGATTCTCGACGACGGTCAGAGAACGGCGTCACGGCGTGCCACAGGGGATTGTGGTGGCGCCGGCAAGGCGACAGAATCGATTTCGAGGTTCGTGAGGACGACCATGATCCGAATCCGATTTTGATTGCTTGTCCCAGTCCGGCGCAATGGTCTGGCGTTCCTTCGTCCGTCCTTCACATCCAGTGTCCGCATTGTTCGTCTGAACGCACCCTGCAATTGGTTTATCATTTGCCGGCGTGATTTGCCGTGGTCACGGTTGTGTTTGCCTTGGACATGTCGAACCGGCATGTCTGCGGGCAGCCCCCCCAGGAGTGAACCACGGCAACCGTTGAGGAAGCTCTCTGGCTTCGCCTGGTGTGGTCGGACACGACGGTGCTGTCCGCCATTCTGCACTGTGTCCCCGGCGAAAATTTCCGGCAGACTCTCGACATCTACACTTCGCAGGGAGCCGAAACGACACCCGTCTCTGTCATTATCCACGGCGGGGGTTGGAACGAGCGGGACAAAGACGAAGTCGGCTTACAACCCAGGCTGTTCAACGCCGCTGGCATCGTGGAGGACAGTGTCAAGTATCGGATGGTCCTGGCGGTACGACATCCTGACAACCCGCGTGATGTGGCTGCGGCGATTGCCTGGATTCACAGGAGTGTCTCGAAGTTTGGGGGCAATCCCCACCGACTGTATCTGATGGGGCACTCCACAGGATGGCATCTCGCCGCTCTCGTCGCGACGGACAATCGCTACCTGGCGGCTCACAACCGGCATCGCCGTGATCTGGCAGGGGGGATCTGTTTGGATGGATCGGCCTTTGACATCCCGGACCGTATTCACAATGGGGTTGGGCAGGTGGTCGGGAATTGTCAAACAGCCTTTGGCGAGGATGAGAGTGTGCAGCGTGACGGTTCGCCGGTCACCCATGTCGCAGCGGATGATCCTCTGCTCCCCTTCCTCTTGCTGTATCTCGAGGAGGAGCGGCTCAATCATCGCCAGTCGCGACTGTTTGCCGAACTCGTCCGGCAGTCCGGGGGAACCACCAGGCTTGTGCATATCGCGGAGGACAAGACGCATCCGTCATTATGCGACGATGTTGTCGCAATCCACGATTCCACAGGGCCATTGATGGTGGAATTCTTGCTCCAGCGGGAGGGGTGGCCCGTGAATCGCTTCGTTTCCACGGGACACATCCCTCAGTGGTTCCGAATGGGATGTTGCGAATTGGAAGCGACACCGAGGAAACACAGGCCCATCCGTCGTCTCTGTGGGCTCCGGGCCAAAAAAATTCTGTTCTTGTCTGCAACCGCAGTTTCAACACGGATTTTAGGTAACGACCTTGAAAAGTGTTCGAGATGATGATGCTTGGATGCATTCAATTCCGGTACCAAAGTGTGACACTGAGTCGCCCAAGCTCTTCTCGTGACGTTCTTCTTTCGCCTCGAGGTCCAAGATTGCCCCCAGTGCCAATCTGCTGTAGAATGCGTATGATCGGCAGGGGTTGAGCATACGGGTTGCTCCCAGTTGAACTCTTCGACCACCCGCAGGGTCCCTTGGTTGGTCAGATCAGTCGGTCATGCATGCCACACAGGTCACTGCCGTTTCCTCCAGGTCCCAAGCGATCGGTACTGCTGCACCGTGACTGCGGAAGCGTCGCATGAAACTGTCGTTATTGATGCGCAAATGGGTTTATTCGTCGTTAATCCCTCCGTGGGGTCGATTTCAGGTCGAACTCAACCAGGCTCGAATTCGTCGATTGCTCGCGACCGGCCATTGTCCCCTACTGGTCCCCACTCCTCCTCCGGGGCGTGGCGGGCGACTGGAAGGCTACTATCACTTCCTCTTTGACCTGGTTTTGCCACTGACACGTCTTTTCGACAACTTCTCCCAGGATCAGCACATCGCTTTGCGGCCGTTCGGAGTCTTCACGAACAGGATTGTTGAACTGTTTGGCGATCGTGTGCAAATCCTACCCGAAGAGGACGTGTCTCACCCACGCCAGTCACTTCCACTCGTGGGAATGAATCCGGTGGGAGTTTGGCTCACGCACCGGAATCTTCAGGATTTCCGACAAGAGATTCTGGGCCGAACCGAAGTCGTGGGAGAACCTCCTCCTTCACTTGTTGTATTGATCGAGCGGTCTCTGCCGGAAACGGCGATTCAGCAGCAGTTTCGTGACGCCAACAGGGGAGGGAGTCGGCGCTCGATTGCCAACCACCACGAACTCCGCGACCGCCTGGCTGTGACTTGGAATCGTTCTTGCGAATTCCGCAACGTGCGATTGGAATCACTGTCGTTCCGCGATCAGGTGGAGACCTTTGCCCGCGCTGCTGTGGTCATCGGACAACACGGCGCCGGTCTTGCAAATATCGCCTGGATGTCCCCCGGCGGGGTCGTGATCGAATTGACCAACAGGCCAAATCGATTTACCTACCAATTGCTTGCGAGACGCTGCGGACATTCCTGCCACTGTTTCAAGGTCGTTGGTGATCATGCCACAGTTCATGCGGACCGGCTATTGGCCTGGATGCGGGACCAGACCCCCTTGCAGCGATTTCTGAACTGACTGTTGTGATGCCGAACCTGGGAAGCCCGGCGACCTGAGTCGTCTGGTCGGGAAGAAGGAAGTGCCGCCCGCCCACCGCGCCCTATGCCCAGTCGTCGGGCAGCACTTGGTGGGTTGGGTGGAGATGAGCGTGTGAGACCGCCCTCATACGGGCCGAACAGAGTCTCATCCGGGTGAACGAGGGGCGGTTACCGTGGGGCGACGGCCTGAGACGTCTCGGCAGGGTGAATCTGGCTCGGTTGGTCACCCAGCTCAGTCCTGTTGCCGCGCCGGCCTCCGTTCCATCGACTCTCGCAACTGAAGATTTCTGCCGTGCGAGGTGCGCAGTCTGCGTCATGGCGTCCGGCGCTCCCGCAGGTCCGCAGACATCCACTCGCGTTGGTGACCTGCCCCGCCTCGCCTGCCAAGCCTGGCTTCGCACGTCGCTGGCCCGCCGAAGCGAACGGCACGCCGTAGTTTGGTGGCTCTGAGCGAATGCGGCGGGTCGCCGGATACTGGAGACAGCGGGCGAACTCTGTCCGATTCCCTCACCGGCGGGGGAGCCGAGCGGCTTCCACCGTTACGGGTTGCCTGCGGCGTTTGGAGGGCTCGCAAGACGCACCCGCGACAGTATCGATTGTGCCACAGAGTCCCCAAATTCCCGGGTCAATTCCTCGCGTAATCCAGCCAGCGCTGCCTGGTCCGGCACCGATCCCTCGAGCCCGATTTCCGAACGCCCCGAGATCGTGACCTCGGGATGGTGCCCGGTCTTCAGGATCTGGATCAATCGCCCCTTGAGCCGAACCTGCTGTCGATACTCAAAGGACTGTTCACCCCAGCGAAACCCGGCGGTAAATCCCGCGACTCCCGTCACCGAGAGTGCCGCCAGGCCCCCTGCCAGCCACACGAACCAGACTGGCACACCCGAGCGCCATCCCCGCAGGGCCATGGGCTCGTTGGCGTTCGCCGTGCCCGCTGTGTCCTGGGCTCCCACCGGGGGGCGGTCAACCCATGCGCGCAGCAGGGACAGTACCAGGAACCAGATCACCCCGCCGATGAATCCCTGCATGCCTCCCACACCTGCACCAACGGCCACCGGCCCGGGGTCGATTCCCTCCCGCAGTGAAAACACGGTCTGGTAATAGACCGGTAACAACCACCCCAGGGTCATTCCCAGACAGCTCCCCAGCACTCCAAATGCCAGTCCCCACAACAGTGTCTGTTGCAGCGACGGGGCCAGAGATCGCATCTGTTCCAACTCCGGGAATGCAAACGGCAAACGGGGTGTCGTCACCGCCAATACTGCGCCTCAGCCATCGCTCCCAGAGCATTCCACAAGAGGAGGCCTTCTCAATCGGTCATCTCGGCCGCAAGCGATGAGACACGCACTTACAGAATCTCGTCGATCACCCGGCCCCGGCTGATGGGGAACGGCCGCCCCAGCGTGTCGTGCACTTCGGTGGCCGGGTCGAGCCCCAACAGGTGAAAAATCGTCGCGGTGACATCGGCGGGCCGCACCATTCCTTCGGCTGGCTGGCCCCCATCCCGATCCGAGGCCCCGTGAACCCGGCCCCCCTGGATCCCTCCACCGGCTGCCGCGATTGAGAAGACTGGTCCCCAGTGATCACGACCCGCACGGGGATTGAATCGCGGAGTTCGCCCAAACTCCGCCAGGCACAACACGAGCGTTTCGTCCAGCAGTCCCTGTGCATCGAGGTCCGAGACCAGTGCGGCAAATGCCTGATCAGCCGGAGGACAAAGAACCTTTTTCAGCCGGTTGGGCTCATCGGTGTGGCTGTCCCAGCACGGATTCTCACTCGGTTCGTCCGCGCCGCGGTACCAGTTCACCTGCACCAGTTTCACCCCTGCCTGCACAAACCGTCGGGCGAGCAGCACGGTGTTTCCAAACGGCGTCCGGCCGTAGCGGTCGCGCATCTCATCACTTTCGTCAGTCAGATCGGCAGCCGATCGGGCCCGGGCGTCGGTCAGCAGGTCGAGCGCCTGCTGCTGGCGCGATGAATAGTTTCCTGCCCGTCCTGCCCGTTCCGCCGCCCGCAGTTGTTCTTCGAGTTGCTCCAGCAGTGTCCGGCGGGTGTCGAGCCGGGCCAGGGGGACGTCGGCATTCACCGCGAAACTCGCCCCTTTCCAATCGCGCGCCGTCGGCTCACAGCGGAACAGCCACGGGTCCGAGTGGCGTCCCAGGAAGCCGGCATCCTGCCCCGGCCAGGTCGACTGGTCGGTGTTGAAAATGTGATGCGGCAGACGAATCGACGCGGGGAGCAACTGCGGGCCCCGGTGCAGGTGCTGGACCATGGCCGCGACGCTGGGCCAATCGTTGGGAGCACCGGGGTTGGCGTTTTCGGCGTTCAGGGGGACGTGCGGCACCCCGGTCAGCATGGCGTAGCCACTGGACGAGTGGGCGTTGTCACCGGTCGAAACAGCCCGCAACAGGGCAACCCGGTCCATCACCTGGGCTGAGTGGGGAAAGAGTTCGCCCACCTGGATTCCGGGAACCACGGTGTCGATCGGGTTGAACGGACCACGAATTTCGGCAATCGCCCCGGGCTTGGGATCCCACGTCGAGTGCTGGGGAGGCCCCCCCATCAGGAACAGCACGATGCACGACTTGGCCCGACCAAACGCGGCACTTGTCCCGGCCGCGATGGCGGTCGACGGATGCTGCTGGCCCAGCGTCAGTCCACAACACGCCAACCCGCCGACACGCAGCACCTCGCGACGCACGAGGCGATCGCACAGTCGGGAACCGGCAGACTCAATTCTGAACATCGTCGAGCACCCTGTGACCAACCCAAAGGAGGGGGGAGAGCCGTCGGTTTCTCTCCTCGATGCGTTGCATCATACCCCCGCCCAGGAGGAGGGTGAAGCGGGAAGTCGATGTATCGGATCCTGGGAAGTCCGCCATTGTGGGATGGCGCCTGCGATGCGGATCGCATATTGCGGGGACCGCCCATCGTCTCCGTTCCCCCAAGCCCACCCGTTGCGCAATTCGTGGTTCCCAGTCCGGGAATGGGAACCAGCCCCACCACTACGGTGCGGTCTCAAAAACCGCGAGTTGTTCCGCCGTCACTCCGGGCAGGCTCTTCCGCTTCCAGAGGTCGATTTCGACGTCGTTGCTCTGGCGGGGGCCGGGAGTGCTGCGGCCGTCCGCGACGAGTTGCCTCATGCGGGCCAACATCCGGCGGACCCGCTCGGGCTGCTCGGCCTGCTGGTTCCGCTGTTCCGCCACGTCGTCCCGAAGGTTGTAGAGCTGCACCAGGGGCAGACCTTGGCGCACCGCCTCGTCATCCCGCGGTGACGCCCAACCCCCGGAGCCCGGGCCGAGAAGCAATTTCCAATCCCCCTCCCGCAGGGCGAACTTGCCGTGGATCGAGTGATGCACCAGGTGGTCCCGCACGGGCTGTGTCGGATCGCTGAACAGGGGACGCAGGCTGACACTGTCTTCGCCGGCATTCGGGGGTAGGGGGGCCCCTACCAGATCGGCACAGGTCGCCATCCAGTCGTTCAGCCCGACCAGTTGATCGCATTGGGTGCCGGGGGCGATCACGGCGGGCCACCGCACCAGCAGGGGCACATGGTGCCCCCCGTCCCAGGCGTCCGCCTTGAAGCCCCTCCGGTCGCCACTGGGCTCGTGCCGGGTGCTCACTTCCACATACGGCGCGAACCCGTTGTCGCTGCTCACCACCAGCAGCGTGTTCTGGGCCAGTTCCAGGCGGTCGAGGGCCTGCATCAGCGTGCCCACCACGGCATCGGTCTGCAGCACGAAGTCGGCATACTCGCCCCGCCCACTTTTCCCCCGAAATTCCAAAGCAGTCACCACCGGGGTATGAGGTGAGGTCAACGGCAGGTACAGAAAGAACGGCGTCTGGTCGCGGGCCCGTGCACCCAGGAATTCCACCCCCCGGCGAGCCAACTCGGGCAGTACCTCGACCGCTTCAAAGTCAGCCGCGGCCGGCCCCGTGCGGACCCAGGTCTTCAGTGTGGTGGGAAACTGGGGGAAGCGGTCCTGCTCGATGTAGGCGAAAGGAGACATGTCGAGCGAGGCACTGATGCCGAAGTATTCGTCGAAGCCCCGCGTGGTGGGACCGTCCGCAATGCCCCGTTCCCAATCGAGTTTGTCGAGGGCCGGGTCCTCGATGCCATCCCCCAGGCGAGTTCCGGGGCGGCCGGGCATGGTCATCCCCAGGTGCCACTTCCCCAGACAGGCGGTGCGGTAGCCGTGCTGGCGCAGCAGGCCCGGCAGGGTCAGCCGGTCGGGAGCAATCAACGGCGGGCTGAAGCCTCCCAGCACCCCCTGCTGCAGCCGGGTGCGCCAGTTGTACCGACCCGTCAACAGGGCATACCGGCTCGGAGTACAAACTGCCGAGGTGGAATGGGCCTCGGTGAAGACCATCCCCTGCGCAGCCAGACGGTCCATGTGGGGCGTCGGAATCTGACCGTGCCGGGGATTCAGAAACTGCATATCGCCATACCCCAGATCATCGGCGAGAATGAAGACAATGTTCGGAGTCCGCTCGGCCCCTTCGGCCGATGTCGCAGACCACCAGCACCCCACCACCAGGCCGACCAACCACAACCACAGGGCTCGCTGCATCGTTTTCTCATGCCGTCTGTCTGGGGGGATGCACCAGGGCTTAGAGCGCCGGGGTGTCGAGTTGGTCGGACGAACCGGGGGACGCAACGGTCCTCAGCATCCACCGCACGCCAGATACGTCGTCAGCCATTCGGCCAGTTTGTCGAACGACGCGGCCGAGATGCGGTGCCCTTCGCCGTGGTTCAACAGGCCCAAGCGGGGAGGGCCGTCGAAGAGCTTCCAGACCGGCAGCGCCGCCTCGAGGTAGGGCCAAGAGCGGTCTCCGTCGGCCGCTCCCGGTCCGGTCTCGCCCCCCAGCACCAGGAACGGGCGGGGGGCGATCAAGGCCAGCAGTTGGTGGTGGTTGAGGGGGAAACTGTCTTCCTGGATCGCCGGACCGAGATACCACGGGGCATTCCAGTTCGTCGAGGGAAAGCCAATCCCCCCCTCGCTGAACACCCCCGCTCGAACCCGGTCGTCAAACGCCTGCAGGTAGAGGGTCTCCTTCGCCCCCAGCGAGTGCCCCACCGCACCCAATCGGGCTGGATCGACCAACTCGGGCAGCGACTCCAGCACATCCACGCCGCGCTGGGCGTCATACAACATCTTGGCCATCCCCTTGGTGCCGGGACGGCGGGCGTGAAACTTGCGGACGGCGTCGGGGATGTCCTGGCAATCGTGCCACAGAAAGCAGAGGGGACAGAACACCACGAACCCCCGCCGGGCAAGCCGCAATCCGACGTGGTGCTCCTCGGGACCGCGAACCCCGGCAATCTCGTGGATCGTGTCATTGGTTGTCGGGTGCAGGGCGACCAGGCCCGCCCGCCGGCCCCGCTCATCAGCCCCCGGCAGGTCGCGGTCGGGAATGAGCAGGTAGCCCTCGACCGTAATTCCCGGTTCCCCCTCATACCGCACCAGTCGACGGGTGACCCCCTCGGGGTGATCCTCGCTGACCGTGGCCAACTCGACGGGCGGCCGCTTCTCTGGCATCGGTCCCAGGAACTCCAGCCATTCCCCACGCAGTCGGGCCCGTTCGTGCCGCCAGGTGTCGAGCGTTTCCACCGCCGGTTGTCCCGGGGGATGCCGCAAATCCGACAACTTTGGCAGATCGGCCAGCGGGATGCGTGGCGGTTGCTGGACGTCGTTCAACCAGGGGACATCGACCGCCCGGTCGCCCGGAACTTGCCGCGCAGCCGACAGATGCGAGCAACGCGAGATCCCAAGTCCCCCGGCCAGCACTGCCGAAGCCAACCATTGACGGCGCGACAACCGGGCGGGCATTCGGAACTCGAAGTGAAAACAGGGGGGAACGCAACCAGAGCGCGAGTCGTAAGGAACGCAGGCTGGGGTCGGAGAACAACCGAGGCCTGTCAGGCCAGGATCGCCTCGATCGGCTTGCCGAAGTCGAGATCGAGCCGTTTCCGTCCCGGAATCTCCATCCGCCGGGGATCGAGTCCCAACTGGTGGAGCACCGTTGCGTGAATGTCGGTCACGTAGTGCCGGTCTTCGACGGCGTGGAACCCGATTTCATCGGTGGCACCGTGGGCGATGCCCCCCTTGATGCCCCCTCCCGCCAGCACGACCGAGAACCCATACGGGTGATGATCGCGCCCGTCCGAGCCCTGGGCCCCCGGGGTCCGGCCGAACTCAGTCCCAATCACCACGAGTGTTTCCTCGAGCAGTCCTCGGGCTTTCAGGTCGCCAATCAGGGCGGCAATCGGCTGGTCGATCTGGGCGCACAGGGAACTGTGTCCCGCCTTCAGGCCACCGTGGGCGTCCCACGCTCCGGCACCGCCATTCGAGCCGTGGAAGATCTGCACGAACCGCGTTCCCCGCTCGACCAGCCGGCGGGCGGCGAGGCACTGTTCACCAAATGCCTTGGTGGTGGCGTTGGTCAGGCCGTAACGTTCCTGCGTCGTCTGGGTCTCTTGTTGGAACGCCACCACATCGGGGACCGCCGCCTGCATGCGGAACGCCAGTTCGTACGACTTGATCCGGGCCGCCAACGCCTGATCTTCGGGATACTCCACCGCCGACAGCCGGTTCAGTCGACCCAGCAGCGCGAATTCCTCGGCCTGTTCCTCGCGGTAGACGTCGGTCCCCGGAGAGGTGAAGGGGAGGGGGTTCGCCGGGTCGACGTTCAACTGCACCCCGGCATGTTCGGGGCCCAGGTAGTTCGCGCCATGGGCACCGATCCCGCCGCAGCAATCGGCAATCGGAGTTCCCATCACCACGAACTGCGGCAGGTTTTCGTTCAGCGTTCCCAGGCCATAGTGCACCCACGAGCCAATCGTGGGGAACTGCCCTTCCAATACGTGTCGTCCGGTGTGGAACTGCAACTGCGCACCATGGTTGTTGTCGGTGGTCCACATCGAACGGACAATCGCCAGATCGTCGGCGTGCTGGGCGGTCTGGGCCCACCAGTCGGCGATTTCCAGCCCGCTCTGACCATATTTCTTGTAGCCCACCTGCAGCTCGTACAGCTTGGGATGCACCTTGTGCAGCCCCTCGACCAGCTCGCGCAGATTCTTCTTGAGGTAGGGAGACTCCAGCGTGTGCTTGTAGGGGCTCTCGTCGAAGCTCTTCCCGGCCCACTTGTTCAACTCGGGCTTCGGATCAAACGACTCCATCTGGCTCATTCCCCCCACGAGGAAGATCCAGATCACACTCTTCGCCTTGGGCTGCCGGAAAGGGGGCCCCCCCACCTCGACTGCCTCATTCGCGGCGACACGACGGGTGATGCCATCCTGCGACAACAGTGAACCGAGGGCCAGACCCGTGAAACCCATTCCCACATCCGACAGGAACGCCCGACGGCGGGAACGGTACGACGACTGCGACGGGAACGAGCGGGGCATTTCGGGGGCATCCTGCAGGAACAGGCGGCAAGGTGGGGCGAGGCGGGCGTCAGGAAAGTAGAACGGCTTACCGCAGCGTGACGAAATCGTTGTGGTTGAGCAAGACGTGGATCAGGTTTTCGCGGGCCCGCTGGTGCGGCGACTGCGAAGGGGGGACATGGGCCGCTCCTCCCGTCGAAAACTTCGTCAGTCCCTCAGGCTGGCTGTAACGGACCGTCTGAGCCGCGACAAAGCCGGTGCATTCGGCCAATTCCCCGGCGGTCGGTGGTCGTGAGAGAATCTGGGCGAAGGCGGTGTTCACGAACGTCTGAACCAGTGACTCTTCATTTTCGGCACCGACCTGTTCCGAGAGCCGTCCCGCCAGCTTGCGGGCCTCGGCCAGGGTCAGCGGACTGTTCGCCTGGGCGAGCGCCTGCTGCGGAACAATGCTCTCCGACCGCTTGTAACAGTCGACCACGTTCGGCCGATCGAACGCATCGAGGAACGTCATCTTCTTCTCTTTGCTGTTCCGAAAATAAAGGCTCCGCCGCGTGTTGGTCAGCCCTTCTCCCTGGTCGATTTCGGGCCCCCCCTGCTGCGGGTTGAGACTTCCCGCCACCGCCAGTACCGAGTCCCGCACCGCCTCGGCTTCGAGCCGTCGGGCATTGAACCGCCAGAGCAACATATTTTCGGGATCGGACTTCCGGCTGGGGTCGTCTGCGCTCCGCAGCGACGAGCTCTGGCGATACGTCTGGCTGGTGACAATCAGGCGATGGATCGGCTTCATCCGCCATCCCTGTTCCTGCAGTTCCACCGCCAGCCAGTCGAGCAGTTCGGGATGGGTGGGGGGCTTGCCGTTGAGGCCAAAATCGAACACCGTCGGCACGAGGGGCGAACCCAGGTGCCGCAGCCAGATATGGTTGACCGCCACCCGGGCAGTCAGGGGATTGTTGGAACTGGTGATCCATCGCGCCAAGGCCAGCCGGCGCCCAGTACTGGTGGCGGGATAGACCGGACCGAACTTCGTGTAGGTCTCGCCGGGTTGGCGAACGGCTTCGAGCGCCTGATCGCGGGCTTTCACTGCTGCGGCCAACGCCTGCTCAGCTACCATGATGGGAGGGGCATTGGCCGGGGTACGGCGGGCTTCGGTCAGTTTCCAGTCGGCCTCGGCCACCTGTTGCTCGGCCAGCCGCAGGGCGTGGTCCTTCTCGGCCAGGGCCGCGGTCTGGGCCAGCTCTTTGGCGAGCGGCGAAGGGGGCGTCGCCAGCTCGGCCTTGTCGGCCTGCAGCCGGGCCTGCGTCCAGACCCGGTTGGCGACGGCGGTCGCGACCGCTTTTTCAGCCGCCACCGCCTGCTTCTCGGCACCCGCCAGGGCACTTCGCAGCTGTGTTTCATTGACGGTTTGCGGCATGTCTCCCACCTTCGCCACAAGCGGCATCCCGGCAGGGAGCCGGGCCACGCTGATTTGGCTGAACTCAGCCGAGGCGTCGTAGGTCCAGAGGCCGATCCGGCCCTGCGCGGGGCGTTCCTTCGGCAGCTGGTAGGCGATCAACAGCGCGTCGTCGACCCAGACATTCACCTGGCGTCCCACCACTGCGACCTGTAGGGAGTAGTCGCGTCCCTGTTCGACCTTGAGCATCGCCATCCCCGCTTCGGGATAGCTGTCTTGCCCCTGTTCGCGGTGGAAGAGCTGGACCTTGCCCGAGACACTCAGGTAGACCCCCACAAAATTGCCCGCATCGACCTGGTCAAAGCAGACCCCCACCGATTTGTACTGCACGCCGCCGGTCGACTTGAAGCGGGCCTTGATCTGCAGGTCAGTCGGCTGAGGCTGGGTGTGCAGCAGACCGGTCCAGGCGTTTTGCACGAGGCTTTGCCGCAGCTTCCCGTCGGTCCACGTCCAGTCGCCGTTTTCCACCTGCCAGGCGTCAGCTTTCTTCTCGGTGAAGTTGTCTTCGAAGACCACTTCGGGGGCCGCGCTGGGGGGGACCGCCGGGCTGGCCAGGAAGTCGGTGAGGGCTTTCTGCGACTGTTGCAGTCGGGTTTCGGCCTCGGCTCGCTTTGCCAACGCCGCGTCGAACTGGGCCTGGGCACCTGCCAGTGTCTCGGCCTGCTGGAAGTCGCGGAATCCGGGATAGTGGGCCTGGGGTGAGAGGGCCACCGGCTCGATGGCCAGAGGTGGAGCCTGGGACTGGAACAACGCCGGAATGGCGGCCGTCAGCGGGGTGTCGCTCTGCGGCTGTTTTTCGTTCCCCCGATGGAAGAGATACGTCGGATTCGTCGGGTGGGCGTCAAAAACCCGCACAAGCCCGTCTTTGTTCGAGTCGGGTTGGCCGGGAATGCGGTCGGTTCGCACGTCGTGGGCTTCAAAAAAAGCCCGGAACTGGTAGTAGTCCGGCTGTGTGATTGGATCGTACATATGGTCATGGCAGCGGGCGCAGTTGAGGGTGGTCCCCAAAAATGCCTTGGCTGTGTGCTCGATCGTGGCGTCGAGCCAGACATTGCGGTTGAACGAAAACCAGTTCCGCACCAGGAACCCGGTCGCCCGCAGTGTGGCGGGATCGTCGGGGGCCAGTTCGTCCCCGGCCAGCATCTCCTGCAGCAGGCGGTCGTACCCCCGGTCAGCATTCAGAGATTCGACAATCCAGTCGCGCCAGCGCCAGATGTGCGGCTTGCTCTCGCGCACCTCGGCTCCAAAGCCATCCCAATCGCTGTAGCGCCAGACGTCCATCCAGTGCCGGCCCCAGCGTTCGCCGTATTGCGGGCTCTGCAGCAGACGGTCGACCACCTTCTCGTAGGCGTCGTCCGAAGTGTCGTCCAGAAACGTCTGCAACTCCTCGCGGTTCGGGGGGACTCCCACGAGGTCGAGGTAGAGCCTTCGGAGCAGTACGTTCCTGGGGGCGGGGGAACTGGCGGTCACACCCCGGGCCGCGTGTTGTGAGGCGACGAAGGCATCGATGGGATTGCGCGACCATTCGGCAGACGCCACCGCGGGCAGTGGAGCCTTCGTCGGACGTTGATAGGACCAATGTTTCGAAGGATCCTGCGGCACCGCTTCAACGGGGGCTTTCGCACCGCCGGCGATCCACTTTTTGAGCAGTTCGATCTGTTCGGCCGAGAGCGGTTCGCCTTCGGGGGGCATCCGGCGCACGCCGTTGGTTCCCTGGACGGCATCGAGCAGCAGGCTCCCCTCGAGATCTCCCGGCACCACCGCCGGCCCGGCATCACCCCCCTTGATCGCCAGGGCAGCGGTGTCGAGGCGGAGGTTGTTTTTCTGCTTGACCGCCCCGTGGCAGGTGGCGCACCGGCGGGAGAGGATCGGCTTGATGTCCTGGGTGTAGTCGACATCGTCCTCGGCGTGGGCCGCACGACTCATGAAGACGACACTGGTCAGCAAGAGGACGACCGGGGTCGCCATCCAAGCCCGGTGTCTGCGTCCATCACTCGTCCAACCGTTCGACATCACGCCGTTCCTTTCCCAAGAGCGGCCGCACACCTTCCGCGACCCGCATCAACAAGATTTTATGCCAGAAACGGTGGGGATGCCATCCCGGGGGATGCGGGTGGGGGCGATGGGAAATTCGGTCGGTGCGGAGGGTGAATTTCCAGCGTATCGGTCAAAATGCCCAGATCGCGGAGAAATCCCCGACCATGTGGAACACAAAGTCGCTCGGGGTGCCAAGTGCTTCAGGAACAACGGGTGGCCAGACCTGGCCCTGGGGAGTGCCAGCTGTGGTGTTTGCTTCCATTGCGGGGTATGCAGCAGACCCTCGATCGGTGCGGCAGCTTCGTATCTCTCCTCTGAGACATTCCCACGGACGCTCTTGCGGGGAATCACTGAATCAGCTTTCGCTCGTCTGGTCTCGCAAGTCGGCAGGCGGGCGTGACCAGCGGTTGTCGATTCGCGATGTTGGGGCGGATCGGTGTCACCCCCACGGTTTCGTGTCCGGGCGGACGGGAATGGCGACTCGACATCTATGTCACACACGATTAGAATGTCGAAGATGGCCAGAATCCGCCGAACCCTCCCTGAGTTCACTGCAAACGGGCTGCTGCCTGTCGGGGACTACGTGCTCACGCTGGAACAGTTGTCCAATTCCAGATTGGTCGGCCCCAAATCGGTCCGTGGCTCCCCGGGGCGGGCACGCTCTCCAGACTGGGACACTGTCTGGCGCAAACAACTCGTCGGGAATCTCGCGATTCTGTCGGCGGAACTCGAGCTCGTCGGGGTCTAGGAGATCTTCATCAATGGCTCGTTCGTAGAGGAGAAGGACCACCCCAACGACATTGATGGGTACTTCGTGTGCGACCGCGAGCGGTTCCTTTCAGGAGGGCTGGAACGCGAATTGAACCAAGTCGCGGCCAGGCCATGCTGGACCTGGGAGAATGATGACCGGCGACCCGTTCCGGGCCACGGCTGGAAACTGCCAATGTGGATCGAATACCGCGTCGAACTCTATCCCCACTTCGGCCAGGAAACGGGGATTGTGGACCGCTTCGGGAATGAACTGACTTTCCCTGCCGCCTTCCGACTTTCCCGCACGGGACAGCCGAAGGGCATCGTCAAACTTGTGAGGTGAACCATGATTCGGACAGAGACCGAGTATCAGGAAGCCCAGCGTCGCCTGAAAGAAGGTGATCGGCATCTGAAGGTCCAGGAGACCGAATTGAAGAAGCTCGATCTGACGAGAGCAGAGATCCGCCGGGGAATGGCGCCGATGGTGACATTTCGCGAGCAGTTGCAGGAAGAGATCCAGCAGTATGAGCGCCTGCGGCGTGGCGACAAACAGGAACTTGCCAATCTTCAGCAACTCGGCCAGATCCTGATCGGGCTGAGGATTGTCAGCGGGCTGACCCAGCGTGAATTGGCGGAACGTCTCGGAGTGCACGAATCGCAGGTCTCGCGCGACGAGCGGAACGACTACCACGGCGTGACAGTTGACCGGGCCAATCGAATTATCGCGGCCCTGGGTTTCGAGCTGCGATACAGCGTCTCTCCCGCCGGTCCTCCAAGAGCAGCGAGACCGCGCAAGGTCCACGCTCGATAGCACGCCAGTCTGCTCCAAGTGTCGGCCAGGTCACAAAGAGTGTCATGCAAGACTGTGGCCACTCGCTGCATCACCCATGTCCCGACGTCGTGACACCCTCGACGGACTCTCGCGAGACTCAACGGCAAGATAAGGCCGTCCCATCGCATTTGGTTTCACCTCCACGGGCAAGTACCTCGCGTGTGTTTTCGAATTGCTGGACGAATTCAAGATCTTGCCGGTTTCGTCATTGGTCCAGCTTTCCTTCTGCAAATCAAAAGTTTCCACAACCCCTCCGCGTGAAGTGTGGCGAGGTGATTGTTGATCTCCGGCCGATAGGGACCGAGTTCGGCACCTTGGATGCGAGTCATTACGCCCCAGAGTCGTGTTTCTCGACGCGAATCCTCAGCCGGGCGTTGCGATGAAAGCTCCGCGGAATCGCTCCTCCCGCACGCTGCGCACAGCACGCACGCGAGCAGGAACAGGGTTGCCATACAACGTGGCCACTGACGCCACCGCCTGGAACGCAAGACCAACAGAACGCTGCGACGATCGGGTGTTTGCTTATGCGCCTCACCGACAAAGCTTTCTTTCGATCAACCAATCATCCTCCGAGACGGGTCGGTTCGTCAATTTTCTGGTTCAACAGCGCGACGCTCGATGCGACCCCGCTGGGACAGGATGGGTAGACGTGTGGAGTGCGTTCGGTTCGCGTGGGAGCGGGGGACGGTCGTCGGCCACTAACGACCGCGATGACCGAGCCGCCGGTGACACGCTTTCCATTGGCAAAACGCGAGATCGGCGGCTCCGCGCTCATGGAGTGTGTGCGGTTGCGGACCAAGGTTGTCGATTCCACGCGAGGAAAGATCACGCTGCGTAGCGGTCAGGGCGACAACGACCGGACGACGATTTTGCCCGAGTCGATCCGCGAACAAATGGAGTCACACATCGAACGGCTGGGTGGACTTGTCGGGCAGGATCGTGAAGCAAATCTGTGGGGTGTCGAGTTGCCGCATGTGTTGGAAGTGAAGTCGCCGAATTCGGCGATCTCGACGGTTCCCTCCAGCGGTGGCTTGGCGGGGCAAGACATTCAAGGTCAAATGATCTGGGAAGTCCCTGTTCCGATGGATCCGGTTCCGCAAACGGTCTTGGGGGCGGCGACTCATCTTGGCATGCTCCTTCGGGACGCGAACAGAAAGAAGTAGTTGTTGTGTTGGGGGGGCTCCAAGAGCAACTTGACAGACAAGGTCGGCCCGACGAAACAACGTCGGGAGAGGCACAAGCTGGGCTTTGAGGTTCGCATCATTCATTCATGAATAGGGAGCAGAGCCATGGCAGACACGACGATTGTGTTCTATGGAATCAAACTGGCCGTTCGCGAAGATGAGCTCGAAACATTGGAGTCGAAATTGCATCCCCTGCAGGCCGTTGCCAAGCAGGTGGGGCTGGATAGCTACTGGGGGAATTTCGCGGCTCCCGACGAACGGTGGTTCTTGTTTATTGGCAAACTGCTGGGGAAACTTGGGGTTGAGGATCGCCAGTCACTGCAGATTGATCCAGACGAGTTTTCCAGCATTGTCCATGCCGTCTCTGCAGAACTCCGTCACGCGGGAGTGTCGCAACCGACGTCTTTGCATTTGGATTTCCAGCCGGACCCATAAACCCCAGCGATTGCGTTCGCTGGTTGGACCTTTCAGGTTGCGCCTCACATTGCCCCCCGGGCAGAACATGGCGATACTCTGCAATCGGGTCTGTCTCCAGGCCGGCGTTGCCACTGGTCCGGGGAGTTTGTTGGAACTTTTCCGGAGTTGCAGTTGGTGAGTGCGGTGGCTGGTGTGAGTGTTGGGCCGAGAGGCTCCAAAGTGCGGCAATCCGTGCGGAGTGGGCCGCGCGGTGGTGTCACGAGGTCGGTGGGCACCCAGCCACTGTTGCCCGGACGTTGGCTGATTCTGGCGGTGGTCGCTTTGGCGATCTGGTGGACTCCGGACAGGATTTGCAGTGCTGCCGCAGCCGGCAGAGTTCCGACAGCCGCAGTTGCCGCTGCCTACCTGCCGACTGAACGCAAGCCTGCCGGTCTGGTCAGCGCAATATTCGCTCACCAATCGGGCAAGGTTCCAGCCCTCTCGGTGACAGGGTTCACCAAGCCCATCGGCTGCACGGGAGCCCACCCGTTCTGGGGCGAAGACCGGCCCGACTTCATCCCAGCCCGCGAGCTGGTCCCGGGCGAAACGCTGCGGACCGAAGCGGGCACCCTCCGGCAGATCACCCGCAGCGCCCCCCGACGCGGCCTCCCGGTCCCGGTCTTCAACCTCGAAGTCGACGCCGAGCACGTGTATTACGTGTCGGTCGATGGGGTGTTGGTGCATAAAGCGTATCATGAATCGGAGTTCTTTGATGAGCCAACAAATATTGCGGGGCAATGGCAGAGTGTAATCGAGTCGATGTTGGAGAGAGCTAGGGCTTACCAACAACAAATTACGGGACGCTCTGGACAGGCATACTTCGTCGATGGCGTTAAGTTCGACGGCGTGGCGAACGGTGATCTGATCGACGCCAAAGGGCCAGGATACGCCAATTTCGTAAAGAATGGGTGGTTCCGTCACTGGTTCAATGGGGCTGACGAACTTGTTGAACAAGCTCAACGTCAGGTTCGTGCCGCCAATGGAACACCGATTCGTTGGCATGTTGCCGAAGCGGACGCCGTGACTGCCATTCGCAATCTCTTTGCCGACAGTGGAATTACCGGCTCTTCGACGACAATTATTCCTC
>DNUF01000008.1:0-873 GCA_003508595.1 Planctomycetaceae bacterium
AGGCAGGCCCCCAAACCCCGTTCGGCGGGAGAGACTGTCTCATCGGTGCCGTGGTGGTCGCACAGGGCATGGACCCCCAGAGAGCTCAACAACACGAACTGCCGCACGGTCCCCCGCTGCGACAGGGCCTCCAGCAGACGCTGCAATCCGTCGACATGCAGCTGGCGGTATTGCCGGGGAGTCCCCGTTCCCAGCCGGGCGGCACAGTGGATGACCTGGGTGACACCATCGACGGCGGCGGCGAGAGGATCGGAGCTGGCCAGATCGGCAGTGACGACGGGGATCTGCAGGCGATGCAACCAGTCGGCCTCGGACGTCAGCCGGACCAGTCCCCGCACCGGCAGGCCCCGAGCCCGGGCCGCGAGACAGACGTGGCTTCCCACGCAGCCGGTGGCGCCGGTGACCAGCAGTGGGGGAGACGAAGGGGCGTTCATGGATTGATTCTGGCGAACGGGAACCGGCTGGTCGAGCGTCGCATCGTCGCGACGCAGAATGCGACACCAGTGTTGGAAAAAAAATCAAAATTTGTGTGGAGGTGTTGCAGGCTGCTGCGTTTTAGTCGGTGGCGACAAACAACAACGCCCCAGAATCTGGCGGGAAGGAATTCTTTCTTCTCCCCTTGGGTGACGTGTCGCACACACCGGTGGGTGGCGGCGGCCTCCCGATTCAAACCGGCGAAAACCATTCCGTGTTCGGGATCTTCTTTTCGAGGAACGGCATCATGGCGCAGACGTTGTGGACCAAGCGGAACATCGTGCGAATCGCGGCAACCCTGGGACTGGTCGTCCTGTGTGGTGTCGCTCAACCCGCATGGGCCCATCACCGCGGAGGTGGCGGTGGGGGTGCTGGCGGCGGTGGAGGAGGGGGTGGTGG
>DNUF01000008.1:1099-7381 GCA_003508595.1 Planctomycetaceae bacterium
GGTGGTGGGGGTGGCAAATGTGGCGGTGGAGGGGGTGGCAGCGGAGGGACGACCACAGCCGGAACCACAACCGGAGGGACGACGACTGGAACCGGCACCGCGACAAACACGGCAGCCGCCAACTCGGCCGCCCTGCAGGCGTACAACGCCTACAACCCCAATGCTCTCGGCCAAACCGTGATGCAGCAGGTGCGTCTGCAGCAGGTCGCCAACCAGCAGCGTGCCATGGCCCGTCGGGCGCAGACCATCCAGCAGACGCAATTCGTGGCCAGTGTGCGGTCGCAGATGTCCCGCAGCGATGACCCCGAGGCGATTGCCGCCTCGGGCGAAGGGAGCGTCCGTCCGTGGCTGTTGCAGCAACGGCGGCTGCAATACGAAGCACTGCAAGACCGCAAGCGCGAGTCCCGCGCACTGCTCGCCAATCACGGCGACCGCTGAGTACTGGTAGAAATCGTCCAGTCACTGCGTTCTCGTCCCCGTGGTCTTGAGCAGGGGGATTTTGTCAGCCCCTTGGCGATCACCCGGCTGCCCCGTTAGCCTGAAGTCTGTTGCGGAGGTCTCACGCCTCTGCCATCCGTGCTCTGTCCCGGTCATCCCGGTGGACTCGCAAGAATTCGCCGAAGGACGTCTGGTGGCTGGGAGGGAGATCGGTTGTCACACGGGAATGAACGAATCGCCGCCGCGGTTCGCTCTCCCCGTGCCCCAGCCGGTGATGGCAGGATCGGACTCCGCGATGGGCTTCAGGTTTTTCATGGGTCCTGGGTCTTCGGACGTCACCATCCGAACGCACTCCAGCCCGCGCATTTTCTGGCCGTCGATCAGCCAGCTTCCCGCATGTCGCTCACGTATGAATTCACCGCCCCCCGACGGATCGTGTTTGGATCGGGGAAACGCCGCGAGCTGGGCTCGCTGGTCGCCACGCTCGGACAGCGTGTCTTCCTGCTCCCCGGATCACGGGCCCTGGAACAATCGGGAGAAGTCGCAGCCACCATCGACCGGCTGAAACAGGCGGGATTGACCGTCGAACGGCTGGAAGTCATCAGCCGGGAACCGCAGGTGACCGATGTCGACCGGACCGTACAGCAGATGCGGTCGCTCGAACCGCGCGATGGTGATGTGCTGCTGGCGCTGGGGGGTGGCTCGGCCATGGATCTCGCCAAGGCGGCGGCGGCTGTCGTCGCGCACCCGCAGGCCGACGGCATTGCCCGCTTCCTCGAAGGGGCCTCTCCGAAACTCGAGGTCACGCGCGAGGTGCTGCCGATCGTCGCCGTCCCGACCACTGCCGGGACCGGTTCCGAAGCGACCCGCAATGGCGTGGTGTCTTCTCCCGAGCAACGGGCCAAGCGAAGCATTCGCAGCGAGAAGCTGCTCCCCCGACTTGTGGTGGTCGATCCCGAATTGACGTTGTCACTGCCTCCGGCGATCACGGCCGCCACGGGGCTCGATGCCATCACCCAGCTGATCGAAAGTTACATTTCCCGGCGGGCGACACCGATGTCGCGGATGCTGGCTCTGCAGGGGTTGCCGGGGACCTGTGAGGCGCTGCGCACCGCCTGTCGCGACGGCAGCCACCTGCCGTCGCGCGAGGTTCTGGCCCAGGCGGCCCTGCTCTCGGGATTGGCACTCGCGAATTCCGGGCTGGGCCTGGCGCATGGTGTCGCCGCTGCCCTGGGGGTGCATGCCGACGTCTCCCATGGCCTCGCCTGCGCGGTGATGCTTCCCGCCGCACTGCGCTTCAACCTCCCCTGCAGGACCGACGACCTGGCGACGATCTCATGGCTGCTGCTGGGGCCTGCGGGGGATTCCCCCGCCCAGGCCGCCCAGCGACTCATCGACACCATCGAGACCCTGCTGCTGGAACTGCAGGTTCCAAGGCAACTGCGTGCACTGGGAGTGACCCGCGAACAAATTCCAGACCTGGTGCGAGACTCACGCGGCAACAGCCTCAGCGGAAATCCGAGGGACGTCTCGGATGCAGAGTTGCGCGAAGTGCTCGAGACTGTCTGGTGAAACCCGCTGCCGTCCGGAGGACCAACCGGATGTCAGGTTCGGTGCTCGTGATGCCCCACTCGCGCGTCGCCCCGATTCGGTCATGGGGCCAGGCCGTCAGAGTTGCCGATGTACAAACCGGTTTCCGGGCGGCCCATCACAGGTCGACCACCGCGAAATGGGCCGAGACACCAAATCCAAACGCGACGAGCAGATGTCGGCCACGAACTCCCGCCTCAACGGCCCGCTCCAGTGTGAAGAGGATTGTGGCCGAGGACATGTTGCCGAAGTCGCGCATGACCTCGCGGGACCGGGCGAGTGCCTGAGGGGGGAGGCCCAGGGCTTGGGCGACACCGTCAAGAATCTTCGGCCCACCACCATGCACGAGAAAGCCATCCAGGTCGTCCCGCGTGATCTGCACCTCGTCGAGAAATGCGTTTAGGGCGGTCGCAAAACCGTTCCGGATCAATTCGGGCAACTGCCGACCGAGATCCATCTGGAATCCATCGTCGGTCATCGAAAGGGCCAGAACTCCCTCGGTTCCCTCCCAGAGATGTTCCCCTGCGGCGAGGACCCGGGGCAGACACGCTGGACGATCGACATGGGCCGCCACCTCAGACGACACAGCGGGGGTCTGCACAATCAGGCCAGCCGCACCATCTCCAAACAGGGCTGTCGCAACGAAGTTCACCAATCGGCGATCATCAGGGCGAATCGCCAGACTGCACAAGTCGACCGTGAGGACCAGCACCCGTGATCCTGGCAAGGCCCGCGCCAGGTAGGATCCATGCACGAGCCCCGCCAATCCACCGCTGCATCCCAGACCATAAATGGGCAACCGCTTCACGTTGCGACGCATTCCCAGGCGATTGATCAGCAGCGCATCAAGTGTGGGAACCGAGATCCCCGCGGTGGTATTGAGCACCAGGGCATCGATGTCTTCGAGAGTCAGTCCGGACTGTTCGAGCAGTTGGGGGACGATTTTGCCAAACAGATCCAGCGAGTGATCACGATGGAGATCCATGCGCTCTGCCCAAGAGTGCGCGACCTCATACCACTCCACCGGGACACTGAGATAGCGGGTTTCGATTCCCGACCGGGTAAAGAGATCTTCCCACTCGGCAAACTCGGGGCGCATCGAGCAGACATGCCGGGCGAGTTCCTGCTGATTCCCCTTGCGGGCGGGTGTCGCCGTTGCCACCGCGAGGATTTCCACCGGAACAGGGACTTGCGAACGGGGACCGCGAAGCCGATCGGGGCGATCCACACGATGCCAGCGGTGCGCACGCGGTGCCGTGTCACCTTGAACAGCCGGAACCCCAAGACCATCAAATGACATGACAACCCAACCAGAGTCGGAAATCTCACAGACATCGCAGCCCAAGTCGACTGCCTCGCCTGTCTTTTCGGCTGGTGATCGGGTTGTCTCCGTGCGATCGGGAGATCGTGCCGGTCTTGACTCTCCGCGAGACCTGTCCCTTCCGAAGGGTTGTAACGATGATGCCAGTCGTCGCAGGTCTCATTGGGCCTGGGGACTCGGCGACAGTGGCGGTTGACCTTCGGGCGGGGGGAATCACACCTTCACTTCGCCGCCGTCGCGTTGGAGCGCCGAGGCGTACTTCTGGCGGATCGGCTCGACGATATCGCGGACAAAGCCGTCGACCTGCTGCGGGGCCCGGCCGACGTAGGCGTGCGGGTCGAGCGCCTGGCCCAGATCAATCTGGGCGAAGGCGGGATCACGGGCGAGGCGGGCCAGCAGATCATTCTCACGGCCGAACTGCTTCACTTCGCGCCCGGCTTCGTGGCTGGCGACTCGGATCCGCTCGTGCAACTCCTGGCGGTCTCCGCCGGCGGCCACCCCGGCCATCAACAGGCTCTCGGTCGCCATGAAGGGCAACTCGGCCTGCAGGCGACGGCGGATCACCTCGGGATAGACCACCAGTCCCTCAACGACGTTGCGGTACAGGATCAGGATCGCATCCACCCCCAGGAATGCCTGGGGCATCGCGAGTCGGCGGTTGGCACTGTCGTCGAGCGTCCGCTCCATCCACTGCACCGCCATGGTCTGCTCGGCATTGCCCGCAAGGTTCATGACGAACCGGGCGAGGGCGCACATCCGTTCGGAGCGCATCGGGTTGCGTTTGTACGCCATGGCCGACGAACCGATCTGCTTCGCCTCGAACGGCTCCTCCAGTTCCTTGTTGCTCTGCAACAGCCGCATGTCGGTCCCCATCTTGTGCGCCGACTGGGCAATGCCGCTGAGGACTGCCGAGATCTGGGAATCGAGCTTTCGGGAATAGGTCTGCCCCGTGACGGCAAACGTGTCATCGAAGCCCATCTTGCGGGCAACCCGCCGATCAAGTTCTTCCACCCGTCCGTGATCTCCGTCGAACAGCTGGAGGAAACTCGCCTGGGTCCCGGTGGTCCCCTTCGCCCCCCGGAAGCGCAGGGTGGCGAGCCGGTGTTCGAGCTCTTCCAGGTCGAGCACCAGGTCATAGCACCACAGCGTGGCCCTCTTGCCCACAGTGGTGGGCTGTGCCGGCTGCAGGTGGGTGTAGGCGAGGCAGGGCAGGTCGCGGTGCTCGGCCGCGAACCTGGCGATCTGGTCGATCACTCCCACGAGCCGGTCACGAATGAGCTGCAGGCTCGCACGGAACAGGATGAGGTCGGTGTTGTCGGTCACATAGCAGCTGGTGGCACCGAGGTGGATGATGCCCCGGGCGTCGGGGCACTGGTCGCCGTACGCATGCACGTGCGCCATCACGTCGTGCCGCAGTTCCCGCTCGTACCGGTTGGCCGCCGCGAAATCGACCGTGTCGACCGCCTGCCGCAACTGCTCAATCTGGGCCCGGGTGACCGGCAGCCCCAGTTCGTGTTCCGCCTCGGCCAGGGCCACCCAGAGTTTCCGCCAGGTGGAGTGGATCGATTGCGGCGACCACAGCCGGCTCATTTCGGAAGAGGCGTAGCGGGTATTCAGCGGGTTCTGGTAGGTATCGTACGACATGCGCGGAGAAGAAGACCGGGGGGGCGGGTAGTCGCCGCCAATCCGGGGAAAACAAGGGAGAGGAATGTTCCACACGGGGGGGCCCGGCTATCATCGGGCCCACGCTCTGACTGTAACGTTCCCCGTTCTCAAAGTCCCGCCCCGCGGCGGGCCGTCCATTTGCCATGACACCTCTGGCTTCCCTGATCGCAACCGGTACCAAGCTTTGGCTCGACAGCATCGACCCTGACCTCGTGGTTTCGAACCGCCAGGCAGGGGCGACCGGTGCGACCTCGAACCCCATTATCGTCGCCGATCTCATCAAGACCGGCCGATTTGACAACCAACTTGCCTCCCTGATGAAGCAGGGGCTGAACGATCACGATGTCGCCTGGAAAGTGACCGATCAACTGGTCCAGCAGGCCCAGAATGTCTTCCTGCCGGTCTGGGAACAGACGCACGGCAACGACGGCTATGTCAGTTTTGAGCTCGATCCGCTGCTGGAAGATGCCAGCTGTCCGCTTTCGACCGCCGAACGAGCGGCCCAATACGTTGAACTCGGCAAGAAATGGGCCGCCGGGCACAAGAACCGGATGATCAAGGTCCCCGCCACCCCGGCCGGGCTCGCCTCACTGACCGACCTCGCCGCCGCCGGCATCCCTCTCAACGTCACCCTGATCTTCAGTGAACGGCAGTACAAAATTGCCCGGGAGGCGGTCTGGGCGGGTGCGCAGAAGCGGAACGACCTGGCCCACTTCAAGTCGGTCTACAGCATTTTTGTGAGCCGGATTGACGTTTACACCAAAAAGCAGGCACCTCAGTTGTCTCCCGCGGCCCAGGGTTTGGTCGGACTGGTGAACGTCAAACGGTTGTGGGCTGAGAATGAACGGTTCTGGGAGGGGTTCCAGCTCCCTCTCAAGCAGGAAATCGTGTTTGCCAGCACCGGGACGAAAGACCCGGCCGAGTCCCCTGACAAGTACGTGGCCGCCCTGGCGGGATCCGACATTCAGACCAATCCCCCAGCCACCAATGACGCGGTCCAGAAGCTGGCGGGAAAGACCTACACCCGCACACTTGACCAGATGCCCCCGTCGGCGGTTCTGGCAGAGATCGACCGGGAGGTCGATTTTGCCCGAATGGAGACCGACTTGATGGCCGAGGGCCTTCAGAAGTTTGCGGATCCGCAAAAATCGCTGCTGAAGCTGATTGGCGACAAGCGCCAGAGCCTGGGAGTCTGAACAGGAGAGCACAATCCGACCGGTGCTGGTTCCCTCCAGGTCCTCATCGGCCCGCTGCGAGGGAAATGGGAA
>DNUF01000008.1:7656-7910 GCA_003508595.1 Planctomycetaceae bacterium
CCGGCGGCTGGTTCGGGCCAACGCTTCCGGGGGCTCAGGCGTAGCAAAGAGGCTGCTGTCTCCCGTGTTTCTCCACCTTCCCCGACGGAGGCAGCGGACGCGGAACGAGGCCGGCGGTTTTTTGAGATCGCCGGCCTCGTTGTGTTGAGCGACCGCGATCGACGGGCGTGTCCCGCACTGCCAGCGGGAGATCCAAGAGCCATTGCCAGAGGGTTGATTGTGAATGCTGCGACGGATTCCGTGATGGCTGACTC
>DNUF01000008.1:8227-10314 GCA_003508595.1 Planctomycetaceae bacterium
TCCCCGACCCTGCGTTACGGCTTCGTCGATCTCGACGATTCGGTCTATGTCACACAGAATCCGTATGTGAAGGGTTTGAGTGGTGAAGGCCTGGCCTGGGCCTGGTCGCCACTCTCGACCCGGGCCTCAGCGAACTGGCATCCCCTCACCTGGATGTCGCTGCAACTCGATGCCTCTCTGTTTGGCGGTTCGGCGGCCGGGTTCCACGCGACAAACCTGTTGCTGCATATCCTGAACGCCCTGCTGGTCTTTGCCTGTCTGCGAGGGCTGACAGGCTCGGTCGGGCGGAGCGTGCTGGTCGCGGCACTGTTTGCCGTGCATCCCCTGCACGTCGAATCGGTCGCCTGGGTCTCGGAACGGAAGGATGTGCTCTCCAGCTTTTTCGGCCTGGCCGCGATCTGGATGTATCTTCAGCATGTGCGCCGCAGAGAGCCGGGCTGGATGTTCCTGACCGCTGTCATGCTGATACTCAGCCTGCTCTCGAAGCCGATGCTGGTGACCCTGCCATTCGTGCTGTTGCTGCTCGACTTCTGGCCCCTGCAGCGGGAGGAACAGTTGGCCCCGCGCGAGCGGTGGCGGTTTCTCGCTCGGGAAAAGCTGCCGCTGTTCGTGATCATCGTGCTGTTCAGCGGGGTGACCCTGTGGGCCCAGAATGCGGGTCGGGCCGTCCAGACACTCGAGCAGTTCCCCCTCCCCCTGCGGGTGGGGAATGCGATTGTGTCGTACGTGACGTACCTCTGGCACATGGTCAATCCAACCCACCTCGCGGTGTATTACCCGCATCCGGGGAAGCAGCTTTCCTGGCTGCTGGTGGCGGGGTCGGCCGTCGTGCTGGCTGTGCTCACCGGGCTCGCCTGGCAGCAGCGTCGTCCGCGTCCCTACCTGCTGATGGGGTGGCTCTGGTTTTTGGGGACTCTCGTCCCGGTGATCGGGCTGGTGCAGGTCGGGGGCCAGGCATTGGCAGACCGCTACCTGTACCTCCCACTGGTGGGTCCGTGCGTGGCGCTCATCTGGCTGACGGGCGACTTGGCCCGTGAGCGGCCCATCAGGCGAGGGCTGATCATCGCCGCGGCGGTGCTGATTGCCGGCCTGGCGGTCCAGGCCCGACGGCAGGTAGCGACCTGGGAGAACAGCCTCGCGCTGTTCAGCCGTGCGGTGCAGGTCTCCCCGCAAAGCGAATTCTGCTGGAACAGTCTCGGGCTGTCGTTCGAGCGGGTGCGTGACTACGCCTCGGCTGAGGGGTGTTACCGCGAAGCGCTGAAGGTGGCCCCCCGTTCACTCGATGCGTTGTGCAACCTGGCGGCACTCGTCCAGCGGCAGGGGAACGTGGATGAGGCCCGCAACCTGCTCGAACAGGCCCTCGAGATCAATCCGAAGAGTTCGCAGGCGAACGAACTGCGCGGCGGGGTGTTCGTGGCCGAGGGAGATGCCGACCGGGCCATCGAGTTCTACCAGCGTGCGATCCAGTTGAATCCATTCGATGCTTCACCGCGCGAGAATCTGTCGAGTGTGTTGCGGCAACTGGGAAAGCCGGAGGAGGCACTGGAACAGTTGAAGGAATGGCTGAAACTCGATCCGCAGAACCCGCGGGTCTACAACAGCCTCGCGACGGTGATGATCGACCTCGAGCAGCCTTCCGAGGGAGAGAATCTGTACCAGCGAGCCCTGCGGATGGATCCCAAGTACGCCAACGCCCGCAGCAATCTCGGGATTCTGAAGTATCGCATGGGGGATTACGACGCGGCGGTTGATCAATTCCGCCTGGCATACAAGCTGGATCCCTCCAATACCGGGATTATGGAGAACCTCTCCAGCGCTCTGATTGAATCGGGGCTCAAGGCCGCGGCGGAAGACCGCTCACTCGACGCCAAGTCACTGCTCGACGAAGCGATTGCCATCAATCCCCGGAATTTTTTCGCCCATCATCGGATGGGACGGATCGCGGTCGACAAGGGATTCCGGGACGAGGCGCGGCGGCATTTTGAAGCGGCTCTCTCCCCGGAGATGGATCGGCAAAAGGTCAAGCCGGGCGACCTGGCAGTCTGCCATCACGACTTCGGTCTGATGCTGGCTGTGCAGGACAAGGT
>DNUF01000184.1 GCA_003508595.1 Planctomycetaceae bacterium
CGCCGAACAACGCAACCGGCTCCGGGACATGCGGGATCTGCAGGCAACCGATCGGAATTCGACTACAATGCCTCTCGGTCAGCCCGACCTGTGGGCTGGCGCCGTTTCCCCGGTCGGAATCCCCCGCTCGCCATTGCTCCATGATTCCCCCTTGGCTGTCCTCCTCCCCGCGCTCTGGGAAATGCCTGTTGCTGGGACTGTGCCTGCTCTTATGGGCTGGCTGCCAGCCCACGACCAAGCCGTTATCAGAATTGCTCGAACGCCGTCCGTTCGAGGGTCAGCAGGCCTTGCTGGTTGTCCCGGCGGGTGACGGTTTGCCGGAGTTGTGGGACGCCCCGCTTCGCGAGTGGGGTGTGCAGACGGGTGGACGGCCCGTCGTCCGGGAATACCCGCGCGACGACCAGGCCGCGTTGCAGTCGGTTCTTGCCGATGGGGCTTCCCCCGCAGTGACCCTGCTGAACTTCGACCTGCTCGCCGACGTGCTCGCCGACCTGGATCTCGAGCGTCTCCCGGAATCGTCCCTTTCGGCCGAATCGGGCGTGGCGTGGGAAGACCTGCTGCCGGGAATCCGCGATCGGATCGGCGGCCCGCGCCGCAAGCCCCAGATGGTTCCCCTGCGGGCACCGCTGCTGGTGTGCTATTACCGCAGCGACCTGCTGGAACAGGCGGGACTGAAGCCTCCCGTCACCTGGGACGACTACTCGGCATTACTCGCCCGGGTCCCCCAGTGGGGGGGAGGCCTGCCTGCCGTGGAACCCTGGAGCGAGTCATTCCGCGTCACCTGGTTCCTGTCGCGTGCCGTCTCGTCGGCCCGACACCCCGACAACTACTCGGTCTTCGTCGACCTGGATTCGCTGAAGCCAATGATCGACAACACCGCGTTCACCAGAGCACTGGAGCAAGCCCGCACCGATGTGTCGCATCTGTCTGAGGAGATCTGGCAACTTGGTCCGCTCGACTGTCGAAGACTGGTGCTGGAGGGAAAAGCGTGCCTGGGGATTGGGCTGGAACCTCAGGGGGGAGCGAATGGCCCGACTGCGACTCCGGTCCTGAGAGCGGAGGGCATCAGCCTCGGGATCTGTGCTCTGCCAGCGGCCACAGCGGTTTTCAATCCCAACAAGGGAGTGATGGAAGCGGGGGGCAATCGGGGAACCCGCCGTCTGTACCGATCCCACCTGACCGGTTGGGAGGGGCTGGTCGCCTGTGTGTTCAAGGGAAATGTCCAGGGCTCTTCGGTTCCCGCGTGGAATGCCCTGTCGCAGGTGGCGGGCTCCGACTGGTTGAGCCGACTTCCCCCCGGGCTGGCCGGTCTGACGCGAGAGTCGCAATTGGCCGACGCCTCGTGGATCATCGGCCCGGAACTCTCCGGAACCGAGGCCCCCGAGTACCTGGCCACGGCAGCCGAGATCCTGCGGGATCAGGGTCTGGTCCTGCAGCTTCCCTTCCCCCGACGATCGGAATTCGCCCGACTCCTGTCGGGCCCCCTCATGGCTGCCCTGCAGGGACAGCAACCTGCCCAGTCCGCCCTGGAACAGGTGGCGAGCGACTGGCAGTCCCTGATCACCGAGATCGGCCCCGAGCGCTTCCGGCGGTCGTATCGCCAACTGCTGGGTCTGGGAGTCCGGACAGACTCCCCACCCAATCCTCGCCGCAACACTCCAGGCGAGCCACCGGCCCGGTAGCGGGTTTGGGGGGTTCTCTCGGAAACCCCAATCAACTGTGTTCTTGCGACCACCTCTCCCATGTGAGATTTGGTCCGTGTTTTCTCGGGCAAAACTCCCGCGCCCCAAAAAAACGAAATTCCATGTTGCGCTCGGCGTGTTCCTGCGCTGACAGGTGTGTGGACGTTGTTCTTCGTCCCAGGTCACTTCCGACCATCAGGGCCATTCGGCCTGCACTTCGCATCTCTGGGGTTTCCGACCATGAAGTTCGCCTCATTGCCTGTCCTGTTTTTGATGGCCATCGTCAATGCCGGTTATCCGGTTCAGACATTCGCCCAGGGATTTGGGTTTCAGCTCAAGGGAAATCCCCAACACGGGGTCGGAGGGGGCGGGGGTGGTCAGGCTCCGATGTCCAGAGTTCAAGGCGGATTCAATTCCTCGGGTGCTTCCATTCCGACGGCCCCGTTGAAACAGCATTTTCCCGCTGCGAACAACCTGGGCCACCCCCAGGCGGCTCCCCAAGTCGCTCCACAGGTCGCTCCCCAGTTGGGGAATGGTTTGAACCGGAGTCTCCCGCCGCAGCAATCGGGCTTCCGGACACCACCGCAGACACAACTCCCGCCGCAAACAATCCTGAAAGCCCCGCCGGCGACCGCCGTCCGCCCCCAGGTCCAGCAACCCGCCACCTCTCCCCTCCCACAGGGTCCCAAGGGGGGAACCATCCAACCTCCCACCATTCATGTCCCCCAGTTGGGGGGTGGGGGGCAGAAACCGGCCACCTTGCCGAATTCGACTCCGCCGTCACTCAAGATCAGCCCCCCAGGATCGACGGGCCGTACTCCTCAACCCTCGCTCATGGGAGGACTTCCCAAGCAGCCAGTGGTGCCCGCCGGGGGCCAGCGCCCCATCACCCCACCCGCGTCAATCTCCGGGGTTCAAACCGGCTCGAATGCCAAACTGCCGATCCCCGGAAAGACACTCCCCGCGATTGAAAAAGGACCGGCTGCACGACCGGGCATCACTCACCCCGCTCTGGGTCTCGGAAAGAAAGATCTTGCCGGACCGAAGCTGAAATCTCCGGAAGCGATTCGAGATCAACTGGCCGGCGGGATTGACCTCTCAGGCATTGCCGTACCGGCCCCCGGTGCAGGTGCCGGTGGTGCGGGGCCTGGGGGTGCGGGGCCTGGTGGTGCTGGTCCTGGTGGTGCTGG
>DNUF01000215.1:0-10631 GCA_003508595.1 Planctomycetaceae bacterium
CTTTTTTCCTATTCCACCCGAACACGACTTTCAACAATATCTCCGGCGGACCAGGCTCGAGGTCCATTCTATGAAGGAAGGGTTTGCACCTTATCCTGACGGATATAAGCCGTGGCGTGCCAATAAACACGAAACTCCAATTGATGACCCGAACCCGGAGCCTGGAAAGCTAAATTGAAGTCGAGATATCGATTTGCAACCGAGAAATCCTTTCGCCGGATGATCCGTGAACCCAAAACCTTTCTTGAGGATGCATCATACACATCGACAGTTGCGACGGCTGAGTTTTTGCCGGCGATCTTGTCGATCATAAGCCGAAAAACAGCTACCTGCCGACCGACCGGGATATCACGGGTATATGGTCCATAGGAAAGAAAGCCACTGCGATTCGGCGCAGTTCTGGTGGACCACCCGTCCCCCTCTCGCATTCCGAGATTGTGCCGAAGGTCCGTCTCGGCCTCAAACACCAGCGGTAGATTCACTTCCGGTCGTGCCACCAAAGTGGCCCGACGAGTACTGTCCAAATTGACCGGATCTCGAAAATAGATGTACAGATTGCCGTCGGGCGTGCGTACCCATTCGGGTCCGTCATAGCCGAATCCCCTTGGAGTCCCAGTCAGCACAGGACCGCTCTGTAGTTTCTCCCAGGGACCCACAAGCGACGTGGCACGCGCAATACCCGTATTCCACGAAACCGTGTCAAATCGCTTGTTCGCTGCCGTATTGAGGTCTCGCGATCCTTCATAAACCATATAGTAATGTTCATTTTCCTTGAGAATCGATCGCTTTCCAATGGTGCCATCATCCCAACCCAAGGTGCTGGGAGAAAGAATCGGCTGCCCGCCGTTGGCTCTGGTCAAATGACTCAGGTCCCGGCCTGTGGCCAATCCCACATTGAGGTCATGTCCGTCAAATCCGTGGTAAAAGAGATACCAAGTATCTCCCTCATGATACAGACAGGGGGTTCCAATATTGATCCTCTCCCAATTTTTGCCTTCAGTATGTTTGAGAATCGGATTGGCTTCTTTCACCCATGAAACACCATCTACCGACGAAGCGAGGCCAATGTCTCCCGCCGAACCACCAGTTCCTTCATAAACCATGTACCAGGTCGACTCTTCTTTCCAAACACTACTAAAGCTGGCCATCCGATGGTCCCAGTTCGACATGTTGCCTGGCCCCAGCGTGGTTCCACCATCAACAAAGAGAATGCCGTCATCACTGTGGGCAATACCAGTGCCCAAACGCCCGTCAGGCAGATGCCGGATGTAGTACGTGTTCTTGAGATTCGTACTTTTCAATTCCAGTGAATCACGGGTCAGTGACAAGAAATGTTCGCCCTTGAAGCCAATCGCCCGAGTGTCTTCCTGGAATACAGCACGGCCATGCCACAGATCCGCCAAAGTTGATTGGGACAGCAGTCGTCGAGGTTCCAAACCGTGCACACCAACGCAAATGCTTCGCAGCGCGCGACGAACCTTGTTTGCTTTTTGAAAAGGCCAGGGCATTATTGACTTCACCTATGGAACTGAGGAGGTGAGCTTTGGAAACCGGAAAATCCGGATGGCGTTTGGACGAGTTTGAAACAACGCCATGGCAAGTAAGCAGGAATTGGTGGCAGACCTCATCGGACACCACACCACAGACCCGTTGAATGTGCCGACGCCGACCCAACACGGAGGGTTTCGAGGTAGAGTTGTTGCGTCTCCCCACAGCCAAGTGACCATCGGAAGTTGTCAACGCAACATCGCTGAACACCTTGTCTTTGTGGCCGGGGTGGGGCGCTCCACACAAGTGGAATGAGTAAACGGTAAAAGGTGGTTACGGCAAGAGTGGCCACGCGATGGTAAACACGAATTGAAAAATCACAGGGTTTGCCTCATTAGAAATGTCGCATTTACCTTAGGAGTGGGCTGCGCATCAGTGATGTGCATCGGACAGATGCGGAGCCTATCCCGTCTCCTCGGTTTTGCCCCGTCAGTCACACTGGGAGCGGCGACGCCCAAGATTCTTGGTTCGGGGTTTGTTCGGTATTCTACTCCCCCTCATAATTTGTTCTTTCTTGGCATCTCGTGCAGACTGACTTGGCAAATTCCGCCACTGCAAGCCCCGTCCCTGTTACGTCCGCCGAAGTATTGCTCTTCGAAGCTCGCTGACCAGAATCTTCTCTCGGTCCAGCCGCAGCCGGTGATGCTTTGCCGATAAACGCAGCCGTCGATTGTGCCTGGAGACCGTCAAGTCACTCCGCTCGACTCGATCCTCTTGCCGGCTCAGCACTTGATTCAGATTAACGCTACAGGGGACGCGGCGGTGCAGGTCCGTCGCGGATCTCAGAGGAAAATAGAATCGAATCGTTCAAGTCTTCCCGAAACTCCTCCGTCAGGTACTTGTTCACGGCTGCCAGACATCGATACTCTTCGGCCGCATCAATTCTCTAATTGGTCCTGCAGCAGTCCATGCCGACGCTCCACACGCCCCTTGGCCTGCAGGCTTCGCAATTGGATGAGTTCCCCCTCCAATTCCTTCGTCGCCCGACCAAATTGCGTCAGTGGGCTCGTATTCGCTAAGCCCTCATCGACCATGCGATTCCGCGATTTGTCGTAGGTCTTCGATAGCTCACCCCGAGAAATTCGGCCCCCGTGCGGATCGTCATTCTCCCCGTCGAAATCGCCTTCACGATCCTCGTTCCTTCTCGCTCAGCTCCAACTTCCCCATCCGATCCCCAGAAATCTTGCGAGTGGAACATTTTTGTTGGGGACTGAAAGGTGCGAAAAGGCGATGCGGTCACGGCTGGGCCCCATGAAGCGAGGGACGCGAATGCTGCATCAACACCAAGACCGGATCCACAACTGGGGTGTTACCGGGGGGACGACTTCGGGGAGCGTTGTGGAAGGATTCAACAACAATGCGAAACAGACCACCAAAAAGGCCTATGGTTTTCGGGAGCTGAAAACGCTGGAAATTGCTTTAGATCGTCAACGTACGGTACTGCCGGCACCGGCATTTACCCACAGTTGCAGGTGAGCCGGGTTATCTTTTTTCGAGGCGAGACGACCGCAGTGAACCATGCGTTCCGGAATCTCGATCGGGGTTCAATCGATGTATGCGATGTTCCGGGGGGGCACTGAGTTGAATCCGCCGGATAATTCCATGGATCTATTCGGGGGTCGCCGTCCCCGGGATCGGGCGGTTTCCGCACAGCTCGCGGCCGAGTTATTCCCACTCGATCGTGCTGGGGGGCTTGCTGCTGATGTCGTAGACGACGCGGTTGATGCCGCGGACCGAATTCGTGATGCGGGTTGAAATCGCCTGCAGTACCGAATGCGGCAGGTGGGCCCAGTCGGCCGTCATGAAGTCTTCGGTCGTGACCGCCCGCACCGCCACGGTCTCTTCATAGGTGCGGAAGTCCCCCATCACTCCCACACTCTGCACGGGAAGCAGTACGGCAAACGCCTGCTGTACCTGCCGATACAAACCGGCCTTCCGCAGTTCGTCGAGCACGATCGCGTCGGCCTTGCGGAGCACCTCCAGCCGGTCCTGGCGGACTTCTCCCAGGCAGCGGACCGCGAGTCCCGGGCCGGGGAACGGATGCCGCCAGATCATGTCGTCGGGCAGTCCCAGTTCCAGCCCCAGTGCCCGCACTTCGTCCTTGAACAGGTCCCGCAACGGCTCAATCAACTCGAAGCCCAGTTCCTTCGGCAAGCCCCCCACGTTGTGGTGGTGCTTGATGGTCGCGGCCGGGCCGTCTTTGTTGGCACCACTCTCGATCACGTCGGGATAAAGCGTTCCCTGCGCGAGGAAGTGGGCGTCGGGAATCGACTTCGCCTCGGCCCGGAACACATCGATGAAGACCTTGCCGATGATCTTCCGCTTCTGTTGCGGGTCGGTCACCCCGGCGAGTTCTCCCAGGAACCGGTCGGACGCGTCGACCATGTGCAGGTCGGTGCGGAAGTGCTCGCCAAACCGGTGCCGCACTTCGTCCTGCTCGCCAGTCCGCAGCAGTCCATTGTCGACAAAAATGCAGGACAGACGATCTCCGATGGCACGCGAGAGCAGTGCGGCCACCACCGACGAGTCGACCCCTCCCGACAGACCGCAGATCACCCGGCGATGCCCGACCCGCTCGCGGACCAACTCAATCTGCTGCTGGATGAAAGAACTCATCCGCCAGGTCCCCTGGCAGCCGCAGATGTCGCGCACGAAGTTCCCCAGCAACTTTCCGCCCAGAACCGTGTGCGTCACCTCGGGATGGAACTGCAGGCCGTAGATCGGGGCGGTCTTGTGCTGCACCGCGGCAGCCGGGCAGTCGTCCGTCGACGCCAGGATCGTCCAGTTGGCGGTCGGATTCTTGACCTGGTCGCCATGGCTCATCCACACCGTCGTCTGCTGGGTGACCCCCCGAAAGAGTGGTGATGGGGAGGTCACGCGGCACTCGGTCCGGCCGAATTCACGGTGCGTCCCGGGCGAAACTTCGGTTCCCAGGGCCTTGCAGGTCGCCTGCATGCCGTAGCAGATCCCCAGGATCGGAATCCCCAGCTCGAAGATGCGGGGATCGGGGGCGGGAGCCCCTGGCTCATACACGCTGGCCGGTCCACCCGACAGGATCAGCCCCTTGGGGGCCAGTTCCCGGATGCGCTCGATCGGCAGGTCGTGCCGTACCAGCTGCGAAAAGACATTCTGCTCGCGGACCCGGCGGGCGATCAGTTGGGCGGTCTGCGAGCCGAAGTCGAGAACCAGGATCCGCTCGGCCGGTGCGGAAAGAGCCGGGGTGTGTGACATGGGTCAGCAGATTCGGACCAGGCCGATTCAGTCGAGGACGATTGGACCTGCCCCAAGCCCCCCCCTCTCCGCCTCCGGAGCCGGTATGGACCTGGCACAGGGGAATCCCGCAGCACCGCAGCAAAACCAGACTGCAGAAAAACAAACACCGCAGAAAAACAAACAAAGCGTGCTCGACCGCGAACTCACTGCTGCGGTCGGCACGCCTGCGTTTGCCACATGGCCGTGATGAGAACCGGCTGGCAAAGCAGCCAGTGCCGGAACTTGCCCGAAAGGAAAGTGCCCAAGAGAGGACTCGAACCTCCATGGGGTAAACCCCCACCAGGCCCTCAACCTGGCGCGTCTGCCATTTCGCCACTTGGGCAAAGGCACTTCCCGTCAGACACCGGCGTTCTCACGAACGGCCTGTGCAATGGATACGAGTATATCGTCCGCAACCGGACGATCAACTGTGAAGAGGTGGCATCCGCCGGGAAGACACCGGAATTGTTCCGGTGGTTCACCCGCCGGTGTTTCCCGCTCCCGGTGCCCCCGACGTCTGCAGTGCCGCCGCAGTCAGCGTGTTTTCCAGCAGCAGCGAGATCGTCATTGGCCCCACCCCTCCCGGAACCGGGGTGATCGCCGACGCCACCTCCCGCACCGCCTCAAAATCGACATCCCCGCACAATCGCCCCTCCACCCGGTTGATGCCGACATCGATCACCACGGCACCCGGACGCACCATGTCGGCGGTCACAAACCGAGGCACCCCGATCGCCGCCACCAGGATGTCGGCCGACCGGGTGACCTCCGCCAGGTTGCTGGTCTGGCTGTGGCAGACGGTCACCGTGGCATTCGCTCCCTTTCCCTTCTGCATCAGCATCAGCGCCAGCGGCTTTCCCACAATGTCGCTGCGCCCCAGGATCACGACATGCTTGCCCGCCGTCGCGATCTGTTCCTGGATCAACATCCGCTGCACACCCGCCGGTGTGCAGGGAAGAAACCGCGGTCGCCCCTGGGCCAGTCGCCCCACATTTTCGGGGTGAAAGCAGTCGACATCTTTCAGGGGGGTGACGGCATCCAGCACCCGTTGCGGCTGGATCTGTGGCGGAACCGGCAACTGCACGAGAATTCCATGCACTGCCGGATCGGTGTTCAGCCGGTGGACCACCGCCAGCAACTCGGCCTCGGTCGTCTCCCGCGGAAGCCGGATCACTTCCGTCCCCAGCCCCGCCTGCTCGCAGGCGGCATGCTTGTTCTTGACGTACACCGCACTGGCGGGGTCATCGCCCGTCAGTACGGCCGCCAGTTTGGGAATCACCCCGGTCGCCGACCGGAATTCCGCCACGCGACGGGCCACATCACTGCGGAAAACCTCCGAAATCCGCTTCCCATCGATCAGCCGGGCACTCATCCGAAACACACCTCAAGAAGTCGCAGTCATGTCAAAAAACCGGCTCGCTCCGGGGGATCGGGGCCGGGGAAACCACGCTCAACCACCGGCGGCCGACAAGACCGCAAAGCGGACCAGCCACAGGGTCCCCCCCGCAGCCAGCCCGGCGGCAAAATCATCCGCCATGATCCCCAGTCCACCGTGCAGCGCCTCAAACCGGTGCACCGGCCAGGGTTTGTGGGCATCGAAGAGTCGAAACAGGCAGAATCCAACCAGCGCCGCCTGCCAATTGAACGGCACAAACAGGAATGTCCACAGCATCCCCACAATCTCGTCGAAGACGATCGCCCCCGGATCCTCCCCCTGTCCCAGCAGGCGAGCCCCCCTGGTGCACAGGGGAATACCAGCCAGGAACGCCACGATCGCAATCAGGGCAATCGCCTCCAAGGGGATTCCGGCCAGGGCCAAACCCGCGTAAATGGCCACTCCCAGCAGTGACCCCCAGGTGCCGGGGAACCACGGGAGGCGCCCGCTTCCGAGGCCTGTCGCCACCGCCAGGGTCAGCCGATCCCAAAGGGTGGGCTGGGGTTGTGATGTCGACATGGTCGTGTGGGGGGTGGGAGACAGAGAGGGGGAAGCGGGCTCGAAAGTGGTGTTCATGATAACGGCAGGTCGGGAGACTCGTCAGGGGATTCGGAGGACGAATGGGTTGGACCCAGTATTGAGAAGCCCTTCATCTCGCCACTCTCCGCCACCAGTCGATATACTCCACCCAGTCCAGAGGATCACCAGTCGAGGAAGGATGCGATGTCGGACGAGGTCAAGCTGCACAAGAACGAGGGAATCAAGTCCACCAGCCGCCAGTTGCGGGGGACCCTCGCGGAAGAAATAAAGTCGGGTGCCGAGGGGTTCACGGCCGACATGGAACAACTGATCAAGTTCCACGGGTTCTATCAGCAGGAAGACCGGGACGCCCGGCATCAGAAAAATGCCGACGGGACGCCCGTTCACAGGCAGACCTCGTTCATGGTCCGGTCGCGCATTCCCGGGGGGAAGCTGACGGCCGCTCAATTCCTGTCGGAGTTGGACCTGTGCGACCGGTTTGGCAACGGGACCCTGCGGGTGACCACCCGCCAGGGGTTGCAGTTGCACGGGATCCTGATGAAAGACCTGAAGTCGACGATCCGCGAGATCAATGAGATCAAGTTGACGACCATCGCGGCGTGCGGCGACGTCAACCGCAACGTGATGTGCTGCCCGGCCCCCTACCGGAACAACCCGGTCTTCGATGAAATGCAGGCGTTTGCCGACCACCTTGCCGAGCATTTCCGCCCCCGTACCACCGGGTACTGGGAAATCTGGATGACCGACGACCAGGGGGAACAGCAGAAGGTCGACGAATTCCAGCCGGTCGAAGAACCGATCTACGGGGCCACCTACCTCCCCCGCAAGTTCAAGATGGCGGTCGCGCTTCCCGACGACAATTGCGTCGACGTGCTGGCGAACGACATGGGGTTCATCGCCATCGTCGAGAACAAGCGGATCAAGGGCTACAACATCGTGGTCGGCGGGGGCATGGGGCAGACCCCCAGTGCCAAGAAGACTTTCCCGGCCCTGGCCAAGCCCCTGGCGTTTGTCACCCCGGACCAGGCGATTGCCGTGGGGGAAGCGGTCGTCAAGGTTCAGCGCGACAATGGCAACCGGACCGATCGCAAGCTGGCCCGGCTCAAGTACGTGATCGCCAACTGGGGAATGGAGAAGTTCACCGCCGAGGTCGAGAAGTACTGCGGCTTCAAGCTGACTCCTCCCCTCCCGCTGGAGATCACCGATGTCGATGACCACATCGGCTGGCACGAACAGGGAGATGGCAGGCTCTTCCTGGGGATCAACGTCGAGAACGGCCGGATCAAGGACGAGGGGAAGCTGCGGCTCAAGACCGGGTTCCGGGCGATTCTCGCGAAGTTTCCGGTGGCCGTCCGGTTGACCGCCCTGCAGGCGGTGATTCTCTGCGACATCGCGCCGGCCGACCGTCCCGAGATCGAACGCCTCATGCGCGAGCATGGCATGGCGGCGGCTGAAGATCTCAGCCTGCTGCGCCGGTATTCGGCGGCGTGCCCCGCGTGGCCGACCTGCGGCCTGGCGGTCACCGAGTCGGAACGGGCGTTGCCCGGCGTCATCGATGAACTCGAAGCCGAGCTGGCCCGCCTTGGACTGGCCCAGGAACGGATCGCCATCCACATGACCGGCTGCCCGAACGGCTGTGCCCGCCCCTACACCCCCGACATTGGTTTCGTGGGCCGGGCTGCGGGAGAGAAGTACACGATCTACCTGGGGGGGAACGTGCAGGGGACCCGGCTGGGATACGTCTTCAAGGACTACGTCCCCAAGACCGAGATCCTGGCGACTCTCAGTCCCGTCTTCTCCCGATTCAAGACCGAACGTCACAATGGGGAAACCTTTGGTGACTTCTGTGCCCGACTGGGGGCCGAAGCCCTCACCGCCAGCTGACGGGCGCGATCCATGGTGGAACCCACCGTGGCTGTTTCCTCCCCGTCAAACGCAAAACCCCTCGTCACACAATCGTGACGAGGGGTTTTTTTGTGGTGTCAACCGGACCGAAGTGCCGTTTCCCGTCTGGCGTTTCCGGGATTGCCTCCCGCAGGAGGGCCGGCGCGTCCGGTTACGGCTTGGCCAGGAACTTGACGCAGACCGGTGCTCCGACGGTGATGCTGTGAGGCGAGAGACTGGTGCCGGGACCAGTCCACTGCGCTGTGCGGACGGTGTCCCCATCCTGGCTCGCGATCAGCACCCACTGACCGGTCGGATCAACATTGAAGTTGCGTGGGGTCTTGATTTCGCGTCCCGGGGCGCTGGTGATGTGCCCCTGCGGCGTCGTCCCCTCGGCGTTGATCCCGAAGAGGGCCAGGCTGTCATGTCCCCGGTTTGAGACCAGCACGTGCTGTCCCGACGGATGGACCACGATCTCCGCGGTCGAATTGCGCTGGCGAATCTCGGGGTTCACATCGGCGGGCAGGGTCGACAGGTGGTTCCCCTTGGGAGTGGTGGTGGGGAAGAGTTCCAGCACACCATCCTTCTGCTTGCGGAACTGCAGCGTGATGCAGGTGGAATCCATTTCGCCGCAGACGTAGGCCCGGCCGAGCGCAGGATGGAAGGCGATGTGACGCGGACCGCTTGACGGGGGAAGGTTCACGCTGCCGGGCAGTGTCGCGGCCAGGACACCGCTTTTCGGGTCAAGCCGGTACGAGAGAACCTGGTCGAGCCCGAGGTCGACGACATAGGCGTATTCGACCCCATCGATCGTCAGAAACTGAGAGCAGTGGGCGTGGGGGGCTTCCTGCCGCGACTTGTTGGGGCCCCCTCCCTGGTGCTGCTGGAAGTCGGTGCGGTCGCCAAGGCTGCCATCCTCGTTGAGCGCGAAGACTGCCGAGCTCCCTCCGGTGTAGTTCGCGACGATCACAAAGCGCCCGGTGCTGTTGACCGACAGGTGACACGGATGGGCCCCCCCACTCGGACGCGAGTTGAGCCGGGTGAGATTGCCGGTGGCGGGGTCGATGCGAAACGCATGCACCGTCCCCTCCTTTTGCGAGGGACCCGAGTCGGCGGTTTCACCGACCGCATACAGGAACTTGCCGTTGGGACTGAGATTCACAAAGGACGGGTTCTCGAGTTCGGCCACCAGGGTGGGCGGGGCGAGTTGTCCGGTCTTGAGGTCGAGTTCGGTCCGGTAGATCCCGCGGCTTCCCCCCGGCTTGGTGTAGGTGCCGAGATACACCCAGTATTTCCCCGAAGCGGGAGCGGTCGCGGGGGCGGCGTGGGCTTTGGCCCCGGTCATCACGAGGGGAAGCGAGACGAACCATTTGATCCAGTCGCGGCGTTGCATCGGGGGACCTTTCAGGACAGGGGGGGCTGGTGAGGGGAAAGGGGAGGGAAAGAGGGACGTTTCCGGGGGAATTGACAGGTCGTGCGGGTCGGAGGAAGGCCGGTCTCAGGCGTTCTCGGACCGAGGGTTGCCAGGGCTTGCCAACGTCCCGGAATGTTGCATCTTGTGGAGACAGGCGGGATGATATCGCCACCGTGAAGCCCTGTCGCTTCCCGGCCCCTTCTCACGAATTCTCACCTCTCAAGGGCGGCCGAAAGAAATTTCCGCCGCAGACCCGATGATCTTCGGCAAAATCTGGAACGCCTTCAAGGCGCAGCTGAACAAGGTCGCAAATTACTTCTGGACGGCCGATCCGATTGCCCAACTGCAGTACGAGTACGACCAGGCGGTCGAGCAGATGAAGTCGGGGCGCCAGGGACTCGAGCAGTACCAGGCGCTGGTGCAGCGTGTCACCCGCCAGGTGGCGATGAATGAGACGCACGTCAAGAATCTCGAAGCCAAGGTGAAGAGTTACCTGGCGGTGGGTGATCGCGAGACCGCCGGCAAGTTCGTGCTGGAACTGCAGAAGGCCAAGAACGA
>DNUF01000215.1:10901-18793 GCA_003508595.1 Planctomycetaceae bacterium
CAGCACGCGACCCAGAAGCTGCAGCAGGTCAAGGAAAAGATCCAGAAGTACGACGCCGACCTCAAGATGAGCCGGGCCGAGGCCGAGCTCGCCGAACTGTCGCGTGATTTCAACTTCGACGTCACGACCGACTTCGGGGCGATTGAGGGTGTGATCCAGGAAAAGATCGACAAGAACCGGGCGAAGGTGAAGGTGTCGGCCGACCTGTCGAACGAGGGGATTGCCGACATCCAGAAAGAACAGGCGATGGAGAAGGCGGTCGCCGACCAGGCCCTGCGTGACTTCGAGCTGCAGATGGGGATGGTGACTCCCGAGACGGTGAAGGTGCAGGACACGACCAAGGAACTCGGTCCGGCACGCCAGACCACCACAAACTAGTCGCCCTGGGCGTCGGGACTGCCACTTCACTTTCGGGACCCCGGGGTGTCACCCCGGGGACGTCGTTTATGGAACCGAATGCTCCACTTGCCGCCGGTCCGGTCTCGTTTCCGGACTGGTATCCCGCCTGGGCCCGGCAGTTTGCCGAGCTCTACATTTCCGACGCGAACTGCGTGTTCGTGTTTCACGGGAATGTGCACGACCTGATTCGCTGCCCCGGTCCCGACGGCAGCGAGAACTACGGGAACCTCATGCAGTTCCTGTCCGAGCAGGTCTTCGGCCAGTGGGATGTGGTCGTGCAGTACGATCTCGCCAAGGGATTGCGTCCCGCGGTGGGAGGGAACCAGAAACGGCTGCTGGAAATGCAGAAGTTCCTGACTTCCAAGTTTGGTGAGCCGGTCACCTGGCCCCGCGACCCCGAGCCGGTGCTGCTGGCCCTCGACAAGCTCATCGACCGGCTCTTGGTCGAGGAGGATGCGGCGCAGCGAAAAAGCATCGCCCTGCTGTTTGATTATGCCCAGTACCTGGTTCCCGCCACCGATCTCCCGTCGCTCTCGCGCGGCTCGGGGACCAACCTGGTGCGGTTCCTCAACTGGGGTCAGAACCCGTTCGTCAAGCGGGCCAACGTCGCGATCTGCCTGATCACCGACAAGATCACCGAGGTCAACGACCGGCTCACCAGCAACGCCCACGTGGCGGCGATCCAGTTGCCGATGCCCGAACGGGCCGAGCGGCTTCAGTTCTGCCAGTGGATGGCGAAGACCCAGAAGTTGTCGGAATTGACCGACTTCACCCCCGAAGAGCTCGCCGACCTCTCCAACGGGTTGAGCCTCACCAGCCTGAACTCGCTGCTGGCCCAGGGGAAGGCGGGGTCGAAGGTGGGGGTCGAGCGGTTCAAGCAGTTGAAGAAGACCCTCATTGAGCGGCAGTGCGGCGGGTTGATCGAGTTTGTCGAGCCGAAGCACACGCTCGATCTGGTGGTGGGGCAGGAGGCGGCGAAGCAGCGGCTCAAGCAGGATGCCGCCCTGCTGCAGAAGGGACGGTTCGATGCCGCCCCGATGGGCTATCTCTTCTGTGGTCCGGTCGGAACCGGCAAGACCTTCCTGGCCGAGTGCTACGCCGGCTCGGTCGGCATTCCCTGCGTCAAGCTGCGGAACTTCCGTTCGAAGTACGTGGGCGAAACCGAATCGAACCTCGAGCAGGTGCTCAACGTGCTGCGGTCGCTCGGCCCGGTCGTCGTGATGATCGACGAGGCTGACGCCGCCCTGGGCGACCGCGAGGCAGGGGGCGATTCGGGAACCTCCAGCCGCGTCTTCGCCATGATCGCCAGCCAGATGGGTGACACCCAATATCGGGGCAAGATCGTCTGGATGCTGATGACCGCCCGGCCCGAACTGCTGCCGATCGACCTCAAGCGCCAGGGACGGGCCGAAGTGCACATTCCCCTCTTTTATCCCCAGGATGAAGAGGAGATTGCCCAGATGTTCAAGGTCCTGGCGAAGAAGAACAAGCTCAAGCTGGCCGAGGGGGCGATCCCCCCGATCCAGCCCGACCGCTACCTCAGCGGTTCGGACATCGAGAGCGTCGTGCTGTCGGCCAAGCGGCAGATGCTGGCCGATGGCCGTGAGGAATTGACCCGCGCCGACATCGACCAGGCGTTCCGCGAATTCATCCCCTCGGCCCAGGGACTGGAAAAAGAATACCAGGAACTGGCCGCCGTGCTGGAATGCACCCAACTCAGCTTCCTGCCGCAACATTGGCGCGAGGCGGTCTCGGCTCCCTCCGGGCGCTCCCGCCTGCAGGAGCGGATGTCTGAAATCCGCACCCTGCTGAAATGAACCTGGTGGTGCTGCCGGTGTGCCCCCCGGGCCGCCGGTTGCCAGAATTGTTGACACACCCTTTCTCTGACCCCTTCGTGGTGATTCCATGGCCAAGCGCCTCAAGTGGCTCGACGAAAAATTCGAGACGACCCTCATCGATGACTACGCCCGCAAGCTGACTTCGTTTCTCGATGCCATGGCCGACGGCCACGTTGACAGTTCGGAACTGAAGTCGCAGGAAGCCCGCCTGGTCACCCTGATGAAGGAAGTCGAACCGCTGTTGTCGGACGAGCAGCACGAGAAGGTCACCCGCCTGTTGTGCGAACTGAGCGCGTACAACGTGATGGAGACACTGCACGGCGTCCAGCAGATGCGCGGCAAGCACGTCTGGCGTCCGTAATCGCACGGCGGGACACCGGGGACGCGGCTCCTGTCCCCGTCTCGGCCGGTTCGAAATCGATCCCGGCGTTTGTCCAGTGTGCATCAGACCACAGGCTCTGGGCGGAATTGTGTGAACCAACCAGCCTCGGGTTGCGTTCCCCTCTCTGGTCCCCCACACACGGATGGCAGGTTGAACCCTTCCCTCCGGGGTGACGTTCCCTGGAATTGACCGTCCCAGACATCTCTCCTGGAATCTGCCGATGAACAATCAGCCCAAACCATTGTTTTATGTCGCTGTCGGGCTCGTGGTCGCGGGCCTGGTCTGGTTTGCCATGTCACGGGCGAACAACCAGACCCAGAATGCCGGTCGCCAGGCCGGTGGCGGGGTTGCCGGTGGTCCCGGTGGGGCTCCTGGTGGAGTTCCCGGGGGGGGCGGAACGGTTCCTCCGGTGGGGACTCCTCCGGCGGCCAATCCGGGCGAGGCTGAGGTCCATGATGAGGCGGCGAGCCTGACGACGGTCTCGGAATACAAGTTCCGGCCCCGTGAAGAACGGCTTCCCGATCCTCCCGGTGCGGCCGCCTATCGCCCGCTGGCCGAGACTGGAAACACCGTCCGGTTCGCGATCAACGTCTGGGCCGGCTGGGGCCCGATCATCTTCGCCAACCAGGGGTTCGAAGCGGGCCACCAGTGGAAGACCCCCGACGGCAAGACCTTCAAGGTCGAACTGGTGCTGATCGATGATCCCATCAAGATGCGGGATGCCTATGCCACCGGCGAGGTCCACATCGGCTGGGCGACGCTCGACATGCTGCCGCTGTTGACCAGCGGGTTCGTCGACGCCGCCGGCAAGCCGAAGGACGCCCGCGTCATGCCCCGAGTCTTCCAGCAGGTGGATTGGTCGAACGGTGGCGACGGCATCGTGGTCCGCGACACCATCAAGACGGTGTCGGACCTGCGGGGAAAGAAGATGGTGCTGGCGCAGAACTCGCCGTCGCACTACTTCGCCCTCAACATGCTGGTCTCGGGAGGTCTGCAGCCGGGTGAAGTCGAAATGGTCTTCACCGAAGACGCCTTCCAGGCGGCCGCCGCCTTCAATGCCGACAAGTCGATCGCCGCCTGCGTCTCGTGGGCTCCCGACATCTACAACCTGGCGAAGGTCAAGGGGAACCGGCTGCTGGTCAGCACGCAGCAGGCCAACAAGCTGATCGCCGACGTCTGGTTCAGCCGGGCCGACTTCGCCCGCGATCAGCCGGGCATCATCGAGGGGCTCGTCCGCGGCATCTTCGACTCGATGGAACAGCTGAAGCAGGAGGGGAACCGCCAGAAACTCGCCGAGTTGATGGCCAAGGGATACAACATTCCGGCCCCCGACGCCCTCAACATGCAGGGAGACGCGCACAGCACCAACTGGGCCGAGAACTACCAGTTCTTCATCAACCAGAACAACCCGACCAACTTCGAACGGGTCTGGAACCAGGCGAACCTGCTCTACCGACGTGACCGACGGCTGCGCAACCGGGCGATTCCCTTCGACCAGGTGATGGATCCCAGCATCATCCAGAAGCTGGCCTCAGAAACGAAGTACTCGACGCAGCGCGATGAATACCAGATCCAGCTGACTCCCAAGACGATCGGCGAACTGGCCGAGAATGAGATTCTCACCAACACCGTCGTGGTCAAGTTCTTCCCCAACAGCTGGGATCTCTACAAGAAGGTGACCCGCAAGGTCGATGGAAAAGATGTTGAAGAGCTGTACGACCCGACGGTCGATCTCACGCTCGAAGAGATCGCCAAGCTGTCGGGACAGTTCGGGGCGGCCTACATCCTGATCCAGGGACACACCGACGCCTCGAAGCGTGGCGAAGTCCCCGATTCGCTGGTCCGCGAGTTGTCGCTGGCCCGGGCGAACGCCATCAAGGAAGGCCTGCTGCGGAAATACAAGGAGCTCGATCCGAGCCGGTTCCAGGTGGAGGGGAAGGGGTGGGATGTCCCCGCCGACCGGGCCGACCCCGGCAACCACACCAAGAATCGCCGGGTGGAGATCAAGATCTATTCCGCCGAGCAGGAGTAGTCATGTCGGCGACTGACCCCCAGCCGTCGGCATCTCTGGCATCGGCGGGGGGAGAGCCTGGCGGGCCCCCGGCGACCCCCCCCCGCACCAGGCCCGCCTCCCGTGGCTTTCTCGCGCCGTGGTTCTCGGTGCGGGATACCGTTCCCGATTGGGAAGTGGTCGTCCTCAGCCTGCTCTGCGTGGTCTGCTGCCTGGGAGTCTGGTGGTTTGTGACCCTGGGGACTGCGGAAGAGAGGCTGGTCGGCCCGCTGGTGATGCCCAGCCCGGGGGAGACCTTTCAGCAACTCCCCGAACTCGTGCTGCGAGATCGGCCGCTGGAAGACTTCGAGGGACGTCCACTCCCCCCCCGCACGTGGAGCGAGTGGTGGCACGACTTCACCTCCGAGTCGGCCCTCGCCCGCAATCTCTACGTCACCCTGCGACGGTTGCTGCTGGGGTTTGGCCTGGCGACCGCGATCGGCGTCCCGCTCGGGGTGCTGGCCGGCTGTTTTGGCCGGGTGCACGCCTTCCTGCTGCCGCTCTCGATCTTCGGTCGCAACATTCCCCTCGCGGCGCTGGTCGGTGTCACTTTCTCGCTCTTCGGGATCGGTGAACTGCAGAAGGTGATGTTCATCTTCCTGGCCTGCGTGGCCTTCATCCTGTCGGATACCGCCGAGGCGATCCGCCGGGTGGAAACCAGCTACATCGACACGGCCCTCACCCTGGGGGCCCGCCCCTGGCAGGTGATTCTCAAGGTGCTGATCCCCCTCGCCCTGCCATCGATCTGCAATTCGCTGCGGCTGATGTTCGGGCTGGCCTTCGGCTACATCATGCTCGCCGAGACCATCAAGTTCGGCAATGAGGCCGGTGGGCTGGGCAACATCATCAACACGTCGATCCGGCGTGGCCTGCGCGAGAATGTCTTCCTGGTGCTGCTGCTGATTCCCCTGGTCGCGCTGGCGATTGACCAGGTCCTGTTCTGGCTGCAGCGTCAACTCTTTCCGCATGTCTACGGCGGGCAGGGCTGGCTGCATCGCGGGTTCCGCAGATTGATGCATGCCGTGGAAGACCTGCGGCACACGCTCTTCCCGCGCCGGGCCCGGGCCTGAGCCGACGGCGAACTCGACCCCTCTTCCTGGATCCCCCCATGTCTCCTGAATCGACCCCAGCCGGTGTGCAACCCGCCAGTTCACCGCAGCAGGTGGGGCTGGGGTCGGTGCTGCCCGCGGTGCAGGTGTCGGGCCAGTCGGGTGGTCAGGCCACAGCAGGGGAGGGACGCCCGGCTGTGGTCGAATTCCGGAATGTCACCAAGACCTACAGCCCCGGTCAGCCGAACGAATTCACGGCGATCCGGGATGTCTCGTTCACGGTGGCCGACCTGCACAGCAAGGGGGAGTTCATCTGCATCCTGGGGCCCAGTGGTTGCGGCAAGAGCACGATCCTCAGGCTGATTGCCGGATTGTCGCCGCAGCATCCCGCCACCCGGGGGAACGTGCTGGTGTTTGGGGAACCTGTCGAGGGACCCGGTCCCGATCGGGGGATGGTCTTCCAGGACTACACCAGCTTCGACAACCGCAGCGTGCTCGACAATGTCACGTTTGGCCTGGAATGCCAGGGGGTTCCCCGGGCCGAGCGCGATGCGCTCGGCCGCGAGTGGATTGGCCGGGTGGGGCTCGATGTCGCGCGGGACAGTGCCAAGTACCCGCACGAGCTCTCCGGCGGGATGCGGCAACGGGTGGCGATCGCCCGGTCGCTGATCCTCCGGCCCCGGATCCTGCTGATGGATGAGCCGTTCGGGGCCCTCGACCCCATGACCCGCATGAACATGCAGGACCTGCTGCTCACCCTGTGGCGGGAGGTCGAGGCGACGGTCTTCTTCGTGACCCACTCGATTGAAGAGGCGGTCTTCCTCGGGGATCGGATCTACGTGTTGGGCAACTCGCCGGGAACCATCCTCAAGGAGATCCAGGTCCGTCCGTCCGACCGGCCAGCCAAGGAGATGCACCGCGATCCGCAGTTCCAGGAGACGGTCTATTTCATCCGCGATCTCATTGCCCAGCTCGAACAGCAGCAGGTGTCGCGCGGCTGATTTGCAAATCGGCACACTGCTGGCGAAGATCGGGTTTGTGGGCTGCCTGTCTGCCATGCCGCCGGTCGCGGCGTGAATCCCGGATTCCCCCGGAACCAAGACGGGCCGGTCGTACTCACGAGGTGCTTGCGGGATGATGCGATACCTGAAGGCGGCGTTCCTGAACCGCTGGAACCTGCTGTTGTTCTCGGGGGGAATGGCCGCCGCCGCCATCAGTGGGCGGTTTGACATCGTCGCCCCCCTGGTGACGGCTGCCGAATTGGCCTACCTGGGATTCATCGGCACCCACCCCACGTTTCGTCGCTATGTCGACATCCAGGCGGCCCCCCCCCGGGATCAGGCCGACAAGGCGCGGGCCGAGACTCTCAGCCGGCAACTCTATCAACAGCTCACCCGGGAAGATCGGCAACGGTTTGACGAGGTTCGCGAACGCTGTGAAGAACTGCAGCAACTGGCACTGCGCATCCAGGGTCCGGGTGTGAATTCGGGTGCCAGTCGAGGCGAGGGGACCGAAGGGCTCGACCGTCTGCTCTGGATGTTTCTCAAGCTGCTGCACACCCGCCGTTCCGTCAGTACGTTCCTGCGTCAGACCGATGTCCGCGGGATCGAGCACGATATCCAGGTGGCCGAGCGCAACCTGAAGACCCTCCAGGTCCATGCCGACGATCCGTCCCTCGAACGCAAGCGGCGCCTGCTCGAAGAGACGCTGCAGACGTCGAAGACCCGGCTTGAAAACTACAACCGGGCCCAGGCGAATCTCGAGGTGATGGACCTCGAACTGCACCGGCTGGAGAACACCATTCACTCGCTCGGCGAACTGGCCGTCACCCGCAACGAACCAACCGCCCTCTCGGACAAGATCGACCTGATGGCCGAGAGCATGCTGCAGACCGAGCGGGCCATGGGCGAACTGCGCCTCCCCACAAGCCTCGACCTCGAACTCGAAACGGTCCCCCAGATCCTCCGCAGCCCGGTGATCTTCGAGAAATAACTCCCCTGACCCCACGGGGAGCCTGCAGCCCCGGACTTTGGTCCCAGCGGCCCGGACTCAAGGGCCTGCGGCTCCGCCGCTCTGGGGCTGCGGCTCCGCCACTCTGAGTCTGCGGCTCCGCCACAATGGGCCTGCGGCTCCGCCAATCTGAGTCCGCGGCTCCGCCACAATGGGCCTGCGGC
>DNUF01000215.1:19077-19208 GCA_003508595.1 Planctomycetaceae bacterium
GTCCGCTCCCGGAACCGGCTCCCTCGGCCCGCGGCATTCCCCGCGTCGTCCGTCCCATCGCTGCCGATCGGCTACAGGTTGGGAATCGGCAGCAGGGGGGGCGGTGGGGGAGCTCCCGGTGTGGGAGGCGG
>DNUF01000161.1:0-15882 GCA_003508595.1 Planctomycetaceae bacterium
CTTCCGGTCTGTCAGTCTCTGGAAGTGACAATTGAAATTCGCCGCACACGCAAGAAAACCGCCCGATACCGGTGCCAGGGACCCCGGAGGGGTGTCAGAGGGGAGCCGGGGGTTCCGCGCAGCGCTACCCCCAGAACCCAGCTTTGGTTGCCGGGTCAGGCGGTTCGACTTACTCAGGAGTCGACAGGTCGAGTTCGGGCATTTCCGAATCGAGATACGCGTCGGCCTGAGGAGAGCGGGGAGAGGTCACGCGATATCGCGTGTTGCCACCCAGGGATCCACCAACACCGGTTCCCGCACCGGTCGACCGGAGAGTCGAGGGACGGCGGGTGGTCGAACGGACCTGCGGGGGGGCAAACTCGGTGTCATAACCCGGCGACTCAATCGCCGCCGGTTGTGCGGGTGAAACCTCGTAGATGCCCGGAGTCAGATCGGCCGGATACGGCGATGGACATCGCGGCCGACAGGGGGGGCACTTGGGGCGGGGAGCACAGTGTCGCACCGGCCGGCTGACAGGCCGGCAAACGGGAGCGGTCCGACACACCGGTTCCGGACGGCAGACCGGGGCGGGCCGACAGGCGGGCGCGGGGCGACAGGCCGCCACCGGTCGCGTCGGTCGGCAGCGACACCCTGTCGAAGGTTTGCGGCAACGGCCGCAGGGCAATCGCTCTTCCATCGCCAACGGTTCGGCTCCGCAGGCCGATTCGTATCCGGGAGCGGTCAGGCAGTGTGCCGAGTACCGCCGTCCCCCCGATGTGTAGCCATACTGCCAGCCGCGGAGGTTGGTCGCGGTGCGCGTTCCAAACACGACCGGTTCCTCGAAGTATTCGTCGCTGCGGATCGCGCGGTCTTCGTCCCAGGTCATCTCGGAGAGAATTTCCACATCCTGTGTGCGGGTGCGGTAACCCTGGGCCAGCCGGGTCCCTTCTTCCGTCCGCTGTTCCGGAAATGCGGTCTCGTCCACAACCATGCGCGCGGTTCCCGCAGGAGTCGCATTCCGGGAAAGATAGATGTATTCCCGGCGCTGGGGTTCATTTCCCTGAACTCCGTTGAGCAGCGATCCCAACAGCAGGCAGAAACTTCCAAACCGCGAGAACAACGAGATCTTCATGATGACAGGCTCCCTGCGACAGGTGAGGTCAATTCCCTGCGGGACAGTCGGGGCAAGTGTGTTGACAGAAACTGGATCTGTGTCGGGGAATTTCAGTTTCCCGATACAGGCATCATGTCTTGTCCCCGGACCGCGTCAATTGGTGGGAATCGAATCCGGTCCCTGTTCCGGGGGCCTGTCGGCGAACAAACCCATTCTCGGGCCTGTGCAGCGCACCCCGGAATTTCTCAAGTCCGCAGGGGCAGGGCCGTTCTCCGGACCGGTCAGCCGGCCGGAACCGCGCAGCAAAAATCCCCCGGCACTCTCATCACTGAGGCTCCGGGGGAAGAAATTACAGCGCGACCTGTCCGGCACCGGTGCGCCACGCGGCCTGTCGTCCCTTGGCGTAACGGGCGGGGTTCTTCTTGAACTGGCTGCGCGACTCACGGCTGTAGAACAGGTAGAGCTGGCCGTTGTAGAACGCTGCAAACCGCGTGCTTCCCTTGAGCGACTTCCGGACCTCTTCAAACATCACGAGGTCGAACCCGCCTCCCTGGGCGGCGAATTGATCGGGGGACTCCAGGAATTCGCTTCGTTCCTGGGCATCGCGAAAGCGGTAGGTCTGACCTTCGTAGTCGGCGGTGAATTCATCCCGGCCGGCGACCCATTGACCGGTGCGCTTGAGTGTGACCGGGCAGTAACCGTCGAGTCCCCAATCGACGCGGTGGACAGGGCGTGCGGTCGTGGCTTCGGCAGACTGGTGAAAATTGCTGTTGGCAAACTGCTGGGCCGGGTCTTCTTCCTCCGGGGTTTGCCGTTCGCGTCCACGAACCAGATCCGCAGGTTTTGATTTCGTCGATCGGGACCCATCATCGAGACTCATCTCGGGTTCGGTCTTGAGTCGGCGGTCCAGTGACGAAGTGGTCTCGGAGGCCGGTTGGGCCGATTCGCGGCGGACCAAATTTGGATCAGTCCCGGACCGATTCCCGGGCCGATTTTCCGTCGTCTGCGAGATGGTCGAACTGTTTTCGACCGGTGGTTCGCGACGCGACGACCTGTTGCCCCCGGAAGACTTGTCTTTGGGATTTGGGGCACCCTGGGCCACCTGCGCGGCGTGTGGTTGTCGGCGATGCCGGGTCACGGCAGCGAGGTACCGGGGTTTCTCGCCCGTGCGGAAACCTTCGTGCTGGAACAGGATCTGATCCTGGGGCGAGAGGACAATATCGGCAGGAATCGACGTGATGCCGAACTGCTCACAAATCTCGCGGTTCTTGCGTGATTCGAGTTTTACCAGGACGAACCCTCCCGAAACCATCTTGTGGAATTCGGCGGAGTGAAAGACCTCCGCTTCCATCTGGCGGCAGGGGGGACAGTTCACTCCGTAGATGTGGACCAGCAGGGGGAGGTCAGACTCCCGGCTTTCCCGGCGGGCGGTCTCAAAGTCGGTGTGCCAGGTGAGCGGCGGCTTCTCTGCCGCAAACGACTGGCCAAACAATCCACAAGCCAGCATCAGGCTGGCGACCGGCAGAACGAATCTCATGATGTCTCCTCATCCCCTCACCCAGTGTGGCGCGGAAGGGGGCTGTCTTGAGTATTGTTCGCTTTCTTGAGCCGGTCGCCGAAACCCGTGCTGTTTTTGCCCGAGAGAGGTCAGGTTGTATCGGCCGGGCTCGTCGAACTGGATTTGCGGACCTTCCCGGCGACAGGATTTGCGCGGCCACGAAGAGTCGGGTGGTTGTGTCGGGAAACCGGCCCCGGGAGACCACTCGTCTGATCACAAGGAGACGCGACCTCGGGCCGGTCATGCCGGCGGCTTTTCCGTTTCTTGAGTGGTTGCAGGGCATGACCAGGGGCGGGTCTGGTCGGGTGGGGTGGTAACTGTTACTCTGGGACAAACAGGCAACAAGTGCGTTCTGAACAACGTGGTTCTCGAGGATCATGCTGCGACTGCTGACGGCGGGTGAGTCACACGGCAAGGCCCTGGTGGCTCTGGTGGATGGGTTTCCAGCGGGGCTGACCATTGAATCGGCCGCGATCGATGCCGAATTGCAGCGTCGACAGGGAGGGTACGGGCGCGGGGGACGGCAAAAGCTGGAGGTCGACACGGTCGAGTTCCTGTCGGGCGTCTGGCAGGGAAAGACACTCGGCAGCCCCCTGGCGATGCAGGTCATCAACCGGGACGCCAAGCTCGAGCGTCTGAAAGAGCTCGAACGTCCCCGTCCAGGTCACGGAGACCTGACGGGCGCGATCAAGTTTCTCGGATCGATCCGGGGAGTTTTGGAACGGGCGAGTGCACGCGAGACTGCGGCACGCGTGGCGGCGGGGGCCCTGGCCCAGCAACTCCTGGCGCTGTTTGGGATCCAGGTGTTTGGCTACGTGGTCCAACTGGAGACGATCCCGGCTCCGCCTCGCGACGGGGAACTGTCTGAGTTGCGGGCCGTGCGTGATGTCAGCCCGATGTACACGCTCTCTCCCGAGGTGGACCCCCAACTGGTGGCCCGGGTTGACGAGGCGACTGCGGCGGGCGACACCCTGGGGGGAATTGTCGAAGTCCGTGTGATGGGGTTGCCCTTTGGGTTGGGAAGCCACACGCAGTGGGATCAGAAACTGGACGGACTGCTTGCCCAGGCGGTCATGAGCATCCAGGCGATCAAGGGGGTTGAGATCGGACTTGGATTTGAGGCCGCCCGTCGGCCCGGATCACAGGTGCACGATGAAATCGCCTACGACCCGGCCGACAATGCGGGCCCGGATCTGGGTTACCGTCGAAAAACGAACAATGCGGGCGGGCTTGAGGCAGGCATGACCAATGGTCAGCCACTGGTCCTGCGGGCCGCGATGAAGCCCATCAGCACGCTGCGTCGCCCCCTCGCCTCGATCAATCTTGAAAGCAAGCAACCCGAGAATGCCGCCTATGAACGCAGCGATGTCTGCGCCCTGGCGGCCTGCAGCGTGATTGTGGAGAGCGTTGTGGCCTTCACGATCGCCCAGGCCTTCTGTGAAAAATTCGGTCACGACAGTGTTGCCGAAATCCAGGCTCGTTATGACGCCTTCCTGCAGTTGGCCCGGGCACGATAAGCGGCCTCGGAGAGTCTGCGGAAGAGGCCCACAGAAAATCAGCGTCAAGTGACGCTGTTGAGAACTCCGCTGACCGGTTGGGCGGGGATTGTCTGCGGGATGCCGTGCCTCGGGCGCAAAAAAGACGCGGAGGGAGCAAACTCCCTCCGCGTTTCAAATCGCCTGCCGTGACGGATCAGACGTTGATGACGTTGATCGTCTTGTCGACATTCAGGCTGAAGCCTCCATCACCGTCACTGAGCGAGAATCGCACGGTCCGGCTGGAGTTGGCCGAGATGGCCCCCACCACCTTGAAGGTGACGGATTTTGCGACCGCCTGAACGGCGGCGAGTGTTGAACTGGTGTTGAACGTAATGACCAGGCTGGTCCCGGCCGTTCCACCCGTGAAGGTGCCAATCACCACTCCGCCATAGGTCACATTCGCCCCGGAAACTCCAACCTGTCCAGCGGCAGTCCCGGTGTGCTTGATTTCCAGCAGGTCGGCCGCGGTGGCACCCACCGGCAGGCTGACGGTCAGGATCCCGGTGTCGAAGTTGGCCGAGTCGGGGTCGGTGACCGTGATGGTCGAGGAGATGATGGTTCCCGCCGCAGTGTTTTCGGTGTAGCTGACCGCGGATCCAAAACTTCCCAGGGTCGGCCCATCGTTCACCCCGGTCACGCTGACCGAGCGGGTCTTGGTCGCACTGGTTCCGCCATCTCCATCGGTGAGGATGAAGCTGATGGTTCGCACTGTGGCTCCGGGATTGTCACCCGCATTGAGGAACCCGATCCGACGAGCGACCGACTGGGCGATGGCCGGGGTGGCCGAGGCGTTGAAGGTGATCGTCAGCATTCCGCTGGTGGTAAAACCACCGGAATAGGTTCCCACGACAACACCGCCAAAGGTGATGTTTGTGCCAGTCAGTCCCACCTGGCCGGCCCCCGTCCCCTCGGCAACAATCACAAGCCGGTCGGTCGTCACCGAGCCGCTGGCAATGCTCACCTTGAGCGTACCGGTGGCGAAATCGGGAGAATCGACGTCATCGATGACCATGGTGGAATCGACGATCAGGGCCGGATCATTCTCGACGTAGTTGACCGATCCCGAGGCCAGTGTGACGACGGGAATGTCATTGACGGCCGTCACTTTGACGCTCTTGGAGGCGGTGGCACTGGTGCCGCCATCCCCATCGCTCACCGTGAAGCCGATCGTTCGCGTTCCCGCCAGCGGGGTGTCTCCGACACATTCAAACGCGATTGCCTTGAGCAGGGCCCCCACGGCAGCCAGGGAGGCATTCGGATTGAAGGTGACATTCAAGGCGGAATTGTCGGTGAATCCCCCGGAATACGTCCCAATCACCACGTTGCCGTACAGAACCTGATTGACCGAAAGTCCGATCTTGCCTGCCGTCGTCCCCTGGTTGACGATCCGCACCCGGTCGTTGACCGAACCCCCGGCTGTGACCGCAACGGTCAGGACACCGGTATCGAAATTGGCGGAATCGGCGTCGGCCAGGAGGATCGATCCGTCCACAACCACCGGCACCGCATTTTCGGTGTAGGAGGTCACGGCGGTGCTCGCGGTGATCACCGGAGCATCGTTGACCGGAGTCACATTCACCGACCGGTTGACGGCAACGCTGGTTCCGCCATCGCCATCGGTGACCACGAATTTCACAACCCGCGTCGTTGACCCGGGATTGTCGCCGGAGTTCCGGAAGCCGATCGACTGGGCGACGAGTGAGGCGATTGCCGGCGTCGCCGACGGATTGAAGGTGATGCTCAGAGGCCCGTTGGTGGTAAAGCCGCCGGTGAAGGTTCCCACAGTCACCCCGCCCGACAGCACATTGGCACCCGAGACACTGATCTGTCCCTGGGAGACAATCACCAGTCGGTCGGTCGTGGCCTGACCCGATGCAAACGAGATGGTCAGGACACCGGCCGCGAAGTCGGGCGAATCGGCATCGGTCGCCTGCAGGTTGCTGTCGATGATGACTGCCGCAGCGTTCTCGACGTAGGTCACACTGCCAGCCGACACAGTCAGCTTGGGAATGTCATTGACCGGTGTCACTGCGACGCTTCGCAGGGCCAGGTTGCTGGGCTCACCGGTCCCATCGGTCAACTGGAAGCCGATCGAGCGGGTGCTGTTCGTCGGATTGTCACCGGCGTTGAGGAACGTGATGTTGGCCAGCAGGGCGGCCGCCACAGTCGGTGTGGCCAGGCTGTTCAGCGAGACCACCAGGTCGGCATTCGTGGTGAAGCCGCCGCTGTAGGATCCGATCACGGTGTTGGCGTACAGCACGTTGGTGCCCGACAGACCAATCTGCCCGGCTCCCGTCCCCTGGTGACGGATGGCCAGCCGATCGTCAACCTGTCCACCAGCCTGGAAGCTGACCCGCAGCGAGCCACCGCCGAAATTCGCCGTATCGGGGTCAGTGACCGTGGCTGTGGCATTCAGTTGCAGAGCGACCGCGTTCTCGAGGTAGGTGAGAGCGGTTGTCGGGAGCGTGATGCTGGACGGCAGGCCCCCCCGATCGAGGATCGAAATGGTGTAGGTCCGGTCGATGGTGAGGCCACCGGCGTCGGTCGCCCGCACCGTGAGGGAGTACGACGACTTGGCCTCGTAGTTGAACACGATCGCCGAACGCAGTTCGTTGCCAACAATGCTGAAGGCGGTCGTGTCGCCGGCGACGGAGGACCAGGTGAAGGTTTCACCGCTGTCGGGATCCGCCGCGGTCAGCAGACCAATCACCGTTCCCGCCGGCAGGTTCTCCGCCAGGCTGGTTCCACTCAGCGAGATCGAGGTGGGGGCCTCATTGACATTCAGGATGGAAATGCTGAACGACTTGTCGAAGATCAATCCGCCGGCATCGGTCGTACGCACGGTGACGCTGTAGCTCGCCGTGGTCTCGTAGTCGAAGACCACGTTGGAGTTCAGTTTGTCACCGACAATCTGGAACGCCGCCGTGTCACCCGAAACGAGGCTGTAGGTGAACGTGTCACCGGCATCGGGATCGGTTGTTGTGAGGGTGCCGATGACGGTTGAGACCGCCTGGTTTTCTGCGATCGAGTTCGCCGACAGGCTGAGGTTCGTCGGGGCCTCATTCGACGGAAGCACCGAGATGGTGAACGTGCGGTCGTACGACAGTCCGTGCGAATCGGCCACCCGGACCGTCAGGCTGTACGCTGACTGGGTGGCATGGGCGAAGACCGCGGCGGTCTGCAGTTCATTCCCCGACACACTGAAGGCCGAGACGTCTCCGCCCACCAGCGAGAAGCTCAGCGAGTCTCCGCTGTCAGGGTCGGTTCCGCCAAGGATTCCCACGACGGTCCCGACGGCCTGCTTTTCCTTCACGCTGGTGGAGGACAGCGTCAGGCTGGTCGGAGCCTCGTTGGCATCCAGGACCGAAATCGAGAAGCTCTTGTCGTGGGTGAGACCACCGGCGTCGGTTGTCCGGACCGTGACACTGTAAGAGGCCTTGTTCTCGAAGTTGAAGACCGCCTTGGACCGCAATTCGCCCCCCACGATCTCGAAGTCGGCGGTGTCCCCGGCGACCAGCGAGTAGGTGAAGCTGTCGCCGGCATCGGGATCGGTGCTGCTGAGGCTTCCGAGGGCGGTCCCGATCGGGAGGTTCTCGGTGATGGTGGTGCCGGACAGGGCCACGTCGGTCGGAGCCTCGTTGGCATCCAGAACCGTGATCGTGAAGACCCGGTCAAACGTCAGGTCCCCGGCATCGGTCGTCCGCACCGTCACGCTGTAGCCCCCCACCGACTCGAAGTCAAAGATCGACTTCGAACGCAGTTCATTCCCCACAATTTCAAACTGAGCGGTGTCGCCACCGATCAGTGAGTAGGTGAAGCTGTCACCGGCATCGGGATCGGTGCTGCTGAGAGTCCCCAGGGTGGTGCCGACGGGGAGATTTTCGGTGATGGTGTTGCCCGACAGGTCCACGTTGGTCGGGGCTTCGTTGTCATTCAGGATCGAGATCGAGAAGACCTTGTCGAAGGTCAGGCCGCCGGCATCGGTGGTTCGCACCGTCACGCTGCAGGCGGACCTGGTTTCATAGTCGAAGACCGCCAAGGTCCGCAGTTCATCCCCCACGATCTCGAAGTCGGCGGTGTCCCCGGCGACCAGCGAGTAGGTGAAGCTGTCACCGGCATCGGGGTCGGTGCTGCTGAACGTCCCGACCGTGCTGCCGATGGGGAGATTTTCGGTGATGGTATTCCCCGACAGGTCCACGCCAGTCGGCGCGTCGTTGGCGTCGGTGATGGTGATGGAGAAGACCTTGTCGAAGGTCAGGCCGTCGGCATCGGTCGTCCGAACGGTGATGCTGCAGCTCGACTGGGTCTCGAAATCGAAGCTGGCCTTCGTCCGCAATTCGTTTCCGACAATCTCAAAGCTGCCCGTGTCACCCGAGACGAGTGAGTAGCTGAAGCTGTCACCGGCATCGGGATCGGTCGAGGAGAGTGTGCCGACCACGGTTGGGGTCGGGGCATTTTCGATGACGGTGTCGCCCGAGAGAGTCAGGCTCGTCGGGGCCTCGTTCTGGTTCAGAACCGCGATGGTGAACGACTTGTCGAACGTCAATCCGCCGGCATCCTGCACCCGGATGGTGATGCTGTAACTGTTCACAGACTCAAAGTCATAACTCGCGGCCGACTTGAGGGTGTTGCCCGAGATGCTGAAGGCAGCGACATCACCCCCCACGAGCGTGTAGGTGAAACTGTCGCCGGCATCGGGATCGGTGGCCGACAGCAGGCCGATCGTGGTCCCGGACGGCTGGTTCTCGCTGAGGGAGGTGGACGACAGTGCGAGGTCGGTGGGGGCGTGGTTGGTGCCCCCGGGAATCGCGTGGCTGCCAAAGTCGACCGAAGTGTGAATCTCCCCGTCCCGACAATCCTCGAAGGAGTAGCCGTCGCCGGGGACAGGGGTGCCGAGCACAACGGGAATCGAGCCCATCACCACGCCCGTTCCCGCCCGCACGATCTGGAGATCGAACCGGTGGGGGATGCCATCGCCGACAAATTCCACGTCGAAGGTTGCCGTCTGACCGGCCCCCACCGAGGTGACTGTTCCCGTGTGATTGATGATCTTGACCCGGGGATCCGAAGCCCGCAGGGTCAGGTCCATCGCGACCTGGGTGACGGCATTCTGGATGGCATTCACAACGCCGTTGGCGACACTGCTCGCGAAGCCCGAAGCGATCTGGAAGTACAGCGGAGCTCCCGGGGTGATGGGAGTGGCTGTCCCGTTGTCGATCGTGCTGGTTGAGCGATTGATCGAGCCCGTCAGTTTCGAAATCGCCTCGAGTCCCTGGCGGGGGTCGAATCCCGGTTCGGGGTTCGTTCCCAGTCCGATGACCAGCGCTCCCAGGGCGTTGAGAGCCGTGATGGTCTCCTGCAGCCCCGCCCCGGAATTGAAGGGGGTATCGGGCCGGGAGTACTGCGTGAGATCGCTGACGGGGAGGGACAATCCACCAAGACCGGTGATGCTGGTTTCCCCCTTGGGCTGGTACGCAAAGCCGATGTCGGTGGCCAGCAGCACGATCGGCAGGGCTCCAGCGCGGAACCCGCCTCCGCCCACGTTCCCGGCGGCGGGCAGCATGCCGTTGGCCGTGTCGGCGACAAACGAGGCAAACGACGGAACGTCACCACTGTTGCCGGGATTGAGCTGGGTGGAAACGAGGCCGGCGGCCCCGCTGTCCTGCACAGATCCGTTGTTGTTGCCGTCAAATCCCCGGCCAGTCACCAACTGGTAGAGGGCCTCGATGTCGGTTTCGGGACCGTCACCGCCGTAGCCCGGAGTGGTGCGGTTGAGCGCCGCCTGGATTGCCGCCATGTAGCCGGTGGTGCTGGCGGAAACAATCGGCTGATTCAGGATGAAGGGACGGCCCGTGGAGTACTCCCAGGCGTAGTTGCCATATTCCTCAAAACGACCAACTCCGAAGCCCAGATCGACACCAGGCAGGTTCACGTTCAGGGTGTCGATGATGGTCGGGAACGCGCCCCGCACGATCGGGCTGTTCCAGGTGAAGCTTCCCGTATCGTCGAACAGCAGGAACACATCGACCATGTTGGTCAAAGCACCGCTGCCCGGCAGCGTGAGGCTGACGTTCTGGCGATGACTGGCCCCGTCGGCGAGTGACGCGGTGATGCTGGTGGGGCTGACATTCCCCACGGCGGGGTTGCTGGTTCCGGCAGGCCAGAGAGTTCCGGAGGTCGTGTTGGGATAGGTATGCTCGTGACTGCCGTCGATTACATCCCGCACGACATACGAGCCGGGTGTCAGGCCGGCAAACGTGTAAGACCCGTCGCTGCCGGTCGTGGTGGTCGGTTCACCCGCGTCCTGGATGTTGTCGCGGTCCAGGTCGAGATAGACAGTGGCACCCGAAACGCCCGATTCGCCGGCATCCCGCGAGCCATTGCCGTTGTCGTCACTGTAACGCGTGCCATGGATTTCATTGGCGCGGTAGCGGGCGGCCGTATCCAGCCCCGTCTGCGAGCCCGCCGGGGGCAAGCTCACGGTGAAGCTGCGGGCACCGGCAGGCGTGGCCGAGAGGGGATCGGGAATCTGGACGCGGACCGTGTAGGTGGCCGTCGGCAGGTGGGTGAATTCCCACGTTCCAGCCTCGTTGACCGTGGGGGTGAAGAACTTGTCTTCCGAGGTGACGGTCTGTGGTTCGCCGGCGTCGAGAACACCATTGTTGTTGGTGTCGAGCCAGACGGTCAGCCCGGACAGTCCGGCCTCGCCCGCGTCGCGGGAACCGCTGGCGTTGGCATCGTTGTACACGGTCCCGGCCAGGACACCTTCCTGGCGGGCGTAGGTGCCAAAATCGACCCCCGCCACCGCGCCGGCATTGCGCAGCACAACGGTTCGGGCCGCGGTGCTGGGGTTGGTGGCCGACCAGCCGGCGGGAATCACCTCGATGATGGTGAGGGTCCCGGGATTCACATTGCTGAAGGTGTAGGTCCCGTCCGACGCGGTGGTGACACTGCGATCGGTCGTGTCGAGAATGCCGTTGGAGTTGAGATCGATGAAGACTGTCCGTCCCGCGATGCCGGGGTCGGTGAAGGCCCCGGTGCCGTCCGTGTCCCGCACACCGTTGGCATTCAGATCACTCCAGGCGATCCCGCTGACGGTTCCGGGAAGCGTGGCGGACAGGTTGTAATTGGCGAAGTCGCTGGCGACGGAAACCGCCCCCGACCAGACGGTGACTGACTGAGAGAAATCATACCCCAGGGTCGTTTCCCAGCCGGTGGGAATCACCTCGAAGACCTCGTAGTCTCCCACCTGGAGATCGGGGAAGGTGTAGACGCCATTCGTATCGGTTGTCGTATTCGGCTCACCGGCATCGAATGCGAGATTGTGGTTCAGGTCGAGAAAGACCGTCCAGCCAACAAGTCCCGGGTCGAGATAGGCCCCGGTCACATCAACGTCACGGGCACCGTCCCGGAAGCGATCGTTCCAGATGGTTCCGGTGATGGTGCCATACAGGGAAGTGAAGTTCGAGAAGTCCGGAACGACCGTCGTCGAGCCGGCTGAGACATCGACGTACCAGCTTGAGCTGTAGTACTCACCAACATTCCAGTCGGCCGGGAGGACTTCTGTGACCAGGTAGCCTCCCGCCGGAACGCTGTTGAAGACATAGTGGCCGTCTTCGTCGGTCAGTGCGGTCGGTTCACCATCGGTGTAGGCACCATCCCAGTCGAGATCGAGGAAAACGGTCCAGCTTTCCAGTCCCGGATCGGTCCAGCCCCCCGTCACCGGGTCAACATCCCGGACCCCGTTGTAATTCAGGTCGTTCCAGATGGTTCCTTCCAGTCCCCCATTGAAATCGCTGAAATTCGCAAAATCGAGGGAGGTCACCTGCAGGGCCTGAATGCCTGCTGTCTGGTGGATGTCGTAACCCTCCGAAGGCTCCCAAAGATCTGGCAGGACTTGGTAGACCTCGTAATCCTGCGGAGGGAGATTCTCAAATCGGTAGAGGCCATTGGTATCGGTCGTGGTGACCGGGTCCCCCGCATCCAGGTCGTTGCTGTTGTTGATGTCGACGAACAACGTCCACCCAGCCAGGCCGGGTTCCAGAAACTCTCCGGTCTCGGGATCGACCGCCCGTTCACCATCCTGGTCGAGGTCATTCCAGACGGTCCCTTCAACCGCTCCCCCGGCGAAGTTGTAGAAATTGGTCTTGGTCTCCTTTTTGTTCAGGACGACCACTTCCTTGGAGACGGCGGCCGTGGGGCTCCACCCGGCCTGCACGACCTCCGCGATGCGGTAGGTCCCGGGAACGAGTTTGTTGATGATGAAATCGCCATCCACGTTGGTCAGGGCCGAAGGTTCCTGGTCCCCCACGTCATCGGTGTTCCAGGTTCCGCTGCCATCGAGATCAAGGTAGACCACCCATCCCTGGACGCCGTTGTCGCTGCCGTCCTTGACACCGTTGGAATTCACATCTTCATAGACCGTCCCGGTGATCCGTGTGTCGGACGATCCCTTCAGGACATCGGCCACCCGAGACGAGAGCAATTGACGCGTCTCCAGGACTTCGGTGGCAATCCGAGCGGTCTGTCCCGGGCGTTGACGGCGTCGGTGTCCCCGAGCCTTGCGGAACAGATTGCGGGCATATAGCGACCAGAGTTGCCGAAAACTGGGTCTCATCGAAAAACTCCATCCTCAGGTTGAAATCACCGGGAACAAAAAATGGTGCCGGTGAGTGGTTCGGGGTGTGTGGAGAAAAGGAGATCCGGCTGTCAGGAGGCGACCGGGGCAACCCTAAGGGAAGCCCGAAATCGAGGCGTCAACCGCCAAAAAAGTGACAGTCATGATGGGCCGTCAAGGTGGGGCTGACCCGCCTGAAGATCGCGGATCATGCAGTGTGTAGCCCCGAAAAATCAAGTGCGGACAAGTGATGGACAAGTGTGGGTGTTGCCGCAGGGCTGGTGGCCAACTGGTTGTCAGTCATCCACCTTGTGGAAAAATGCTTCCGAGGGGGTCTTGGTATGGCACACGGTGCACTTGGAGATCGTTCCCGCCGTTCCCTGTTGGAGGATTGCCTGGGCGTTGTCGTTGGGTGTCGTGGCGGGGGCTGTGGCGTGCTGTGGCCCGTGACAGGAGGCACAGGCCACGCCCCCATGTCCCTTTGAGTCCTTGAACAGCTTGCCGGGTTGCTCGAATTCGAACTTGGGTTTCCGTTTCTGGTGGCAGGAGGCACAGGTGGGTTCATCGACCCAGGGCCGCCGGGTGGGAGCGGCAACAGCGTTCATGTCTCCGTGACAGTTGACACAGGTGATTCCCCGGGCGGCGTGAACGTCGCGCTGACACTCGGTCTGGACCCCGGGATGACAGGCGTAACAGTTGTTCTGCAGGCTCGGAAGCTGGGCCATCCGGGTGGCATGCGAGTTGTGCATCGCCCGCGAGAAATTACTGACCCCCGCTTTGCCTGTGGTTCCCAGGGCCGGGTCGGCATGGCAACTCGCACACAATACCGGCTTCTGCTTTTCCAGGGTCGTGGCATGCCGCCGGTCATGGGCCCGCAGGATGTCGGTTGCCACGGAAATGCCGGGCGTGTTGTGACACAGATGGCAACTGATTTCCCAGGAGACTGGGACCACCGCCCTGGTCGTTGCCAATTGTTTCCCGGATTTGTCCTTGACCACAATCGAGGAGAGTTGGAATGGGTCGTTGACAAGCTTGTCCGTCAGCGGCGTGATCGGAATGCCCGTGGCTTCGAAGTAGCCGAGTTTTGTGGCCGCCATCGTGCCCGACAGTTTGTTTCCCGTCAGCCCCACATCTTTGGCGATGGTCTTGCCAAACAGTTTCGGGGCCTGGGTCCAGAAATCGGTTTTGGTTGAGGAAATGGTATTCCCGGGAATCGAGTAGGTCACCGTGACACCCGAAGAAACAATCTCGGGTTCCGAACCCTTCTTGATGACCTGGGCCCGCAGGGTGTTGAAGGGGGGCAGAATGCACATCTCCGAGAAATCCCGGTTCATGCAGTGCATTCCGAGTTCATTGAAGCCGAGGACCACATGGGTTGGCTTCGTTTTCGTGGCCATTGCCGTCAAATCCCCCGATTCCGCGGGGGACTCCCCCGACACGGGAGGATCCTCCGCCAGAATCGGTTCCCGAACGGACGGCGGTGTGGCGGTTGGGGGGGACTTGGGTGCCCGCTTCCCCCGCTGGGGGACTCGCCCACGCCCTTCGGGGCCTCCCCCCAGCGTGCTCAGGGGCCACGACAACAACAGAGCCGCTCCCAGCAACGTGGCCCAAAAACAGGCCAGTTTCCTCATCTCTGGTTGCATTCTCGACATGGTGGAATCTCGGCTCGGCGGTGATCCAGTGGCTCGGTCCAGCAGGGGACGATCGAATTCTCGACCCTGAGGTCCTGATGTCCTGAGTAGTCGGAAGTTTATCCCCGAACCGTCGTTTCCCGCGTCGGCGCGATGGGCAATCCGCCAGTCGGATGTCAGCGCCGCGCTGACATCCAGAGCCGTCCCAACCGCTGGGCAATCCCGGCCGCCCCCCGGGTCTCCCCGGAACGTGGTCGCCCCGACGAGAAATTGCCGAAGAAATTGCAATTGGACTTCGCACACTCTGGCGATGGCACTGGGGACGACTGTCGTTCACCCCGGCCAACGCCCGCCGCGGAATCCAGCGGCGTCACGGGGGAGGGAGTCGCCGCACAGGCATTGCCGAAGACAGCCCGACATCCTGTCCATACTTCACAAAATCGGCTGTTGTCTTCAGACCGAGTTTCTCGCTCAACCGGGCCCGATACGTGGCCACGGTCTTGGGGCTCAAGTCGAGTTGTTCCGAGATCTTCAGGTTGGAGTGGCCCTGGCACAGCAATTCGAGTACCTGCTGCTCACGGGGACTCAGGCGATGGCGAGCGGACTGGCGTGCACTTCCCGGTTGAACGGCCTGGAAGACCTCGGCCGTCCGCTCGGAATCATCCAGGTCGATGACGAGTCGCCCGCGGGTGACATCCCGGATCGCCTGCAGCAGGTTGTCGACACTCAGCGTCTTGACCACATATCCCCGAGCTCCGGCTCCCAGGGCCGCGCGCACATAGGCCGGGTCGTCATGCATCGAGAGGATCAGGATCTGTGGTTGGCTGCTCAATCCCTGCAGCTCGCTGATCAGCGGCAGGCAGGGGCCACCGGGGAGTGAGAGATCGAGCAGGACAATCTGGGGCTGGGACCGGCCGGCGATGACACGGGCCTCCGGCGCGCTTCCCGCCTCCCCCACCACTTCCAGGTCGGGTTGCGAATTCAGCAACATCCGCACCCCCGCCCGGACCATCGCGTGGTCATCGACCAGCAGGACTCGAGTCTTCACCGTCATGCTCAGTCCCCCCCGGACTTGGCAAATGCACCAAAATCCGGGTTCCCCCTCCCGGAGTCGAGTCGAGTTGAAAAGTTCCCCCCGCGAGACTTGCTCGTTCCGACATCCCAACCAGTCCCATGTGACCAGGTCGGGAGGTCTGCAGCTCCCGCGAGAGAGGCAGGCCACGACCGTCGTCTGTGACTTCCAGACGAATGTGGCGATCTGACCGCTTCAGTATAACCGAAGCCGTCGATGCTTCAGAGTGACTGACGATGTTCTGCAGGGCCTCCTGGACAATCCGGAACAGGGTGGTCTCTTGCAGTTCGGGCAGGCGGACCCCCACCAGGTCCGCCACCTGGCAATCGATCGGGATTCCGTGCACTCGTGCCACCTCCTCTGCCAGTCGTTC
>DNUF01000161.1:16140-26220 GCA_003508595.1 Planctomycetaceae bacterium
TGCCAGCCGCTTCGTCTCGCGCAGGGCCTGCTGTGCCAGTTCCCGCAAGTCACGACCCTGCCTTAGAAGTTCTTCCGCCGACTGTCCCTCCTTCAACGACTTCAGACCTGTAACCAGAAGTCCCAGCTGTTGCCCCACCCCATCGTGGAGGTCGTGGGCCGTGCTCCGCCGTTCGTTCTCAATCGTCTGAAACAGATCGGCCAGGAATTGATCTCTCAGCCGGGCGGCCTGCTGCAGTGGACGCAGCAGCAGCCACCAGAGGACGGGAGCCAGCGCCATAGACAGCATCAGGGCGTCCACAATCGCTTCGACCAACCGCGATGTGCCCGCTGGCAGGAAGATCGGCAAGAGCAGCATCAGCCCCGATTCCACCACGGCGATCAACGCCAGGACCAGCATCCAGACCATCAGGGGAGTCCCGACCTTGAGGTCGTAGCGGCTGCTCAACTGGTCGGGAGTCGCATGGCGCAGCGGCATGATTGGCAGTTTTCTCAGGTGTCCCGGAGGTACATTTCGGATGGGGCAATCGGCCTGCGGATTTCGTCGCGAAACAGTGGCTTCGGATTCAAATCGTGAAGGAACCAGGATCGGTTCGCATCTCGGGCCCCCCGGGGTCGATACGGGCAGCGTGCCGGGGCACTTCGCCAACCGTCTGCGACATCAGGGCAAATTGACCTGCCATGACACCCCAAACTGGTCATTGCACCAGCCGAACCAGCGGCTGAAGCCGTAGTTGCCTGGCGGCATCAGCGTCTGCCCACCCTTCGACAAACCCTGGAAGCATCGCTCGAACTCGTCGCGATCGACGCAGTCGATGAACAGCGAAACGGCGGGTGTGAAGCCAAATTCATGCCGGACCGGCGAATCGAAGGCCCGCAATTCGTGCCCCTGCAGGATCAAACGCGACGACTTGACCGACCCTTCGGCACCCTGTTCCCCCGCGCTGAAAAACTGAACGTCCTTCAGCTCGGCACCGGGAATCACCTCCACGTAATGTTGCAATGCCTGCGCAGCCCGTCCGGCGAACATCAGCATCGTGGTCACACTCTGGGGCATCATCGACTCGCGTGGAAGGAAATCAGAAGCGGGGAATCGCCAGATCGTGCCGCGGACTTCGAGTCCTCTGCAATTCCCTGAATCGCCACCCCCCCGGCTCACGTCAGGGTAACCCGCGATCCGACAAACCGGAATGGTTCAGACTCAAACATATCCCGGGGTTGCCGGGCCACGTTGACCAGCAGTCCGAGGGCCAAGCCGGTGAACAACAGGCTGGAACCCCCGTAGCTCATCAGGGGCAGGGTGATGCCCGTCACGGGCAGCAGACCGACGGTCATCCCGGTGTTGATGATTGTCTGTGCGGCGAGGAGTGCCACCACCCCCACCGCCAGAAGTCGTGCGAATGGATCGCGCGCGGCCGCCGAAACCGCGAGGCCCCGTACAAACAACAGCGAATACAGCAGCAGGACTCCCAGGGTCCCTGCGAGACCAAACCGTTCCCCCACCATGCAGATGACAAAGTCGGTGCGGCACGCGGGAAGGTAATACGCGGCAGGGTCCTCGACCCGGGTTCCTTCCCACTGGCTTCCCCAGGTTCCGCCCAGGGCCAGGACCTGCTTGGACTGGTGCAGGTGAAAGCCATCCGCCTTCCCCACCGTGGGGGCCTGCCCGTCGCGCTGCTGGAAGACCGCCGTGATCCGTGAACGCTGCTCGGCTGAGATCGCCTGCCAGAAGAGAGGCAGGACGGCCAGCCCCAGTGCGGCCACCAGTGCCAGGTGTCGCAATCGGGCTCCCGCCGACAGCAACATGGCGTACAGCACCGGCAGAAACAACAGTGAAGTCCCGAGGTCGGGCTCCTTGAGGATCAATCCGAGGGGAACCACGGTGATTCCAAATGGCACCATCAGGCCCCACAGTCGACGGTGACTCTCCCGTGTCTCCAGGTAACGGGCCAGAGTGACAATAAAGGCAATCTTCGCCAGTTCGGACGGTTGAAAGTACAGCACCCCCAGGGGAATCCAGCGCCGCGATCCCCACCGGGCTGGAAAAAAATAGACCAGCACGAGCAGTGCCAGCGCCAGTCCAAATCCCAGCCAGGCGGTCCGACGCAGCCAGTCGAGCGGCAGGTGGGCCGCCAGCCACAGCGAGAACCCCGCCAGAAGCAACCAGATTCCCTGCTTCCCTGCGAAGGTCCCTGCCTGCGACAGTTCGTCGCCCCGGTCGATTCCCAGCCACCCGCAAATGGCAATTGCCGCCGCAACGATCACCAGCGACCACGGCCAGGGCCCCACCGGACCAGCTCGGTTCCCCCACGCGTCCATGCGTCACTTTCATTCAGCGGCCAAGTCTGCGACGGATGCCCCTTGCCCCGTCGCCCGCACCGCATCCTATCCCGAGATCCCCCTTTGCCCCTAGGCGACTTGAACTGATCCGGGTTTGCCCAGATTTTCCAGAGTCTTCAGATTCTCAGGGTCGGAGTTCGAGTGCGGGATAACCGGTCGCCGAATCACCGAGTGGGGGTTGAGAGCCTTTCAACGCTGCGCGATGGCGGTGTGGCCTGTACCGGTGAGGCTTTCGGTCTCGGTCGGAAAGTGACAACGCACCAGGTGCCGGGGGTTGTTCTCGAGGGGGACCAGCTCTGGCGGTTGGGTGCGGCAACTCTCCGGCTTCCCCAACTGCTGATACAGCGGACATCGGGGATGGAAGGGGCAGCCGGGGGGCAGGTTCACCGGAGAGGGGACGGCATCATCACCGGCCGCAGTGGCGGCCGCATGCAGACGACGCCCCCGTTGTCGTGGGTCGGGGACTGGAATGGCCGACAGCAGCAGTCGTGTGTACGGGTGCCGGGGCTGGTCATACAGCGCCTCCGTCGGGGCCTGTTCGACGATTCGCCCGAGGTACATCACGGCTACCGCAGTCGAGATGTGTCGCACCACACCCAGGTCGTGGCTGATCATCAGGTAACTCAGGCCCCGTTCGCGCTGGAGGTCCTGCAGCAGGTTGACGATCTGGGCCCGGATACTCACGTCCAGGGCACTGGTCGGTTCGTCGCAGACGATGAACGAAGGCTCCAGGGCCAGCGCCCGCGCAATCCCGATTCGCTGCCGTTGGCCCCCCGAAAACTCATGGGGATAGCGACCGGCCGCCTCGGGACGCAGACCCACCTGCTTCAACAGGGCTCCCACGCGATCCTGGCGTTCCGAGCCCCTGGCCAGCCGATGGACCGACAGGGGCTCTCCCACGATCTGTTCGACAGTCATCCGGGGGTTCAGGGAGCCGAAGGGGTCCTGGAAGATCAACTGCATGCGGCGACGTGCCTGTCGCAGTTCTGCGCCCGACAGAGACAGCAGATCCTGACCTCCAAACAAGACCCTCCCGCCGGTGGCTGGGGTCAGGCGGAGGAGGGTCCGCCCCACTGTCGTCTTGCCACAGCCACTTTCTCCCACCAGGCCGAGAGTCTCCCCCAGTTTGAGGTCAAAGCTGACCCCATCCACCGCGCGGACCCACTCTCGGACCCGTCCCAGCAGGCCCGCCCGGATGGGAAAGTGCTTCTTGAGATCAATGACGGACAGCAGGGGCGCAGACATCCAGTTCCTCGTGTTTCCAGCACGCCACGGCATGCTCGGGATTCAGCACCGTCAGGTGGGGAGACTCCAGGCACTGGGGGCCGGCGTGCGGGCAGCGCTCGCGGAACCGGCAACCGGCCGGAAAGTGGGTGGCCGCCGGGACCGAGCCCTCGATCGCCTGCAGTCGCGATTCTTTCCGGTCGACCCGCGGCAGGCTGGCAAACAGTCCTCGCGTGTAGGGGTGCCGGGGATTTCCGAACAGCTCCTGCACACTGGCCCGCTCGATCACCTGGCCGGCGTACATCACGACGACCTGGTCGGCCAGCTCGGCCACCACCCCCAGGTCGTGGGTGATCAACAGGATCGCCATCCCCCGCTCGGCCTGCATCTGCCGCAGCAGGTCAAGAATGCGGGCCTGGATCGTCACGTCGACGGCGGTGGTCGGTTCGTCGGCGATCAGCAGTTGGGGACTGCACGAGAGGGCCATGGCGATCATCACCCGCTGCTTCATCCCCCCCGACAATTCATGCGGGTACTGGTCGATTCGCCGCTCGGGATCGTTCACCCGCACCGCTTTCAGCGATTCGAGCACCGCCTGCCTCAGGGCCGCCCTGGGAACCTGCCGGTGCAGCGAGATCGCCTCGGCGATCTGGTCGCCGATCGTGAAGACCGGATTCAGGCTGGTCCCCGGCTCCTGGAAGATCATGCCGATCCGGCCCCCGCGGATGCGCCGCAATTCCTCCCGCGACAGCCCCAGCAGGTCGACCCCATCGAACCGGATCGAGCCCGAGACAAACTCCCCGGGAGGGCGCGGAATCAACTGCAGGATGCTGAGGGCGGTCACGGTCTTGCCGCAACCACTTTCGCCCACCACCGCCAGGGTCTGTCCCGCTTCGATGGAGAAACTGACCCCATCCACCGCCTTGGCCGGGCCGGCGGCGGTGTGGAACCAGGTCCGCAGATCTTCGACTTGCAGGATCGGGGGCATGTCTCGGGAGGGGAAGGGGAGCTAGTCTTCACGGGCCCCGGGACCTCCCGGGGAAACAGGAAGAAAGCAGTGTGGGGAGCATATCAGGCCCGCGACCACCCGGGCCACCGCAATCCCGGTCCGATTCCCTCGCTGGTCGTTGACACCTTGGCCAACCCCGGCAGAGAATTGGGGGATGCCTCCCACAGATCCGCCGCCCGAACGCGGTGACCGCCGCCCCATCCGCCCCCAACGTCCCGCCGGTAAATCCGGGTCCGGAAAAGCCGGTCCCGGCAAGGGGGGAGGATCTGGCAAGGGGGGACCGGGCAAGGGGGGACCGGGCCGTCCAGGTCGACCGAGCGGTCCCCGTCCCCGCCGCCCCGCCGCCCGAGGATTGCTGCGCCTGCGACGTCTCGATGCCAACCGCTATGCCCTGCAGGCTCCGGTGTGTGCGCTCGAGCGGGCGGAAGATCTTGAGGAGGTCCATGCCATGATTGCGGAGGACGAACTCGAGATCGCCCGGGACGAACTGCTGTACCTCGTGGCCGATTGCCGGGCCTTCCTCGCAGCCCACAACCTGCTGGGGGAACTTGCCCTGCGGGAAGAAGACGTCTCGCTGGCCCGGGGGCATTTTGGCTTTGCCTACGAAGTCGGCATCGACAGCCTGCCCCAGGGATTCCGGGGGGTGCTGCCGACGCAGCGCGATTACAACGGAGAGTTTTTTCTGGCCGGCCGGGGCCTGGCCCGCTGCCTGATTGCCCGAGGCCAGCGGGCGGAAGGGCGCGCGGTGCTGCAGCAACTCCAGAAGCTCGATCCCCGCAACACCGATGTCCGCGATCTGCTGGCCGAACTGGACGAGCAGGAACGGCTGGGCCTGGTCTCGCCCGATCTCCCGGTGCTCGATGACCTGCCTGAAAGTGAAGACGAAGACGACGATGACGACTGAACCCAATCCCCCCCTGACTCTCCACGGAATTCCCGAGGCCGACGCTCCGCTCGGCGACCGTCGACTGCTCAACGACCTCACACGCCGGGAACTCGAAGCGTGGTGTGTGGCCCAGGGAGCGCAGAAATTCCGTGCCGACCAGATCCGCCGCTGGCTCTACGGGAAACGCGTCAACGATTTTGAGGCGATGACCGACGTCCCCGCTCCACTGCGGCGCGAGCTTGCGGCGCAGTTTGTGATGTTTTCGTCCCGGATTGCCCGGCGGCAGACCTCGCAGCTCGATGGGACCGAAAAACTGCTGCTGCGCCTGCACGATGGCGAGCACATCGAATGTGTGCTGATGAAGGAAGACGACCGCCGGACCATCTGTCTCAGTACACAGGTCGGTTGTGCGATGGGTTGTGTCTTCTGTGCCAGCGGGCTGCAGGGGTTCACGCGGAACCTGTCGACTGGAGAAATCCTCGAGCAGGTGTTGCATCTCGACCGGCTGCTCTCGCCGCTCGAGCGGATCACCAACGTGGTGGTGATGGGAATGGGCGAACCCCTGGCCAACCTGCCGAACCTCCTGCGGGCCCTCGAATCGCTCGAGGAAAAGGGGGGCCTGGGAATGTCGACTCGCCGGGTGACCATCTCCACAGTCGGGCTCCCCGAGAAGATCCGGGAACTGGCCCGGGTCGACAAGTCCTACAACCTGGCGGTCTCCCTGCACGCGCCGAATGAAACTCTCCGCTCGGAACTCGTCCCGATGAATGCCAAGGTCGGTCTCGACCGTGTGCTGGAAGCGGCCGATGAGTACTTCGAACTGACCGGGCGCCGGGTCACCTATGAGTACTGCGTCCTCCGCGACCGGAACGATTCATCGGCAGAAGCCCGGCAACTGGCCACCCTGCTGCGGGGTCGAAATGCCCATGTCAACCTGATTCCGATGAACAGCGTCAGCGGGCTGCCCTACTCGGATCCCTTTGCCGAGCGGGTCCGCGAATTCGTGCAGATCCTCGAGCAGGGGGGGGTGACCACCACGGTCCGCAAGCGCAAGGGGGCCGATATCGATGCCGCCTGCGGCCAGCTGCGCCTCAGGGCCCAGGCGGAAGCCTGATTGGGCCAGGCGATCTGGTGGCCCGAATTCGAGTTCTCGGGCGTGGCGGAGTTGGACCCCGTTCGCAGGCACCCGACGGTGGTCGCGGTTGCCCTCACCGACGGCCGGGACCATAATCCGCGCCTGAGGACTGTGAGGCTTTCCGTTTCTCCGTTTGAGGATGCGTGCCGCATGTGCTGTCCGGTGAGTTCTCTGCTTCGCTGGTTCTGGATTCCCGTCGTGGGGCTGGGGTGTCTGCTGTCTCTGGCACCCGCCGCACGGGGGGATGGCCCGGGCGACAACAATCCCGCCACGGTACGCCGGGTCCCGAATCTTGGTGTCGAGGTGCCGGCCGAGGTGCGTGCTGGACTGGAACAGGGGTTGGCCGAGCTGGCGAAGGCGATCGAGGCACTGCGTGGCAACCCGTCTCCCCGCGTCAAGGAACTGCTCCCCGACGTCGAGATCTTCCACCGTGCGGTCGCCGATGCCCTGGAATTTCGCGAGTTCTTCAACGAGAAGGAATTCGGCCCGGCCCGCGAACTTCTCACCCAGGGGATGGAACGGGCGCGTCAACTCGCCGCCGGTCAGGCCCCCTGGACCGAGCAGACAGGCCTCGTGGTCCGCGGATATGTGTCCCGCATCGATGGTTCCGTCCAGCCGTACGGCCTGATTGTTCCCGAGTCCTACCAGCCAAAGGGAAACCACCGGCACCGACTCGATCTCTGGTTCCACGGTCGGGGTGAGACTCTCAGCGAAGTCAACTTCCTCGTCAGCCGCCAGAAGGACCGTGGCGTCTTCACACCGGCTGACGCGTTTGTCCTGCATCCCTATGGCCGTTATTGCAATGCCTTCAAGTTCGCGGGCGAAATCGACGTGCTCGAGGCTCTCGCCCACGTCGAGAAGCATTACCGCATTGATGCCGACCGCATCGCGTCCCGCGGCTTCTCGATGGGGGGGGCGGCCTGCTGGCAGTTTGCCGTGCACTACCCCGACCGGTTTGTGGGAGCGACACCCGGCGCAGGTTTTTCCGAGACCCCCGAATTTCTGCGGGTGTTCCAGAAAGAAACACTCGATCCCAAGCCCTGGGAGAAAACCCTCTGGCACTGGTACGACTGCAACGACTGGGCGATGAATCTCTGGCATTGCCCGACCGTGGCCTATTCGGGAGAGAACGACAGCCAGAAGCAGGCGGCCGACATCATGGAGAAGGCATTGGCCGATCTGGGGATCGAGCTGGTGCACATCATCGGTCCGCAGACCGGTCACTCGTACCACCCGGCTGCGCGCGATGAGATCGAACGGCGGTTCAACTCGATCGTCGCCCGGGGCCGCGACCGCAATCCGTCGACCATTCATTTCACCACGTACACACTGCGGTACAACCGCATGCACTGGTTGACGGTCGAGGGGCTCGAGCAGCACTGGGCCAAGGCCCAGGTCGATGCACACTGGCAGGCCAACAACAGTGTCGACCTGCAGACCAGCAACGTCAGCGCCCTCACGCTCGCGTTTGCGGCAGGAGAATGTCCGTTCGACATCAGTCAGCCGGTCTCGATCCAGATCGATGGACGGGATGTGAAGGGCCCGCGGCCCCTGTCGGACCGGTCCTGGATCTGCCGTCTGGTGCGCGAGGGAGGTGCGTGGAAGATCGGTGCGCCTCCCGCGGGACCCCGCAAGAAGCCTGGCCTCCAGGGGCCGATTGACGATGCCTTCATGGATGCGTTTGTGTTTGTCGCGCCCACCGGAACCCCACAGTCGCCCGAAGTGGACCGGTGGGCCCGGGGTGAACTGGATCGCGCGATCGAGCACTGGCGCCGGCAGTTCCGCGGCAAAGCCCGGGTGGTGAAGGACACCGATCTGACCCCGGAGGACATCGCCAGCATGAACCTTGTGCTCTGGGGCGATCCGGGTTCCAATCGGGTGCTGGGGCAGTTGGCCGACAAGTTGCCCATCCGCTGGAATGCCAGCGGCATTGACCTGGGGAATCGCCAGTTCCCCGTGGGCAATCATGGCCTGATTCTCTGTGCCCCGAACCCCCTCAATCCCGAGCGGTATGTGGTGCTCAACAGCACTTTCACCTACCGCGATTACGACTACCTCAACAACGCCCGGCAGGTCCCGCGGTTGCCCGACTGGGCGGTCATCGACATCACCACCCCCCCGGGATCGCAATATCCTGGCAAGGTGGCCGAGGCCGACTTCTTCGACGATAACTGGCGTCTCGTGCGCAAACCGTAAGCGAACGGTACGCCGTTCGTCGCCCGCGAGCATGGGGGTGAAACAACCACAGGCCGGGTTTTCCCAGTTGGAAAGCCCGGCCTGTGCCCTTTTGACGCAATTGTGGGGCCTGTGTCCCCATGGGGAAACGGGCCCCACGTTGACTCGTAATCGGTCAGAACGTCGTGGTGGGGTGGGTTCGTCTCAGGTCTTCACCGGCTTGTAACGCACCCGGTGGGGACGGTCGGCTTCAATACCGAGGCGTTCCCGTCGGTTGGTCTCGTAGGTCTCGTAGTTTCCTTCGCACCAGTAGACCCGACTGTCTCCCTCGAACGCCAGGATGTGGGTGGCGATCCGGTCAAGGAACCAGCGATCGTGGCTGATGACCACGGCACACCCGGCGAAGCTCAGCAATGCCTCTTCGAGGGCCCGCAGTGTTTCGACGTCGAGGTCGTTGGTCGGCTCGTCGAGCAGCAGCAGGTTGCCTCCCGACCGCAGCATCTTGGCGAGGTGCACCCGATTGCGTTCCCCCCCCGAAAGTTCGCCGACCAGCTTCTGCTGATCGGGTCCTTTGAAGTTGAACCGCCCCACGTAGCTGCGGGAGTGAATCTTCACCTTGCCGATCTCGATGATGTCGAGGCCGCCCGAGATTTCCTGGTAGATCGACTTCTTGGGATCGAGTGCATCGCGCGACTGGTCCACATAGGACGGGATGACAGTGTCTCCCACCCGCAGTGTCCCATTGTCGGGTTTCTCGTGCCCCATGATCATCCGGAACAGGGTCGTCTTGCCGGCCCCGTTCGGGCCAATGACCCCGACGATGCCTCCCCGGGGGAGGTTGAACGTCATGTTCTCAAACAGCAGCCGATCGCCGAAGGCCTTGGAAACTCCCTCGGCCCGCACGACCAGGTCTCCCAAGGGGGCCCCCGAGGCGATCTGGATGTCGGGAGCGTCTTCGCGGGCGTCGTATTCCTGCGACAACAGCTGCTCATAACGCTCGAGGCGGGCCTTGTTCTTCGTGGCCCGCGCCTTGGGGTTCATCCGGACCCATTCGAGTTCTTTCTTCAGGGTTTTCTGCCGCTTCGATTCCTGCTTTTCCTCGATGGCGAGCCGGCCCTGCTTCTGCTCGAGCCACGAACTGTAGTTCCCCTCGAATGGGTAACCCTTGCCCCGGTCGAGTTCGAGAATCCAGCCGGCGACATTGTCGAGAAAGTAGCGGTCGTGGGTCACCGCGACGACAGTTCCCTTGAAGTCGTGCAGGTAGCGTTCCAGCCAGGCGACCGAGTCGGCGTCGAGGTGGTTGGTCGGTTCG
>DNUF01000161.1:26419-43300 GCA_003508595.1 Planctomycetaceae bacterium
GTCGGTTCGTCGAGCAGCAGCATGTCGGGAGAGCGCAGCACCAGTTGGCACATCGCCACACGCCGCTTCTCACCCCCCGACAGGGTCCGCACCAGGGCGTCACCCGGGGGAAGCCGCATCGCATCGCTGGCCATTTCCAGCGTCCGGTCGAGTTCCCACAGGTTGTTGGCGTCAATCTGGTCCTGGACCTTGGCCTGCTCGGCAAGCACATCTTCCATCTCTTCGGGGGAGAGGTCTTCCCCCAGCTTCATGTTCAGCTCGTTGTAGCGGTCGAGAATCGCCTGCGAGTGGGCCACCGCCTCCTGGACGCACTGATCGACGGTCCAGTCGGGATTCAGCCGCGGCTCTTGCCGGAAGTAGCCGATGTCAATCCCCTTCGCCGGACGGGCTGTCCCCATGAAGTTCGTGTCATCGCCCGACATGATCCGCAGCAGGGTGCTCTTCCCGGCACCGTTGGCCCCCAAGACCCCGATCTTGGCCCCGGGGTAAAACGACAGCCAAATATCCGAGAGCACTTCCTTCTGCTCATAGATCTTGGTCACCTGTTCCATGGTGTAGATGTACTGCTGACTCATCAGACTCCGGCTCCCTCAATGGCTTGAGCTGTCCATTTGGACAGAAATTCTTCAATCTCGGTTCGGTGGGGGAGCGATGGTTGCGCTCCTGCCCGGGTCACGCTCAGGGCGGCTGTGGCTGTGGCAAACCGCACGGCCGACGACAGGGGCTGTCCTTCAGCCAAGGCGACCGCCAGGGCCCCGTTGAAGGCATCGCCAGCGGCAGTGGCATCCACAGCTGTGACCCGCGGTGCCGGCTGGCGGAATTCCAGATCCCCCACAGCCAGGCAACCCGCCGCCCCCAGGGTGGCAATGACAGTTCGACAGCCCCGATTGAGCAATTCTAGGGCGGCTGTCCGCCATCGGGAAGGGTCTCCCAGTCCCTCGTGGACGACCTGGTCCCCATCTCCGGTCAACTGCAGCAGCTCGGTCTCGTTGGGTGTCAGAATGTCGACCAGCGAGAGCAGGTTCCCCTCCAGGATCCCCCGGTCCGCCGGAGCGGGATTCAGGATCGTGATCATCCCCCGTTCGCGGGCTCGCTCGAGCCCTCGCCGTACGGTGGGCAACGTGATTTCCAGGCTGGTCAGAAACACCTTGGCCCGGTCGAACAATTCCCGGGGGACGTCATCGACGTGAGCGGGAGTCAGCCGGGCGTTCGCACCCGAAGCCACACTGATGAGGTTTTGCCCATGGCCGTCGACAAGGATCAGCGCGATCCCGGTCGAGGAATTCTCGATGGTTGAGAGCCCCGACAGTTCCATCTGCTCGTGTTCAAACCCCGCCCGGGACTGTGCCCCGAACGCGTCGTCACCGATCCCGCCGATCAAGCCGACCTGTCCGGTCGTCGCCCGGGCAGCCGCCACCGCCTGATTCGCTCCCTTCCCTCCCGCGGCCTGGAGAAACTCCCCGCCAAGGACAGTTTCCCCCGGGGCCGGGAGTCGTCTTCCACGGATCACCAGATCCACGTTGACAGAGCCGAGAATCAAGGTTGTGACGGGCATGCTGATCACCGCAAAAGTCTGCAATGGTCCCGGACGGCAACAACCGTCCACGTGAATTCCGGAATCCGGATTGGTGCGGAGAAAATCCGCCAAATCCTTACGTCCGGAACGCCGATCATAATCGACAAGCCGCTGTCGGGGGTCTCTTCCACCAATTTGGAGAGAGCCTGAGAGCGAACGGAGTACGAATGGGTCCGTTTGTAACGCGTTGATTCTGTCGATTGCGCAGACTGGTGAATTCAGGGTGAGATTTCATCTTGAAGCGAGTCTCACGGATCGGCTAGATTCCGGCCCCTTGTTCCCCAGACCTGATGGATCAGCCGTGCCCAACTTTGGCGACTGGATGCATACCACCTTCGGACCAGGATGGTTCGCAGGAATCAATGCAGGCGACTGGCTCCGGTTGCTGTTCCGCGAGCGGTTCGCCATTGCGCCCTCGTATTGGCCCCGTGCGGCCTTTGTCTCGGGACTCAGCCTGATCACTTCGACGGTTCAGACCTTTGAAGACCTGGCGTATCGCGATCTGAAAAATGTCGAGGTCCAACCGCCGTTGTTTGTGCTGGGGCACATGCGGTCGGGGACGACCCACCTGCACAACCTGCTGTCGCTGGATCACCGGTTCGGACATCCGACGATGTTCGAGGTGAACTTTCCGCAATCGTACCTGCTCAGCGAGCGGTATGCGTCGTGGATCATGCAGCTGACCATGCCGAGTTCCCGGCCGATGGACAACATGTCGGTCGGAGCCGACTCGCCCCAGGAGGATGAGTGGGCCATGGTGGTCATGACCCAACTCTCTCCCTACATGGGCTGGTCGTTCCCCCACAGCATCCGCAACTACGAAAAATACTGGACATTCAACGACGCCAGTCCCGCAGAGCGGCAAGAGTGGCAGAACCGGTTGATGTATTTCTGCCGCAAGCTCCAGTGGACCCACAAGCGGCCCCTGGTGCTGAAATCCCCGGCCCATACCTGTCGGGTGCGCTGGCTGTTGCCGATCTTCCCGCAGGCACGGTTTGTCCACGTCCACCGCAACCCGTACGAAGTCTATCGCTCGACGCAGAGACTCTGGCAGAAAATCCGCCCCTTCAGCCAGTTGCAGCATCCCCGCGACCTGCACCTCGACGACGATCGCATTCTCGACTGTTACCGGGAGATGCATCGCCAGTACTTCGCCGATCGTGACAGGATTCCCGCCGGTCACCTCTGCGAAGTCCGCTTCGAAGATCTCGAGCGTCGTCCCCTGGTGACCCTGCAGAAGATCTACGACGAACTTGGTCTTCCCGACTTTTCCGAGGTCAAGCCCCGGTTCGAAGAGTACATCGACCGGACGGCCGGTTACCAGAAAAACAAGCACAAGCCCCTCCCGCCCGACCAGATTCGCCGTATCAATCACGAATGGCGCGAGTCGTTCGACCGCTGGGGATACCGTATGGAAGACCCTGTCGACGCGGCTCACCCGGCCGCCGCAGGGCTGGAAGCCGAGGGCAGGCCTGCGGCGGCCTGAACAGTCCCCTTCCGGCCCACAAACAGGTAGTACGGTGCCTTCCAGAAGGGAACGTACGGAATCGGGGCCAGTCGTTCTTCCAGCCGCACGGTTTCAAACCGCTGCTGAAGATAGGGAATGTGATCGCGGCTGAGATGAACGTTGTCGGTCGCAAACCAGACTGGCAGCAGCGATCGCGTCAACCACCCATGCCGCGTGAGACCCGCTCCCGGGTACTTGCGCGACACGTGGAAATCGACCACCGCCAACTGGCCTCCCGGACGCAGGTTGTGCCACGCCCGATCGATGGCCGCGAACCAGTCGGGAATCATCGTCAGCGAGTATGAAAAGGTCACCAGGTCGACCGGTGCGGGCGCTGCGTAGGTCGTCGCGTCGGCCTCGACCACGCTGACGTTGCTCCAGCCGTGCCGGTCGATTCGCAAACGGCATTGCTCCAGCAGCGGTCGACAGAGATCAACCACCGTCGCGGAACGGCATCCCGCCAGCCAGGGGGCCTGTTCGAGGTTCGATCCCGTCCCGCCCCCCATGTCGAGCCAGGCGCTTCCCTCTGCGACCGACAGCGAGCCCAACAGTTCCTCCCGTCCCTGCAGCAGACGGCGGCGGAAATCGTCGTAGTCGGCGGCCTGACCGGCGTAGAAGCTGGACAATCGCTCGGCATGGGTCGCCCCACGCACGGGGGCCAGGGCCAGATGCCACAGCACTTTGAGGTCACGCGGGAAAGACATGGTGCCCGGCCGGCTCACGAAGTCAATTGAGCGATGAAAAACGATCCGTACGTGTGGACCCGATCGAGGGGATGCAGGCGGGCCGCCAATTCCCGGTTGTAGGTCAGCAACTCACCCACGCGCGTGCTCCTGCCGTCGCGCTCGACTGTCACCGGGTCAACAAAGTCAGTCTCGGTTCCTCCCGATCGCCACAGGAACCGGGCCCTGGGGGCCGCCCGGTCGAGCAACTGTTGCCATTCCTCCTGCAGCAGATCCTGTCGCCAGGCACTCATCCAGTCCATGTGATCAAGCAGGACAAACCGGTCCACCGGGGCCGCATGCTCCCGCAGAAAACCGGCCACCGAGTTCGTATGGACCTTGACCCGTTCCGCCAGGCCCGCCTTGAGCCTGGCAAAATTCTGGGGACGCAAATACTCGGGACAGCAGTCGTGGGTGTAATGCCCCGTGAGATAGACCCGCCAGAAGTAATTGTCGTGCAGGGGGAGGCGGGTGAAGACGGTTTCGACGCAGTCTTCGATGAAGCCCGCGATCCCCCGCTGGTGATACCGCTCGACCTGTTGCCGCTGAGCCCGCGGGACCCCCAGCAGCGAGAGGGTCGTGTCGCGGGCCACCATCCACTTCACCGGCCGGCTCCACAGCACGGGCTTGATCTCGCGCAGATAGATCTCTTCCTGCTGCTCGAGCGTTGCGGCCGAGAGCAGGCGTTCCACCTGGTCGCGGATCCCCAGCACCCGGTCGGCGAACTGGTTCGCCGTGCGGGCGAAGTACCCCGCCGTCCCCCGGAAGTAGAACGAAGCGCGTCCCGGACCCCGGCGGAAGAAATCGATGTGCTTGTCCCAATAACGCCGGGCAAACCCCTCGAGGCGGGGACGCAGTGCGTCGTGGTACAACTCGCGGTGATGCACGGCCGAGCCGTGACCAAACAGGCTGAAAAAGTCGGTATGGTCGAGGGCGGCAATCCCGGCCAGCTTCAGTTGCAGCAGGGCGTTCTGCCGGGGATTGACATCGACACAGTGCACGACCCGCGGTTCCTGCAGCACGTAGTCCAGGGCGTTGCATCCCGCCGAGGTGATCACGAGCACCGAGTGGTCCGGCCCGAGGGCGAGTGCCTCGCGGTCAATCCGCGGATCTTCCCAGCAGGTGTTGTAGACGAGATTGCGGCCATGCACCCACTGGAAGCAGGCGTTGCTGACACGGTCGGGAATGCGCATGAGGTCAGTCCTGGCAGAGTTCCGATGGTCGAGAGGCATCATCCTTGGGGGATGGGAGTGAGTTCCCGGTTCGAACCTGGCCCCCCCGCCACGGTGGCGGGGTTGTGACCGCCACTCTCCAACACCTCCCGGACGTTTGCAAGCTCGCCCCGCTGCCGGCCTTCTCCAGGAAACCATCGGGACCACCGTTCCGTCGGGCCATGCCAGGGACGATGGAGCAGTTCCAGGGTCCCGTCGTAATACTCGACGAGAGCGGTACAACTCTCAACCCAGTCGCCGGTATTGTAATAGTCAATCCCCCCTCGCCGGCTGATCCGCGGGGTGTGGATGTGTCCACAGACGACCCCTGTGCAATCGCGGTCGGCGGCATGCTGGGTGATCAGGGTTTCGAAGTTGCTGATGAAGTTGGTCGCCTGTTTGACCCGCCGCTTGACCGCCGCCGAGAGGGACCAGTAATCCATCCCCAATCGCCGCCGGACCCCATTGAAGACGACGTTCAGTCCCAGCAGCAGGTTGTATCCGGTATCACCCAGGTGCGCCAGCCAGGGGGCATGCCGCACCGCCGTGTCGAACTGGTCGCCATGCATCACCAGCAGACGACGGCCATCGGCCGTCACATGCACCAGTTCATCGGCAATCTGGATGCTTCCCAGGTCATGCAGGTAGTACCGCAGGAAATCGTCGTGGTTTCCGGGCGTGTAATACACCCGCGTCCCCCGCTTCATCAGGCCCACGATGTGCCGCAGCAGAAAGGTGTAGGTATCGGTCCAGTACCACCCCCGTTTCAGCCGCCAGCCATCGAGGATGTCGCCGACAAGGTACAGGTGCTCGGGTTCGTGGCCGCGCAGAAACTGCAGCAGTGCATCGGCATGGGTGTACCGGCAGCCGAGGTGGACATCACTGAAGAAAATCGACCGAATCGAGCGCATTGGAACCTCGTGCCTGGGGAGAACCGGAATCCTGGAGACAGGCGGCCGGTGCCAAGGGGTTTTCACTGGTTTTCCCCACGACCTGTGAAGAACTGATGACTTCTGTTGGAAATCTGTCGAAACATCTGGCCAGCCCGACCGTTGCCGCCTGTCATTGACCCTCTCTGGCCGATCCCGTAACGTGAGAAACGCCAGTGGTTTGAGTTCCATTCACCAACTGGCGCAGGGCGGATTTGCGTGGACGGATTCCGCCCGTCTCCAGCCGAGTGGAATGACGATCAAGTGAGGCGCATGTGTCACCCCGTCGAGCGGATCGAGCTGGCGAAGATGCCGGTGGAGGCCAGGGTGTCGAGGAATTGACCGGCCGGGCCCGTTCCTGGCCCACGCTGATTCAGTTCGCCGTGTTTGTCGAGAACCGGGTCGGGCGCCTGCATTCGCTCATGCGACATCTCGAAAGTCATGCCGTCCGGATCGTGGCGATCTCGATCGCCAATTCGGTCGACTGCGCCATCGTGCGCCTCATGGTGAACGATACCGACCGTGGTCGCGAGATCCTGGAACTCTCCCGGTTCCCGTTTGCCGAGATCGAACTGGTGGGGGTCGAGCTTCCCGAAGGGGATCAGCCGTTCCTCCAGGTCTTTCTCGCGCTGCTGCAGGCCGAGGTGAATGTGCAGTACACCTACCCCCTGCTGTATCGCCGGGGGCAGGGGGCCATTGCCCTCTATGTCGACGACGTTGACCAGGCGACCACGGTGCTGCAAAAGCGGGGACTGAAGATCATCACCGAGAGCGACCTGCTGCTCGATTGAAAAACCGGCAGGCACTGGAAACAACCCGAATGCAGTGAACCGACTCGCCTGGTCGATGTGCTTCGAATGATGCCACGGACAAAATGATTCTCTGGCAGGTTCTTGTTTTGCAATCTGCGCTGGGGATCCAACTCGGCAGGATCGCCGAACCGATCATCACCCCGGTCGAGTCAGCCGATCGGTGAAAGTGAGTTTTGCCCCAACCGTACCCTGATCCAGAAACCGCGTCTCGTTCCAGTCGAGTCCGCTGTTCGCAGTGATCCGCGCCGACCAGGAATTGACTCATCCAAAGCAGGCGAGGCAACCCCCTGTTGTGGCCGCAGCACGCTGCTGCCGCTGTGCGTCTTCCGGACCGAACCGGGGGAAGGTCTTTCCTGTTGGAGGACCGTGGACGCAAAAAAAGACACACGGGCGGGAGACGCGCGGTTGCGCAAATCCCACCCGTGTTGCAGCAGTCCCAAGAGAGGTTTACTCGGCTCCCTGCTTCGTCAGGCGACCGCCCCGCTTGCGGGCGGCTTCCGAGAGCAGTTGCTTGCGCAGCCGGATCACCTTCGGTGTGACCTCGACGTATTCGTCCTCTTCGATGTACTCAAGAGCCTGTTCCAGCGACATCTGTCGGGGAGGCTGCAGGATGATCGCGTCATCGGCCGAAGTCGTGCGGATGTTGGTCAGCTTCTTTTCCCGGCAGGGATTGACCACCATGTCGTTGTCGCGGGAGTTCTCCCCCACGATCATCCCCTCGTAGACGTCATCCCCCGGGTTCACGAACATCTCGGCCCGCTCCTGCAGTTTCCACAGGGCGTAGGCGACTGCGCGTCCATTCTCCTGGGAAACCAGCACGCCATTCGAACGCTTGGGCAGGTCGGCTTCGCAGGGCCGGTACGAGTCGAAGCGGTGATGCATGATCGCCTCACCACGGGTGGCATTGAGCAGCCGGGTCCGCAGTCCAATCAGCCCGCGGGCGGGAATGAGGAACTGCAGGTGCGTCATGCCCGTGTTCCCCGCCTTGATGTCGAGCACCTGGCCCCGTCGGGCACCGACCGACTCCATCACGGGCCCCATGTCGGGAGTGGGCACGTCGACCGTGAGGATCTCGAACGGCTCGTGGAGCTTGCCGTCGATCACCTTGCGGATCACCTCCGGCTTGCCGATCGACAATTCGTATCCTTCACGCCGCATGGTTTCGATCAGGATCCCCAGGTGCAGCAGGCCGCGACCGGAGACCTGGAAGTTGTCGCTGTTGGCCGTCGTCTCGACCCGCATCGCCACGTTTGATTCGAGCTCGCGCATCAGCCGGTTCCGCAGGTGTCGGCTGGTGACGAACTTCCCGTCACGTCCCGCCAGGGGGGACGAGTTGATGGTGAAGAGCATCGTGAGTGTCGGCTCGTCCACGCTGATGCGGTCGAGGGCGGTGGGGTTCTGCGGGCAGGCGACGGTGTCGCCGATTTCCGGATCGGGGAGCCCCGTGATGGCGACGATGTCACCCGCAGAGGCCTCTTCCACCGGGGTCCGTCCCAGCTTGTCGAACGACTCGAGGTTGACCACCTCGCAGTTCACCGAGCGGCCATCGGCCTTCAGCATGACCACCTTCTGCCCCTTGCGAATCGTGCCGGCGGCCACCCGTCCGGTCGCGATCCGGCCGACGTAGTCGGACCAGAGCAGCGTGGTCACCATCATTTGCAGGGGGGCCGTCGGGTCGACCTCGGGGGCCGGCACCTTTTCGAGCACCATGTCGAGCAGGGGATAAATGTCGTCGGTCTTGACCGCCGGGTCATGGGTGGCAAAGCCCGACCGGCCACTGGCGAAGATATAGGGGAAGTCGAGCGCCTCGTCGTCGGCCCCCAGTTCGACAAACAGGTCGAACGCTTCCGACAGGGCCTCGCTGGGGCGGGCATCGGGGCGGTCGATCTTGTTGACCACCACCACCGGCTTGAGGCCGCATTCCAGCGCCTTCCGCAAGACGAAGCGGGTCTGGGGTTTCGTCCCCTCGGCGGCGTCGACGAGCATCAAGACTCCGTCGGCCATCTTCAGCACCCGTTCCACCTCGCCGCCAAAGTCGGCGTGGCCCGGGGTATCGATGATGTTGATCTTCACCCCCTTGTACATGAGGGCAATGTTCTTCGCGAGAATGGTGATGCCACGTTCACGCTCGAGGTCATTCGAGTCGAGAATGCAGTCTCCCACCAGTTGCGAGTCGCGGAACAGCCCGCTCTGCCGCAACAGGCAGTCCACCAGCGTGGTCTTCCCGTGGTCAACGTGGGCGATGATGGCGATGTTGCGGATGTCTTGACGAATCATGGAATGCGGGTCGCGAAAAGAACGGGAGGCCCAAAGTTGCCCGGAAACAGGGCTCCCCGGAGAAGACCGGGGGAGGGACCACACCTCGAATCAGACTGTCTGTTAACAGGAACTCTCACCGCTGCCGCATCTTTCCAGATGGCGCAGCACAACTCCGGACCAAATTCAGGCGTCTGGAGGGCGATCGAAGCGGTAGAGCATCATCAAGACAGGCGGCCCGTCGGTTTCCAGCCCGGAAACGACCGGCCCACAAGAGAATCAGGAATGTTGGGAGCCCCGACACGAGACCCCCGCCTCTCAGGCGGGGTGGCGAGCATGCCCCGACAGACATACTATTCTTGCAGCTTTGCCTCGCTTGGGCAACGGCACATTCCCTCGCCCTCCCCATCTTCACAGATTCTGCATCTTGACTGCCGCGTCACCGGGTCCTCCTCAACTGCTGGTCAGCGTGAGATCAAGTGCCGAAGCCCGGGGCGCCCTCGAGGGAGGCTGCGACATCCTCGATGTCAAAGAGCCCCTGCACGGTGCACTGGGAATGCCTCTGCCGACGGTCCTGGAAGAGATTGCCGCATTGCTGGCACACCAGGCTTCTCCCCCTCCCTGGAGTGTCGCCCTCGGCGAGTTGGCCGAATGGCCCCCCCACCGCCCTGTGCCGAAACTCCCCTCCACAATCGACTTTGTGAAGGTCGGGGTGGCCGGTCTGTCACGTGAAGCTGTGGCCGAGCGGCTGCCGTCACTCATGGCCCGCTGGTCTGCGACACTGCCGAGCGGCGCGACCCCTCCGGGCTGGATCCTGGCCACATACGCCGATTCGGATCACGCCCACGCCGCAGCCCCCCACGAACTCTTCGAGGTGGCCCGGCAGTCGGGATGTGCCGGGCTGCTGATTGATACCTGGTCGAAGCAGGGGCCCGGGCTGACCGGTTGTCTCGACGAACCGACTCTCCAGTCGCTGCAGGCCCATGCCCGCCGCTTGAGGCTTCCCCTCGCCCTCGCAGGCCGATTGCAATTGGCCGACATTCCCATCCTGCGACGGGTGGGGCCTGCGATCGTCGGGATTCGCTCGGCCGCCTGTGTCGGGGGAGTTCGGACCGGGGTCCTCAGTGCCGGAGCCGTCGCCCGTTTCCGAACGGCACTCTGCGCACCAGCCGCAGACTCGGTTTTCCCCCCCGCGCCCGCCTCGGGTGCCGCGACCATTCCGTCAGTTGCCATGGCTGGCAGCGTCGATGTGGGTCACATCACTGTGGATCACGGCACGGATGGGACGGCACTCCGGCTGTCTCCCCTGACGACATGAGCCGCGGACCCACAGGACTGTCCCCCAACAGCGGGGGTTGGTGGCGTCTGGCTGTGACGGCCGCCTGGCTGGCGCTGTTCTTCCGGTGGTTTTTTCTCACTCCCTTGTCGAACAACCGCGAGATCGACCGGTTGTCCCTGTCGCTGGTTGCGCCCGAGTTGATCACGGGGGTCTTGCTCCCGGAGCAGCGCGCGGGAGGGCCCGGCTGGCATCAATTGGCCGACCGAATCGATCTGGTGGCCGTCGCCCTGCTGGCCTGGGGTTGTGCCTGGGGTTGGGGACGGGCCGCCCGACGCTGGCTGGGGGTTCCGCTCTGTGGCAGCCGCCCATTCGAACGCCTTGTGCTAGAACTGGGGCTGGGTCTGGCGTGGCTGTCGGTGATGACGCTCGGGATGGGCTGGTCCGGCATGATGTCGCGTCCGGTCGTCCTCGCAGTCTCCCTGCTGGGCTGGGGGCTGGCATTCGTGCCGCGGAAGGAACAGGACCTCAAAGGAGGATTCGACCTGACGGAACCGCAGTCATCATCGACCTGGTGGATCTGGCTGGTCTCGGCTCCCTTCGTACTGGTGATCGCGCTGGGGGCGCTGCTCCCTTCCTATGATTTCGACGTCAACGAGTATCACTTCCAGGGGCCGCGCGAATACCTCGAAGCGGGGCGAATCTACTGGCTACCGCACAATGTCTACACGAGTTTCCCCTTTGCGACCGAGATGCTGACATTGTGGTCGATGATCGTGCGGGGAGACTGGTACCGCGGGGCCGTGGCCGGGAAATTGGTGCTGGCCATCTACGCCCTGCTGACGGCCGGAGCCGTGGCAGCCACCGCCCGCCGACTGTTCCATCCTGTCGCTGGCTGGGTTGCGGGCCTGGTCTGGATCACCAGCCCCTGGACCTGTCGGATCAGCACGATTGCGTACACCGAAGGCGCACTTTGCTTTCATGTCGCCGCCTCACTGCTGGCGCTTGTGATCTGGCGGCAGACACGACAGGCCGAGCATGACATTCACGGAACTGTGCGGTTGCCCCGTCTCGACCCCCACTGCCTGCTGTGGCTGGGAGCCCTCGCGGGGGGGGCCATGGCGTGCAAATACCCCGGGCTCGTCTCGGTGGTGGTTCCCTCCGCCGTGGCCGTGGCCCTGATGGTGTGGCGCGATGCCCGCTCTTCGACTCCGCACGCCGAGGCATCCGGTCAGCCGGGGCCTGTTCTGCTGTCGATGGTCTCCCGGTTGTGGCCCTGGGGTTTGGGAGTTGTGCTGTTCATCGGGCCCTGGCTGCTGAAGAACCTCGTCGAAACGGGCAATCCGGTCTATCCCCTGGGTTGGACATTGTTGGGAGGGGCCGATTGGGATGCCGAGTTGAATGCCAAGTGGCGACGGGCCCACAGTTCGACCGATTTTTCTCCCGGCAGTGTGTGGGCCCTCGTGACCGAGATGGCGGGCCGCAGCGACTGGCAGACTCCCTGGCTGTGTGCACTGGCTCCCCTGTCGTTGTGGCCCCGTTCGACTCGGCGGTTGGTGGGCTGGTTGTGGCTGCTGATGGCGTGGGAGTTTGTCACGGTGTGGGGGTTGACCCATCGTCTGGACCGGTTCTGGGTCCCGGCATTGCCCGTGTTGGCGGTCCTCGCCGGAGTGGGAGGGGCCTGGTTGTGGAAACAGCTGGGGGAGTGGGGAACCGGCCGTTTTCTGCGATTCGGGACAGTCACGATCGCAGCACTGGTCACGCTGTTCAATTTCACCTTCGCGGTGAGTCCCTGGGGGGGGTACAACGGTTTCCTCGAGTCGTTCGAATCGGCCTCTCAGTTTGTGGCGGGGTTCACCGCTCCCGAACTGGTGCATCTCAACCAGCGGCTTCCCCCGGGCAGTCGGGTGTTGGCGATCGGTGATGCCGAGATGTTCGAAGCGCGGTTTCCCGTGGTTTACAACACGGTGTTTGATCACTCGGTCTTCGAAGAATGGGTGGGAGGCGAGATCTCGCTGGCAAAGGATGGCTTTCCCGACCACGACGACCGTCCGCTGAGGCCGGCAGCCGAGATCCGTCAGCAGTTGGCCGCTCGTGGCATCACCCATCTCTATGTGAACTGGCTGGAGATCCTGCGGTATCGATCGCCCGGCAACTACGGATATACGGCATTTGTGTCACCGGCACGGTTTCTGCAACTGCGCGAGTTGGGAGTGCTGGCTGAGCCCTGGAGCATTGAGACCGCTGTGACACCCCTCGAGGAACTCGACCCCGGACGCCGCGAAGTCGTCCGGATTTGGGGGGATCAGCCGGTGACGACATCCAGGGGTGTGCGCTGTCTCAAGACCTTTGAAGTCTTTCCCGTACGCCAATAGTCGAACGGCGCGGGTTTCTGCTGGGATGGCCAGACCAACAGAACCCCTGTGAATATAACCCCCGTGAAATGAACCCCCGTGAAATGAACAGGGGAGCCAGGCGATGGGCCTGGCTCCCCTGGGACTCGTACCGATGGAATGGGAGTCGCCGGGACAGTCGTGCCGGGGTGGCCCTGTACGCAGCGGTCGGACCTATTCGGGCTGGAAGTCGATCGAGTCGAGGTTCATCAGTGCATTGCGGTTCTGCGGGTTGACGAACCGGACGAACAGATCGCAGCGGCCGGTGGATGGCTTGACCGCGACCGTCTTCTCGTACCACTTCTCCCATTCGCCATTTACCTCCACCGGGACTGAGGCGAGCAGTTCCCCACCGGGGGCATCGCGGCGGATCTCGATCGTTCCCCCCGCACCTGCCGAGGCGACCCGCAACTTCAACTGTTTCACCTTGTCGAGGGTGATCTGGTTGAACCGCAACACGTGGTCGTGGTTGATGGCCCCGATGAAGGCGCCGCCTTGGGCGGTCCCCGAGGCGAGTTTCTGCGGTCCCCGGATTTCATCGGCGGTCTCGGCATCAACCAGCCGTCGTCGCAGGAAGAGCGTGGCCGAGGTGTTCAGCGGGGGGATGTCGCCGGCACCGCGGTCGACATAGGTCGCTTCGAGCCGGTAGTAGCCCGGCTTGGCGGCTTCCTCGGCACTCACCGGGATCTCGCCATTGAAACCTTCAAAGACCCGCACCAGGCCGGACGGCTCGAGGCTGTAGATCCACTGCACCATCTCGCGCACCTCGTCGACGGTGTGCTGCGAGTGGGGAATCATCGGAATCTTGCCCCAGGCACCGGTGGAGCCCTTCAGGACCCGTTCGACCGAGGCCTCGAGGGCCCCCTCCTTGCCACGGTACTTCTTGGCCACTTCGAGCAGCGGGGGACCAACGCGGGGCTGATCAACCGCATGGCAGTTGAAGCAATCGCTGCGCTTCATCCGCTTCATGCCGGCCGGTCCCTGGTCGTCGGCCGAGCCCCCCTGCGTCGAGGGGAGTGGCCCGGTGGTGAAGACGGCGTTCAGTGAGACCCGGCCTGGCGAAGCGGGATCGATCGGTTTCTTGTCCTGCTGCTCGACGGCATCGAAGTCGTTCGTGCCATCTTCGGCATCATCCACTTCGAGGCTGTAGGTGATGGGCTGGGTGGGATCGAAGAAGTCCCCCGGCTGCGGATGCAGGAAGCGGATCATCGGGCGGGCATTTCCCACCACGACCGGAACGGCAGCTGACCGGCTGGCACCATGATTGTCGGTCACCACCAGTTCGAGGTTGTAGACACCCGGTTGATCGATCGTGATGGTCGGGTTGGGCTCGGTCGAGAGAACCTGGGGACGGGCGGTGGGGTTCGCTGCCTGGATCAGCCGCCATTCGTAAGCCAGCGAGTCTTCGGGATCCTTGTCGAGCGAGCCCTGGCTGGTGAGTTTCACCGCGAGGGGATGCTTGCCGATGTTGTTCTCGGCGGCCGCGACCGCAACGGGGGTGCGGTTGCCGGCGATGTAGTCGATGCGGACCAGGCGGGCGTCGGTGTTCAACCCCCAGGTTTCGCCGTACTCGATGAGGTACATCGCCCCATCACTGCCAAACGCCATGTCGATGGGACGCACAAAGCGCTGTTGTGGAAGGAATGATTCGATCCGGGCGACGTTCTGCTGATCATCGAGATGAACGACCTTGATCCAGTTGCGGGACCACTCGTAGATGAACAGGCAGTTGTCGTAGGCGGCGGGAAACTTTCCAGCTGCCTTGTTGTTGGGATCGAAATGGTAAACAGGACCCGCACACGCGGTGCGGCCGCCGGTCCCCAGATCGGGGAACTCGGGGGAGGCACCATAGGGGTAATACAGGAACGCGGGCTGCGCCGGGGGGAGGATCTTGGCGCCAGTGTTGTTCGGGGAATTGTTCGCGGGGGCGAGGGGATCGAACTTCGGACCGACTTCGCCAGTGGCAAAGTTGACCCACGCATACGCCTGGTTGTTGGCGATGAAGTACGGCCAGCCAAAGTTGCCGGCCTGGCGGGCCTGGTTGACTTCGTCATAACCCCGGGGACCCCGGGGGCCCTCTCCCTGGGCATCGGGGCCGACGTCTCCCCAGTAGAGGTAACCTGTGGCCTGGTCGACATTGATGCGCCACGGATTCCGGCAGCCCATCACGTAGATCTCGGGGCGTCCCTGCGAACCGTCGCGGGGGAAAAGATTCCCCTCGGGGATCTCGTAGCCCCCCTCGGGGGTCGGGCGGATCCGCAGGATCTTGCCGTTGTAGCTGTTGGTGTTGGCGGACGATTTCTGGGCATCCCAGGGCTCGCGTCCCGGCCGTTCGTCGATCGGTGCGTAGCTCTGCGAATCATTGAAGGGATTGGTGTTGTCGCCAGTGCCGATGAAGAGATCGCCATTCGGACCAAACTGCATCGAACCCGCGTGATGGCAGCACTCCCGCCGTTGTTCTTCGTATTTCAGCAGCAGTTTCTCGGAGGCAAGATCAAGCTGTCCGTCCACAAGGGTGAATCGGCTGATGTGCTGGCCCGGGAAGTCGGGGGGGGAGTATTGCAGGTAGACCCACTGGTTCCGGGAGAAATTGGGATCGAGAGCCAGCCCGATCAGGCCGTTTTCCTGCTCGGTCGTGACCTTCAGTTCGCCCACGAGTCGGACGCTGTTGCTCTGGGAGCTCCAAGCTTTCAGTTTTCCTTCCAGCTCGATGTAGAACACAGTGCCATCAGGGGCGATCGCCAGTTCCATGGGCTGCCGCATTCCGGTCACCAGGGGGGTCGTCTCAAACCGCGATGGATCCACCGGTTCGGCGGCGGGCACCGGAGGGACCAGGATCGCGGTCAACAACAGCGGGCTCAGCAGGATCAGCAGCGAGCGGAGGGAGGGCATGGATGGCGAGGCAGGAAAGGAGGGAACGGCACAGGAGGGAGCCGTCCCCCGGGGGGAAGGCTGAAATTCGCACTTGAATCCTGAAGCCCCCATCCCCCGACGTCAAGCGGAGTTGATCGGTGGGACAGGTTGACCAGGGCCTCATCCGGAACCGGGGGCTGGGGAAGCGGGTGACGCCCTGACCCCGTTTGCTATGCTGGGGGATGGATCAACGGTGGATTTCGCGGTGTCCCGGTAGTCCGGGGTGCGGTTCGATAGGATGGGGACCGATCCACGTGAGCACTGACACAGAACAGAGAGTGTGTGATGTCTGAGGTTTCGTCTGTCCCCGTCGTGACCTGGCCGACACAGCGGCATCTTTGGAAGTCGGTCTTGTGTCTACTGATGTTCACTGTGGGGCTGTGGGGAGCGACTGCCTACCTGGTGGCTCCTCAGTTTTGGAGATACTACTCACGCCACCATCCTGCCCTGGCTTTGCTACCTGTCACGACCTTGACCGGAGATGGAACCCCGGGTGATCCGTTGAACTTCGCCCTCGTCGGAACCAGGCGCGAGGTGATCAAATGCCTGGTGGCGGGAGGCTGGCGGCCTGCCGACGACCTCTCGATCAAGAGCAGTCTCGAAATCGTCGAGGCGAGTGTGCTGGGGCGACCATACGCGACGGCACCGGTCAGCAGTCTTTTCCTGTGGGGCCGCAAGCAGGATCTCGCGTTTGAGAAACCGGTGGGGAACAACCCGCGGCAACGTCATCACGTCCGTTTCTGGGAGTCCACCGAACGGGACGCGAACAACAGGCCCCTCTGGGCGGGAGCTGCCATTTTCGATCTGCGGGTGGAGTTGAGCCATCGCACCGGGCAGATTACCCACGAGATCGCCAGGCGGATCGACAAAGAGCGGGACACGCTCGCACACGACCTGATCCAGACCAACCGCCTGCTCGGTGAGTCCTACCTGGAAGGGTTCCAGCCGGTCCGCGAGGGGAAGAATGGAGGGGGAGACCGGTGGGTTACCGACCGGCGACTGTTCCTGGGAATCATCGCTCCCGAGTGAATCAAGGCCAGCCGCCGGGGCCTCAGATCGGGGACGATCCCAAAATCCGAAAACACGGTTTTACGAAAAAATGATCACTAAGCCGGCGATCATTGCGGCAACAGACAGCATGATCAAGACAGTTTGTCTCAAAAAACGCTCACGATTTTCTTCGGGCGAGTATTTCTGGGAGATTCGGCCGCTGCGGGCAAACTCCAGGGCCTCCGGTCGCTGAGCGGGTTTTGAAACGCCGACGTTGTCAATCTTCAAGGTGCTCA
>DNUF01000088.1 GCA_003508595.1 Planctomycetaceae bacterium
GGCGGGGGCGTTACGATCGGGGAGACGTTGTGAGCAGGGGGCAACTGCACACGTTGGAGTTCCCGGTTCAACAGGATGCGGGTGTGATTCGAGTCGAAGGCTATACGAAGGCATACCGGACCACCCTCGCGGTCGATGACCTCACCTTTCATGTCGAGCCCGGGCAGGTGCTGGGGTTGCTGGGACGGAACGGTGCCGGGAAGACCACCACCCTGCGGGCCCTGGCCGGGATCATCCCCCCCACCCGGGGAACCCTCTCGGTCGGCGGGTTCAATCTCAAGGAGCACGAGATCGAGGCGAAAGCCCGGCTCGCCTACATTCCCGACGATCCCCGCCTCTTCGAGCCGCTCACCGTCTGGGAGCACCTCGAGTTCACCGCCATGGCCTACCAGGTCGATGACCTTGCCGGTCGTGGTGCGGCGCTCCTGCGGCAGTTCGAGCTCGAGCCGAAGCGCGACGCACTCATCCAGGAATTGTCCCGCGGCATGCGGCAGAAGGTGGCGATCTGCTGTGCCTACCTGCACGATCCGCTCGCCATCCTGTTCGACGAACCGTTGACCGGTCTCGACCCCCGTGGCATTCGCACCCTCAAGGAATCGATCACCGAGCGGGCCCGCAACGGGGCTGCTGTGATTGTCAGCTCGCACCTCCTGAGCCTCGTCGAAGATCTCTGCACCCACCTGCTGGTGCTCAACCTGGGCAAGACGTGCTTCTTCGGTCCGACCGAGCAGGCCCGCCGCATCCACCGCAGCCACCAGGGAAGCGATGCCTCGCTCGAAGAGGTCTTCTTCCAGCTCACCGAGGGGGGCAGCCCCGCACCCGAGGGGGGGGAATTCCACCGGCCCGACCTGTCTTCCCCGGCCAATCCCGAGCCGGGCTCGCCCGCCGACGCCGCCGGAGATCAGCCATGAGTGGCCCTCTTGTGCCACCGGTCCCGCCGCCGTCCCCTCCCCCCGGGCCGACACCCACCCCGTACCGGGCGTGGGACGGCTGGGGCCTGCACCCGGCCCTCTGGAAGCTGATGCGACTGCAGTGGCGGGGACGCTGGCGCGGCACCCTGCGCCAGGTCAAGACGCTGCGCGGCGCGATCTACTCGCTGCTGCTGCTGGGGGTCTTCGGTCTCTGGCTCATTCCCTCGGTCTGGGTGGCCTGGCAGAGCCCGAGGATTGATCCCGAGATTCCCCGGGCGATCATGCCCCCCGCCCTGCTGGTCTTCTTCTGCCTCACCCTGCTGACCAGCGGCATCGAGTCGGGTGTGCATTTCCAGCCGGCCGAGGTCGACCTGCTGTTTCCCGGTCCGTTTCGACGACGGCAACTGCTGCTGTACCGCATCGTCGCCCTGGTCTTCGGGATGATTCTCGGCTCCTCGTTCTTCTCGATCATCGTGGTTCGCTGGAGCAGTTTGTGGCCGGCGGCCTACCTGGGTGTCACTCTCGCGCTGCTGTTCCTCAGCCTGCTGCAGATCCTCCTGGGGGTGCTGGTCTCGGTGCTGGCCGAGGCGACCTACACCCGGTTGCGGTTGGGCGTGGTCGTCGTCCTCGGTCTGGCGCTTGTCCTGGGGGCCTGGCAGGTGTGGCCCCGTGGGGAGGTCTTCGATCTTCTCACCAGCCTGCAGAAACTGCGGACCACGACAGTCGGCCGGGTGGTGCTCGCACCGTTCGCCCTGTTGACCCAGGTGGTGACCGCCGAACGGTACTTTCCCGATCTGCTCGGCTGGCTGACAGCCGCCGTGGGGATGAACCTGGCGGTCGTCGCGCTGATTCTCAAGCTCGATGCCAATTACCTCGAGCAGTCGGTGGCGGCCAGCCAGCGGATGCAGGCCCGCCTGCAGAATGCCCGACGGGGCCAGGCTCTCACGAAGGCCCGGGGCCGGATGCGCTCGCCGCGCCTGCCACGGCTGGGGGGTGCCGGTCCCATCGCCTGGCGACAACTGACCGTGGCCCTGCGCAACTCCCATTTCGCACTGCTGTTTGTCGGGCTGATCTCGGCCCTGATGACGGCACCGCTGCTGTTCGTCGACAAGGCCAGGGGAGGGGTGGCCGCGGCGGCCCCGGCACTCTCCATGATGGTCTTCCTCCTGCCGCAGATGCTGCAGTACGACTTTCGGGGGGACATCGAGCGGATGGATGTGCTCAAGAGCCTGCCGATCTCTCCCTGGGGTGTCGTGTTCGGCCAGCTGGTGGCCCCCGTGGTGTTGTCCTCGCTGTTGACCTACGCGCTTCTCGTGGGGCTCTGGCTCGCGGGGCTGTTGCCGACATCCTATTTCCTGGCGGGCTGCGTGCTGACACCGGCGGCCAACCTGTTCCTGTTCAGCAGCGAGAACCTGATGTTCCTGCTGTTCCCGTACAGTCCCTCGTCGGGAGGAGTGGGGGACCTGCACACCATCGGGCGGAACATGCTGCTGGCGATTGGCAAGATGGCGGCATTGATCCTCGGCCTGGGGATCGCCTCGGCCCTCGGCTGGCTCGCCTGGTTTGTGACCGGCCAGGAAATGCTCGCCTTCACCCTCGGCACCCTCGGCGCCCTGATCATCCTCTGCTCCCTCCTCATCCCCCTCATCGTCCTCGTCTACGACCGGCTGGATGTGACGAAGTTCCAGGTGCAGTAGGGGGGAGTGGGCCTGGAGCCCGACGCCTCCGATCCTCCCACAGCAACCGTGGGGTCGGCTTTCAGCAAAGCCTCCGTCTTCCGATATGACCCCATGAGGGCGTCATCCGCGGCGTGCAAAGCGATGCGACAGGGCCCGGCATGCAGAACCGGGTTCTCGCACACGAAAGATGTCTGCGGACGTGCGCTGGGCCCGCGGGCAGAGAGTCAACTCTCCCGGAGCCGAAACACGCGTGACGGGAGCGCGAACCTC
>DNUF01000135.1:0-6754 GCA_003508595.1 Planctomycetaceae bacterium
TAATTTCTTCAGCCCCTTCGGGGCGGGTTGTGGGTGGATGTCGTGCGCGGCCCGGTGGGGCGGTTTGTGGTGGCTGGACACCCAGCGGGCGGATACGGCGGACACGTCGGTCCGGGTGGCCGCGATGTCGTCTGGGGACGCCGTGGCGGTTGAAACACGCCGACCCCGGTAGGGGTCACAGAGAGCAGCCGGAGGTTGAGCGGAGCGACACCCCCGATGCCTGTCCCCCATCATCGACCCGCACTCCGGCAGGGGTGCGTGACCTAGTACCTCGCGAGGTCCTGCGCCTTTTTCAACTGCAAAGCCGAGACATGTTTCTGCGCCTCGGACGTCATGAACCGCAGTTCGCTTCCCAGGGCCAGGAACTGCCACCCCTGGGCGATGCGCTTCTGGACATCCTCGGTGCTTTGCACGTGCAGGCCGACTGGGGTGCCGGTTTTTTTGCCTGCCGCCAACACCCGCTGCAGCATCGCCTCGAGTTCCGCCGGGGAGGGGTCTTTCCCGTCGGGGCCGCGCATCTGGAAGGTGAGGTCGTTGGGACCGACGAAGATGGCGTCGACGCCCGGCAGCGAATAAATCGCTTCGGCATTCTCGACACCCTGCGGCGATTCGGTCTGCAGGACGACGAGGATCTCGTCGTTGGCGTGGCGGTAATAATCGCCGGCGGTGGCGTCGAAGTTGAGGGCGTGCAGCCCGCCGCCGACCGAACGGTCTCCCTCGGGGGGATACTTGGCGGCGGCGATCGCGAGTTTGGCCTCTTCGACCGTGTTGACCATGGGAACGACAATGCCCATCGCACCCGCATCGAGCACCCGCTTGATGTTCTCGTGGGTGCCGCGGGGAACACGCGCGAGGGGGACACAGCCCGCGTCGGCAATGGCGGCAAACAGCCCGGCCGCCTGCCCGATGTCGATCGGCGAGTGTTCCATGTCGACGGTCAGCCAGGGAAAGCCAATCCGGGCCATGACCCGGGTGGCGTACAGGTTCCCCAGGGAGAGCCAGGTTCCGACCTGGGGTTGCCCAGCCCGCAGGGCGGCTTTGACGGGATTGCGTTTCATGCAGAATTGCAGCCGTGGGGCTGCCCGGAGTACAAGACAGTGACGCGGCCGCGAAGTCGGGGGTTCGACCCCTGCGCCGCTGTCGCAAAGTATTCAGCCGCTGGGGATTCCGCAAGCATGCCCGAGTTCAAGACCGTCGCCCGTGTGGGGGATATTCCCGAGGGAGAAGGCCGCGCCTACGAAGTGGGTGGTCGCATGGTGGCCGTGTTCCTCGTCCAGGGAAACTACTCGGCCATCCTCGACGCTTGCCCGCACATGGGGGCTTCGCTGGCCGGAGGCTATGTCGAAAATGGCGGCGTCTACTGTCCCTGGCATGCCTGGCGCTTCTGTATCAAGTCCGGAACCTGGCTCGACAACCCCAAGTCGAAGATCCAGCAGCCGTGCTACGAAGTGCGGGTGACCGACGAAGAAATCCAGGTGTCGGTGCCGGAAGACGAGACGCCCGCTTCCACCTGACGCCTGCGTCACCCGACGCGTCAATCGCCCACGCTGCCGAACCAGACTCCGTCCCCAGTGAGACGGCGGTCTGCTCAGACGCTCATCTGCTGCTGCAAATGAGAAGTGAACCCCGTTTGGGAACTGCGATTGAGGCTGTCGTTGCGGCTGTCATCGCGGTTCTGGCAGGACCAGCGCGACGAACCGGGGAGCCAAGCGAACCGCGGGGGTCACGCGCGGGAACTGCTGCCAGGTCACGCAGGACGGTTCAATCCCGTCCGGTATAGATGCGGCTGTCGGGATGGGCCTCTTTCCAGGCACCCCACGATGTGGTTTCGACGCTGAGTTCCGGAATCGGCAGTGATTTGGAATGGTGCGAATAGCCGACGCCGTCGATGAGCAATTCCATGGTCTGGTCGGCCCGCCAGCCCCCGATCTGGACATCGGGGAATCGCTGATCGCTTCCGCCGAAGACCCGCGCTGTTTGTGTCCGGTCACAGAAGGTGACCGCGACCGGATTCGAACCGGAACGATCGTGCAGCAGAGACTTCTCGACCTTTCCGGTCAACGAGCGCAGGACATAGGCGCGGGGTTGATCGCCCACCATCACACCGATCACCTGCACAGAGTCGGGAAGCTGCACACCATCGGCTGAATTGAGGTTGTGCACGATGGTGCCGTCGTTCACAAATTTCTTCTCGGTAAAGCGTGGCCCGACCGCGGGTGCTTGCAGCATCTTCCAGGCGACCCACCCCGCGCCCGCCGCACCGGCGAGGACAAACAATCCAAAAAAGGCAGGCCAAAACCAGTTGCGGAGCACGGGAGGTCTCGTCAGCAGGGGGAGAAGCGGTGCAGACCGAAATTGATTGTAGATTCCGACGGCAGGGTCGCAAGGCGAAGAGGGGCGGCCCTCCTCACGATCGCCGCGGTCGGGAACCGGAGGCAATCGATTCCCCCGAATGGCTCGTCCGTCGTTCCCTGTGCGGAACGCAACGCTTGGCGGACCGGCCCATGGTCTCCGTCGTTCATTCGTGCCCGAGTTGCGGCGACGAGGAACTCCAACGCCGCAAGGTCTCCCTGTGGGAAGCGGCCAGGGAAAGATGATGTCGGCCTGGGAATCGACGCCGATGCCCACGAAAAAGCGGCTCCCTCGGTTCCGGAAGGGATCCTGCAGAGCGGACGTGGGCCGTGATGTCATCCCGCATCACCAACGAACGAGGTCTCGGTCGAATTCCGGAATCTGTCGCCAGGAGTCGACGAGAGCCGGGCGATCGTTGGGCACCACGACCCGGAACAACACTGGCGGGGCGCATGGCTCGCGGGGCGAGCCCTTCATCAGCGGCACATTCGGGAGCCAACGGCGACTTTGCCGTCAATGGGCCCGCCCTATTCTGGCGGTCTTGAAAAACTGGGAGATTTGGGGTCTCGGGGAGACGTCATGATGGCTGTTTTTTGGCGGAGATCCCCGTTGACACGTTTGGGGCTTCGGAATACCGTCCGCACCCCCTCCTCTCTCCCACTTCCCCACCGATACCAAGTCTGGTCGACACCTTCCCCGCGCAGCGGGAAGTTTTCTCTGTCACGCCGGATGGATTCGGATCACACCACGGATTCACGTGCGAATGGAGTCGCCGATGAGTACCGATCGCTCACAGGTTGATCGCTCACAGGATGGAGCGCCTGCCCCTGAACGTTCAATTCCCCTGATTGACCTTGTCGCCCAGCACCGGGAAATCGCTCCCGCCGTGCTCGAAGCCGTCCAGAAGATCTTCGCCGAGCAGAAGTTCATCCTGGGGGACGAGGTTGCCGAGTTCGAACACGACGTCGGCAGTTACTGCGACGCCCGCGAGTCGATCTCGTGTGCCTCCGGGACCGACGCCCTGCTGCTGGCCCTCATGGGGCTCGACATCGGCCGCGGTGACGAGGTCATCACCAGCCCCTTCACCTTCTTCGCCACGGGGAGCAGCATTGCCCGCGTGGGGGGCCGTCCGGTCTTTGTCGACATCGATCCGGTCAGCTTCAACATCGATCCCCGCGCGGTCGAGGAGAAGATTGGTCCCCGCACCCGTGCGATCATGCCCGTGCACCTCTTCGGCCAGTGTGCCGAGATGGAGCCCCTTTGCCGAATCGCCACTCGTGCCGGCCTGTCCATCGTCGAAGACGCCTGCCAGGCGATTGGTGCCGAGTACCAGGGCCGCCGGGCCGGGGTTCTCGGAACGGTCGGCTGCTTCAGCTTCTTCCCCACCAAGAATCTCGGTGGAGCGGGTGACGGCGGGCTCATGACGACCGACGACCTGACCCTGGCCAAGCGGCTGCGTCGTCTGCGGGTGCACGGGGATGTCGGACAGTACGAGCATCACGAGATTGGCATCAACAGCCGACTCGACGCACTGCAGGCAGCCGTCCTGCGGATCAAGCTCAAGTCGCTCGACCAGTGGACGATGGCCCGGCAGCGAAATGCCCGCCGGTATGCCGTGCTCTTCCAGGAATACAACCTGCTGGATGCGGTTGAACTGCCAGTCGTGCTGCCTGGTCGCCGGCACGTCTACAACCAGTACTGCGTGCGCGTGCTCGATGGCCGTCGCGATGAAGTGCTGAAGTCGCTGCGCGAGCAGAAGGTGGGGTGCGCGATCTACTACCCCAAGCCGCTGCACCTGCAGACCTGCTTCGCCGACCTCGGCTACAAGGCCGGCATGTTGCCCCACTCGGAAAAGGCGAGTGCCGAAGTGCTGGCCCTGCCGATCTACGCCGAGTTGTCGGCCGATGACCAGGAGCATGTCGTGCGGGCCCTGGCCCGGGCCCTGGGACGGACGCCGAAGCGTTCGCTGCAGGCTGTTCTTGCCGGCCCCAATCGCCGCCCGGGAGTTTCCGCTCCCCTTCCCCGCTACTCGGCGTCTGAGGAATAACCGTGTGACACTTCCGGCCGGCCCCCCCGTGGCCTCGCCGGTTCATCGACTCTCTCCCGAGACCACGGTCTCTGGCGGCACATGGGCTGGTCCCGTGCCGCCGGAGACCGTGTTGTTTTTGGCTTCGCGAGAATTATCAAAGGTGCGTGACGCAGTTCAGCGGATGGCACCACCATTGGCGTTGATCACCTGCCCGGTCAGGTAACTGGCTTCATCGCTGCAGAGAAAGCGGGCGAGGAAGGCGAGATCCTGCGGAGTCCCCCAGCGAGCCAGCGGGGTTTCCCGCAGCACCCGTTGCTGCCACTCGTCCCGGGCCTGCTCACCCCAGGCGGTCTTGATCCAGCCCGGCGCGATGCAGTTGACCCGCACCCGGGGGGCCATGCTGACCGCCAGGCTGCGGGTAAAACCCATGATGGCGTTTTTGGCCGTCGCGAACAGTTCCCCCGAGGCCCCTTCCATTCCCCGATCGGCCTGGTCCCAGCCAATGTTCAGCAGCACTCCCCCTGGGCCGGCATTCATCCGCTCGGCCACCTCCCGCCCCAACAGCACGGTTCCCCGGACGTCGATTTCCCACAGCCGCTGAAGCTTGTCGGCATAGGGCAGTTTCGCCTGGTCTCCCGTCAGCAGGTCGACCCCGGCATTGTTGATCCACAGGTCGATCCCCCCCCAGAGCTGCCACGCCTGGTCGATCAGGGAGGAGTAGCGGGTGGCGTCGGCGAGGTCGGCCTGGAGCAGGGCTGTTTTTACTCCATGTTCGGCACAGAGCCGGCTTGTCTCGGTCGCCGCCTCACGGTGCCCCCGATAGTGAATCGCCACATCGGCCCCCCCCCGCGCGAGCTCCACCGCGATCGCCCGGCCAATCCCCGATGACGCCCCCGTCACGACGGCACGACGCCCCGCCAGGGAACAAAAGGTCAGTGGGTGGCTTGTGGGAGGCGTCATGGAAAAACTCGGCAGACAAGTCGAGGGTTGCCAGAGCCGCCAGAGCACAACAGGTTCCGGCAGCGAGAACCGGGAATCATACGAGGCGGTTCCCGGAACCGGGAGACTCCCTCCACCGTTCTGCCGGTCCACGGGCGAGGGGTGGTCGTGTGATCATGTCTCCGAATTGACGTTCGACTGCGCTGTGTTAGAATCAAATCAACACATTCAGTCGTGCTGATGGACTGTCGCTGCATTTCTGCGGCGTTCTTCGTTCCCATCTCGAATGCAGTCCGCATCGCACGGTCGACGTGTGTGGTGAATTTCCGTGGTTCCACGGGCTTGTCACCAGAACCTGTCTGAGTTGTCTCCACCTTGAACATCGCTGACTCCGCCATTGGGCTGGATCGCTGATTGTCTCGCTGACTGCGGTCAGGCGAGGATCCGATCGGCGTCCAGACTGCGTTGCGGTTGTCGTTGAAATCAGCGTTCGTTGTGAACAAACCGTCTGGGCAAGTCGCTCAGGGAAGTGTCGCTTGCCAAGTTCATTTTCCAATGTCGACGGTTCTGCCGGGCCCGATGGCCCCACAGATCGTCCGACCCGCGATGCGGGCAGAAAGATTGAGGATCCCATGATTTCGAACACCCTGGAACCACCGTCTGGAGTCCAACCGGCCGCCGAGATGCCCCCACATCTCGAGAAAAACCTTGTACAGGTCTTCAAGCTGCTGTCCGACGAGACCCGGCTGAGAATTCTGTATTACCTCTCGCAGGCGGGGGAGATGCATGTGACCGCTCTGTGCGATCGTCTCGGGCAGAGCCAACCGGCCGTATCGCATCACCTGGCGCTGCTGCGTGTTTCGGGGCTGATCGAGGCCCGACGGGATGGCAAGCACAACTTCTACTCGGTCAGAACCGGCCATTTCCATCAGTTGATGATCGATGTGGTGGCCGCGTTTGGCGAGCAGGGAGAGATCAAATTCGACGACTTTGTGATTTCGCAGGCCCGCTGAATCGGGCCGGACCATGGCTCTTGCCCGCGTTGTGGCGGTGAGGTCCCGGTCCTCCTGGGAAGCAACGCCGAGAATCTGTCAGAAACCCCGCCGGGCCAGGTGCCTGGCGGGGTTTCTCTGTTTCCCCCCGCCGCTTCCCTTTCGGGGGGCTCTCCACTAAACTCGTTGTCTCCGACGAACGCTGCCAGCTCCCCTGGGCTGGCACATTTTTTGCGCCCCGAGTTGTCGGCCCCAGGCGTTGGGGCTGGAACAATCGGTGTGAAGTCGACAGTCGCTGCTGACTCCCCCACATCATGGATTGCACCGCGAAACTCGCCCTGGAAGATGGCCAGGTGTTTGCCGGCCGCGCGTTTGGCGCGACCGGGGAAGTCTTTGGAGAGGTCTGCTTCAACACCAGCATGACCGGCTACCAGGAGATCCT
>DNUF01000135.1:6925-15371 GCA_003508595.1 Planctomycetaceae bacterium
TTCAACACCTCGATGACCGGCTACCAGGAGATCCTCACCGATCCCTCGTACTGCGGTCAGATTGTGGCGATGACGTATCCCCAGATTGGGAACTACGGCATCAATGACGCCGACGCCGAGAGTCGGCGGGTCTTCCTCAGTGGCTTCGTCATCCGCGAGCTCTGTTCGCGCCCCAGCAACTTCCGGTCGAAGCAAGACCTGGCCGGGTTTCTGCGGGCCCAGAATGTGATTGGCATCGAGGGGATTGATACCCGTCGTCTCGTCCGTCATCTGCGGATCCGGGGGGCGATGAATGGCGTGCTGTCGACGACCGATCTCGACGATGCCTCGCTGGTGAACAAGGCCCGGAACAGCCCGGGACTGGTCGGACGAGACCTGGTTCGCGAGGTGATTCCCTCGCAGGCCTATGAGTGGAAGGAGGGTTACACTCCCTTCTCCACGCTGACAGACGCTGCAACCCCCGAATTGAGCCCCCGCTCGCCCCACGTCGTGGCGATCGACTACGGGATGAAATGGAACATTCCCCGCAGCCTGCGTGCCCGTGGTTGCCGGGTGACCGTCGTTCCCGGGACGGCAACCGCCGAGGATGTTCTCGCCCATCGCCCGGACGGGGTCTTCCTGTCGAATGGTCCCGGGGACCCGCGTCCGCTCGACTATGCGATCAATACGATCCGGGGCCTGCTGGGCAAAAAGCCGATCTTCGGGATCTGCCTGGGGCAGCAGTTGCTCGGCCTTGCGGCCGGGGGAGAGATCTACAAGCTCAAGTTCGGTCACCGCGGGGCGAACCAGCCGGTGCTGAACCACGCCACGGGACGGGTGGAGATCACCACGCAGAACCACGGCTTTGCCCTGGCAACCGAGACGCTGCCGAAGAATGTGGAAGTGACGCATCTCAATCTCAACGACCGCACGGTCGAAGGGATTCGCCTGAAGGATGTGCCCGCCTTTGCGGTGCAGTACCACCCCGAGGCGGCGGCTGGTCCGCACGACAGCCAATACCTGTTCGATGAATTCGTGAAGATGCTGCCGCAGGCGTAGTCGCACCCGGCGTGCAGGGGAGATCGAGACATGGCCGACCGGCAGGCGTTCCTGGAACATGTCCGCGAGCAGGCGGCCCGTGGCCGAGCCTATCGGGTGGCGGTGAATCCCGAGGCCACCCACACCCAGTCGTATGTGGGGGGCGGTCCCGATCCGGTGGCGTCACTGCTGGCCGAATGGCAGGCGGTGGGGGGAGAGGGGACGCGGATCACCGGTTGGTCGTCGGCCCGCGCGTGGGTCAGCCAGTTCCTGTTTCGGTACAAGTGCCAGCGGGTGGTGCACTGGCAGCACGAAGTGCTTGACCGGCTGGAGGTGGGACGGGTTTGCCGGGATGCGGGCTGTGACGTCGCCAACTGGGGCGAGCTCGCGCAGGGGGACGAGTCGACCCGCTGGCAGCACGCCTTTGCCGCAGATGTGGGCATTACGAGTGTCGACTGGGCGATTGCCGAGACCGGCTCGCTGGCCCTGTTTTCTGGTCCGAACCAGGGACGTGTGGTCAGCCTGCTGCCCAAGCGTTACCTGGCAATCATCGAGCCGTCACAGATCCTCCCCGATCTGTTCGACCTGTTTGCCCGGCTCGAATCGCGGAAGGCCGAGTTGCCGTCGAACATGGTGCTTGTCACCGGCCCGAGCAAGACCGGCGATATCGAGTTGAAACTGACCACGGGTGTGCATGGCCCGGGAAATGTGCATCTGCTGGTGGTGGAGAACACTGCGGCTGCGACCTGAGACCCCACGGTGCAGGGGGGAATGTCGGGTCGGCCCACCCCTTTTGATGTCGCTGGAGCAAAGGACGTTGTTTGGGAGTCGGGAGTTGCCGTGGTTGCGTTATCTGGGCATCGATCTCGGTCCGGTGACCGCTTTGCCTCTTGCCTTCGAGCCCGGCCTGGTCTGAGATCGACCGCTCCAGATCCTCACCCGGTCGGAAGTGCCCGACACTCGAGTCGACCTTGTGCGTGTCATCCTGGGAGCGTCAACGCCGGAAAGCCAAGGGCGCGGGTATCGTCCTGCGACTCAATCCCTGATCGCGACACATCGGATGGTCAGTGCAGTTCCCGGACTCCAAAAAATCCCGCAGCATTACTTGCTAATGCTGATTCGCACGGGGAAGGTCACTTGTCGGTGTCACTCTTGTTCTTTCGTATCAGTTCCTGCATATTGATTCCGCCACCGGAACCTCGCAGATAGTCCTGGAGAACGCGAGACTCATTGGAGGCTGGCGGTTTGATCTTGTTTCCGTTCCGAATGATTCCGGACGCAACCAAAAATCCGAACACAGACAGCAACAAAAACAGGGTCGCAAAACTCGACAGCAAGAGCTTGGTGGCGGCTTCTGCCATCCCGGGATCCGTCACCCGAAATCGTCGGCGGAAATATCCCAACAACACATCTCGCGAGAACCGGTGATTGCGTCCATACGACCAACGCAGCAGCACGAACAGAAAGGCAATCACGCCCATCACGATCGCGGTTGCCAAAGGACTTTCGACCAGGAATGGGAGTGTCGGCATGATTCGAAGTCAGACCCAAAGAGATGGAGATCCGTTGCGCGCAGATTTGCAGGATTTGCGTATCGGACCTGGAGACAGCTCGACACGCGGTGTACCGCCATTCCGGGTCCCAACACTGAGTGACAACGGCACCGCCCCTGACTCAGTTCGCACACGGTTTTTGCTCGTGGCCACTGAGATCTCTGTTCCGTCCTCGCAATCGTTCCAGTGAAGCGGTGGACCGCGTAATCCCTCCACTCGAGGCCCCTTAAGTCAGGCTGTTCGTAGCCGGTCTGTGTTGGGCGGAACCGAAGTTCCCGCAGCCCAGGTATCCTCAGATCGAAACCGCCACCCCCAGCGACTGGGCGCAGTCGCACAGCGACTTCCAGGTGATGTCGTCGAGTTCGATTCCGTCGGCCAGGCGTTGCTTTTTCGTGCGGGCTTCAATTTCACCCGGCATCAATACCTCGGAGTCGGGAGTTGCCTTGCGCGACTGCTTGACGAACGTGATGAACCGTTCGACCTCGTGGCCGAAGCCGATGTCGTTCGGGATCCGCTCGGGATCGATCAGCAGGGCGAACAACCCGTTGATGAGATGGGGAGCGGCGGGATCGCTGCAGCCGCTGCCGGTGAGGGCCCCGGCGAACATCTCCGCGATGATGCCCAACCCGTATCCCTTGTAGCCCCCGAACGGCAGGATCGCTCCGGGAGGCTTGCCGTAGAAGGTCTTGGGGTCGTTCGTGGGGTTGCCGTCGTGGTCAATGATGCAGCCCGGCGGAACATCCACCCCCTTGTTGAAGGCGACCTTGAGCTTGCCCTCGGCGATCGAACTGGTGGAGATGTCGTAGATGATGTCGGTGCCGTTGCGAACAGGGACACCCGCTGCGACCGGGTTCGCCGAGAGCCGGCGGTCGATCCCCCCCCACGGCGCCACCAGCAACCCAAACCCGCTGGTGTTCACGAAGAACAGGGAGCAGAGACCGGCCTCACAGGCCATCTGGGGCCAGTCGCCGATCCGGCCGAGGTGGGCGGTGTTGCGGAGCACCAGCACCGACAACGCACTCTTCTTCGCCTTGGCGATGGCAATATCGAGGGCCTGCTCGCCGACCGACTGCCCGAAGCCCCGCTGGCCATCGAGCACCGCCAGGGTATCGGTCTCGAAGACCGTCTGCACCTTCTGGTTGGCGCGGACCATGTCTTTCTTGAGCCAGTCGATGTAGTAGGCGACGCGGATCACGCCGTGCGAGTCGTGCCCGACGAGATTCGACTCCACCAGCCGGCGGGCGATCTGGGCGTCCTCGGGGGCGTGGCAGCCGGCCCGCGAGAAGATCTGCTGGACGAGGGGAATCAGGCGGTCGGCTTGGACTTTGATCATGAATGGGGAGGGGGGCTGCAATGACGGGAGGAGAGAAGGGGTTGGGACGGGAAGCCGGGGGGACGGTAAGCCGGGAACAGGTCCCGGGGGACAACGACACCCAGGCGTCTGTTGAGGGCATCGCGACGGCGAACGTCAACGGGCGGCGACGTGGTTGGTGAACGGGGGGTCAGCCTTGAGGGGGAGTGGGACAGATCGGCCCGATTCGGCCGCCTTGTAGATCGCGAGGATGATCTCAACGCTCTTGCGTCCCTCTTCGCCGTCGACCTGCGGAGCCGAGCCGGTCTGCACCGCCCGCACGAAATCTCGCAATTGCTCTCGATGACCGGCGTACGAGATCGCCTTGGGATCGGCCGCCCCTCCCCCACCGCCGACCCGTTTGGCGAACTTCTCGCGGATCGCCGCATCGCGGCGGCTGGCCGGTTCGAACTGCCACAACAGCACATCGTCCTGCTCGACGATGACCGTCCCCTGTGTGCCGTGGATCTCGGTCTTCTTGAGCAACCCCGGATGGGCACTGGTGGTTGCCTCGATGACCCCCAGCGCGCCGTTGCGGAAGCGGATCGCCGCGACGCCGGTGTCTTCGACTTCAATCCGTTCGTGGGCGAGGGTCCCCGTGAAGCCCGCGACCTCGGCCACATCCCCCATGAACCACTGGATGAGGTCGACGTTGTGAATCGCCTGGTTCATGAAGGCTCCGCCACCATCGAGCTTCCATGTGCCGCGCCAGCCGCCGCCGTCGTAATACTGCTGGGTGCGCCACCATTTGACGTAGGTGTCACCCAATGTCAGCTTGCCGAACCGACCCTCGTCGATGGCCTGCTTGAGCACCTGGTTGGCCGGGCTGAACCGCGAGGGGAAGATCGTGCAGAGCTGCACTTTGGCCCTGCGGCAGGCGGCGATCAGCCGGTCGCAGCGGGCGAGGGTGATCTCCAGCGGCTTTTCGACCACCACGTGTTTCCCGGCCCGGGCCGCCTCGGCTGCCGGTTCGAGATGGGCCCCGCTGGGAGTGCAGATGTTGACGATGTCGAGACCGGGATGTTTCAGGAACTGGTCATAGTCGCTGTAGACCTGGCAGCGCGGGGCCAGTTCGACAATCCGCCTGGCATTTTCGGGGTTGGTCGAGTAGGCCGCCGTGAGGTGGGCCCCCTTGAGATCGGCAATCGCCCGCGCGTGGAACTGGGCAATCATGCCACAGCCCACAATTCCAAAACCCAGCTTGGCCATTCGACGGTCCGCAGAAAGCGACAGGGGGGCAACAGGGAAGGACCGACGGTGCAGCACCGCAAGTCGTGCGGGGATTATTCCGCAGCCCGTGGACGGGGGCAAGGAAGGCCCCCACCCACGGGCCCCGATTGCATCTCCGGCCGACGGTGGTAGCATGGGGCGACATCACGTTGCCTCCCCGGTTCTGCCGCATGCCCGCCCGTTTTGATCGCGCCACCGCCCGACTGGCCCTGGAAGTGTGCCGGTGGACCAACTGCGCCGCCGCAGGGGCGAAAGAAGTGGCCAACCTTGCGGCGGCCCAGGCGCAGATCGAGGCCCGCGGGCGTCCCCGGCACGCACCACTGCGGGTGCGGGGGGTGGGACTGCACGCCCTCACGTCGCTCGCGTCGATTGTTCCCGAGCCCGACCGCAACATTGTGGCGTTCAGTGGAACACTCACCGAGTTCAGCCTCCCCGCCAACTGGGGTTTGTCTGATGTGCTCGTGCTGTTCCAGTCGCTGGCCGACTGGGCGCAGAATGGCCGGGCCGCCCCGGTTCCCTTCCAGCTCTCGGCGGAGGATGTGGGGCTGTGGCGGACAATCGATCTGGGGTGTGAGGTCCACGGTGGTTTTCTGGATGAGCTGAAGGCGGTGCTCCGCCCGCTGATCGATCAGTTGCAGAACCTGGGGGGGGCCGACCGTCCGCTGCTCGTGACGGGACACAGCCAGGGAGGAGCCGTGGCAGCCCTGGCGACGCTGGCTCTCTCGAATGCCGGGTTTCAGGTCGAGGCGACCTACACCTTCGCCGCCCCCCGGGCCGGGGGACGCGAATTTGTCGGGTCGGTGCAGACACCGGTGTTCCGCTTTGAGTACGGGGTCGACCTCGTCCCCTGGCTGCCCCCGGCGGCGCTGAAGAGCACGCTGGAGAAGAAACTGTCCGAAACAGCCGGAATGAAGTGGCTGTTGTTGCGGGGAACGATCCAGAAAGTGCTCGACGCCCTGGGGGATGCCGAGTACGTGGGGCTGGGGGATCTGTACTACGGCACTCCCGAAGATCGTCGCCTGTGGATGGCCCTGACTCGGGAACAGGAGCAGGCGCTGGAACCGCAACGGCTGAAGCTGGTGACCCAGCGGACCGAGCAGTGGGGGACCCACCATCGCCTGGGAGTCCCCCGGACGGGGGCGCTGGAGGGTTATGAGGCCCTGGCCTCGCCGCCTCCCGAAGGGTGGCCCGAGGCACTGGCCACGACGGTGGGGTTGCCGGCCGGGACAGAGGGGGGGCGATTGCCACTGCTGGACCAGGCCGGGGAGAACTCTCCTCCGCGCGAGGGGCCGGCGGTTTCGTGGTGATCTCGCGGTGCCGGGAGTGGTGCCGGGATTCCGACCGTGATTTCTTGAAAGGAGCGTGGGGAATGTCGCGTCTGCGATGGCTGGGACTGGTCTTGATGACACTGGGAGTTGCCGCGATGCCGGTCCGGGGAGATGACGCCCACGACGCGTTTCAATCGCGCGTCTTTGAACATCAGGGGACCCGGTTGCCGTACCGCATCCTGTTCCCCGAGGGATTCCGGCGGGACCGGAAGTATCCGCTGGTGATTTTTCTGCATGGGGCGGGAGAACGGGGGACTGACAACTCGGTGCAGTTGGTCCATGGCATGAACGACTTTGCTCGTGCCGAAAATCGTGCCAGGTTTCCCTGTTTTGTGATTGCGCCGCAGTGTCCGCAGGAACGGCGGTGGGTGGAGGTTGACTGGGGGGCGGCGAAGCACACGATGCCCGAGACGCCGTCGATTCCGCTGACGTCCACAATCGCCCTGCTGGACACCTTGCAGCAGGAGTTGCCGGTGGATGTCGACCGGGTCTACGTGACCGGACTCTCGATGGGGGGTTATGGCACGTGGGACCTGGCGCAGCGGTTCCCGACCCGATTCGCGGCAATCGCTCCGATTTGCGGGGGGGGAGACGAGTTGCAGGCGGCGAAGTTGAAGTCGCTGCCGATCTGGGCGTTTCATGGCGATCAGGATACGGCGGTGAAGCCCGAACGGTCGCGGAACATGATCGCGGCGATCAAGTCGGCCGGCGGCCAGCCGAAGTACACCGAATATCCGGGGGTCGGGCACAACTCGTGGAGCCAGACCTACGCCGATCCGAAATTCTTCGAATGGCTGTTCGCCCAACAGCGGGCGAAACCGTAATCCTTGCAGCAGACTGTAAAACCTGCCGGGCTGTAAAACCTGCCGGGGCCGCTCGTCCCGGAGGGGAGCGTTCGCGCATCAACTCATCTGGGCCGACTCCAGGTCGCCATCGCAGGGCGGGGTCTGGCGGATCGCGGGCAGCACCTCTTCGGGGTGGTCAACCATCTGCCACAGTTTGAGGTGCCGGGGGGACATGAACTTCTCTTCCACACAGTAGTCCATCAGGTCCTGGAAACGGTCGTAGAAGCGGCGGGTGTTCACGAGGATGATCGGCTTGAGGAAGATCCCCAACCGTTTCAGGGTGATCGCCTCCAGCAACTCTTCGAAAGTGCCCGTTCCGCCCGGAAGGGCGACCACGGCATCGGACCGTTCGAGCATCATCCGCTTCCGGCCGTGCATGTCGTCGACGACGTGCAGTTCATTCACTCCGGTATGGCCCCATTCAATCTCCGCCATGAAGTTGGGAATGACCCCCACCACGTAGCCTCCCTCCGACATGGCACCGTCGGCCACCTGCCCCATCGAACCGACCCGTCCGCCGCCATAGACAATGGTGACTTTTTCCCGGGCCAGGCACTCCCCCAGGCGGCGGGCCGCCTCCTGGAATTCCGGACGGCAGCCCACCGGTGTGGGACCAGCGCAAGAGACAGGGGGGGCACATCAAAGGCAGCGAGACGCGGGATGTGAAACCTTCGCTCACCCGGCGCGGCCCCAGCCTACACTTCGTAGACCTTGCCCCGCTCGGGGATGATCGGGTCTTCGTCGCAGAAATCTTTCAGCACCTGCGAGAGTCCCTGCAGAGAGTCCGGTTCGCCATGCACGAGGAACGCCTGGCCGATCCCCGTCGTCTGGGCCATGTGCTCGTACCACCAGCGCAGGTCGTTTACGTCGGCATGGGCCGAGAGTCCTTCGAGAACCTCGACGTTCGCCCGCAGGCTGTACTCGCGGTCGTAGATTCTAACGAACGGCTGCTTGTCGCGGATCCGACGGCCCAGGGTGTGCTCGGCCTGGAAGCCCATGATGGCGACAGTATTGGCCGGGTTCTCGATGCTGTGCTTGAGGTGGTGCAGCACCCGCCCGCTTTCGCACATGCCACTGGCGGCAATGATCAGCATCGGTCCCTTGCGATGATTGAGGGCCATG
>DNUF01000038.1:0-3011 GCA_003508595.1 Planctomycetaceae bacterium
GGAACGGCTCGGCTTGCCACCGGCTGGCGCCGGAGAGTCATCCGGCGAGCCCGCGGTACCCGACTGAGGCATCGTGGGTTGGGTGAGTCGGTACGGTACGGTGATCGGGTCGGGGTCAGAAGCCGCCGGTCACGAGTGGTGGCCCACCTCGGGCCCGCGCGGCATATGCCGCTGGATGGCGCTTACGCATGTGGAACGTCTCGTCGGCAGGAAAGACATAGTCGAGTTGGCCCGCCGGGTGCCGCCACAATCCCGCGAACAGCGCTCCCGTCCCCGATGATGTCGTCCGCAGTGCATGCAGTTCTCCACAGGGAGTGCCATTCACCTCGAACGGCTCATACGCTTCAGTCTCGATGTGCGAACGGGCAACCGTGGGTGCTGTCATGGTCGTGTGATCTTTCCTGCCGGTGACTGTGGCGGGCGGACCCCCGCGCCCGGTTCGGGATGCAGCGCCTCAATGAGGGCACTGTTGTCGGCATCCCCCCAGCCGAGTTCCTCGGCTCGTTCGAGGATCTGCCGGTGGGTCTCGGTCAACGGCAACGCCAGGCCCGACCCCTCAGCCGAGGCCAGCATCAGCCGCACATCTTTGAGGTGCTGCGACAGCCGGGCCTGCGGGGTGTAATCGCGGCTCAGCATCTTCGGCCCCTTTGTATCCATAATCCTCGAATAGGCGAGGCTTTCCCGCAGCAGGGTCAGGGTTTGTTCGGGGTCGAGTCCCAGCGACTGGGCAAAGACCAGCCCTTCCGCCAACGCGGCCCGATTCAGTCCCAGCACGAGGTTCGAAACCAGCTTCTGCCGGGCCCCGCTCCCCGCTGGACCGGTGTGAAAGACTTTTCCCGCGAGCACCTGCCACAGGTCGGCACATGCGTGGAAGTCGTTGGCCCGCCCGCCGACCAGGAACACCGCGTCGCCGGCGGCCAGCACCTGGCTGCTCCCCGAGATCGTGGCGTCGAGGTAGTGGATCCCCCGACTCTCCAGGTCGGCCGCCTGTTTCTCGGCCGCCGTGGGATCGCCCGTCGAGGTGTCGATGAGGAGGCAACCGGGGGAAAGATCATGTCGCAGTGCGCCCAGCACCTCGGCCACCACCTTGTGATGTGGCAGACTCAGCAGCAACCGGCCACCGCGACGGGCGAGCTCGCCGGGGCCTGTGGGAACCGTGCCACCCAGCGATCGCAGTTCGTCCCGACGGGTGGGGTCGAGATCCCAGCCCCACACGGCAAACCCGGCCTCCAGCAGACGGCGGGCCAGCACCGTCCCCATCAGTCCGATCCCGATCAGACCGACCGTGCAAGTGTCCGACGCGTGTTCGACCGAGGCAGGCATGGAAAGCGGGGGGAAATGGGCAAGAGGAGGAGACGAACTCTGCAGCATCAGACTTCTTTCGGGAAGAGGACGCAAGTTCGCCAGGGGGCGTGGACTGCCACACCCCGGGTCTCCCGGTTGGCCGAGACTGCCCAGCATGACGCTGTCGGCGGAAGAGGTCTTGTTGAGCGAGGGGGGGAGGCGTAGGATCCCGCCGCTTCCTGGGTTCTCGACGTGAGTACTGTGTGATGTGCCGGGTGTGGATGATCGCTGTGGCGTGGCTGGCCTTGTGGCCGGTCTGTGCCCGCGCCCGGCCCCTGGACTCCCCGGGGACCGAAAGCCTGTTTGCTCCCTGGATCGAGGGGCCGCTGACCCCGGGCCTGCAGCAGGCCGACGTCGATGACGAACTGGAGCTCTCCCTCGAGCAGGTCGATCCGGCGGGTGCCGATGTCACCGACTTTCTCCCCCCGCTCGATGCTCCCTCGCCGCTGTACCTGCACCAGTTGCCCCGGCCGTGGGAACCGGCGTACGATGATCCGCTGTTGCCGATCGATGCGGTCCCGGACCGGGCCGCACTTCCGGAAGACTACCTGACCGCCGACCTGGCCTACAGCGACGATGACCCAAGCGCCGATGCCGTCCCCCGGAACTGGCGCGAACGTCTGTACCGGCGCTTCACCGGGCTGTTTGACGAATGGGCGTCGCGGGTGAGCCTGGGGGGGCGTTCGCTGTCGGGGAACAGCAACCAGAACTTCGTCGACCTGCTGGCCGACTTCGAGAACAAGACGAAGTGGCGGGCGACGCAGATCAACCTGGGGGGGCAGTTTGGCGAGTCGAACGACAAGATCGTCGCCAACCGCTGGTTTGCGAACTCGACCACCGACTATTACCACGGGGCGAAGTGGCTGACCTTCACCAAGGTGATGGACCAGTACGATGCGCTGCAGAACCTGGATTACCGGGGAACCTTCTCGGCCGGTCTCGGCTACCGGTTCCTGTTCGACGACACCCGGCGGATCATCACCCGGGTCGGCCCTGGCGTGACGCTGGAGGTCTACCACGACCCGTCCGACAGCCGGGTGACCCCGGACGCATTTGGCGAACTCGAAATGCGGCTGCCGATCTGGAAACGGCTCAAGTGGGAACAGAAGACGACGCTCTTCCCGAGCCTGTCCTCGCTGGAGGTGGCCCGTGCCCAGAACAACACGTCGCTGTTCTATGCGTTTGATGAACGGGAGCGGTGGAGCCTGCGGGTGGGATTTCTGTACCAGTACATCAGCGAGCCGAACCCGGGAAAGGTCCCCTCCGACTACACGACCAACGTCTCGCTGATGTACCAGCGGAAATGACCCCGGCCACGTCACCGACCGGGCCTGCCAGGAGGGACCGGCCCCCTGGGGTGTGCACAGGGCGAACCCGCCCCCCGTCACAAACCACCGCCCGCCCGACGGGTCCGTCTTGGCGAACTGTGACATTTCTATTGGGGACGCGGTGTGACATTTCCCTTGCCCACGAACACCCCGCCCGGCCTGCTTGCCCGTCCACGGGGGGATGCCGTAGGCTAGGTTTGTGGGACAGAGATGGCCGACCACGCCCGGTGAGGAACCACACGGGCGGTCGCGGTGTCTGTTGTTCCACGCGGCGGAACCGGTGTCCGCCAGGGGGCTGTAGCTCAACCGGTTAGAGCAGCGGACTCATAATCCGTTGGT
>DNUF01000038.1:3210-3360 GCA_003508595.1 Planctomycetaceae bacterium
GGACTCATAATCCGTTGGTTCTGGGTTCAAGTCCCAGCAGCCCCAGTTCGCGACGCGAACAGAGAGGAGAGGGGAGAAAGGAGAGAGTAGAGAAGAAAGAATTGGACACCGCCCCTTTCAATCCCTCTCCTCGGTCTACTTTCTACTTTC
>DNUF01000087.1 GCA_003508595.1 Planctomycetaceae bacterium
CTGTGGCTTCGATTTTTTTCAAACCCAGGAACTCCTTGGCTGTTTGGCTGCGATCAGAGCGGGAATTGCAGTCAATCACAACGGTCCCCTCCCAGCTTAACCGGGATTCCAAGGCCCCAGCAACAATCCTGACCTTGCGAAGCGCGGTTGACCGCCAGACTTTGGTTTTCGCCATCGGACAACACGGTTGGAACCGCCCTGCCCACCCTCCCCGGGTGTCCGGCAGGTCTGAGCCGACTTCCTCCGGCCCACATCGAGTTGGAGCCTGCTCTTCGGAACGGTCGTCGCGATTGTGCCAGATGTCAGGCCGACACTCCCGCAACACCGCAAGTTCCTCCGGACAGGCTCCGCATCCCCGGTATTGCCTGCCATTTCACAGACCGGCACTCGACAGTCCCTTTCCCCGTGACGCATAATTTCAAAATCGACTGCTTCTCCCTGCACACGGCACAAAAATGAACTTGCAGCAAGACCCACTGCCGGGACGCCTCCCAGACTTCGTTGTGGTCGGTGCCCCCAAGGCGGGCACCACCAGCATCCACCGCTACCTGGGTGAGCATCCCGAAATCGGCATGTCACCGGACAAGGGACCCCGTTTTTTCGGGGAAGGGGAAGGAACCAATTTTCAGAAGGGACTCGACTGGTATCGCAGCCTGTTTCAATCCGACCGCCCCAGATGTGGCGAAGTGAGTGCCGTTTACTCAACCTATCCCACGAACCTGGTGGCCTCGCGCATGGCCCAGATCATTCCCCAGGCCCGCCTCGTGTATCTTGTCCGCGAGCCGTGGGCCCGCATGATCTCACATCACAAGATGCATGTCCGAAACCCCCTCCGCGAGACCCTCAGCCTCGCCGACGATCTGCAGGCGAACCCGAAGTTGCGACATGCCTCCCGTTGTGGCCTGCAGGTGGCATTCTTGCAGGAGTTTTTCCCCCCCGAGCAGATCCTCGTCCTGGAATCGACGTACCTGTCCGATGCGACACCGGCGGCCATGCGGGAGATTTTCCAGTTCGTGGGGGTGTCACCCGACTTCACATCTCCACTCTTTCTTCAAAAAATCAACACCAGCCAGCAGGGGGAACTGCGGGCACAGCGATATGCTGCGGCCAAGTTCCGTCGGACTCAACCGGGCACCATGCCCCAACCAGAGTTGCCACCCCCAACTGTGGCCGCGACTCCGGTCGGCGATTCCTCCGCACGGGTTCTCATTCCCGCCAATCTGATTCGGGAACTTCATGATGAATATTGCCGTGAGGTCGACCAGTTGCGACTCCTCACCCGGCAACCCTTCCCCTCCCTGGAAGTTCCTCCCCTCGCGGACCTGATGGCCAACCACACCTGACCGTGCGGAGAACTGGATCTCACTGGTCGTCTGGCTTCCATCCCGCGATTGGTTGGAATCTTCTGATCCCGGGCGGTTCGCCGGAGGGTTCGGTGTCGAAACCGGCCTTCCCCGACTCTTCGATTTTGCGGTGACTGTTTCCGGTTGCCAAACCCGTTGGAAATCCCCAACCATGGCCGACGCGCCCAACACACCCGCCGGACGGTTGCCCGACTTTGTTGCCGTGGGCCCGGCCAAAACCGGCACCAGCAGCCTGCATCGCTACCTGTGTGAGCATCCGCAGATCCACATGTCGCGTCCGAAGGGACCCCGCTTTTTCTGCGCCAGTGCAGAGAGCAATTTTCATCGCGGTCTCGACTGGTATCGCAGCCTGTTCTGTTCCGACCGGCTGCTGTGCGGTGAAGTCACCCCCTCCTATACCCGCAGCACGGCCCCGGTCGTCGCGCAACGGATGCAGGCGATCATTCCCCATGCCCGGCTGGTTTACAACCTCCGAGAGCCCTGGTCCCGCATGATTTCCCACTACCGCATGCTGCTGCGACTCCCTCAAAAGCAGTGCCACCGCTTTGAGGAGGACCTGCCGCGGTATCCCAATCTGCGCGAGTCGTCTTTGGGTGGAACCCAACTGAGTCTTCTGCGGGCCCACTTCCCTGCCGGGCAGATTCATTGCCTGGAGTCCCAACGGCTGCTGACCGCCACTCGCCCGACCCTGAAGGCCCTCTTCGAATTCCTGGGGGCCGACAGCGATCTCGACTCCCCCCTCTTCGGGAAACAGTTCAATGTCGGGGATGACAAGGAAGGGCGCACCAGCCCGCCGCAGCAATCGGGGTCTGCATCTCTCCCGGCAGGCGCTCAGTCCCCCGCCCCCCGCACCGAATCTGACCACAAATCGGAACCACACATTCTCATTCCCCCAACTCTCGTGCGTCAGTTGCATGACGAGTTCTGCCGGGAAGTCGACCTGTTGCGCCAATTGACGAGTCAGCCATTGGCATCGCTCGAAGTGCCGTCGCTGGCCGACCTGCTCGCGGCCCACACCTGAGATTCTCCCCCCGCTTCGACCGGCCGTCTCCCCGGCAACCTGCGATCCGTTACGGCTGGCTTCCACACACTCCGCAATACAGCACCCGATCGGTTCCCAGCAATTGCAACTCCCGGGCGATCTCCCCCTCGAGAAAGCCCCCCAGCGGAATGGTGACCAGCCCCAGGCTCGTCGAAACCAGGCACAGGTTCTGCATCAGGTGTCCCGCCTCCAGCAGCAGAAACCGCTCGGCACGCACACCGTATTTCGCCTTCACCCGCGTCACATCCCCCACCACGATCCACAACACCCGCCCCCCCGACAACATTCGCGACGACGGCACCAACTCGCGCCACAGTGCCTCGTCAGCCACCAAGGACAGTTGTGCCAGGGAATGTCCCTCGCGGTCGTAATGGAAGACTCCCTGTGGACACGGGGCATGCCGTGTCAAAAGCGATTCTGTGTTTGTCGCGGGTTCGCGCGTCCAGCCACTCACCACGTACAGTTCCAGTCCGTTCAAGCCTCCCGCGGAAGGGGTCGGCCCCCGGCCCCCCGGGGCACACACCCCGTGCGACAACTGCAGCAGCCGCCCCAGTTCCCCCAACTGCAGGGGACGCGTCGACAACTCCTGCTGCCAGCGCCGGGTTCGCAGCACCCGGTCGAGACTCGGCCACCACCGTGGCCGAAACCGGGGGAGGGGAATCTGGCGATACCCGGCGTAGTGCCGGGGTTCGGTCTCACTGGTCCGCTGTGCAAACTCATCGATCTGCTCGGTCAGAGCCGGCAGGTTCGCACGGGTCAACTCGGTCAACCGCAGCAGCGAGTCGATCTCGGGGAATGCCATCGGGGTCTCTCGCCGGTTCGTGGGTCAGGCAAAGGGATGGGGGGGAATCTGTCGCCAGTCGGTCACCGGCCGGTTGTTCCAGAGCGGGCCCCCGAGGAAGGGAAGACGATGATCGCCATGGAGTGGCTGCAGACCGGGGACCAACACCCGCACGACCCGCCACGGTTCATCCACCACCCGCAGCCCCGGTGGTGTCAGGCTGCGGACCAGTACCCGCTGAGATCCCAGCCGCTCCCGCACGTCATCGAGCCCTTCCCGCGTCTTCCACCCGAGATCACCCCGCGGTGATGTCAACCCGCGTTCCAGCACCGTGTTCGGCAAGAGATCGGGGCGCTGGCTGTAGAACAGGGCGTGGTCGAGGAACTGCACCGGGTACTCCGGGGCGGGGCGATCCCGTTCGCACCATTCCCGGTACAACCGGCGGACACAGTGCCGCCCCTGCACCGCCTCCAGCAGCGACTTGATCCAGCTCGCTTCCAGGGTCTCCCGGCACGCGCTGCCGACCGCGATGATCCACCCCTCGCGGGTCTCCCCGGCGACCGAGACGAGGGTGACATGGTCTGTATGGGGAGAGGCGACCCTGTAGAATCGCCACCGGAGATTGGGGCGTTCGAACCGCCGCCAGCACTCGCGGCCCACACGGGCCGTCACCTCGGCAGGATCCCACTCTTCCAGGGGATAGACACCCCACCAGGCCCCGACGACCGCATCTCGTTCGAGCACCTCCTGGAGCCCACGCAGCACCACCGGCTGTCCCCCGGTCTCACGCTCGAGGCCGCACGACAGCCCGGTCGACAACCCGGGGCAGAACTGTTGCCTCTCGCCCGGTCGCGGTTGCAGGTAGACAAACTCTTCCGGGACCCAGACGGGAGTCCCGCGTCCGGCTTCCCGGCAGCAGACCCACCGGCACTCGGTCGACTCGTCCAGTCGCGCGAAGGGAAAACCGGGGAGGGCCTGCTGCTCCGGCGAGAACAGCACCCATTCGCGGGTCGCCACCGCCTCTTCATCGAGCGGCCAGTTCGCGCGGGAGGCCAGCAGTGAGCCATCGTCGGGAAGTGGGGCGGTGATCCAGCGTTCGATTCCTTCACCCCGACAGGCGGCATTCGCCTCGGCCTGGGTCCAGCCAGCCCCCGAGCTGTAGATGGGTGTGTCACTGTCGCGCCAGGGAGGGATCTCGGCGGCTGCAATGGCCACATCGGGATCTCCCGCGTGCAGGGGGACCTCGGTGAAGGCCTTGAGCAGTCCCGTGAAGGGGTTGCAGGTCCAGTCAGCCATCACCGCATTCCGGGCAGGTGGGATCGAGCCAGACCGGATGGACTGCCGTTTCGAGATTCTCGGCTTCGACGACATGCAACGCATACTGGGCCGACAACGCCGGCTCATGCTTCAACCGCTGCAGTTTCCAATGGGCAATTTCCAGCAGGATCCGGGCGAGTGCGGGGTCGGGATCGGCCGCGACGAATTCCCCTCCTGCGGGTCCTGTCCGAGAGAGGGCGTCGTACAGTTGGGGGGCCGGGGAAAGCCGGCGGAAGTGACGCAGCAGGCACTCGAGGCACGGGCGGCCCCGGGGCAGGATCACGGGGGTGACGTACCCCCGCGCGAGTGGACCGGTGGTCACCCACAGCCAGGCGTCGGCCGCTCCTGCCAACTGCCGGCGATTGAACTCCAGCACCCGGGCATAATCGAGATCCTGCTGGACCAGGACCCGCACCAGCGCGGGGGGTCTCTCTCGGGCACCCGATGGGCCACTTGTCGCGGGCCCCGGCGAGAGCGTCGGCGAAAGAGAGGCCTGCCACGTGGTTCGGGCCATTTCCGCCAGGGAGCCGGCGCCTTCGATCTCGATCTGCCAGGGCTTTCCCGGCGCGGGGAGTGCCGGTCCATCGAACACGACCCGCTCCGAGAGCAGTCGTTGGACCACCCGGGTGGCGAGTTCGACTTCGTGGGGGAGCAGTCCGGCGGTCAATTCACTCCACGGGCGGTCCCCCCGGCACTGGCGCAGCAACCGGGCCACGACTGTGGTCGACTCGCCCGCCTGGATGGTGAAGCGGAAGTCTTCACCGGCGATAAGATGAATGACGAGACCATCTTCGATGACGGTGCTGCCCGCCAGCAGGCGCGGGACGGCGGGCCGATTCTCTGCGCCCGGATCCCCGGTGGCTTCCGTCATGTCACACCAGCCTCTGGCGAGTGCAGTTCTGCGCCGGGGCGCGTCTCACAGGATCACCGCGATCAGGACCATGATCAGGAATCCCAGCAACATGCCGAGCAAAGCCCAAAACAGGGCCCTGTGCAGGGCCCAGAACTCCGATTGCTGCACCGTTCCCGCGGGTCGCAACCCGAGCCGAATGACTGCCAGCAGCCAGGCACCAAAGCAATAGACCGGCCCCAGCATCAGAAACGAAGCGGCCGCGACGATCGGAAACTCGTTCCAGTTGCGGTAACCGACTCCCAGCGCAACGATGGGAAGGCTGGCGAGGATGACCCAGAACAGGCTGGTCCAATAGACCCACTGGGTGCGGGGCAACCGGTCGAACAGCCAGTGAACCCCGGGAATGCGATGCTCGGGATCAAACCCGGGATCGTTCCCGGGGCGACTCAGCCCTCCCCCGAGCAGTGCCCCCACGAGGGCTCCCACGGTGTGCAGACAACAGCAGCAACTGCAGCAGGCATAGACCACCACCGAGTGGTTCGACGACCGCCCCCGTTCGGGAGGATGGCGAACAATCAGGTCATCCGGCATGGTCCACGCTGGTGAGTGTACTGAGCATTTTCGAAGAGTCTTCCCAGACGCACACGGAGGAATTGTCGTCCATCAAAACACGGGGCCTCCATTGAAGTCCCGAACGGGGATCAGATTGATCCCCATCGACTGCAGCAGGATCATTGTCGCCAGTCCCCAGAGCACTCCCAGCAGCGCTCCAGCCAGCATATTGCGCAGACCTTCTCTTTCTCCAGCCGTCACAGTATCCGCAGGTCGCCTGTTCAACCGGATCCACCCCAGGCACCATGCCGGCAGGAACATGAAGGGGAGAAATGACAGGGTCAATGCGCTCAATTCAATCGGCAGCCCGATCCAGGGCGGGATTTGATAGTTTCTCGTGCTGGGGAACATGACGCCGATGTCCCACGCCACATAATTCCACCATTCATAATTGTATACATTGACGCGCATGATGAGTCCCACCACCAGCGGCACACAGAGGGGAATCACGAGCACCAGGCTCGACCAGAACAGCCACTGCTGGTTGGGGAGTCCCCGGAACATGGCATGCACCAGCGGGATTTTCTGCTGCCAATCGAAATACACCGACGACTCTTGCCGACTCCGTCGGACACCCCCCGCCAGAAACTCCCCCAGCAAGGCACCCACCGAGTGCAGGTACATCAGGCAGCAGCAGCCCGAGCAGACCAGCACCGCGCGGGAGGTGGACCGGCCCCGCTCGGGAGGATGGCGGACAATCAGGTCATCGGGCATGAGGCACCTTCGATCGGAGACAACACAAATTGCAGAATAAACTCGCCCGGACGTGGGAATCAATCAACATTTGCCGGCGAGAATGGACCGGCGATGCGTCTCGAAAACGTGACCGTCCGAGAGCCATTCGGGACGACACGGTCTACGGAACGCCAAGCCACCGCCCGGTATCGGTGGGGAGATACCCGATATAAACCAGCAATCCCAGCCAGACGAAGATCACCAGGAAGCCCGCTGCGGCTCCGACAATCACTCCCAGGAGTGATCGATGGAGGGCGCGAAACTCGTGGCGTCCCACGGTCCCGCTCGGATGTCGCGCCAACCGGATCACCCCCACCAGCCATGCCAGCACAAGGTACAGCGGGCCCAGGGAAAGAAATGCCCAGGCCGCCTCAGCCAGGCAGTCGATCGGATTGAGAACGCCAGCCAGCAGGCAGAGGGGCAGCGTCGCAGCGATGACACCGACCAGGCTGGTCCAGAAAATCCATTGGGTCCGGGGCAAACGGTCGAACAGCCAATGCACCCCGGGAATGGTTCGTTGCGGATCAAATCCCGGATCACCGGCTGACCGCTGCCAGCCCCCTCCCACCAGCGCCCCCAGCATCGCTCCCACCGTATGCAGGACCATCAGGCAACAACAGCCGGTGTAAACCAGCACCCCCGGCCGCGCCGACCCGCCCCGCTCGGGTGGATGGCGCACAATCAGGTCTGCGGGCATCGGGGGGGCACCTTGTGAATCAGGGAAGATTTCGCAGAACTTCCTGCAACATGCCCATCAGAGCCAATCCCATCAAGGCACCAAACAGAGACCAGCCCAGCGCCCGATGCAGGGCCCGGTACTCATGAGAGGCCACTGTCCCGGCGGGCCGAATCGCCAGGCGGATCACCCCCAGAAGCCAGGCGACCAGAATATAGCCCGGCCCGAAGATCGCGAAGACCAGCAAGACGATCACCACAATCTCAATGCCGATTCGTCCGCTGCGCATGTTCATCAAGGCGACGACCGGCAGACTCAGTCCCACCACCCCCATCAGGCTCGACCAGAAGATCCACTGGGTCCTGGGGAGTCGGTCGAACAACCAATGCACCCCCGGAATGACGTGCTGCGGATCAAATCCGGGATCCTCCTCGCGTCGGCTCAATCCCCCACCCAGCAATGCTCCCAGCAGCGCCCCCGCCGTATGCAGGCAGCAACAACTGGTGCAGCACATGTAGACGACAACCGACCGCTGCGTCGACCGGCCGCGCTCGGGGGGATGGCGGACAATCCAGTCTTCAGGCATGTCGAACCACGAACAAAAGGGGCATTTCGGTCTCTTGCCAGAATACCCCTCCTGTCGTCTCGGGGGCAACCCGGGGAATCATCGCTTTGTCCCAGTCGCTTCAATTCACCCCGAGGCTCCGCCGGCCAACCTGCCTCTCCCAGCACACGCGGTGGTCCATACCGCGCCCATTGTCCCGTGGTCCCCCCGGCCCGCAGTTTCTACGATCCTTTTTCCTCCGCTGTCAGCGTCTCTCCCTGAGTTCGGCGCGATCGCGCCCCCCCCCCTCCTCAGGCTGTTTCTGGTTTCCTTCATGTCCGACCCCTACGGCTGGCAACACCTGCGGAACATGCGGGAGGATCCGAATCGGTTCTTCCGTGCCCTGCATGGCGAACAGGGAGATGTCGCACGGTTTCCCCTCGGCACACACACCTGCTGGTCGTTCGCCCATCCGCAGGCCGTCCATCAGATCCTCGTGGGAGACTGGCGACTGTTTCACAAGACCACCCGCTTTCGCCAGATCCATGCCCGCGCTCTCGGCTCGGGATTGCTGCTGGTCGACGGCGACGAGTGGGTCCGACAGCGACAGCAATTGCAGCCGATTTTCGGTCCCGGCACCCCCATTCCCGACTCCCTCCCGGCCCACGCTGGCTGGAAGGCCCGGCTGACCCGATGGGCTCAGCAGGGTCAGGTCGACCTCGATCGTGAACTTCGCGAGGGGTGGCTCGAACAACTGCTGTGGCCCCTCGCAGGCATCGATCCCGCACCGTGGATCACCCCACTGCGGCAGATCATGCACACCCTGCGGCAGACGTTGCTGAATCAACTGTTCCAGGTGCTGCTCCCCCCTCGCTGGTGGCCCTTCTGGGGCACCCGCCAGGAACGGCAGGCTGTCCGCGCGTTCCGCCACATCACCCTGGAGATCTGGACGCAGGCCGCCCCCGGCAGCCTGTATCACCAGTTGCGAGAACCGACGGGCCACGGGCCGCAGAACGCTCAGAGGGGGCTCGACCAGGCCCGCATGCTGCTGTTCAATGGCTACGAGACGATGGCATGTGGATTGACCTGGTCGTTCTGGCATTTGGCCCGGCACCCGAAGTGGCAGGCGCAGATTCTCGCCGGGACGGCCCCCTCGCCCGCTCCCACCTCCCGGGCATCTCCGGCACACCCATCGCCGATTGTCTCGGCCTGCTGGCACGAAACACTCCGGCTGTATCCCCCCGCCTACCTGCTGTCGCGGGAGGCGACCGCTGCCGTCGAAGTCGCCGGTCACCGGTTGTCACCGGGCGACCAGGTCTTCCTGTTCCTGCCCCTGCTCCATCGGGATCCGCGCTGGTACCAGTCCGCCGATGCATTCCATCCGGAACGCTTTCTTCCCTCTGCCAACAACTGCGTCGCGCCCGCCCCGTTTCTGCCATTTGGCCTCGGGCCACGCCACTGTGCCGGCAAATCGTGGGCCGACACCCTCGCGGGGAGAATGCTGCACACCGCCGTCGCCCAGTGCGAGCTGACACTCCCCCCCGACACTCCCGATCCCACACCGTGTTGGGGACTGTCGCTCGCTCCCCGGCCCCCCGTCCCGATTCGGGTCGCCCCTCGTCGGGCCCAGTAAGTCGTCGGGCCCAGTAGTCCGCAAGCCCAGTAAGTCCGCGATGCCCCCCCAGTGTGCGTCGCCCACGCACCGCCGTCGCAGCGACCGTTGTGGATGATTGCGTAATCCGACGTGTTGATGGCGGCTTCCGGGACTCAGGACCGGGCTTCCCCCAGCCGGCGGAGTTTCTGGTATGATTGGGACTCACGGGGTGGGGCGTTCCTGTTTCAACTGCGGTCTCGTTCAAGCCATGTGGAAACCACTACTCCCCCTTGCCGTCGTCGCGGGAATTGTGGGGCTGGTTGTCTCGGCAGTCCGACTGCCGGTTTCGGCCCGGCACGACGCTGCCGAGGTGGGGGTTCCTCCGGCCCAATTGGCCGCAACGGTCGCGCAGGTCAATCGCCTGTTCGAGGCGCGCTGGCAGGGGGCCGGTCTGCCCCCCGCTTCGGCCGCCGACGAACTGCAGGTGTTGCGCCGGTTGTCGCTCGCCCTGCAGGGGACGATCCCGTCACTCGAAGAGATCCGCGAGTTTGAAGCCGATCGCCGTCCCGACCGGCTCAGTCACTGGACAGGCCGGATGCTTGCCGACCCGCGCTTCGCCGACTACTTCGCCGAGCGGTTGGCGCGGGCCTTTGTCGGGACCGAAGAGGGGCAGTTCATCATCTTCCGGCGGGACCGCTTCACGCAGTGGCTGGCGGGTCACCTGCAGCGGAATACGCCCTACGATCAACTGGTCCGCGAGATGATTGCCGCGACCGGGGTCGCCACCGGCAAGCCTGCGGTCAACTTCGTGCTGGCCACCTTTGCCAACGACCAGATCGACTGCCAGAAGCTGGCGGGCAAGACCGTGCGGGCATTTCTCGGGCAGCGGATCGACTGCGCCCAATGCCACGACCATCCATTCGACCATTGGAAGCAGCCCGACTTCGAAGGGCTCGCCGCGTTTTACGGGCAGGCGCGGCAGTCGATCGTCGGGCTCGAAGACAAACCGGTGCTCGATGGCAAGCCACGGGAGTTCGAGGTTCTCGACCGCAGCAGCAATGAACCGCGGGTCGTCGAACCGAAGGTTCCCGACCATGCCGAATGGCTTCCGACCAACGCCACCCGCCGGGCGCAACTGGCTTCCTGGATCACCCATCCCGAGAACCGACGGTTCGAGCGCGCGATTGCCAACCGGGTCTGGGCGCTGCTGTTTGGCCGGGCGTTCCACGAACCGGTCGATGACCTGCGTGATCCCCCCGATGATCCCGACCTGCTGGATCTGCTGGGACGTGACTTTCGGGCCCATGGCTGCGATCTCCGCCGGCTGATCCAGGTGATTACCGCGAGTGCACCGTTCCGGTTGTCGTCGGAATGGCCCCCTCCCGAGGTGACCTCTGCGGCAGCCGACCCCGAAACCCAGTGGCAGGCGGCCGAGCGCGAGTGGGCCGTCTTCCCCCTCATCCGCCTGCGTCCCGAGCAGGTGATTGGAGCCCTGTTGCAGAGCTCGTCCGTCCAGACCATCGACCAGAACTCGCATCTCTTCATGCGGTTCAAGAAACTGGTCACCCAGAATGACTTCGTGCGGGAATATGGTGACCTCGGCACCGACGAGCTCCAGGACCGGGGTGGAACGATTCCCCAACGACTGTTGCTGATGAATGGCAAGCTTGCCTGGGAAGCGCTGAAGATCGACCCGTTCAACAGCAGCGCCCGGATCAACGCCTTTGCCGGTGATGATGAACGCCGGGTCGAAACCGCCTTTCTCGTCTGCCTCACCCGCCGCCCCTCACGCGACGAAGTGCAGACGCTCGCGGCGACGTTTGCCGAGCGTCCCAATCGACCCGCTCGCCGTGAGGTGATGGAAGACCTCTTCTGGACCCTCTTCAACTCGACCGAGTTCAGCTGGAATCACTGAGACGCCTCCCCGCCATGGCCAAGACCTGTTCCCGGACCGCTGCAGTCTCTGAGTTGTTCCCGATGGCTCACGTCAGTCGTCGCACCGTGCTGCAGCGGGCGGCCACGCTGGGTTTGTCGTTTTCACTCCCCGCACTCGCCCCCCGACAGGCACGGGCCCGCGGCACCGAACGACCCACCAGCCTGGTGCTTGTCTGGCTGGCCGGGGGCCCGAGCCAGCTCGAAACCTGGGACCCGCACCCCGGCACCCCGATTGGAGGGGAGACCAGGGCGATCGACACCACCCTCCCGGGAGTGCGGATCGCCGAGTGGTATCCCCGCGTGGCCGAACAGCTGCACCACCTCAATGTGATCCGGTCGCTGGTTTCCAAAGAGGGGGATCATGAGCGGGGCACTTACCTCGCCAAGACCGGCTATCGTCCCGATCCGACGCTGATCCATCCCTCGATGGGAGCCGTTCTGACGCACGAGTTTCCCAACGCGTCCGTGCAGATCCCCCTGCACCTGTCGTTGAATCCCTCCCCCTGGCCTGGACGGGGAGGCTTCCTGGGGGACCAGTACGACGCCTTCAAGGTGTACGAACCGGGCGCGGGGCTGCAGAACATCAGGAACCGGGTCGAGTCTCCCCGGCAACAACGCCGTCTGCAGGGACTGCAGGTGGTCGAGCGGACGTTCGGCCACCGGCGAAACCGGGCGGTCGACGAAACCCTGCACCGACAGACGGTGCAGCGGGCGATCGAGATGATGGACTCAACGCAACTGGCCGCCTTCGAGATTGACCGCGAACCCGAGGCGGTGCGTGAGAAATATGGGGACAGCCGGTTTGGAAGGGGCTGCCTGGTCGCCCGCCGGTTGCTGGAAGAGGGGGTGCGGGCGATCGAGGTGACACTCGACGGCTTTGACAGCCACGTGAACAACCTCGAGACGCACAAGGAGCGGGCCGAGGCCCTCGACCCCGCCCTGGCGGCCCTGGTGGCCGACCTCGTCGAGCGGGACCTGTTCGACAGCACGCTGCTGGTCTGCCTGGGAGAATTCGGGCGGTCCCCGTCGATCAACCCGCTGGGCGGACGCGATCACTGGCCCTCGGGGTTCTCGTGCCTCGTGGGCGGCGGGGGGTTGCGGCGAGGAGTCGTCCTGGGGGAGACCGATCCCACCGGGCAGAAGCCCGAGCCGGTCCACCCGATTGAGGTCCCCGACCTTTACGCCACACTCTACGAAGCGTTTGGCGTCGATTTCACACGCGAATACCAGACCCCGATCGGCCGTCCGATGGCGATCTGCCCCGGACAGCCCATCGAAGAACTGCTCGCCTGACAACGCCCGGTCCACCGCTCGGCGGTCGACGCTCCACCGGCTCAGGCCAACGGGCACACGAACCCTGGGCGTCAAACAAGCCGGGCGGATCTGACAACCAGATCCGCCCGGCCACGTTCCATGCCACGGGTCACTCAGTTGTTTTTCACGTCGTAGCAGAGCAGTGAATCCTGCTCGCGGACGTAAAGCCGGCCGTCGACGATCACCGGCTGGGTCCAGCTGGGACGTTCGCCGCTACCCGGCACCTTGAACGAGCTGACCTCGGTGTACGCGGCGGGATCCGCCTTCACGAGGGCCAGGGTACCGTCCTGGAAGTGGACGTAGAGGTGGCCGTCGGCGGCGGTGACGGCGGCCGAGCCCTTGCCCGCCCCGCGGCTCTTCCACTTCGATTCCCCGGTCAGCATCTCGACGCACTGGGGAACCCCCTGGTCTTCCGAATCGCCATAGATGAAGTCACCCAGCAGAACCACGCCGCCGTGCTTGTTCCCGAGGTTCGACTTCAATCCGTACTTCTCTTCGATCTTGACTTCGCCATCGCCGGCAGGAACCTGCTTGAGCAGGCAGGCACCCCGGCCGTATCCACAGACGAAGTACACCAGGTCTCCCTTGCAGATCGGGGTGGGAATGACCGCCGTCGTCTTGTCGATGGGGTACTGCCAGAGCAGCTTGCCATCACTGGCGCGGATCCCCAGGGGACCGCTGCCGGTGGTCTGCACATAGACTTTCACATCGCCGATCTGGGTGATGACGATCGACGAGTGACCGGCACCGCGATCGTCTTCGCGAACGGACTTCCAGATCTGCTCGCCCGACTTCTTGTCGAGGGCGACGACGGTGGACTTGTTCCCGCCGGGAGTGCAGATCACGCGGTCGCCGTCGACGAGGACCGATTCGCTGTAGCCCCAGCCATCGGCCTTGTTGCCACCAAAGTCAGCCTTGAGGTCTTTTTGCCAAAGGATCTTGCCGTCGGCGGTCTGGGCGCAGATCAGCTTCCCCTGGGCGGTGAGGGCGTAGACGCGGTCGCCGTCGACGGTGGGGGTGCTGCGGGAGCTCTGCCAGGGAGCGGGACCCTCGTTCCAGGCGGGTCCGGTCTTGGTCTGCCAGGCGGGCTTGCCCGAGGCGAGATCGAAGGCGACGAGGTATTCATCCTTGTCACTGGCACTGGAGGGGCCGTCTCCCAGGGTGTAGATCTTGCCCCCGGCAATCGCGAGGCTCGAATAGCCCCGACCGGCTCCCTTGGCTTCCCACAGCAGCTTGGGACCTCCCTCGGGCCACTTGGTGAGCAATCCCTTGTCGGGGGCAACCCCGGTCCGCTGGGATCCCCGGAAGGTGGGCCATTCATCGGCCCGGGCAGACGAACTGGCCAGGCCGACCAGCACAAGACTCAACAGCAGGCGTCGCATCGCGCGGTTCCTCAAATCCTCGAATCAGGTATGACGGGTGGGTGGCAGCAGCCAACCCAGTTCGACTCACCCCCCACCCCGCCTGGGTCTTTCGCCCCCGCCCGTAAGTTAACTTGCCGCCGTGATCGGCGAAAGATCGGGTGGCCTGCGCC
>DNUF01000074.1:0-994 GCA_003508595.1 Planctomycetaceae bacterium
GACTGGTTCTACTGGAACATTCGGGTGACTGGGGCGGAGGGGACGACGGTCCGGTTTCAATGTCCCGCGGATGTGTTTGGTCCGCTCGGTCCGGCGATCTCCCGTGATGATGGGATGACGTGGAACTGGCTGGGACGGGAGGCGGTTCGCGCGAATGGGTTTGCGGTCGACTTCGCCTCGAACGAGAAGGGAGTCCGGCTGGCCTTCTGCATTCCCCACACCGGTGCCGATCTCGAGCGGTTTCTGCACGAGCGCCGCGACCAGGGGGCGCTGCGGGTGGAGGCGTTGTGCCGGTCTCGCGGCGGGCGCCCGGTTCCCCGGTTGCGGGTGGGAGCGGTGGACGGAGAGCCCCGGCACCGGGTGCTGCTGGTGGCCCGGCACCACGCCTGTGAGAGCATGGCGAGTTTCACGCTCGAGGGGGTGATCGATGAAATCCTGGGAGAATCTCCCGAGGGGAGGTGGCTGCGGTCGGAGGTGGAGTTTCTGATCGTTCCCTTCATGGATCGGGATGGTGTCGAAGCGGGGGATCAGGGGAAACTGCGGCAGCCGCATGATCACTGGGAAGATTATGCACCGCCGGGCATTTACCCCGAGACGCGGGCTTTGCGGGAATATGTGCCGGGTTGGGCGGGAGACCGATTGCGGCTGGCCCTCGATGTGCACTGCCCCTCCCGGCTTGATCAGGAACTGTATTTCGCGGCGACCGGAAAGGGGGAGGTGCATCAGAAGCTGGCCCGGCTGGCGGTGGACCTCGAGCAGTTGCCCGGGCGGGAGGTCCCCTTCCGGAAGGATTCGACCCTGGCATTCGGCAAGGGCTGGAACACGCCCGCGTACTATGGCCCCCGGGTCTGCTTCATGAACTGGGCCGAGGGACTGGCCGGTTCGCCCGCGGCAGGGACGCTGGAAGTTCCGTACGCCCGAACCGGCGAGACGGTGATGACGCCTGATGTGGCGCGGCGGCTGGGGGCCGATCTCGCGCGGGCGATCCAGCGGT
>DNUF01000074.1:1265-5951 GCA_003508595.1 Planctomycetaceae bacterium
CGTGCCGCGGGGCTGTATGCGAATGGGAGAACCGGGCCGGCGACTTTCGGAGGCAAAGTGAAAGAAAACCGACCGATTCCCGAACCTGACGAATGCCTTTTCCCCCTGTCCCCCGGGAACTAAACTCTCACACTCTTCCCGTCCCCTGAAAGTTGAGAGCATGGCCAAGGATTTCCTCAAAGGAACCCGTGATTCGTACGATGTGGTGGTGATTGGCAGTGGGCTCGCCGGGCTCACTTCGGCCAACATCCTGGCCCGCGCCGGGCATTCGGTGCTGCTGCTGGAACATCATTATCAGCTCGGGGGGATGGCCACCTGGTTCAAACGCCAGAACGGGCACATCTTCGACATTTCGCTGCATGGCTTTCCGATCGGGATGATCAAGTCGTGCCGCAAATACTGGACAAAGGAAATCGCCGATTCGATCGTGCAGTTGAAGGGAGTGCGGTTTGAGAATCCGCAGTTCTCGCTGCAGACGACATTCGACCGCGAAGACTTCACCCGCATCCTGATCGAGAAGTTCCAGGTCACTCCCGAGACTGTGCAGCGGTTTTTCGACACCGCCCGGGGGATGAATTTCTACGACGACCAGGCGAAGACGACCCGACAGCTGTTCGAAGAATTCTTCCCGGGGCGCAGTGATGTCGTCCGGTTGCTGATGGAGCCGATTACCTACGCCAACGGCTCCACGCTCGAAGACCCCGCGATCACCTACGGAATTGTCTTCTCGAACTTCATGAGCAAGGGGGTCTACACCTTCGAGGGGGGGACCGACCGGCTGATCACCCTGATGAAGGCCGAGATGGAGAAGAATGGAGTCGACCTGCGCATCCGCAGCCTTGTCGAGAAGATCGAGGTGACCCCGGACCGGAAAGTGAGCGCGGTTGTGGTCAACGGCAAGCGCATCGCCTGCCGGACGCTGATCTCGAACGCCAACCTCAAGAGCACGATTCTCAAGCTGGTCGGTCCCGAGCATCTCGACAAGGCCTACGTCGAAGAGACCGAGGCGGTGCGGCTGAACAATTCGAGCTGCCAGGTCTACATCGCCCTCAAGCCCGGAGTGAGTATTCCCCACCAGGGGGACCTGCTGTTTCACTCGGAACACTCCGGTTTCGATGTGAACGCCATGCTCAGTCGCCAGGTCAGCAGCCGGACCTTTTCGTTCTACTACCCGAGCACGCGTCCCGGTTCCGACCGCTACCTCGTCGTCTCGTCGACCAACGCCAACTACTCCGACTGGGCCAGCATGGAGCCGGGGGAATACGAGGCGGCCAAGCACGAGTTGTGCGAAGGGACCCTCGATTGCCTGGCGCGGTACGTCCCCAACATCCGCGAACTGGTCGATCACGTCGAGGCGTCGACGCCGAGGACCTTCGAGCACTACACCCGTCACGTGCATGGGGCCTCGTTTGGCACGAAGTTCGAGGGACTCAAGGTCAGCCGGGAGTTGCCCCAGCAGATCGCGGGGCTGTACCACGCGGGCTCGGTCGGCATCATCATGTCGGGTTGGCTGGGGGCGGTGAATTACGGCGTGATTGTCGCCAACGACGTCGACAAGCAGTTGCACGCGACGGCCTGAGTGGGGCGCGGTCCCCCCGCTCGTTTTCTCCCGACCGCATACCTGGTGGATCTTCCGCGTGACTGCTCTCTCCCACGAACAAGTGCTGTCGCTGATTCCGCACCGCGATCCCTTTTTGTGGATCGATACGGCCGACCTGGTCGAGGAATCGCGCATTGTGACGCGGAAGTTCATTTCCCCCGACCTGCCCGTGTTCCAGGGGCACTATCCGGGGCAGCCGATCTTTCCCGGAGTGCTGCTGTGCGAGATCGCCCTGCAGTCGGGAGCGCTGTTGATTTCCCAGCGTGGGGAGGGGGACGTCCCGCCGGGGAAGGTGCCGGTGGCCACACGGCTGAACAACGTCAAGTTTCGCCAGATGGTCCGCCCGGGGGACACCGTGGTCGCGACGGTGGAGATTGTCGAGCGGGCGGGCCCGGCATTCTTCTGCAATGGCAAGCTGACGGTCGAGGGGAAAACCGCCGCGACGGTCGAGTTCGCCGTGGCCGTGGCGTAGGCCCGTGAAGTCCGCGTGCCAAGTCAGTGTGCGAGGGCGGTGACCGGGCCGACACGGGGTCAGGCCACATCACCGACCTTCAGGCGGTGGCACGATGCGGGGAAGTCGTCCCGGTTCCTCCACGACGGGGGGAAACTCAACCCGTTCATAGAGGACCGACAAAGGGGCCCGAAAGGGGATTGCGGTCAGGTCGAACTGGGTCTCCAGTCCTCGGAATTCCCGCAATTCCCAACTCTCCTCGGGGCGGCGCGTGTAGCGTTCGACGAGGGGTTGATCCTGGGAGACGAGCACATACTCCCGCAACGACGGCAAGGAGCGGTAGTGGGCAAACTTGGTCCCCCGGTCATACGCCTCGGTGGACCGCGACAACACCTCGATGATCACACGGGGATTCAGCAGGGTGTCCCGCTGGTCGTCGTCGAACTCCAGCGGTTCGCAGGCGACCAGCAGGTCGGGGTAGGTGTAGAGTCCCGTGGCAGAGACCCGCACCCGCATGTCTGGTCCCAGCACCTCGCAGGGACCAGCGGCCAGGAAGGAACTCAGTTGTCGTACCAGATTGACCAAAATACGACCATGGGCGACGGATGCCCCCGACATGGCGAACACTTCGCCACGAAAAAATTCGTGCCTTTCAGTCGCCCCCCGCTCAAAGGAGAGATACTGCGCGACGGTCATTTTGGGCAGAGCATCAGTCGACATCTGTGAGTTCCGTAATCCGCAGGATCGTTCTCCACAACGCAGCAGTTTCGACGGTGCGGGGGCCCATTCGATTCAGTAACAGTCCCGGCCTACTTCGCCTTCACATCATACACGTACAGCGTGTCCTGCTCACGCAGGTACAACCGGCCGCCGATCACCACTGGATGCGACCAGCTGGGGCCACCCACCTCGGGGAGCTTGAACGTCCCCTTGACCTGGTAGCCAGCGGTGGCTGAGTCAATCAGGGCGATCAGGCCGTCCTGATAGCGGAAATACAGCCGGCCGTCGGCATAGACGATGGCGGCGGAGCCCGAGCCGGGGCCACGCATATTGCCCCCCCAGACCGTCTTGCCGGTCGAGATCTCGACGCAGATGGGGAAGCCCTCGTTGTGCTTGTGTCCGCAGTAGATGTAATCCCCCAGCCGAACCATCCCGCCGTGATGGTTTTCGAGAGACGAGGCCTTGAGGAAATACTGTTCTTCGGCCTTCACCCCCTCGCCATCGGGCGAGAGCTTCAGCAAGACCGACCCGGTTCCATAGCCCGAAGAGCAGAAGACCTTGTCGCCGTCGATGATGGGGGTGGGAATGCTGGCGGTGCCATTGGCGACCTTCTGGTACTGCCACAGCAGCTTGCCATCGGAGGCACGGACGCCGACCACACCGGTCCCCGCCCCCAGCAGTTGCACATACTGGCGGACCTTGGCCCCTTCGGAGATGACAGGGGACGCGTAGCCAAACCCGCTGCCAGCCCCATTGGGAATGGCGGTTTTCCAGATCACCTCACCGGTGTTCCGGTTCAGTGCGACCATGGTGCTCTCGGCACTGCCGGGGGTGGCAATGACCTTGTCGCCATCCACGAGGACCGAATCGCAGTACATCCAGGTCGGGACCGCCCCCCCGAAATCTTTCGTGTAACTTTTGCGCCAGACGGCCTTGCCGTCGGCGGTGTCGGCACAGAGAAGGTCTCCCTGCGAGCCGACAGCGAAGACCCGGTCGCGATCGATGGTGGGGGTGCTGCTGGGGCCTTCGCCGCTGGCATCACCGATACGGGTCTTCCAGATCAGCTCGCCATTCTCGAGCTTGCGGGCCTGGAGGTACTCGCCATCTTCGAGCTTGCCGGCGGTGTAGAGGCGGCCCCCATCGATGACCACACTGGCAAAGCCCCGGCCGAGTCCCTTGGCCTGGAACGCCAGGGGAGGGCCATTTTCCGGCCAGGTTTGGAGAAGTCCCTTGTCGGGCGAGACGGCATCGCGTTTGGCACCGCGCCATTGGGGCCACGACACATCGGCCGCCGGCGCCACTCCCGCCAGAATCACGACCAGACCGAACACCCTCCCCGCCAACCCGGTTGCGAGACGCATGGAATTCCTCACAGCACCTTGGGAAATGAGACCGCTCCAGATGAATCGCAGTGTAGCGGTTGGATCGCGACCTGCGTAGACCCGATTGCGGACGGGCATCGAGGCAAGGCGACTTACCGCCCGGGCAGCCGCAGTCGGGGAAGTTGCGGAATTGGCAGGTTGCCAGGCAGAACGCCGTCGAGCAGATCGCCGAGGGCCCCGGTCCCCAGTTCCCTCACGATGCGCTTGACGGTTCCGGGTTCGACCCGGGGCTTCTTGAGCGTCCCCCCGACCGGGATGACCAGTCCCTGACCGCCCGGCCCGGCGAGGAACGGGAGTCGCTCGACCCAGGGGGTGGGAAACAGCAGCACAGCGGTGATGTCGAGACTCTGGTCGAGCCCAACCGAACCACTGGTGGAGATCGCGACTTTCCGCAGCTCCACCAGGGCGGGGGTGTGGTGGATTCGTCCGTCGTGCAGTTCAAAGTCGATCACCTGATCGTGCATCAATGCGAGGGGTGTCTCGGTGCTCAGCAGGTCTCCCAGCAGTCCCCCCCGGCGGGGGGGGGGCGGGGG
>DNUF01000074.1:6129-6275 GCA_003508595.1 Planctomycetaceae bacterium
CTCCCAGCAGTCCCCCCCGGCGGGCGGCCGCCTCGATCGGGGCAATCAACTGGCCGAGTTGCTCGAAGAGGGGGCCCGGCAGGATCCGCCCCACGGGAATCTCGAGGCGTCCGGACAACCGCGCATGGGCGAGGTCTTGCGGGGTG
>DNUF01000074.1:6503-7239 GCA_003508595.1 Planctomycetaceae bacterium
ACAGGGTCTCGTCGAGCGAGAGGGAAAAGATCCCCTCGGCGCGAGCGGCCTGCGAGACCATTGGGGCGATGTACTGCATCCAGCCGTTGCAGATCTGCTGTGTCAGCGCGACATTCGTGCAGACGGGGCCAGCCGGGATCTCGACAGTTGGCGACGACTGGGTGAGATCGACCCGTCCTCCCACGTGCATCTCTCCCCCACTGAGAGCAAACGTGGCGGGTTGCAGTTCGAGAACGTGATCGTTGTAACCGGCGGTGAACCGGGCCGGTCCGGCGACCAGTCCGGCGGCGGCAGCCCGCTCCCAGCCTCCCGTCACCTGCACCTGTGGACTGGCCAGGGGGCCGCGAACCTGGAATGAGAATTCCTGCTGCCCATCCAGCTCCAGCGGAACCCGAGTCTGTCGAGCCAGGACCTGCTCGAGGTCGGCCAGCGTGGTCGAAATCTGTCCCTGCACAGAGACCTCGTTGGTTTTGAGCAGTCCCTTCACTTCCCCCTGGGAGAGGCTGCGCACCCCGGTCGCGGCCAGTTCAGCCCGGGTGATCGTGAGAACTCTCCCGGGAAAATCGAGCGTGGCCTGAGACGCGAACCGCACCTGCGGATCACGCAGAACGGTCTGCCATTCGCTGACCGGAACCCGCTCGTACACAATCGAGTCGCGCTCGGCCGCGCGGGCCGCCGCTTCGGCAGCCCGTTCCGCACGCTGCTCGGCGATTGCTTCCCGACGGGCGTCCCGCCG
>DNUF01000113.1:0-10922 GCA_003508595.1 Planctomycetaceae bacterium
AAATGAGGGATTTTCTTTCCAGTCGGAATGAGCTCGGCTTCGACATCGGCAACGCAAGGTTGCCCAGGGTGGGAGTGGCAGACGAAAGCCCCTGGCAGATCCGCCATCCAAATATAGAAAGTTTCTTTCCTTTCTGATTTGGAGATCGTGGAGTTGACCCGGCCCGGCATGTTTACGGACGCTCGATGACTCCACGATGATGAAAAGGACTTTTCCCATCAGGAAACCATGGAGTGTCTTATGATCCGGAGACTGAGCCATCGTCATCATTCCCAGCGGTTCGCCAGACGGGACGAATGCGGACGTGGTGGCCCCTCCCTTCCAACGGATACTGCACTCGGCCACCAGTTCGTGACTGGTGGCGGGAATTGCCGTTCCTGGGCCGATCGCCGACACCGGACAACGATCACACCCGGGCAGGTTCGGTCAGGTGCGAATCTCTGCCAAAGGAAGCAGGGAAGGTCCGGTTTTTCCCGGGGTCAATCGCGCCGGCTCGCCAGACATCACCGACCCTGACCACCAGACCGTCTCCCGTCCGGGAAAATCAGTCCCAGGCGAACGGCCCAAGGTGCCATTTCATCCCCAACCGGGTACTCTTCAGGAAGGTTTTCCGCGAGACCATTGACTGGACATGGGGTTCGATCGATGGTCCCGGCGGTAACCCGAGAGGAGTGCCATCGATGTCACAAACCGAACTCGACTGCCGGGGACTGTCGTGCCCCATGCCCATCGTCAAGATTTCCCGGGCCGTCAAGGAACTGGGGGTGGGGGACGAACTGCGGGTGCAAGCCAGTGACCCGTCGTTCCGTGCCGACCTCGAGGCCTGGGTCACCAAGATGGGCCACGCCCTGAAGTCATTTGAGTCGGCCGCCGGGGTGCAGACCGCCATCATCTGCAAGCAGGCCTAGATCCGTTCTCCCCGGCCGTTCCCCACCTGGAGAAGCTCATGGAGACCGTGACCCTGTCGAAAAGCGATCTGGAAACCCTGGTCGACCGGATGGTCACCGAGCGGGTCAACGAACGATTGCGCGGCGTGGAAGAGACCCTTGCCGATCTGCGCAGCAAGGTGCACAACGGCGGCGGGAACGTTCCTGAAGACCGGGCAACACTTGTCGTCTTCAGCGGCGAGATGGATACCCTGTTTGCCGCCTGCACCATCGCATCGGGTGCGGTCGCCATGGGGATGGAGGTCTCCATGTTCTTCACTTTCTGGGGACTCAACGCCCTGCGGGTGAAGAAAACCTTCGCCGGAAAAACCATCGGCGAGAAGATGGTGGCGGCGATGCTTCCCTCAGGCCCCGCCTCGGTTCCGACCAGCCGGATGAACATGGCCGGCATCGGCCCGATCTTTTTCAAGCACCTGATGCAGCAGCGGAACGTGCAGTCGCTCCCCGAAATGGTGAAACTGATCCAGGAGTTGGGGGTCAGGATCGTGGCGTGTGAGATGTCCCTGGGCGTGATGGGAATCACGCGCGAGGAACTGCTTCCCGGAATCGACTACGGGGGAGTCGCCACCTACCTGGCCGACGCTGCCAAGTCAAAAATCACATTGTTCATCTGAGGCCAACGTCTTTCCCCCCTTCCTGGCCTCCCCGACCGAGCCCGTGATGCCCGCTGATTCTCCCGATTCCCTGCACGCCGAGCTGGCCGAACTGCGGCAGCGGAATGCCGAGCTGAAAGCCGAGGTTTCAGCTCTCGCCAACGCCAACGCGTACGCCGCCGAACTGCTCGCGGCTCTCGAAGAGGCTGCGGAACGCGAGGCCCGGCTGATCGCCCGTGCTGAGGAACTCGACCTGCAGAACCGCCTCGACCTGGCGCTGCAGGAAGAACGGGACGAACAGGTCCTGCTGGAACGGGTCTGTGCAGGACTGGGCTCGACTCCCAGCCTCGGCCTGGCCGGGGCAACAGCCCTGCTGGAGGGCCCCGAAACCTCGATCGAACGGCGCGAGGCCCTGGCCCGTCTCGCTCCCGAGCGGCCCCCCGAGAGTGTCAGCGCGAAGTTCCTGGATGTCCCCCTGCATTGGGATGGACGTGTCATGGGGGCCCTGCGGCTGGAACTGCCCCAGACCGATCCGCGCTGGTGCGCCCGGTGGCTGAGGCTGCTCTGGTCCGTGGGGAGCCAGGTGGGGCTGGCCCTGCACAGGCTGAGGGTGGATCACGAAAACCAGCGGATCAATGCCGAGTTGACCATTGCCCGGGACGCCGCGCTCGAAGCGAGCCGGACCAAGTCGGCCTTCCTGGCCAACATGAGCCATGAACTGCGGACACCGATGAACGCCATCATCGGCTATTCCGAAATGCTCATCGAGGAAGCCGACGATCTTGAACCACGGGAGTGCATCGCCGATCTCAAGAAGATCGAGTCGGCCGGGCGTCACCTGCTGGCCCTCATCAATGACATCCTCGACCTCTCCAAGATCGAAGCGGGCAAGACGAGTGTCTACCTGGAACCGTTCCCGGTACGGGCGACGGTCGACGAGGTCGTGTCGACCGTGCAGCCGCTGCTGGTCGCGAACCAGAACAGGCTCACGGTCCACTGTCCGCCGCAGATCGGCACCATGGTCTCGGACCTGGTGAAGTTCCGGCAGACCCTGTTCAACCTGCTCTCGAACGCCACCAAGTTCACCGAGCGTGGTGAGATCACGGTCGCCGTTTCGACGCGCACCCGGCAGGGAGTGGAACAGGTTCTCATTGAAGTCCGGGACACCGGAATCGGAATGACTCCCGATCAGATCGGCAACCTGTTTCAGCCGTTCGTCCAGGCCGATTCCTCGACCACCCGCAAATATGGCGGGACCGGGCTGGGGCTCGCCATCAGCCGTCGTTTCTGCCAGATGCTGGGGGGAGATATCCGGGTCGCGAGTGAACCGGGACGCGGCTCGACCTTCACGATCGAATTGCCCCGGATGGGACGTGCGGCGGAAGGGGTGCCCGAGGACTTGCCGGTGGGTACCACGGTGCCTTCGGAGACGACCGTCAGCCCGCTCCAGAGCCGCGCGTGTGTGCTGGTGATCGACGACAGCCCCGAGGCCCGCGAGTTGATCCAGCGCTCACTCGCGAAGGAGGATTACCAGGTCCTGCAGGCCGCCTCGGGAGAGGCGGGGCTCGCCCTCGCCCGGGCGCATCACCCCGATGTGATCACCCTGGATGTGATGATGCCGCACATGAATGGGTGGCAGGTGCTCGCCTCGCTGAAAGCCGATCCGGAACTCTCCGACATCCCCGTCGTGCTGCTGTCGGTGGTCGAAAACAAGGAGATTGGCCTGGCCCTGGGTGCCACCGACTGCCTGACGAAGCCGATCGACTGGCCGAAGCTCAACGGGCTGCTCGACCGGCTGATCACACAGGCCGAACCCGGTCACATCCTCGTGGTCGATGACGATCTGGCCAGCAATGACCTCGCCCGACGTCTGCTGGAACGGGATGGCTGGCGCATCCGGACGGCGTCCAATGGCCGCGAAGCGCTCCGCTCGGTTCAAGAGCAGCTTCCCGCCCTCATCGTGCTCGACCTCATGATGCCCGAGATGGATGGCTTCTCGTTCAGCGAAACCCTGCGCACCGATCCCCGACTCTCGCAGATCCCGATCGTGGTCCTCACCAGCAAGTCGCTGACCCCCGAAGACCACCGCCGTTTGAATGGCCAGGTGAACGACATCCTGCTGAAGGGCAGCACCTCGCGACTCGATCTGCTCGCGACCGTCCGCCGGCTGGCCGGTCCCTCCCCCCTGACCAACGACTGAGTCGCCGTTCCCTCCGCGGAATTGTCGTGCCGGATCACGCTTGGGACCAGGCAATCTCGCCCATCGGTCTTCAATACTGCCATCGCCCCCCTTGCCCCACCCGGCAGCTTGCATTACCACACGGGTTCACCGCCTCGCACCTCCCTGGGATCCACTCTCCATGACACCACGGTTCTCCCGCGCCCTGCTGCTGCTGGCTGTCGCCAGTTCTCCGTTCTTTCTCCCGGCCGTCACTCGGGCTCAATCGAATGCGGAAATTCCCGCCACTGACGACGGACTCCCGGGTGCCGGGCCCATCCGCCGCTACGACTGGTTCCGGGACCTCTGGAAGAAACGACGGGCCGAGTGGAACCAGAAGCGCGAGGCCGACCAGGGGGCGGTGGTCTTTCTGGGGGACTCGATCACCCAGGGATTCGGAGACGATTTCCGCAAGGCGTTTCCGGGGGTGAAGCTGGCCAACCGCGGCATCAGTGGCGATACGACCCGCGGCATGCTGCTGCGTCTGAAAGACGACGTGCTGGCCCTGAAGCCCAGGGCGGTCGTGCTGCTGGCCGGGACGAATGACCTCGAAGAGGGGGCCGAGCCCGAAATCATCGCCGGCAATGTGAAGCTGATTGTCGCCGCTCTCAAGCAGCAGGACCCGAAACTGCCGGTGGTCATCTGCCAGGTCTTCCCCGCCTCGGCCAGCAAGAAGCGGCCCGCCGACAAGATCCGCAAGATCAACGAGCTTTACGCCGGCGTCGTGAAAACCGAACCGCAGGTCACCCTCATCGATACCTGGACCCTCTTTGCCAATGAAGAGGGGGACGCCAAGCCGGGCGAGTTCCCCGACCTGCTGCACCCCAATGAACTGGGCTATGCGAAGTGGGTGGCGGCACTCCGCCCGATTTTCGCCACGCTTGCTGTTCTCGAAACCGAACCCGACACATTTCAGCCCGAGGCGGGTTTCGTCAGCCTGTTCAACGGCAAAGACCTCACAGGCTGGGGCTTCCGCGAGGGACAGGGACTGACACCCAAGGGGAACTTCGACGGCAAGATCAGCAGTGATGACGGTCGGTACGTCGCCCGGAATGGCCGGTTGATTGTGACCACGCCCCCCGAAGGACGCCGGATCCAGCAGCTCTGGACCACCCGCGAGTTCCCCAAGAACTTCGTGCTGAAGCTGGAATTCCGGGCGACACCGAATGCCGACAGTGGTGTCTTTGTCCGGCAGCCGCAGTTGCAGTGCCGGGATTACCCCCTCGCCGGCCCCTACAAGTCGCTGCAGAAGTACAAGCCCCAGGACTGGAACGAGCTGGTGATTGTGGTGCGCGACAACGTGGCCCACTGCACCTGCAACGGCGAAGTGCTCGAAGAGGCGCTGAAACTTCCCGCCAGCGGACCGATCGGCCTCGAAGGGGACCGCGGCCAGATGGAATACCGTCGGATCCGCCTCCAGGAACTGCCGTAACCACGCCAACTCCCCAGGCCCGCTCCCAGCATGCCTGACCCTGCCAGGCTCCTGTGATCAGGCTCCTGTGATCAGGCAGCGCGTGACACTCACCGCACGCGCTGCCCGGTCAGGTCGTTCCTCACACTCTGCGGCAGCCTGCCGTACCGTTCCTCAGCGTCCAGTCCGGGGGACTTTCACACCGTGTCAGAGCGCGCGCTCGGCACGGGCAACTGCCGATTCCCAGACCCCATGGCACCCGGAGTTGCGGAGGACTGCACGTTCTCTGTCAGGCCAGGTGACGACCCAGGAAGTCAAACGCCGATCTCTGCATCGCCCGGTCGAACTTGTGTCCTCCCGGGTAGAACTCTCCCCGGTAGTGATTGGGGGCACCGGCCCGCTGGAAGACCTCGGCGAGGATTGCGTCGGCCCGGTGCATTTCCTCGAGCGTATACAACGCGTCTTCGTTGCAATTCTGCACGAGTGTGGGAAGCGGGGCCCTCAGGCCGAGAATCTCGGAAAACTCCAGTTGCCGGGACAACAGCGGGATGTACGTCATCCAAGTGTGGGTGAAGCACTTGTCGAGCAGGAAGTCGCGCCAGGTCGACATGAAACCGACAGCCACGGCACACCGGATCCGCTCGTCGAGTCCCCCCAGGTAGACGGTTCGCAGTCCCCCTCCCGAGAGACCTGCACACCCCACCCGGCGGGCATCGACCTCGGGACGGCTGCAGAGCACGTCGAGCGCGCGCTGGTCTTCGACCACGTACATGCCGGGCCAGGTCGTGCCGGCACACAGCAGGGTTTTCGCGAAGATGTGTTCGTGAGCCGAGGCAAACGCGTTGTACTTGCGGATGCCCTCGAGATCGTGAGGTGGGGGATCGACGGCGTCGCCCCGCAGGCGGGGGGGGACGTCTGACACGCGCACCCGCCGGCTGCCAAACGGAAACGTGTCATGCACCAGCACGACGAAGCCCCGCCGGGCCGCCTCGTTCGCCCAGGCAAGCCCTTCGTAGCTCTGTTGCTGGTGCTGTCGCTGCACCTCCCACGGCTGATCATCGGTCCGGGCAATCTTGCGCCAGCCGAGGTACTTGTTCCCGCCGTGGTCGTGCAGGGCCAACAGTCCCGGCAGCGGACCGCGGGCATCCCGGGGCCTCAGCAGCACGGCCTCGGTCCGGGGCCCGACCGGCAGTTGCCACGAGAGATGTTCGACCGTCAGCCCTTCGTGTTCGTGACGGCTGTCAACCCGCACTTCGGGAGGACCTCCGAGATCGACGAGTGCCATGCACTCCCGGGTTCGCTGCCGGGCGGTCGCACGCCACGCCGCCAGGTCGGGCCACTGCCCGGAACGGAGCGACAGCCACCCGGGACGGTCGCCGAGGACCTGTCCGGCCAGCCAGGGACCATAGCTTCCCACCATGTTGGGCCGGGGAAACGGGGCCTCGAGCGACGGGGTGCTGTCGACCCCGGCGGCGGCCTGCGACTCGGCCGGACTCCATGTGCCGGAGGCGGTCCAGGCGGCCAGTGCTGACCAGCCTGCGGTTTCGAGGAAATCACGACGTGGCAGGGGGTTGGGATCCGACATTGGTCGACCTTCCGGAAACGGGACCAGACCGCGAGAACACGTTCCCACGATAACAGGCTGGCCGTTTCCACTCGACCCGACTCGTCAGGCCCCAGGCATGGGCTTCGAATTGCCAGCGGGTTGACGCGGTGGCGGATCGCCGTCCGGCACGACCGACTTTTTCAACACCCCGATGACCTGCTCGTCATCGTTTGCAAATTCATCGTCCAGGTCCCACGAGATCGTGACGGGGCGCGCCTGGAAGGGGAGTGCCGACAGGGGTGATACCTGTGCCGGGCGCGGAACACAGAGAGCAATTCCCCCCAGCAACAACAGACCAAGGGCGAGCGCGAGCAGCGACTTGTGAGACATGGGTTGACGAGGGGCAAGAGGTCCTGACGCGCGAGGCGTCGGTAACAATAAGTCATTCGCCAGGTCCGGGCAAATCTTGGCCCGGGAATTGGGAATTCGCGTATCGCATCGGCAACGCTGCGGAATTCGACCGCACGCCTGCCCCTCCGGATGCGTTACGAGAGTGTCACACTGCTCACAAACAGGTCAGGTTGATACGCGACTGACCATCATGGCTGGATCCGGATGTACGACCGTCTTCGGCAGGCCTTGCGAGTCTGAATGGGACAGCTGGAAATGGGTCACCCATTCAACCGCCCGCCAGTCGAGCCACCAGCCGTCGGGGTCGGGTTGTCCCTGTGAGACAAAGCCCATGTGGCCTCCACCTTCGGCCAGGTGCACCGACACGGCGGGGGAATGGGGGAGTTCCTGCATAGGACGCGGGTCGACCATCGGGTCATCCTCGGCGGCGATGATCAGCGTCGGGGTCTGGATGGATGGGACGAACTGGGCCGCACTCGACTTCTGGTAGTAATCGACCGCACTCGCAAACCCCCCCAGGGGTGCGGTGAAGACATCGTCGAATTCCTCGATCGAGCGTGGGGGACGCTGGAAGGTGATGGTTGGCGCCTCGGGGTTGGCCTGCTGCCAGAGCCGAACATGCTCGCGCAGCAACCGGGCAAAGTACTGGTCGTAGATTCGCCCGATCCCCCGCTGCAGGTGACGGACACAGCGATGCAATTCGATGGGAGGACACGCGGCGAAGACCGATTCGAGTGCCGGGGGATTCCGGTCGGGATCTTCTCCCGCCATTTTGAGGGCGATGTTGCCCCCCATGGAAAAACCCAGTAAAGCCAGCGGAGACCGGGGGCACCACTCGGCCAGTCGCCAGAGAACCGTCCGCACATCATCCGACCGACCACAGTGGTAGGCCCGCCGGGCGATGGTCAAACCGGCACCGCAGGTCCGTTGATCGAGGCGAAAGGTGCGCACTCCCCGTCCATTCAGCCGGGCGGCAATCCGCCGCATGTACGGACTGGCATGGCTTCCCGCCAAACCGTGCACGAGCAGGGCAACGCGATCGCCCGTCTGCCAACTGGTCGGGACATCCTCATGCAGCACCACCTGGTCGCCGTCCTCAAGTGGGACCCGATGCTGCCGGGCGGTGTCGACCGGAAATCGCTGTGGTGTCCAGACCCCCGCCAGGGTCTGACGATGCCCACCCTGCAGGAGCCAGGGAGATTTGAAGGAAGGGACTGAAGGGACGCGGGACATGGCACAATCTGGGAAAGCCACCGGCCCTCCACGTGGCCGATTGATTCCTCATTCTCTGACAATTGCTCCAGGCAATGCCAGTCTCGATGTCACGGTTTCCCTTGAACGCGGAAATGCCTGAGCCCGTCCATGGCTTCGCCTGATAGAAGTCCCTGCCGAATCCGGGGTCGACTTCCCCAACTGCAACAGCGATGAGAAACCAGCCTTGTCAGCCGATTTTCCACTCTGCAGAAACTCGCCTGATCGGCCGGAAATTGGATGGCCCGGCAATCTGCCATTCCGCAGACACCCACTCCGCGCAGAAAAAAACCGCGGAGCCGCCGCACGGCCAAAGGGGGGGCCAATGATGCCATGCGACGACTCGCGGCTTTTCGTTGTGGTCACCGACCCCGGAAGGAGAGGTCGGGACCGACATCGGATCGATGTCCTCTCCGGTGCAGTCACAATGCTGGTTCAGATACCGCCAAAGTTTTTTTGTTTTTTGACTCGCACGGCAACCCCTGTTTTTCCCGGTCCCCGCAAATTTGACCCGAATTGAGGCCTGTGCTGACAACCGGAGCTTCCCGATCGACGGTGGTCGGTTGCACCCCCTGAAAAGAGTGGTCAGACTGTTTTTCTTCCGGGAGAACTGGGGGTTCTGCCCCCGGGACGTCTCCGCTCCCGCCCACGATTGCCCCCGGCCTCGGCTCGCCGATTTCCCCGTGAAAAAACACCCTCCTCCCCATCGCTCGAAATTCTCGAAGAGTGATTCAGCAACCCATCGTCGCCAGGGTTGGGAAATCGCCCTCTCAGGGGATCTCACCGAGAAGCAGTCCGACCTGGTCGAGGCATTGCTCGAACTCGAACCCGGGAGTCGCGGGACGCTCTATTTCGATTCTCCGGGTGGCAATGTCTATGCCGGAATTTCGCTGGCCAGCCTGATCCGGCTGCGACACCTCAAAGCCACGGCTGTGGTGCTCGGGGAGTGCTCTTCGGCCGCCATCGTCCCCTTTGCCGCCTGTGAAGAGCGGTATGTCCTCCCGTTCTCCACCCTGTTCTTCCACCCGGTTCGCTCTTCGAGTGAAGAGGATATCCAGCTCGAAGAGGCAGCCGAGTGGGCCCGGCACTTTGCCATCATCGAAGAAGAGATGGACCAGTTGCTGGCCCGGTTTTTCGGCCGACCTTATGAACAGGTCCGGGCGTGGAGCCGGCCGGGCCGCTTTTTTACCGGTCGGGAAGTGGCCGAATTGGGCCTGGCCCGTGAACTCGATCTCGCCGGGGGCGACCTCCAGGAACAGATTGCCCGCATCCGTCGCCAGGCAAACTCTGTCAATCCCGCCCAGCCGCCGGGTGACTGAACTCCTTTTCCGATCTCTCCCCGACGATCCCGGGCCGAGAACCTCTCTCCCCATCGCTCCTGCAGAGTCCAGTCCCTCTCTGATAAACTCGGGTTCGCGTTGACGTGACGCTTCGTCCCCTTTCTGACGCGTGCCTGCATGTTGTCCCCAGCCCTGTGTGCCGGCCCGAAGGCCTCGTTTTCCCGGCGGGAGTTTCTCTCCCTCGGGTTGCGCGGCATGGCCAGCCTCTCACTGCCGGCGCTGTATCGGCTGCGCGAATTGCAGGCCCGGGGCCCGAACCGGCCAGCGGAGCCGACGGCGGTCATTCTCGTCTGGCTGATCGGGGGGGTGTCACACCTCGAGACCTGGGATCCCAAGCCGCATTCGGGGTCGGACTACCGCGGCCCGTATGACCCGATCGACACCCGACTTCCCGGGGTGCATTTCAGCGAACTGCTGCCGCGACACGCCCAACTGGCTGATCGGTTCACCATCCTGCGGTCCCTGGTTCACACCGGCTTCTGTCACCAGCAGGGGGCCCAGCAACTGCTCACCGGGCATCCTGTGCGCGAACTGCGCAACAAGCCCGACGATCCTGACCTGTTCTCCATCGCCCACCGGCTGCGCTCGGACCCCTCACGGGCCCTCCCCAATTACGTCGGGGTCCATCCGGTCCCCTACACAGGCTCGGCATACCTTGGCCCCGCCTGGGAACCGTTCGCGGTCACCGGCGACCCCAACGATCCGAAGTTCGAGGTTCCCAATCTCGCCCTCAGTGACCAGGGGCTGGTCCGCCGGCTTGAGGGACGCATCGACCTGCGGCGGGACTTCGACCGCCTCAAGGGAGCCCGCGACCGGGCCGGGACAATGAACGCTCTCGACGCCTACGAGGCCCAGGCCTGGAACGTCCTCACCAGCTCACAGGCCCGGCAGGCCTTCGATCTCGCGCGCGAAGACGACGCGACCCGCGACCGGTATGGGCGGAACCAGTGGGGCCAGCAATGCCTGCTGGCCCGTCGCCTGGTCGAATCGGGGGTCGAACTGGTCACCACCACGCTCAACGGTCCGCTGTGCGGCCGGGTGCAGAACTGGGATGACCATGCGGTCAATCACAACGTGTTCGACATCCTGAAACTGCGGGCCCCGCTGTTCGACCAGGCGGTGGGGGCGCTGGTGGAAGACCTCTTCGCGCGCGGTCTCGACCGGCGGGTGCTGCTGATCGTGACAGGCGAATTCGGTCGGACCCC
>DNUF01000113.1:11185-77104 GCA_003508595.1 Planctomycetaceae bacterium
ACCATGCAGCCGGGGCGCGATCACTGGCCCAGCGCAACGTCGCTGCTCTTCTGCGGCGGAGGCATCACCCCCGGACAGGTGGTTGGGGCCACCGATAGCCGGGGGGAACAGGTCATCGACCGGCGGGTCGGTGTCTACGACTTCCTCGCGACCGTCTACCGCCACCTCGGCATCGATGCCAGCCGGATCTCGTTCCAGAACCACTCCGGCCGACCGATCCCCATCCTGCCCGAAGGGGAGCCGATTCCCGAACTGACGCCTCACGGGCGACACGACGCCTGACCCGTCTCGCGGCAAGTGGCTGGCCTGCCGTGCCGCCGAGTGACGGATCGATCACCGGCGTTCGTCTCCGCCACTCGTCTCCGGATTCGGGCCAGCCTTTGCGGGTGGGCCGACCGCCATCTCAACGGCGCCGGGCTGGTTTCACGAGTTCAACCAGTTCGCGGATCCGGGTGAGAAACGCCTCCGTCGGTTCCACCAGCACCCGGACCAGGCTGGGAAGGTAGACCAGTTCCAGCCGGGCAGGAAGCTGGTTCTGCCATTGCTCGAGCGCGAGGCAATACAGGCCCAACTGCAGTCCGTAGTCCTGGAGTGCCTTCTTCGCCACGGTGTGCACATCCACCGACGCGGCCGTCTTGAAGTCAACGATCACCCATCCCCCGTCCGTCTGCCAGAGGGCATCGATCTGACCGGCAATCAGGGGGCCCACCTGCTCGATGCGATTTCCCGCCGGTGAAGCCGCTGCCGGCCAGGGGAGCAGGAAATCGACTTCCCGCAGGTTGGCGGGCAGCTCGGCCAGCGGAGCGGCCAACGGCGAGAGTGGCCAGCGTTCGAAACACTCGCGCGCGACCGCCACGAGTTGCTCGGAGGGTTCGGGCTGCCAACTGGCCAACACCCGTGCGAGCGTCGACAACGGCTGCGAACCGGTCAGTTCCAGAACCTTGTGGACGACATGCCCCAGTTCGATTGCTTCCGACTCGGGGACCCGACCCGATGACTTCCCCCCCGGCCCCGGGTCGACAGTCACCCGCGCCAGGCTCACGAGTTGTGCCAGATCATCCCGCTGCAGTTGGTTCAATTTGTCGCCCAGCAGCTTCTCCAGTTGCGAAACACTGATGCGCTCGCGGTCGGAAAGCCGGTCGCGAAATGACTGCAGCGAGGCGGGAGGCTCGGCGATCGTCCCCCCGGCCAGGCTGTCGCGCAGCTGGGACAGGGGCACCCGCCGCTGGTGTGTTCCCTCTTCGGGTGGCCCCACCTCGGGGCGTCCCTGGTGAACATGGATCTCGGGAAGCTGCCGTGAGTACTTCGCCACCACCGAGACCCCATTCCTTCCGGGGGTGAGCCGGGGTTGGCCTGTCCGCAGGTCGAACCGTTCGTTCAGCAACCGCAGCCACGGATGCTCGATCTTCATCCCCTGGGGCCCCTGCAACAGCGTTCCCGAGAGAATCAGCAGATCGGCAGCCCGGGTTGTCGCGACATACAACAGCCGCTGCGTTTCCTGCAGCGCTTCCTCTCGTTCGAGCTCGGCGTACAACTGCTGCCCGAGGTGGTTGATCTTCTGGCCAAATTTCCTGGGCAAATCAACCAGCGGTCCCAGACGTTCTTCCAGTCGGGGAGAATTGCGGTCGCCCTGCGCCTTGCGGTTCATGTCGGCCACCACGACCACGGGAAATTCCAATCCCTTCGACTGGTGAATGGTCATCACCCGAACCACATTGCTGCTCTCGGGATGCGTGGCGGCGAGCGATTCGCGTGGTTCCTCGGTGACCGCCTCTCCAAGGTGGCGGGCAAAGTCGGCCAGCGAGAACAGCCCCGCCTGATCAAACTCACGGGCGAGATCGATCAGCTTCCGCAGGTTGGCGAGCTTCCGTTCCCCCAGGAATTCCCCCAGCAGCGACGCGTCATACCCGGTTTCGTCAATCGCCTCCTGCAACAGACCGGCGACAGTGGTCCGGGCGGCCCTCGCGCGCAGTTGGGCCAGCGTACGCAGGGCCGCGTGAACACGGGCTGAGGCCTCGGGATCCGCCGGATCGGGCTCGGTTGCCGCAGAGGCCGGTCCGTCTGGTTCGAACGCCCCCTCCTGGCTGGTGTCGGTCTCAGCACTCCGGTGGGGAATCCCCAGCACTCCCTCGCGGTGGGCCTGCAGCAGCTCGTCGTCGGTGAGTGCGAAAAAGGGGGAACGCAGCACCCCTGCGAGCGCCACATGATCATCCGGCTCGTGCAGCACCCGGCAGAGATTCACGATGTCGTGGATTTCCTGCTGGGCAAAAAACGCCTTCCCTCCGACCACGTAGTGATCGATGTTCCACTCGCGCAGCGCTTCTTCGTAGACCTGGACATCGCTCATCGCCCGCAGCAGGATCACGATGTCACGCGGCTGGACGGCGCGCAGATGCCACTCACCCGAGGGGCTCCGCTCCCGCACGCGGGGCACCCCGTCGGTCAGCACCTGCCGCAGTCGCCGCGCAATCCAGTCGGCCTCGATCCGCCTTCGTTCCGCCGCCTTCGGCTCGTCCTGCTCTCCCTCCCCCTCCCCCTGCCACTCCGACGACTCGTCTCCGGCTCCCTGCACAAACAGGAATTCCACCGACGGTTCAGTCGCCACCTGGGGGGTCTGCGGAGTGAGTGGTTCGTACTCTCCCCCCAGTGCTCCATCACAGAGGACATTGACGAAGTGCAGCACCGCGGGTTGGCTGCGGAAGTTGCCGGTGAGGGGAAGCTGGCCAGCCGGGGGAAGATCGGACCGCAGCTCGCGAAACACCCTGGGTTCGGCCCGCCGAAACCGATAGATCGACTGCTTGATGTCACCGACGAGAAACAGTTTTCCTGTCTCCAGTTGGTCACCGCACAGCAGGCGGACGATTTCGGCCTGCAGCCGGTCGGTATCCTGGAATTCATCGACCATCAGCAGGGAGATTCCCGCGGCAGCCCGGGCCCGGACGGCAGGATGATCGCGCAGCAGGTTGCGGGCCCCCGTCAGCAGGTCATCGAAGTCGAGCCAACCCTCTTCACGCTTCCGCTGGTCATACTCGGCCCCCGCCCGATCCACCACGCGCAGGGCCGCGAGGCTGATCCGGGCCGATTCGACAGCGGACGCCTCGTCGGGGGAGAGTTTCGCGGCCAATTTCCGCAGCCCATCACGGACGTCGCCGAGGGCCTTCTTCACCCCTTCGTAGATCTCTTCGGTGGGCCAGTCACGCTTCGTTCCCCCTCCGCGGACTCCGGCCGATTCGGCGAGCCGCAGTGCCTCGACCTGCACATCGCGCGAGCGTGCGAGCCGGGGAAGTCCGCTGCGCAACGACTCACACCGCTCGGCCATCACCGCATGCGTCGTCTGGTGCTCTGCGAGCAGCTCCAGCAGGCGGGTCACCTCGGGAGACTCGACGAAGGCTTGCACGATTTGGGGGACAGCCTCGTCACGCCAGATCTGCAGCCAGTGGGCCGCGAGTTGTTCCGGCGTCATGCTGCGACAGGGGGAACCCTCCAGGCGATATCGCTGCGGGACCAGTGTCGCCAGTTTCTGCAGCGAACCTTCCCAGTTGTAGGCGAGCACGAGGGCGAGGGCATCGGGATCGCGGGCCACGACCAGGTCGTGCAAAGATTTCACCAGCGAGTTCCAGAGGAAGGCCGACCCGGTCGTCTCGTCGAAGAGTCGCGACTGGGGATCGATCTGCGACTCGACCGCATTGGAGCGCAGCAACTGCATGCAGAACGAGTGAATCGTGCTGATGCGGGCCGCATCGACATCCCGAACCAGTTTCTGCCAGTGCTCCACCTGCTCCAATGGACAGGAAGCCAGCCGCTCGCGACAGGTCCGCCGGACCCGTTCCCGCATCTCCCGCGCCGCGCGGTCGGTGAAGGTGATTGCGACCACCGACATCAGGTCGGGAGGAGGAACCGCGACCGATTTTTTCCGCCCTTTCGCGGGAACCGGTTCGGCCGGAGCAATCTGGGCCAAAAACCGCTGCGTCAGGACGAAGGTCTTCCCGCATCCCGCCCCGGCCGACAGGGCCACCGAGATTCCCCGGGCTTCAATCGCCTGTTTCTGTTCTGCCGTGTACTCGGGCATCGATCCCCATCCGCACCCAGAAAGTTGCCATGATGTCACCTGCTGGACATCACAATACCATTCCCGCCCCCTGTGAGGCAGCCCCGCAGTGGCGGGAGACCGGCTTGGAGTACGCGAACGAACCACGCAAACGGAGCAGACCAGACTGGCCGATCGGCAATCCATGGTTCCGCTCACGCCCCCCTTCCGGTCAGTTCGTCCCCGTCGGGTCGGGCGTGGCTTCCCACCACCAGTCGGCTGCGGACGGTGGGGGATCGGCCACGGGGGGGCGCGTCTCGGTCCCTGCAAGTTCCCGCGCCTCAGACACCAGCGTGTCGGGGCGGAATTCGACCCCTCCGCTGACGGTACTGATCCAGGCCCCCTTCGCCCCCGGCCGGACCTGCGCCAGGGGGGGTGTCGAACGAGGCACCGCCACCCGTCGAGTGGGGCACCGACGGGAATCGCGCAGCAAGTCCGGCTGCCACGCGTTGGCCGAACGCCCGGCCGCCTCGCGGGTGATCTCGGCGGCGAGGGCCAGGGCCAGCAGGTTTTGCAACTCGGCAAAAATCGGGACCCGTGCCGCAACCTCGGGCAGCAAGCGGGTCGCCAGCTCGGCAAATTGCCGGGCCTCCCGGGTGGCCGGAGTGTCGGGTTCACCGGCGGCCGACCGACGGGCGGTCGCGATCTCGAGCGGCTCAGGGTCGATCCGCCAGGCATCCCGCTCGGGCGACACCCGCAGCGCGGTTGCCGAGGGGGCAAACCACCACCGTTGCTGGGGCACCCGCCCCGCACCCCGCTGGGCCAGCAGGTCGAGCGAGTTGCGCCAACCCGGCACCGGGGCCGGATCATGCCCGAGCGCGAGTCGCTTGAGCCGATAGTCGGCACTCACCAGCTTCTGCGCAAACCGGGTCTCTCCCGCGACACCAAACAACGTGATCGCCTGCGGCCCCGCCGCCTGCTCGAGACTGCGGGCGAGGGTCCCGGAGGAAGCCGCATCAACCCGGCGCTGTTTCTGGAGCAGTCGTTCGACGGCTGCCAATCCCTCCGGAGTCGGGTCGATCGAGCAGCCGATGAAGTCGTCGGTCTCCCCGACGGGAAACGCATATCGCACCGCCACCAGCAGATCGTCGAGCTCCAGGGGAGGCCGCCCTCCCCGGCTCGCCAGGGGGTTGCCCGTGTCGTCTGACTCCCAGGCACCGGCCGGTCCCGCCAGCCACACATCGCTTTGGCCGGGTCGAACGAGCACCCAGTCAATCCGGTTCAGACCGGCCAGGTACCGCAGGTCGGGGGGAAGCTGGTCCCACCCCTCGGGCCCCATCCGCTCCAGGTGTTCACTCAGGGCTGACTCCAGGCGACGGAGCGAGATGACCCGGCAGGGCGACTCCCGGGCGACACGCGGCGATGGCTCTGCCAGCCGTTGACGGGCCAACTGCAGCTCGGCCGGGCTCAAAGGCGGTGCCAGGCGGACGACTCCCCCCGCGTCAAACGAGACTCCCCCGACCTGGCCCCGGCTCGCCGCAGGAATCGCCAGCAGCACAACGAGCAGTGGCCCCGCAAGACGCAGTAGGGGAACCCTGCGACCAAGACGACAGAGCATGGACGCGGACATCGCAACACCTGGCACTGGGGGCGACCGAACCAACCCGGGCAAACGGGGGGGATCATACCAGATCCCGAGCAGGCTGGGCGGGGCAGTGCGGTTCCAGGGGGATCAGCGGTGGCGGACCGGGGGTGCCATTCCGTGGCCTCAGCACTCAAGGGCGTAGTGTCGCAGCATTTCCTCGAGCCCGGCATGCAGCCGGCTGCGGGGGAGCACCTCGTGGCAACCGGCCGCCCGGGCCTCGTCCAGCAAGGCGGTCGCGACGTGCGAGCCAAATGCCACCACAGCCACATGGCGACCCGCCTGCAGGGTGTCGACCAGTTGCGCCAGACCCTGCAGGCCCGGCTGCAAATCGACCAGCACCAGGCGCAGACGGGGAGCATCCACCCCCGCCGCCTTCAGGCAATCGGTGGTCGAGAGAAACCGCAGACCAGCCGCGGCCGCCGCCCCCGAGACGCGCGATTCGATCATCAGGTCGCGGGTGACCAGCAGAATGGCCGGAGCCTGCGGGTCAACCGGCGAACGGGAATCGGAACCCAGCGACAGGGGAATCATGCGTCTTCTCGGAACTCACAGAGCGGTAGGGAAAGCTGGCGAATTGTAGGCTGCAGCATGGCGTTGGGGGAACGGCGGGCCTTCAGTCCTGCACGCGCACCAGCACACCGCCGAAGCAGCGCTCGGTTCCCGACGGGGTATCGACCAGCAATGCTCCCGCATCATCAATCCCCAGGCAGAGCCCCGAGACCGTGCGGTCTCCCGCCTGCAGCGAAACCTGCCGTCCTGCCAGCGGGCAGCGCTGGCGCCACCCCTCGGGCAACAGCGGATCGTCCTGCGCGAGTCCCTGGCCCAACTCGACAAATTCCCGCATCCAGCCACACAACACCCGGGACCGGCTCACTGGGGCCGCCACATCGGGGCCACCCATCAAATCGACCAGGGCACAGGCCGTGTCGCGAATCTCGGCCGGACCTTCCCGCAGCGAGTTGTTCACGTTGACCCCCATCCCCAGGACGAGTCGGGATGAACCCCCGGGAACCGAGGCGGTCTCGACCAGGATGCCGGCAATCTTCCGCCCGGCCACATGCACGTCATTGGGCCACTTGAGTTGTGCCGACACGCCCGGGACCATGCGATCAAGCTGATGGCACAGCGCGAGGGCGGCCACCAGCGACAGGCGGGGCCAATGGGCGGGGGTCAGCGCGGGAACCTCGGGCCCGAGAAAATCCTGGGTCGGGTCGAGCACCAGCGAGAAGGTCAAGGCCCCGGCACCCGACCACCACCGGTTTCCCCCCCGGCCACGACCGGCTGTCTGCCGTTCGGCACCCACCAGCGCCGGGGTCGGTGCCGTTGCATCCAGCGCCAGTTCCAGCGCCCGCGTATTCGTCGAGCCAATTTCCGGATGCCACTCCACGTGGGCAAACAAACCGGATCGTCGCAATTCATCAAGATCCATCGAGATCGACAGTGTTCTATTCCTGAGGTGGAAGGTCTGGACGCTGCTGCGTCACGCGGCGGTGTCGGCCAGGCTCGGGTCCGTCAGCCGGCGTCCGCGGTCCCAGACTCACCGGGCAAATCAAGACTGCGCCAGCAGTACCAACTGGCAATGGTCGCGTAGGGACGCCACGGGCTGGCGAGGTGGTGCGATGTGGCGCGGTCGGGCAATTCCGAGAGGCGATGCAGGCGCTTCAGCGCCGAGCGGATCCCGAAGTCATCGTGGGGGAACACATCGGGCCGCCCGAGGGAAAACATCAAAAACATCTGCGCCGTCCAGACCCCGATCCCCCGCACCTGGATCAGTTCGGCAATCACCTCGTCGTCGGACATCCGGCCCATCCGCGAGAGCCGAACTTCTCCCTGGGCCACCCGGCTCGCCAGGTCATGCAGCGAGCGCGCTTTCTGGGGCGAGACCCCCACGCCGCGCAGCTCTTCGGCACTGAGGGAGGCAATCGCCTCGGGTGTCACTCTGAATGGCTTGAGACGGTCGCGCAGGCGGGTCTCAATCGAGCGGGCCGCCTTGCCCGAAATCTGCTGCGAGAGGATCGACCGCACCAGCATCGGGAATCGGGCCCCCTGCAACCGGAGGGCAAACGGCCCCACCTGCTCAATGACCTCCCGCAACACCGGATCTCGCCGTCGCAGGTGGGCCACCCCCCGCCGTACAAGGTCTGGATCCCAACCCATCCAACACACACCCTCTGGCCAACACCCGGGCCTCTTCGACTCTCCCCTCCCCGGGGCCCGCTCGCGCGAACGGCTTCACCCCACCAGGGAATTCTCGACGATCGGCCAGCCATGGCCAAGCTGCCCGTGGCCAATCTGCCCGGGCTCAGCTCGCCTTCTTGAGGAAGTGGCAGATCCGTTCGAAGTCATCGTTGTTGGCGAAGTGGACGACCAGCTTCCCTGACTGCTTCGCCTTCAGGCTGATCTCGACCTTCGTCCCGAGCGCGTCCCGCAGTTGTCGTTCGAGGTCACGCACGTGCGCCCCGCCGATCGAGCCTCCCCGCGTCCGCCCCTTGGGCTTTGCTCCCGGAGTCGCCGCTGTGAACGGAATGACATCTCCCGAGAGCAGCTTCTCGCGGACCACCTCTTCGGTGTGCCGGACGCTCAGGCTCTCGGCCTGGATCTGTGCACAGAGATCGATCTGGTGGGCTTCGACCTCAAGGGGAAGCAGCGCGCGGGCATGCCCGGCCGAGATCTTCCCCTGGCCCAGCGCGAGCTTCACCGGCTCGGGCAGCTCCAGCAGACGCAGGCAGTTGCTGATGGTCGACCGGTCTTTCCCCATCTTGCGGGCGAGCTCTTCAATCGTCCCGCCAAACTTGTCGAGGTAACCCTGGAAGGCCGTCGCCTTTTCGAGGTCGTTCAGGTCGGCCCGCTGGACGTTCTCGACGATCGCGACTTCACAGACCGCCTTGTCGTCCATATCGACGACCCGACAGGGAACCTCGGCCAGCCCCACTCGCCGGGCGGCGATCAGCCGGCGCTCACCGGCGATCAACTGCCACCCCTCGGCCACCCGCCGGACCAACAACGGCTGCAGCACGCCATGCTGCGCAATGCTCTGCACCAACTCGGCCAGTTCCTCGCTGTCGAACTCGGTCCGGGGCTGGTACGGATTGCTGGCGATCGTGTCGACCGCCAGGGGGACGTATTCTGTCGAGCCGGGCACAGCCGCAACTCCACCCCCCGTCACCCCCGCGGCTGCCAAAACCGCGTCTTCAGCAGCCGAGACCTCCCCCCCACCCAGCAGGGCGTTGAGACCCCGTCCAAGGCGACGACGGGAGGCAATCTGGGGATCGTGTGCTTCAGGGGGAGTCATCTGTGCGTCATCCATGACGGGAGTCCATTCCAAAGTGGGGGCAACCAAGTTCGAGCGCCCGGTCCTTTTCATTTCGTCGCGCAGACCGGCTGCGCTTCAGTCGAACGCGACGAAATCCTCAACTCGCCGGGGGAGCCTAGCCCCAGCCTTGCCCATTGGGCAAGAGGAATCCCAGCCCATCCCATCTCAGCCCATCCCGGTCGCAGAGCCTGAGCCTTGGCTCGCAGCGGTTGTCCATCAGGGAATGAGGATCGGTGAAAACGGGACAAAACACGGACCGTTCCCGACGGGGAACGCCAGGTGGCTGACTCGGTCCCCGCCGGACGTTCTCTCCATCGAAGTCTCTCGTTCTTCAAGAGAGACCTTCGACACGAAGTGAGTGGCGAGGTTTTGCAGTGCCCGCATGGCTCGTGGAACCGATCGAGCCAACGGGTCGCCACAACTCAAAGACTCCACTCAGGCAGGCGGGATGTTGTCCTGGATCCCGGCGAGCGAGCGGACTCCCCGTCCGATCGCGTTCACCCATTCGAAGGGAGACCTCGTGTGCTGCCGCCGGCTGCATCGGGTTGGACCGCTGGGGAGAGAACCACATTGGGCGACGCCATCCGAACGCGCGGGGTATCGCGCGGAACGAGCTTCGCCAGAACGCGAACGAGTCGTCCCTCAGAGTCCACGGGCGAAGCGGAACCGGCTCGAAAGGACGTGTCGTCCCCAGCCTGCTTCTGGCACGGTTGGTGCCGACCCCGCCCGGTCGCCCCCCAACACTCGTGCCCCCACTCCCGCCGCGAGAGGTCGCCGATGGTTTGGACCAGCTGGCCGGTCAGAAATGGGGGTGCAGTCCCACACCCGATTCCTCTCACGCGCGTTTCGAGCTTTCGAGTCAACCGAATTGCCCTTCATCCGGTTTTCGGACGCCTTCCCTGGTGGGGGAAAGATCCCGTCGAAGCGGTTGGATGTCCACCGGAAATTTTTTGGCGGGCAACCTCCGGCGAGAGCTTGGACGGGAGTGCTCACTCGTTCGAATCTTCGAATCGATGTCAGATGACAGTCTCAACCGCACCGACTCGTGGTCGCAGTTGCGCAGTTTCCATCGCGGTACAGCCTGGATCCCAACCCCGGGGTCAACGACTGCTCCCCCGTCGAGACGTCCCTCGAACACCTGGCATTCGAGCCAGGCAACCTGCATTATCCAGTTGCACAATTGGGCTGGGGTCTGGGTGCGTGGAGTGGGGATGAGGACATTCCGCCCCATTCACTCACGGAACTTCTCGGCCCCGAATCAGTCCGGGTTGGGGGCCGAGCCGACGCGCCACACTTCCAGGTGATAGGGACGGTCGAGGGTGCGAGACCGGTCCGTCGACCCGTCGATCGGCTCCCAGGCTTCATCCAGCCAGACCAGCGGGGGGACGGCGAATTCCAACTCGGTCACCTGTCGCCAGCGTGAGTCTGCCAAGGGGGGCCCCTCGAAGCCGGGTTCCCGCCTGCTGCGATCACCAACGATCACGAACGTGGGAGCCCGGTCGACCCCCGACTTTTGGGTGAACGCCAGGTCCTGTACCGGCTGTACCACGGGGAGCCCCAGAACCCGCAGGTGATACAGCAATGCCGGCTCGGCATGGACATAGACGAGGGCATTGATCGGACCTTGGTCCGGCTGACCCAGGTCCTGCCGCAACGCCTCAGCCACTTCCCCCGCGACCCGCGCCAGCCCCTGCTGTGGATGCAGCGTCAGGAACTCCCTCCGAGTGGGCCGGTTCCCCAGCCCGACCGCGAGCAACATCACCCCGACAAAAGCCAGCACCCACCCCCTGGGAAGGGAGGCGCCCGATGCGACGTTTCGCAGGGTGTCCGGCGTTGGGTTGTCTGCTCCCGATTTGCCCTGCGCGGTCGGCAATCGGTCGACCAGCCAACCCCCCGCCCAGGCACCAGCGGCCAGCCAGCTCGCCACGAGCCAGGGGAGCGTCAGCCGGGGATAAGGGGTGTACCCCGGGGTGGCCAGCGACAACGACACCCACCATGCCGCCAGTAGCCAGACGGGCAACTCCCCCCACCGCGATGACGCGAGTGAACTGCGGAGTGGTCCGACGAAGACCGACACCAGGAACATCAGGGCTGCCAGGGTGGTGACCGGCAGTGTGCCGCAGAGAATCGCCGCGGCGCCCAGCAACTGCCACCACCGCAGACCGGCCGGGGGACAATCGCGCCATTTCCAGACGATCGCCAGACCGATCACCCAGGCGAGGCGCTGGTGCAGATCTTCGAGGAAAGACAACGACTGGAATTGCCGGACCAGGCTGTCAAGCATGCCCGACCAGCCCACGAGGTACCGCCGATGATTCGCCGAGACCACCTGGTAGCCCCCCGCCGACTCCAGCCCCCACACCACGGGAAGCCACACCAATCCGGCCAATGCCAGGTAGAGTGCGAGGCGCAGCAGCACGGCTGCGACACCGGGATGGCTGTCCGTTTCGTTCGTCGCTGGCCAGGTCCCCCGCCGACGTGCGGTTGGTGCCGTTCCACGTGAAACGGACGAAGCCCCCGGCGCGACCGGGACGACTTCCGTTGCGTCCCGGATGACCGCGGCAGTCGTCGGGGTCTCCCCCGCCATCGCCCGCTCCTCTCTGTCCGTTTCACGTGAAACAGAACCCGGGACGAGAGTCAGGTCCCTCACCCCGGCGGCCGTTTCACGTGGAACATCCCCTGCCGCCACTTCAGGGACCGCCGTTTCACGTGGAACGGCCCGGGCAGCATCCCTCACCAGATCCAGGTCTGTTTCACGTGGAACGGCCCCCACCCCCGCCCTTGCAAGAGGCGTTGCCTCAGCTGTTTCACGTGAAACGCCACCGCTCACCCCATCGGCGGCTCCCGTTTCACGTGAAACATCCCCCTGCCGGGCCAACTCGACCGGCAGCGATGACCCGGACGGAATCTCTTGCCCAGCCGGTTGTGGCCAGTCTGCACGATTGTCTGTTGAAACGCCCCCCGCAAAGTCCCGGGGACCGCGAGATCGACCCCGCATGGTGCCGTCTGCCTGATCGGCAGAGTGGTGGGGCGTTTCACGTGGAACGTCCTCCCTCGAGGACCCGGCACCGGTCTGCCACCGGCGAAACAGCAGCCAGGGGGGGACTGCGGCGGCCACAATGGCGAGAGACAACCAGCCGTTGTACTTGGTCCACCAGGCCAGACCGGCACAGACCCCCGCTCCCAGCAGGCGCCAGCCTCTCCCCCGTTGCAGCCACTCCCCCCCCAGGTAGACCGCGGCGGTCAGAAACAGGCACAGGGGGGTGTCGGTGAGGGCGGTACGGGAGAAGTAGGCGTGGGGACCCGAGAGTGCGGCCAGGGTCGCCGCCACCAGTCCGGCTGGCGTTCCAAACCATTGTCTTCCCACCCACCACACCAGCGGAATCAGCAGACAGCCACACACCAGGCCCGGAAGCAACGGTGCCACGCCCCCTGGCCCGAGGACCGCAATCGACAACTCAATGAGTGCCGGGACCAAAGGCGGGGCATACAGGTGCCGAGCCGGGTAGGCATACCCGCTCTCGGGCCCGAACCAGACATTCGAGGCATAGACCCCTTCATCGAAATGGCTGAGTTCGCATTGGCTGATTCCCACCCAGCGCAGGGCAATTCCCACGAGGGTGATCGCAATCGCCAGCCCCGCTTCACGAGGGGTGACGGTTCGGGCACGCTCAGGAACGACAGCGGGTTGAGAAGACGACGCGGCCATGCAGGGGAACAGGCAGGCAACCAAATCGCAATGCGACAGAGACGGCAGGATAACAGATTCTCTGCCGCCAGCAGCGACCGCGAGGGGAGTCCACCGATCATTCCGGGGAGCATCGAGCCGACGCACCCCACCGGAGTGTGAACCGCCAAGGTTCCCAACCACGCGCAGCCGAGACCAGCTCGGTCGCTCATCCGAGGCCTAACGGCGCACGGGAACGTCATTCAGCTTGTAAGAATCACTTTCGAGCACTCCCTCATCAGCCGGGGGAGCCGGCTTGACCCCGGCGGCTTTGACAGAGCCAGCGCCTTTCCCCTTGCCCGTCGCCCCACCAGTCGTGCCGCCGTCAGTTGTGATCTTCGCCTTCCCGGAGGCGTCACTCGGTTTGACACGGCGCGTGGCCGGCTCGACCGAGGACGACTGAGACGACGATTCACCCCGGGACGGAACCTGGTCACCCGGTTCGACAGGCAATGGGGGCAGCGTCTCTTCGGGTTCACGTTCCGAGGAGTCGATCGCGTCGCCGGGTTCGTCGGGGGTCACATCATCCTCGTCGAGGGGGGCCATGCGATCGGGAAGCGAGATCGGTTCGACCCGCAGTTTGTACTGGCGCGGTTCCGAATCGTCGTTGTGCCGGGCGACCGCAACCGCCGGGGGAGTCACCACCACCTGGTGAGTCGCATCGAACCTGCGTCCGTCGACAGTCTTGAGCCGGGCCACGACGGTCAGCCGCTCCGACGCGGGCATCGTCTGCCAGGGAACCCGGACCAGGAATCCCGAGCCGAGCAGTCCCTTGTGCCACAGGTCGGCCACCTCGTCGCGGGGAAACGACCAGGTTCCCAGACGCTGCTGTTCTCCCGCCTGGGACAGGTCGAGCAATTCGAGCTCGATGTCTCCCCCCAGCTTGACCAGATCGCCATGTTCGTCAACGGGTGACAGCAGGACCGTCAGCCCTTCGTCACCCGGGGTGGGGTCGTTGTCCCATCCACCGGTCATCAACGAATGGAGCGTCAACTTGGTCGCGCGATGCAGGGCCTGCGATTGTTCGGAGGGAAGCGTCTGCCGTCCCGACTTGGCCAGTTGGGCCCGCAGGGTGTCGGACTCGGACCGGGCGACGCGCAGATCGGTCTCCATGCGCGACAGGCGCTCTTCGAGTGCCACCCGTGCATCTTCCTGCTGGCGCAGTTCCGACTCGAGAGAGTCCAGGCTGCCGCGCGCAGCACAACCGGCGAGGGCCCAGAGGCCCAACAGCACTCCACGAAAACAGTGGCGGTGCATCATTCGCGGAACAGGAAATGGGACAGGCAGACCCAAGCTGCCGAACCGAAGGGGCGGAACCATATCACACCCTCTCAAGCGCGTCACTACGAATCTGGGCCTGCCCAAATTGCCCAACACCCCACGCCTCCCCTGGTCGGGCACAGCCGCAGCGACTTCGGTCCAGCACGCAGCCGACAGCCGCGACGCGCCCCGGCTTGGGGGAAACCACCGGTCCGGTCACTCCCGACGATTCCCAGCCCGACGATTCCCAGCCAGACCGTTCCAGCCAGACCGGGCAATCCACTCTCGGATGGCAGCGACTGGCGGCCGCCCGGATCGGATTCCTTCAGCTCGGGTCAACCACCCGGATCTGCAGGGGACGCTCGAACGCCTTTTCGAATGACTTTGTATGGTTGCGCACTTCCCACAGTTCGAGATGACAGTCGCGCGCGGGGGTCAGTTCGAGCAGCACCCCCTTCTGGTCAATCGGCACGAAGCACGCCCGGGCGACCGACTGCAGGTGGCTGCGGTCGAGGCTCTCGGCAATCCGCAGGAACGAGCACAGCACCTTCACGGTTTCCCGGGCCGCCTTGTCGAGCATCGCATACTCGGGATGCTTCATCCGGGGAAACGCCTTGTGGTGAAACAGCACCGTCGTGGCGATGATCGTCAACTCGGTCTGATCGAACCCCAGCAGGTCGGCATTCTGGATGAAGTAATACGAGTGGACCCGGTGCTGCGAATAGCTGAGGAACCCGCCGATGTCGTGCAGCAGGGCGGCATGCTCCAGCAGCTCCCGCTCCCAGTCGCCCCCCTGGTGCAGTCCGAGGGTGCGCGCCGAGTCGTACAATTGCCACGAAAGGTTGGCCACGTGCCGGGCGTGCGCCTCGTCGAAGTTGCAGCGTCGTCCGAGTTCCAGCACGCTGCGCTCGCGGAAAGAGACCATCTGGAACAGGGGGGCATCGTCGGAACGCTGCAGCCAGTCGATTGGCAACCCCTCTCGCAGGCCCCGTTCTGAAAGTTGGAACTCGGGGATGTTCAATTCTTCGAGCAGGGTCTCCAGGACGGCCGCACCCGCCACGATGATGTCGGCCCGTTCGGGGTTGATACCGGGGACCTCGCGCCGCCGTTCGAGCGGCAGTGCACACAGCATTTTCACCGTCTCGCGCAGCTGGGCCCGGGTGATGACATCCCCCTTCTGCAGGCTGCGCTTGTGGATCTGTCGCATTGTAATCTCGGCCAGGTTGCAGGCGGTTCCCGAACTGGCGATTGCCTGCTCGACCGGAAACTGGCGCAGCCGCTGCAGCGTGCGCACCGACCGCGTGCGCACGTAGCGCTGCAGGCGCGCGTACTTCTTCGGCGAGACCGGGCCGGAGTCGTCCCGGCGAAAGAACATGCTGGTCAATCGGATCGCGCCCAGCTTCAGCGAATCGAGGAACCGGTACTGCGACTGGTCGCCGACAATCGTCTCGGTGCTGCCCCCCCCAATGTCAATGAACAGCGTCTGCTTCGAGCCGAGGTTCGAACCGCTCGAAACCCCCAGGTAAATCAACCGGGCTTCTTCCTTGCCCGAGATGACGCGCACGTCGATGCCCGCGAGGCGACGCAGGTGGCGGACGAAGACCGCGCGGTTCTCGGCATCCCGGGTGGCCGAGGTGGCCACCGCGATGATGCGCTCGGCACCCCGCGAACGGGCGATCTCGGCAAACTTCGCGCAGACGAGACTGGCACGCCGCATCGCCTCGGGCTGCAGCCGATTCTTGCGAAACTCCCCCTCCCCGAGACGGACCGTTTCCTTCTGCTCGGTCAGCACCGCAAACGAGTGATTGGGATAGAACCGCACCAGCAGCAGGCGGACCGAGTTTGTCCCGATGTCGAGGAAACCGACCGTGTGTTCTCCTGTCGCGGCGACCGGAGTGGCGGGAGCAGGCTCGGAGGGCATTCGGGGAGGAGCGGCAGGAGATCGGGGAGGCATGCTTCAGATCATACCAAGCGGCTCCCCGCTCCCGGTATCAGGAGCCACCCGTCACGAGACTTTCACCGCTCCCTGCGATGGTTCCCCGACAGGTCGCGCCATCACCTCCCGCCAGCAGTACCGCCGCCCGGGATGATCCCACGGTTCCTTCAGCACCAGCGTCAACAGCAGCGCCAGCAGCACCCCTGTCGAGCAGGGGACGGCAATCGCCCAGTAGGGAGACAGATGGTCGGCTGCCCCGGTGAGAGGTTTCCAGTAGCTCCAGACAATCGAGACCACCAGTGAAACGATCACGGCGGGAATGGCCGAACGGGAGGTCGACCGGGGAATGAACATCCCGATGAAAAACAAGGCCGCGAGAGGCCCCAGGAAGAGGTTGAACGCTCGGGGCATGAGATCCACGATGTTGAACTCGTACTCGCGAGACACAATGGCGATCGTCAGGGCGAACACGATGCAGACCAGCCCCAGCCCCACGGTCAGCCAGCGGGCCAGTGACAACTGGCGGGCCTGCGATGAACGGTCATTTTCCTGGTGGGGGAACAGGTCGGCGATCGCCACGGCGGCAATGCTGTTCACCCCCGCCACCAGCGTCTGCATCGCGTCGCAGAGGAAGTTGGCCAGAATGAGCCCGGCACATCCCAGCGGAAGCTCGTTGGCGTAGAAATACGGCATCAGCTTGTCACCCGCGTCACGCGGGGTCATGTTCGCCGCCAGCCGTTCCGGACGCTTCGTGTAATAGTGCAGCAGGGCCAGACCCGAGAGCCCCAGCAGCAGGCCAATCGCCAGTGCCGAGACCATGTTGACAACGTAGCTGTGGCGGGCCGCATGGGCACTCGGAGTCGAACTGTACCGCTGCAGGACCACCTGGTCGGAAGCGTGGGTGCAGATCTGCCAGAAGAACCCATTCATGGCGACGGTGCCGATGGTCATCCGCACGCGCGGATCGAGACTGAACCAGGGAGGGCTGGTGTGGGCCGTGTCGATCGACGAGGCAGTCGCCCACCAACCGGCAGGGCTGTCCCCGGTGGAAAACCATACAAACACCACGATCGCCAGCGCGCCGCCAAACAGCATCAGCGCCTGCAGCACGTCGGTCCAGATGACCGCCTCAAACCCGCCGAAGAACGAATACAGCGTCGCCGCCAGTCCCAGCACCACAATCACCGCATAGATGTTCCAGCCCGCCATGGCCGAGAGGGCCAGCGAGCCGCTGTACATCACCATCGAGATCCACCCCAGCCTCAGGAAGAAAAAAAGGGTGCTTCCCAGCCGGCGGGCCAACGGGTCGAACCGGAGTTCGAGATAGCTGTAGGCACTGGTCAGTCGCAGCCGCATGAAGAATGGGATGAACAGCGGAATGACCAGCAGCATCGCCAGCGGCCAGCCGAGATAGGTCCCGAAGACGCTGACGCCATTCTTGACCATCTCTCCCGTCAGCCCGAGGTAGCTGATGGACGAGAGCAGCGTCGCCATGATCGACAGCCCGACCGCCAGCCAGGGCATCTGCCGGTTGCCGAGAAAAAAGGTCTCGGTGTCTTTCTGCCGCCGAGCCGACCAGACGACAATGGCCGCGGTTGCCACGAGATAGATGACCACCATGGCATAGTCCAGCAGGCTCAGCCCCGACCGGGCCGCCGCCCCCCCCGCCACCGCCAGCAGACCAAGTGCCATGGATTCTCCCCGAAAGAACGGATCAAGACGGGCTGATCTTAACTGGCGGCAATCGGCGGCAACACCAGCCCCGGTCCCGGTCCACTCCTTTCCCTGTTTGGGCCCTGCGGGCTATTCTGGTTTTGTGGATTGTTCCAACCCCTGGTCCCGGTGGCGTGGTGGCATGCGTTCCCTGATTTCCTCCGACGAGTTGCGGTCTGGAATCGCGACGCTGGCGCGCCGGCTGGAAAGCGACTATGCCGGACGGCCATTGACCATTGTCGCCCTGCTCAACGGCAGCCTGCTGTTCCTGGCCGACCTCGTGCGCGAACTGCGGATCCCGGTGGAATTCGACACCCTGCGGGTCTCCGCCTATCGAGCCGGGGCCACCACCGCCGGAGAGGTGCGGGTGGAGGCCGGGCATGTCCCGGCCGTTCAGGGCCGACACCTCCTGCTGCTGGACGATATTCTCGATACGGGGGCGACGCTGAAGGCCGTACAGGAACTGGCTCATCATTGGGGCGCCCTGTCGGTCCAGACTGCGGTGCTGCTCTGGAAGAAATCCCGCACCCACCCCGGTCTCGCACCCGATCATCACGTCTGCGAGATTCCCGACGTATTCGTGGTCGGCTATGGCCTGGACTACAATGGCAAACACCGGCAGTGTGCGGAGATCCTGGCGCTGGATGCCGACGACCTGACACGGGCCAGGGCCTGATTCCCCCCGCAGTCCATTCCCCCGACCGCCATTTCTCCCTGACGCCTCACCGTCCCATTCCCTCCCTTCCCGAGACCACCCGCCATGTCCACTGAAGAACCGGTGTTCGACGAAGAGCTGCCGCCCAAAAAGGGAATGAGCACCACGGCCAAGGTGGTGCTGGTGATGCTTGGCGTGGGAGGGTTGGCCCTGCTGCTCTGCTGTGGCGGACTGTTCGGTGCGGGCATCTGGATGCAGCGAACCATTCAGAACGCCGTCGTCACCAACCCCGTCGAAGTCCAGCAACTGGCAGATGAAATCGTCTCCATCCAGCTCCCGGCCAGTTACCGGACCGAGACCGGCATGCGCCTGCCGATGGTCCAGATGCGGATGGCGACTTTCGTGCGGACCGACAATCCGCAGGCGCGGGTCGTGGTCATGGAAAACAACATGGCCTTCAACCCGTCCGACAAGGAAGCCCGCGAACGTCTTCTCGAACAGATGAAAATGCAGACGGGAACCCAGGGGGCCAACGTCGCTGACACCGAGATCCGCGAGATCGAAATTGCGGGCGAAAAAGTCCCCTTCCAATTCAGCACACTCGACAAGAACGGGAGCCCGATGCGACAGGTGCTCGGCTTTGTCCCGCTCAGGAAAGGAACTGTCCTCATCGTCATCGTCTGCCCGAATGACACCTTCGATGAAGACGAAGTCATGACGATCCTGCAGTCGATCGCCGAACCGGGCGCGACCTCCCCGGAAGTCACCACCCCGTCACCCTCCCAGGCCGACCCGAACGGCTCACTGCCGGCCCAACAGCCAGACTCGACCCCAGCCAAAGGCACTGCCAACCCCCCCGCCAATCCTCCTGCCGAGGCACCCCCGGCCGACCCCGCCGCGGAAGCCGCGACGCCCGAACCGGTGACCGTTCCCCAATGACTGGGGCGGCCCTTCGTCTCGCTCCCGCAACAACCGGGTGCCATGGCCTGGGGCCGGTCTTTTCGAAGATCGAATGTCGGTGGTTGAAATGCCCGAGTCCCGGTTTTGACCCAGTCCATTTCTCGTCGTGGTGTCCGGGAATTACCCCATGTCCAGCCATGTCCTGCGTCGATTCCTGTCGGGCCTGTGTCTGTTCGCTCTGGCTGTCCCCAACGCCCGGGGAGTGCAGGAACCGGCGACGGCCACCGCAGCCACCCGGCAGGCGCAGCGCGAAGCCCTGGAGCCATTCCAGTCGCTCGTGGGAGGCTGGCGCGGCGTGGGGCAGCCTCGGCGAGGGTCCAATGTCGGTGCCTGGAGTGAGACGGCCGAGTGGATCTGGGACCTCAAGGACGAACAGGGACCCGCGCTCTGTGTCTCGTTTGCCGAGGGGAAACAGCTCCGCTCAGCCCGGCTGCGCTGGGATCCGCGTGAGGAGCAGTACGTTCTCGATGGCGATTATGCCGATAAAACATCCCGGCGTTTCACGGGCCGGCGGAATGGCAACCGCCTGGTCCTGGAGACGATTGCCGACGACGAAACCACGCACCAGGTGACGCTGACGCTGCTCAATGAGAAACGGACGCTGTTGCTGTACCAGGTCCGTACGGCGAAGGGGACGCAGTTCAACCGGGTGGCTGAGGTGGGCTACACCCGGGCGGGGACCAAGCTGGCCGAAGAAGGGATCACCGGCCGAGAGTGCATCGTCACCGGCGGTCTGGGTTCGATCCAGGTCGAGTACAGGGGGAAATCGTACTGGGTCTGCTGCACCGGCTGCCGGGAGGCGTTTCTCGACGACCCGGACGGGATCCTCGCCGAGGCCGCGGCCCGCGCGAAGAAACGCCCCTGAGTCAACCCACCCCCGGCCCAACCGGCGCTGGACCGAGCGATCGTGTCCCCTCAGACCAAGATCGCCTTGCCAACCTGTTCATGGGAGATTCCAGTAGCGAACGGTCCGTCCAGGACGAACCGATTCCCCCGAGTTGCTTCCTGACGCGGTGGACTCTGCGCCCCCCCTCCGCTGCCCTGCTTCGATGAGACCGGGGATCTCACTCCGTGTGCGGGGACCAGGGGGCTTATTGGACAAGTCCCGGGAGGGAGTCCGGCAGTGAGAGAAACAGGGTCGCTCGACGCGAGCCATCTCAGCCATCCCGGGCCGCTTGGGGAAAAGCCACACCGCTCACGGGAACCGCTCGAATCCCTCAGCGCTCCGCCGGTCAGCTCACCCCCGTTCTGTCACCCCGGCCGGAAGCCAATCGATCAGCGCCGCGTTTTCCCGACGCCCCACACCCCCTCCTGCCATTGCTGGCGGCCAGATCCCGCGAGAGAATGCAGAAACGAACCGACGCCCCGCCCTCTGCCCCGCCTCGCATGACTCTCACTCCCGAACTGCGCAACAGCCGTTTTTTCAAAGCCTGCCGACAAGAGCCGGTGGATACGACCCCCGTCTGGATCATGCGCCAGGCCGGGCGGTATCTCCCCGAGTACATGGCGGTCCGCAGCAAGGTCAAGTTCATCGAGCTGTGCAAGACCCCGGAACTCGCGGCGGAGGTCACCCTGACCGCCCAGCGGGTCCTCGGGGTTGATGCGGCGATTCTCTTCGCCGACCTGCTCCCCATTCTCGAACCGATGGGACTGAACCTTGAATACGCCGCCGGGGAAGGACCGGTCATCCACAATCCGGTCCAGACGGCTCGCGAGGTCGACCGGGTGGTTGAACTCGAGAGCGTTGACTCCCTCAGCTACGTCTACGACGCCGTCCGGATCATCCGCCGCGAACTCCCCCCCGACATCCCCCTCATCGGGTTCGCCGGCGCTCCGTTCACCCTCGCCTCCTACGTCATCGAAGGCGGAAGCTCGAAGAACTACATCCACACCAAGACCCTCATGTACACCGATCCCGGGGCCTGGCGCACTCTGATGCAACGTCTCGCCGGCAGCCTCGGACGCTACCTTCAGGCCCAGGTCGCCGCCGGGTGCCAGGTGATCCAATTGTTCGACAGTTGGGCTGGCTGCCTCTCCCCCGCCGACTACCGCGAATATGTCCTTCCCTACACCCGGCAGGTCATCCAGGCGGTTCCCCCCGAAGTCCCGGTGATCAATTTCCTCACCGGCAACCCCGCCCTGCTCCCCCTCTGCCGGGATGCCGGTGGTGATGTGATCGGGCTCGACTGGCGCGTCGACCTGCGGACGGGTTGGGCGGCCGTTGGACCCACCCGTGGCGTCCAGGGAAACCTCGACCCCATCACCCTCTATGCCGATCTCGCCACCATCCGCAAGCGCGCCAATGACGTGCTGCTGGCGGCCGAGGGACGCCCCGGCCACATCTTCAACCTGGGGCATGGAGTGACCCCCGATGTGCCCCACGAACATGTGAAGGCCCTCGTGCAGATGGTGCACGACCTGGGAACCCGCAAGCCAACCGCCTGATGCCGAACGGTCTCGCGCGTCGCCGCAGGCCAATTCCATGCCCAATTCCCACTCCCGGTCAACGTCCCTGCGGCTCGACGGCCGCCTGCCCGCCGACGTCGCCCAGGCGGTCTCCCTGTTGCAGCAGGGTGGCATCGGCGGCATTCCCACCGAGACTGTGTATGGACTCGCGGCAGATGCCTTCCAACCGCGTGCCGTCGCCCGCGTGTTTGAAGCCAAGCAGCGTCCCGCCTTCGATCCGTTGATCGTTCATCTCCCCGATCCCGCGTGGCTCCCCCGGGTCGCCCGCGAGGTCTCGTCCCTTGCCCGCCAACTGGCGGGAAGGTTCTGGCCGGGCCCCCTCACGCTGGTGCTGCCGCGTCAGACGACGGTCCCCGACCTGGTGACCTCGGGTCTCGACTCGGTGGCTGTCCGGATCCCCGCACATCCCCTCGCACGGGAACTGATCGCGCAGGTCGGTTCTCCCCTCGCGGCCCCCAGTGCCAATCTCTTCGGACGAATCAGCCCAACCACCGTCCAACACGTGCTTGATCAATTGGAGGACCGAATCGACTTCGTCCTCGACGGCGGCCCGTGTCGTGTCGGGGTTGAATCGACTGTCCTCCAGGTGGAGCCCGAGGGACTGCGCCTGCTCCGTCCCGGCGGAACGACCGTGGAAGAGATCACAGCGGTATTCCCCGAGGTGGCATGGCTCGACCCGCTGGCTTCGCCCGGGCACAACCTGCCGCAAGTCGCCCCGGGCCTGCTGACCCAGCACTACGCCCCCCGCACCCCCCTGGAACTGGTCGACCCCGCAAACCTGGGTGACCGGGTGCGCGACTGGTCGGGCAGTCATCCCCACACGCAACTTGGCCTGCTTCGCTGGCAGAAGACTCCCGCCACCCGGGACGAGCCCGCTGGCACCAATACGTACACTGAATGGCTGACCACAACCGGCGACTGGAAGGGAGCGGCCGCCCGATTGTTTGCCTGCCTGAGACGGCTGGATGAGTCGCAGTCGGAACTGATTCTGGCGGAGAGAGTTCCGGAAACTGGACTGGGGCGGGCGATCAACGATCGGTTGCGTCGCGCCGCCGCTCGCACGGAGTGACACAACACTCCCCAAGGGTGGCCCCGACAGCGCTCCCCGGGTCACCAGAGTCCCCGAAAATCGTCGCCAAGAGTGGCCCCGAAGGTTGTATTCAAGCTCTTTTTCCGACCCTTGGCCCGGTCAAATCCTGATGTTTCCACGAGGGAACGTAAAAACGCCTGGAAACCGGACACACTTTTTCGGGTTTCAAGGGAAATTCGAAAAATTGGACAAACTTCTCTTGTCTGTCGCCGGGGATCAGTTACCATTCCAGTGCAGCCGGTCGATCGATGTTCAAAGGTCCCTGCCCCACCTTTGTTCGTCTCCCGGCTGCATTTTTTCTTTGGCACCGCGGTGGCACCCCTCGGTTCATGTGCTGATCGGTCGAACTGATCACTCGAACAGAACTTGCGATCAGACGTGTCGGAACATGTTTGACCCGTGCCGAACCATGGTCAACGTGATCCCTTCTCGGGTCCTGCAAATGCGATCCGGCGATGCGACACTTCGTGACCGTTGAGCTGGAGTCTCAGTCGTCCTTCGCCAGCGGGAAACTCGGGAGTGATTTCAAACCCATTCAATGCGTGGGTCAAACCTCCCGTCAGCTTTTGTTCAAATCGCGCCCCCAACGCGCCATCCGACGTCCACAGCTCCCCTTCCAGACGCAGTTCGGGATGTGGCAGGCTGAACTGAACCAGTACCCACAGCGTATCGCCCGGGCGCAACTCAGTCACCGGCCCGGTGACCTCGCGGGCCCCCCGCCGGGTCCCCAGTGACACCCGATGGATGCTGTCGGCCAGGGGAGCAGCCCTCCCCGGCAACACCCCGGCCACCTCGCCCGCAGTCAGGCGGGTCAACGCGGGCATCTCCCGTCGGCCAAACACGCCGTACCAATCCGCCTGGACCTGCCAGCCCCAACCCAGGCTGGTTGTCATCAGGCCCACCAGCAACCAGACTCCCCACGACCTCCACCCGCTCGCTCTCCCCCCGGTCTGTGATGCCGCTGTGCTCGCTGCCTCACCCACGGCACCATTCGCGAGCCGACTCCACCACCGGGCCACCGTCGCCGGTTCCAAAAAGGCCAGCAGCAACACCAGCATGGTCGCCGAGAAACTTCCGACATGCAGCGTCAGGGCGATGCCCCCGTGAAAGATCACCGCCGCCAACAGCACCCAGGGACGCGCCCGGCTTACCCAGACCAGGACGGGAAAGACGATCTCGAACCCAATCGTTCCCAATGACGCCGCGCGCAGCAGCCCCGGCGATGTGGCCAGCCATTGCCCCAGGTTGGTTCCTCCCCAACCCCGGTCGAGCAACGAGTACTGCAGCAGGTCCCCCCCGGCAAACCAGGGCGAATTCAACTTGGTGACCGCCGCACCGAGATAGACGAAACAGGCGAGGCACTGCAGCAACCAGCGGGGCCAGGTTGACCCGCTCGCCGCTTCGACCCGATCCCGACCTGCCGCATCCAGGCTGCCCCACGCACCACATCGCGAAAACCACAACAGAACCAGCAGGTGCAGCCAGATGACGGTTGGCTTGGCGAACGTCCAGGTGAGATCGAGCGGACGCAGCCATCCCAGCAGTACCGACGCAAGCAGCAGGCTGCTGCGGGTCTGCCAGCCAAGCGCCACCGCCAGCGCGGCAAAGCCCAGCAGCGACTGTGCGCAGACCGCGACACCCGGGGAGGGAATCCACTCGAGGGAACGATCGGCCGGGGCAAACAACGGCAATGCCGGCCCCGCTGTCGAATACAGCTCGATCGTGTAACGGAACGTCCACGCGACATCCCACAGCACGAGCAGCCCGACCCCGATCCGCAGCAGCACAACCGTTTCGACTCCTTCCCACCCCGGGGTGGCCCCTCGATCGACGAACCGGTTCATGGCGAGGGGGTCCTGCCTGGCGACCACTCATCCGCCGCACTGCACTCGTCCCGTTCGTTGACGGCATATTCCCGCACGATTCGCCAGGTCGCATGGGGAATGCCTGCGGGGGGAGCCAAGAGGGCGGGCAGTGGCTCGCCAAACGGCATTTCGATCGGCTTGGCGTCACCGAGGACGCTGGTGTAGTGATCGTCCCGCAGGTTGAATTTGACCGGCCACGCCTGCTCGCACAGCAGCACTCGCACGAGCGGGTCGTCCCGGCGCTGCGACCGGGTTCGCCGGCGAACAGCCTCCACCAACGTCTGAAAACCGCTGCCGGCACGGTCGAGATCCGCCCGTGTCAGGTCCCCCTGCACACCTTCGCGAAATTGCGACCAGGGAGAAGGGTGCAGCACGACATAGTCCCCGGCCGCAGTCTGTCCGAGGGCCACCCGACGGACCGATTGTGTGGCAAACGACGGGAACATGTCCCAGGTGAAGGCATAGGCGAGCGGTCCGGTTGGGGTCGCATCCCGGACCTGGGCTGCGAGAAACCAGGCTGAGAGTCCCAGGGTGACGATCGTGATCACTCGACCGACCCAACGACCCGTCAGCCAACGGCTCCAGTCGGGGTTCTCGTGCATGGGACGCCCGAGGGTCAGGTGGGACGCTGAAGCTCGAACAGCGATTGGGTCTTCACCACGGCACAGTTGTCGGGGAAGGTATGAAAGCTGTGCACGACCAGGCCCAGGGGCTGGATGTCGGTCTGGATCAGGCTGAGGGGAGCGGGGGCCAGGCGTCCCGCCTGGGGAAACTCGTGCGCCACCTGCGCCTTCAAGGCATCGATCTGCAGTTCTTCATGCAGGTGCAGAAAGATCTCGGGCTCGACCTTCTCGACCTGGTAACTCACGTGATACAGCAGACCTGCCGTATCTTCGATCGAGTCATTCCGCTGGCCCTTCAGGCGACGCGAGAGAATCTGTCCTGCCTTGGGCAGCGGGGTCTCGGCACTCGTCGCCACTTCGCACAACAGACCATGCGGATAGCGGAAGCTGATCATGTGACCGGCATGGCACAACGCCAACCGGGCCGACCAGAGTTCGTGCCCGACGGTTGCCTCGGCACAGACCGACACCAGCTCGGGATGAACCGGGCGGTTGAACAGGCGGAACACCAGGGTTCCGACATCGGGGCGGGAAACGTGAACAGGCATGGACCAGATCGACCTCGACCGGGAGCGCGCCCGGGACAAAAGACAGTCGAATTATACGGAGGGGCGGCGACCGACTGCCACCCGGCGGGAATGAGATCCGCTCGCGTTTTTTCGAGGATTGGCCGAACGTCCTAGAATTTTTGGTTGATCTGTTTCCGGCCTTCGGCGGCCTGTTCCTGGGGATCTGCCATGTCCAACAATTCCGCCCCGCTGAACCCGACCCCGTCGCCGGAGCCCGCAGGAGACGGCGATCCGCGACCGGTCTCCCCCAGGCTCCCCCGGCTCTGGCCCGCCTTGGTCATCCTGGGTCTGATGGTGGTTTTCCTGATCCTCACAATCACCCCCTCGATCAACAACCAGGTGCGGTTTGGCTTCATGATGGGAGGTCCATTTCTCGGGCTGCTGCTGTATCTCATCTGGCTGCTGGCGTTCAGCCGTCTTCCCTGGCCGGTGAGACTGCTGGCGATTCCCCTCACCGCCGTGGGAGCGGTCGCCGCCGGTCTGCTCATGCACTCCAGCATGGGAGTTCCTCTCTGGATCTACGGGGTTCCCCTCGCACTCGCCGCCCTCACCTACGGCCTCTATCGGGCACAGCGTCAGTCCTGGAAGCCCATGCTGGGCTCGGCTGTCGGGCTGGCCTCACTGGTCTGGGCCCTGCTCCCCTTCGGCCGGCTCGAAGGCTTCTCGGGCGACTACACCCCGGAACTGCGCTGGCGGTGGGCTCCCATGGCCGAAGTCCAGCGCACCGTGGCCGCAGGCGAGTCCAATCCCGCTGCGCCGCAGGCCACGCTCACCCTCGGCCCGACCGACTGGCCCCGGTTCCGAGGAGCCGGGCTCGACAGCCGGGTCACCTGGAAGACCGGCACCACCGACTGGACCCAAGCACCACCACGCGAACTGTGGCGGTCGAAGGTTGGTCCTGCGTGGAGTTCATTTGCCAGTGTCGCGGGTCGACTCTTCACCCAGGAACAGCAGGGAGACCACGAGGTTGTCTGCTGCCTCGACGCCGCCACGGGCAGGCTGATCTGGCAATCGCAGATCGACACCCGGTTCAGCGACGTGGTTGCCGGACCCGGGCCCCGCTCGACTCCGACGTTTGACGACGGTCGGTTGTTCACCCTCGGTGCCCGGGCAATGCTCATCGCCCATGACGCCGCGACGGGAGCCGAACTGTGGCGCCACGACCTGATGCAGGAACTTGACGCCCAACTCCCGGTGTGGGGCTTCTCGGGATCCCCGATCGTTGTGGGGGATGCCGTCATGGTCTATGCCGGTGGCCGGGGAGATCACGGCTTGTGTGCCTGGGACAAGCAGACGGGCAAGCTGCTCTGGTCGCGGGCCCAGCAGGGAATGAATTTCAGTACGGCCCAGCCTGTGACGATGGATGGGGTCATTCAGGTCCTGTTTGCAGCCCCCGAGGGACTCGAATCGCTCGATCCGGCGACGGGAACACTGCTCTGGAGTCACAAGCCCACCGACTGGCACGTCCCGGGCAAGTGCCAGCCCCAACAGATCGCCCCCGACAGTCTTGTCGTCCCGCTGGGAGATGGCGTGGGGCTCGCCCGGCTTGATGTGACGCACAAAGATGGCGCGTGGCAGGTGACCGAGCGGTGGATCAGCAAGGCCCTCAAACCGTCGTTCAATGACTTCGTCTTCCACCAGGGTTTTCTGTACGGATTCGACCAGAACATCCTCGCCTGCATCTCGGCCGAGGATGGAAAGAAACGCTGGAAAAACGGTCGGTTTGGATTTGGGCAAATGCTGCTGCTCGAGGCCGACAACCGCATCATCGTCGCTTCGGAAGGGGGGGATCTCGTCCTGCTGGAAACGAATCCCGACCGCCTCGTCGAACTTGGCCGGGTGACCGCCTCTCCCGAGAAGACCTGGAATCACTCGATCGTCGCGGGAAACCTGCTGTTCTTCCGCAACGGAGCCGAGGCAGTCGCCTATCAACTCGCCCCGGCCTCAACCGCCGTCGCGGCCACAACGGATGCGGAAACCCCCGCAGCGCCGGTCACCACCCAGGACGAGTCACCCGACGCTGGTGCGACCCCTTAGCAATCGGCTCGCTGGTCCGACGGCTCCGCGATTCCGGAATTCCTGCGAACAACAGAGTATCGCGAGCCACATCGCGCAACCCGCTTCCGGCAACAGCCGTCGGAATTGCTCACAGAACGTCCGTCGTGGCTCACCGTCTGGCTTATCGATCACCTCTCCGAGGGACGATGCCTGCTGTGGGTTCCGTCGCTTACCGCCATTGTCTTACGGCCGACTCCTGCAACTCACTCCACACCGCCGAGCGGCTGTTCAACAAAAGAGTCTGGTCGGGAAGGTGATTTGTTCCACCGACTGCTACTGCACAGCACTCACCGCTTGTGCCATTTGATGGGCCGCCGACAGGAATTCGCGATACGCCCTGGCTGGGACATTCTGAAGCTGCGGGAAGACAATGAGCGTTCCGTCTTCGATGACCAGCGACAACTCCGGGTTCCGATGAAACACCTGCCGCAGCGGAACTGTGATCATCCGCTGGGCGGTGGCGGGATCAGCGCTTCCGATATGGAAACGCTTCGAAAACTCCGGTGCCGCCGGCACTTTGACCTGCTGAAAGGCCCCGAAGAATTGACTGAGCAACCGGTCGCCGAGACCCATCGGAAACACGCAGAGATCGGGAAGGTGCGGCACGAGTTCCGGAAACACCACCAGCGACTCATCGGCCTCGAAGGAAACAGCCCCATAGTCGTAGGCATAAAAATAGTCGAGCGCAAAGTGGGGCATCTTCCCGTCCCCCGAAGACAACACGTTTCTTCCGTTGGCGGACGTCGGATTCTGCATGAAGCTGATGGAATTCAGCCGTTCCAGCATCGAGTTCGATGCTTTCATGGCAAATTCGCAGTTCATCTCGCCTGCCAGTCGGGCCAGATCGACACTGCGTCGGGCCTGCCTGCGGGCTCCGCGCACCAACAGGGCAATCGCGAGACCTGCGACAGACCACAGCGGCGCACTCAAGCCAATCGGAGACGACAGGTTGCTGTTCTTCGTGATCTGGTAGACCACCATGGCCACGATCAATGCGACCACAGGAAACAGGACCATTCCCGAGAGACCCAACCAGAACAGACGGTTGAGACGGCGGTATCTTCTGATGGCTTCCTGCATCGATTCGGACGGAACCACGAATCCAACTTCCTGAAGGGTTTGATGAACAAACGGAAGGGACCATCGAACCTGAAGGCCGCCTTCGAGGCGAATGAACAAATCATCGTTGCAATCGCAGCATAATCGTGATTCCGCACCGCTTCCAGTGGCCCATTCCGAGACACCATACCGGCACAAGCGGCTCCCTCAGCCGATGGGCCTGCGCCACAGGCATGTCCCCTTGCACTGCCAGCCACTGTGCTCGTTCCTGGCTGCGAGCCGGTCGGGGCATCGCTGGAAACCGGGCGAACCCCATGGCCCGAGTGCCTGGTGACCCGCCCGCACGTTGGCCGGTCGTCTCAGCCATTCTCAAGCAGCAGGCAGGCCAAGGCATGTGCGGGAGCACTTTCGGCCACCTCGGGCGAGAGCCAGTCGGCGAGGCTCAAGGGCCGTGCGGTGCTCAGCAGCGGATGCCGTCGACAGAGCGCTTCCCCCACGAACTGCCCACTCCCCGACAGCACCACGCTCTCCCAGCCCTGGGGCCACCGGGCGGCTTGACGGTCGACCGCCGCCAGCAACTGGTTGAGCTGCGCTTCAGCCAATTGATCGGCCAGCGATTTCAGTTCGTCGTCCGTCAGCTCGGTGCGGTCGCAGCAGAGGGTGCGGGCCAGACGATCGATCGCCCCGGCCCGGGTGGCGGGTTGCCCGTTCGCCGTATCGCGGTCGTCCGGATCCTCAGCCACATCCCCCCGCAGCAGATGGATGTCGAGCGTCGTGGCGAACAGTTCCGCCGCCAGGTGCAGGGACACGCCCCGCAGTTGGACTGGGCCGGGAATGGCGCACAGCGGTGTTCGCCGGGCCCCGGTGTAGACCAGTTCCCCCTGCAGTTGCCGTCCCAGATCGGTAAGCCCCCGTGCCCGGGGCTGGCCATCCTCCAGGGGAATGAGGTCACTGGACGTGGTGCCGATGTCGATCAGCAGCGCCCGACCCAAAGGGACCTGTCGTCCCACCCAGGTGGCCAGCGCATGCCAATTCGAGGCAGCCACGTCGAACGGGTGGTGCATCGCCTGGTCGGGAGTCACGAATCCCTCGCGGATCGACCAGAGCCAGACGGGATGGGTTCCCGCCGCCGCCACCACGGCCCGGGTGATCGCGGCGACCCCCTCGGCCTTCGTTGCGAAGCAGTCGGCCAGTTCGCCCGTCATCGTGGCCACGACGCGGGTCGTCTCCGGAAATCGCGACAGCAGCGCTTCGAGCCGTGCCGCCAGGCGGTCCGATTCCCGCCACATCGCGAACGGCTCGCTGTGGGCGTTCCCCCGGCCGTCGGCCGCCTTGAGATTCGCCCCCCCAATGTCGAGCCCCAGGGGCCAACCCCGCCCCTCCGCCGGCAGCCTGCTTGTGGCGGTCACTTTCTGGGCCATCTCAGGTGCTTGTGCAGGAACTCGTACGTCTGCACCCCGTTGATCTTGTGCGGACCATTGAAGAACTCGATCTCGGTCTTGTCGGCCAGCCCCAGTTTGGCGTAGTGCCGGCGGACCTTGGCGTATTCCCAGGCCACCCACTCATCGGGAGCGACCCCGTCGTCGTGCCCGCGTTCAACCATGAAGGGCCGCGGGGCCATCAGCGACGACAACTCGGCATAGTTGGCCACATGCCCCATGTTCCACTCGAAGATCTCGTACTCGGGAGTGAAGACATAGCTGTAGCCATCGGTGACCGTGGTGTTCTTGACGACCCACTCGTTGAAATCTGCCGAGCAGATCGAGAGACAGTAGTCCTTCACCATCGGTGGGACCCGCACCGCCGTCTTCCCGCCATAGCTCAACCCGTAAAAGGCAATGCGGGTCGGGTCGGTGTTGGGAAGCGTCTTCAGGAACTCGATGGTCCGCTCGTGCTGCGGAATGATGTAGCTGAATAGCGACCGCTGCATCGGATTGCTCTTGCGCTGCAGGGTGCGGAACCGGTCCTGCCCGCGATACGGGTTCTGCGGGGCGTAGGTGATGAAACCCCGATTCGCGAGCTCGGCGGTGAAGGCCGAGTAGTACTGGAAGCCCTGCACCGTCCTGCTGATCGTGTCCATCGGGACCCCTTCCAGCCCGTGCTGGCAGACCACCACCGGTCGCTTCTCATCGGGTCGCAGGTCCTTGGGAAGCAGCAGGATCCCCCCGGCAATCACGTCCGGATAGACATCCAGCACCACTTCATAACCGGTGAATCCCGGCTCATCCAGCACCTGGCGGCTGCGGACATTGAGGGGCATCGTGCTGGGGGGCAGCCGGCCGATCAGCTCGTCATACACCATCGCCCGATAGGGCTCGACCGTGTTGTTCCAGTCGTCCAGGGACTTCCGGCTCGCCTTGCTCCACAGCCCGTCACGCACCCGGGCACTGCGGCGCAGCAGCTTCTGCGTGAAGTCGACCATCTGACCCACCTGCCGCTTCATCCGCTGGACCGGGTCGTGCCCGGTGGCGTCAAACGCCGGCTTTTCAGCCGACAGCGCAGTGGTCGGGTCGGCCTTCACACCCACAAGTTTCAGCAGGGCTGTCACCGCCAATTGCGAGCCGGCGGGGACCGAGCCCGACGGGTTGTGGGCCACCACGACAAGCTGGGCGGGACGTCCCAGCTTGTCAAAGTGGGTCTGGGCCCGGCTCGCCTCAGCGAGCACATCTCCCGTGGCGGGTGTCACGATCTTCCCCGGGGCCGCGCCGCCGCTGCGCCCCTGGCGGACGGCCGGAGGCCCCGCCACCTCGGGGGCCGGAGCAGCCTCAATCACCAGTCCTCGCGGGGCCACCAGGCTCGCCAGGTCGGCATCCCCGAATTCCTTCAGCAGGGCCCAGACGTTGCGATAGATTGGCTCGGCCCAGACCCCTTCGCGCGGTCCGAAGTAACCACTCACCAGGGTGGCCTCGATGCGGGGGTCGAGGGCCGCACTGAAGAGGGCGATCAGTCCCCCTTCTCCGATCCCGGCCACCGCCACCGGAAGCTTCTGCTTTTCGTTGAGCAGCGCAAGCTGGTCGACACCAGCCAGCACTTTCTGGACTTCGTAGCCGATGACGTGGCGGCCCATCTCAAACGCCTGGCGGTAGATGAACTCGCGGTGCGGCTGGTTGGTGTAGCGCACATCGGGGTGCCCCGAAAACTCGTCCGATCGGTCAATCAGCGTGGGGACCAGCACCTGGCAGCCCTGCTCGGCCAGGCGACGCGCCAGCTGCGATTCCACCGGGACCCCGGCCACCAACCCGGCGAATGCTTCGGGAGTCCAGTCGGCATCCGGCAGGCAGATGACGCGGGCGACCGGGGTGCCAACCGGTTCCAGCAGCACCCCCTCGGCATACACCCCCTCCAGGGCCGGCCAGCGGATCGGCGAAGCCGTGAACTTCGCTCCCTGGCTCCTGGTGAGATGCCCCCCGACCACCACCTGCTGCAAACCCGCGGCCTGGGGCCGGGGATCGACCGCCCCGAGGATCACCCGCAGATCTTCCCGGTTGCGGGTCACGCTCGTGTTGTACGCCTCGGCACCCGTGTAGTCGCGGTTCCACCACTGGCTCCGCTTGGCCACCCCTTCGGCAATCTCCCGCAGGGCAAACCTGTCGATGCCCTCAACCATGACTTCGTCGAGCGGGCGGTCGAGCTCGAGCTTCTTCGTGGCGGGCAGCGGTGCACCACTCTGCGCCCACGCCAACCCCGAGAGCGGCAGCCACAGGGCCCCGGCACAGCAGACAACCAGACGTGCGACAAGATGGCGTGGCATGGCAAACTCGGGGCGGGAGACAACGGGGGAGGTTTGGGGCGGGGTGTCAAACGGGGGTGATCTGCGAAGTCAATCGCGGGGGTCGGGCTATCCCCGGGAAGGGGTGCTGGTCCCCTCCCAGTGCTGCTTCATGAAGGCCAGACCCCGACGGGCGAGGTGTTCCTCGTTCGGGAACATCGGTCGCCAGATCTTGGTGGCGGCGGCGATCGCCGGCAGGGCCAGGCCAAACGCCTCAATCACCAGCCAGTCGTCGTACCCGGTTTCCTTCAGTGTGCGAAACGTCGTCTCCCAGTCCACGTGCCCCTCCCCCGGGGTCGAACGGTCATTTTCGGAGATGTGGACGTGGACGCACACGTCGGCACACTCGCGGATCGCCGAGGCGATGCACTTTTCCTCGATGTTGGCATGGAAGGTGTCATACATCATCCGCAGGTTCGGATGATCGACGTCACGCACAAACTTCGCCGCCTCAGCCGCACTGGTCGCCAGGTAGCACTCGAATCGGTTGAGGTATTCGAAGACGAGCATCACCCCCGCCTGCTGCGCGTGGTTGGCGACGGCAAGCAGCGTCTCCCGGGCCCACGCCAGCTCCTGGGCCGTCGGACCGGTCCCGCTGAACTTGCCGATGGCCGAGTGAATTGGTCCGACCAGCTTTTCGATCCCCCCGGCCTGGCAGGCGTCGACGACCCGCATCAGGTAGTCACGGGCCGCCATGCGGACGGCGGGAGAAGGGTCGATGGGGTTGGCCTCCTCCGAACAGACCGTGACGGCCGAGCGCTTCAGCCCCAGGCCATCGAGATGGGCCCCCACCCGACGGTGCAGCGCCGGATCAAGGTTGAACACCGGGATTTCGACCGCGTCGTAGCCCCAGCGGCGGATGTCATCAAGCAGTGCAAAATGCGACTCATTGACCTCGGTGGTCCACAGCAGCAGATTCAGGCCGTAAATCATCGCGGGGAAGCTCCGTCGGGAGGAGGGGCGAGCAGGTCGAGCGACTCGGGAGGAAAACCGGCCAGCAGGCGCGGGACCTCGGCTTCCACCAGGGGCCAGGCACTCTCCAGCACACCCTGGACATGATCGGGAAGCGGCGTCAGTTTGACGCGTTGCATCACCTGGTTCAACCGACGCAACAGTCGCCGCGCATCGCCGTAATCCGACAGGAATCGCTCGTGGCGAAACGCCGTCACGAACCAGGCGAGCCCGGTGGCCGGCTTGCCGGCAATTTCTCCCACGGTCGCCTCGATCAGCGCCGGGTCCACCTGGTCAAACAGGGCGTAGTAGCGTTCGAGCCGGTCGGGATCGCGGGCGATCAGCACACCATCCAACACAATCTCGGTCACGATGTGCCCCAGGAAGTGGGGCCGAAATCCCTCGTCATCGGGCAGGGCCGTGCGAAACGCGCGTGTCAGCCGTTCCGACACGATCACAAACGCCGGCGAGCGGTGGAACCAGTCGTCGTCATCGAGGTGCTGGAGAATTCCGCGGGCCAGCTCGGCTGGTTCCCCTGTGGCGATCTCGAGATAGCGCCGCGTTCCCTTCGTTCGAACCCGCACCTGGCGGTCCACCACCGAGAGCCAGTCGGGGACGGCCGTCCCCGCCGCATACCACGGACGGTCTATCCAGCGGACCCCATGGGCGTAGTAATTCATGCGGTGACCGGACACACGGGAAAGGTTGCAAAAAGCTTTGTAAGCCTTACAAATCCGCAGGAAAAAAGCAAAACAGTGATTGACCGTTTCTGGCAAATCAACAGAATGCCGCCCACTTCGAACGCAGCCTCCAGCGCCGCCTCGAAGCCCCTCATCGCACTCTCCTGCGACCCCTCGATCTCCCCCCTCGACCCCCTCCTCGGTTCCCAACTTCGGCCCGTCTGCTGCTTGGAAAGGACTCCAACGGCACTCCCCTCTGCATGGGCCGGGAATCGAAACGTGTGCGCTGTGACGGAGCATGGACGCCCCCCGTCACAGCGCTTGCTTTCACCTCTCGCTCCGAGTTCCCCAGCTTGCCCATGATTCCCTGTCCCGCCATCCGCCGGTTCGACCTGCCTCACGGCCTGGTGACTGTCGATCTGCGACGGCTGTTTCCCCACGCCAGTTTTGTCGGGGGGACGGGAATCTTTGCGGCACACGCCACCGACCGCAGCCACCTCTGCCGTTCCAACTCGGTCTTCGCCATCATCCGCGGGACCCGCGACGATGGGGCCCGGTACATTGCTGACGCGATTTCACGGGGGGCGACTGCCCTGCTGACCGACCGTCCGCAGCCCGGGGTCCATGTGCCCCAGTGCATTGTCCCCGATGTCCGCCGGGCGTTCGCCGAACTGTGCAGCGCTCTCGCCGCTCATCCCAGCCGTCACCTCGCGCTCGCCGGCGTCACGGGAACCAATGGCAAGACCACCACAACCTGGCTGATCCGGGCCCTGCTGCGCTCGGCCGGGCATCAGGCCGGCCTGCTGGGCACCATCGAGTACCACGACGGCGTCAACTCCCTCCCCGCCCGGCTGACCACCCCCGACCCCGCCACCCTCAACGAGTGGCTGGGCGCGATGGTGATGCACCGCACCACCTGTGCCGCCCTCGAGGTCTCGAGCCACGCCCTCGACCAGAAACGGCTGGCGGGCAACCTGCTCGACGCCGCCGTCCTGACGAACGTCACCCACGATCACCTCGACTACCACGGCACCTTCGAGGCGTACCGCGCTGCCAAGTGCCGGATTTTCGACCTGCTCAAGCCCACCGGTCACGCCATCGTCAACCTCGATGATGACGGGTCCCGGTCGTGTCTTTCCGCCACTCCCCGCCGGTCATTCACCTACAGCCTGCGATCTGCGGCCGACTTCCAGGGGACTGTGCTCGACGCCACCCCCGCGGGTACGCACTTCCGGGTCGATGCCGCCGGCTGGTCGCGTGAGTTCTGCACCACCCTGGTCGGTGAGCACAACATTTCGAACACACTTGCGGCGATTGCCGTCGCCCACTCGCTCGAACTCGACCTCGACGCCATCCAGCGGGGGCTGTCGCACTTCCGCGGTGTGCCCGGCCGACTGGAAGCGGTCAACGCCGGCCATCCCTTTCCCGTCTACGTCGATTACGCCCACACTCCCGACGCCCTCCGGCGTGTGCTGGCGGCGCTCCGTCCGCTCGTACGGGGCCGGCTCATCTGCGTGTTTGGTGCCGGCGGCGACCGTGACCAGGCCAAGCGTCCGCTCATGGGTCAGGCGGTCGCCGAGCTGGCCGACCTGCCGGTCGTCACCAGCGACAACCCCCGGTCCGAAGATCCCCAGGCCATCCTCGACCAGATCGTCGCCGGGATGGCGGGATCCAGCCGTCGCCCCTTTCTTGAACCCGACCGCCGGCAGGCGATCCGCTGGGCCCTGCAGCACGCCGGTTCCAACGATCTCGTCCTGATCGCCGGCAAGGGACATGAAACCGAGCAGGTCATCGGACGCGAACGCCATCACTTCGACGACCGCGAGGTCGCTTTCGAATGCCTGAGCGAACGCCACGATTCGATCATCCGGTCCGTCCCCCACAACCTCGGCCATTCCCTCATCGTGCCATAAGCGTTGTCATGGATCCCCTTCCCCTGCACACTCTGCTGGCTCCGCTGCAGGCTTCCCTCGTGGGTGGCCCCGGCGAGATGCTGGCTTGCCGGGTCGCCATCGACTCGCGGGAAGTGCGCCCCGGGGATCTCTTCTGGGCTCTCAGAGGGGAACGGCATGACAGTCATCAATTCGTCCCTCAGGCCCTCGCTGCCGGGGCGGTCGCTGCCGTGGTCGATGCCCACCATGCCCCGCAGATCACCGGCCCCCGCCTGGTCGTCTCCGAGACCCTTCCGGCCCTGCAGCAGTTCGCCCGCTGGTATCGGCAGCAGCAGGAAGCACTCGTCATCGGCGTGACGGGGAGCGTCGGCAAGACCACCACCCGCGAAATGATCGCGACGGTGTTGTCGAGTGCCCATTCCGGAATTCGCAGCCGGAAGAACTTCAACAATGAGATCGGGCTTCCCCTCAGCCTGCTCGACCTCGGCAGCGAACATGAATTCGCCGTGCTCGAGATGGGGGCAGGCCGGCGGGGAGACATCCGCGCTCTCTGCGACATCGCCGCCCCCGAGGTCGGGGTTCTGACCCGCGTGGGACCGGCCCACCTCGAATCGTTCGGCTCACTCGACGCCATCTACGAGGGGAAGTTCGAACTGGTCGAAGCACTCCCCTGCACCGGCTTTGCCGTGGTGGGGGGCGATGATCCCCGCCTGCGGGCCATGGCCCGGCAGGCGACCTGTGCCGTGCGGCTGTTCGGCGAACAACCGGGCAATGATCTCGTGGCCGAAGAAGTCGAATTCCATCCGGGCCGGCTGCGATTTCTCGTGCAGGGGGACCGGTTTCACCTGGCCGCCTCGGCCCGCCACCAGCTGACGAGTGCCCTCGCTGCCGTCGCCGTGGCCCGCGAGATTGGCCTCTCGACCGAACAAATCCAGGAAGGGTTCGACCTGTTCCGGCCCCCGGCCAGCCGCTGCCAGGTCGAAACGATCGGCCCGTGGACCATCATCGACGACAGTTACAACGCCAGCCCGCTCTCGATGCAGGCCGCCTGCGAATGCCTGCGGGAGTGGCCCACCGGGAGCCAGCGGGTGCTGCTCTGTGGAGACATGCTCGAACTGGGTCCCCAGTCGCCCGAATGGCACCACCAGTTTGGCCAGCAGATCGCGCGCAGTGGAGTCGATCGGCTGCTGGTCTGCGGCGAGTTCGCCGACGATGTGGCCCGGGGTGCCCTGTCGGGCGGCTTCCCGCTGCACCAGGTGGCCGCGTGTGATGCACTGGAAACACTCCTCCCCCTGCTGGACTGCTGGCTCTCGCCGGGCGATGTCCTGCTGGTGAAGGGGTCCCGTGGCATGCGGATGGAACGGGCCCTCGAATGGCTGCGTCGCCAGGTTCCGTCTCTCCCACCGGGGCGCCCGGCTCCACAACGCCAGGCCGCCTGACACACTGCGGAAGCGGGTTCCACACCGTCACCAGGATCATCACGGAAGCTGACTGTTCTGAATTCCCTGCCTGAAACACAAGGAGACCGGTTTCGTCGAACGTGCGTGCCGCGGATTTGCGGGAATCCTGTCGCACAGGTTGGCTTCGGCCAGCCGGAAGCAAATACGGCACCAGGCCAAGTGGTTTCTGGGTCAATCACTCTGGTTGTCTGCTTTCTGCACGACGTCGAACCCGACCGGGTACCGAAGCCTCGCTTCGGTACCCGGGGATACACCACCGGGGGGTAGACTGCCACGGCAGCCTGCCCCCCGGTTTTTTTGTGACCGGTGTTTGGCACAGGGGACGCACGACATAAGTCCCCCAGTCATGGACCTGGGACCAGGGCCAGATTCGGGTTGTGTTTTTGCGGCGATCCCGCGAGAGTGACCGCCCGCTGGCCTTCCGTTCTTCGCGGATGGCCACTTCGCCCTGCCGAATCCGTCCGATCCTCGGTCATTCCCCGACGTCACACCGTCATGCTGGTCTGGTTGCTGCAACGCCTGCTGAATGCCCGCGATACCGCCACGCTGCTCACGCTGCGAACGGCCCTGGCCAGCCTGACCGCGTTTGTCCTGGCATTGCTGCTGGGACCAGTCGCCATCCGCTGGCTCAAGGCTCGCTTTCGCGAGCGGATCGCCAGCGACTCGGCACGTCTCGACGAACTGCACGCGGGGAAGAAAGACACTCCCACGATGGGGGGACTGTTCATCCTGGCGGCCGCCTGCCTGGCGACGTTGCTGTGGGGCGATCTCTCCAGCCGCCCGGTGCAACTGGGGCTGTTGACGGCAGTCGGGCTCGGTGCCCTGGGGGCGGCCGACGACTGGATCAAGCTCAGCACCCGCCGCAAGGGGCTCACCAAGACCGAGAAGCTGGTCGGGCAGACGGCACTCGGGCTGCTGGTCTCGTGGCTGCTCTATCGCGACCAGGCGCAGCACCCGGCCGGGCTCGACCTGGTCTTTCCGGGAGGTACGCTCACCCTGGGTCTCGGTCTGCTCTTCATCCCGTGGAGCCTGCTGGTGCTCGTGGGAAGTTCGAACGGGGTGAACCTGACCGATGGACTCGACGGACTGGCGGCTGGCTGCATGCTGTTTGCCGGGACGGCATTCACCGCCCTCACCTACATGGCGGGGAACCGGGTGATGGCCGACTACCTGCAGATCCCTCACATCCCGGGGGCGGGGGAATTCGCCGTGCTGCTGGGGGCGGTCGTGGGGGCCGTGCTGGGCTTTTTGTGGTTCAACGCCTATCCGGCGCAGGTCTTCATGGGAGATGCGGGAGCCTTGCCGCTGGGGGGCCTGATCGGCCTGGCGGCACTGATCTGCCGGCAGGAACTGCTGTTGCTGGTGGTGGGGGGTGTCTTCGTGGCCGAGACGGTCAGCGTGATCGCCCAGATCATCAGCTTCCGCTGTTTCGGGCGGCGGGTGCTGGCGTGTGCCCCGTTGCACAACCACTTCGTCTTCCGGGGGATGCACGAGGTGAAGATCGTCGTCCGCTTCTGGATCGTGGCCGCCCTCCTCGCCATCGCCGGCTTCGCCAGCCTGCGACTGTTCTAAACAGAAACGGGGACGCAGCTCGTTTCCGGCGCGAAACGAGCTGCGTCCCCGTTTATTCGCACAGCTCCATCAGGCGACGGCGGATGTCGGAGTGGATTCGTTCGTCCCACTCGGCGGCGACGTGGGCCGGGAAGTCAAAAGGGGACTGGTATTTGGCGCCGTCGGGACGGAGGTAGCCGGTTGACGGGTCGCCGAGGTCGATGTTGTCGTGGTTCTCGGCGATCTTCAGCGGGCCCCACACAAACCGGTTCCGCGTATAGTAGTTCACGCTGCGGTTGATGGTGATCGGACGATTGCGGGGAGGAACCAGCGCCCGTCCCGTCGACGAGGGATCGAGGAACACCACCAGGTCCAGCGCCAGAGGTCGGTCGCTGGCCGCCAGCGTACGGGCGACTTCGTACGCGGTGTGGCCCCCCCAGCTGTTCCCCACCACCGCCAGCCGGTCCCGGGGGGACTCTCGACCGTGTTCCCGCAGGCAGTCGACAATCGCCCGTGCATGCGGTGGCTGCGGATGGGCCAGCTCCCCGGCCCGAGTCCCGTTCCAGTTGAAATACACCGCCTCGACATCGGACTCCTGCAAATCGGCACGCAGACGATACAGGCCGCTGTTCCCCTGGTCCCGCCGGGCAGTCCCGGCGAGTTGTTCCGGGGTGGGGTCGCTGTCCATCCCCCCAATCAACACACAGAACAACCGCCGCGAAGCGGCCGACGGTCCCTGCCTGGCCGGGCGCACCGCTTCAGCGGGCAACACCTGCCCCAGCGCGACCGTTGTCCCCGCGAGGGTTGACCCCAGGCAGACCACGCTGCACACCCAGCGACACCAGCGGAGGGAGTTTCGAGTTGGAAGCATTGGCACACACGTCCCGCACAAGGTCCTGCCGCGGGCCCATCCGTGGGCACACCGCCAGCCTCGGGAAGTCTGTCACAATGGGTCGGGACCGGGCAAGAGCGGTTTGCCGCTCTGAACCATGCCGTTGCACCGGCACCAATCATCGTCACTCGCCATGACGACGCCTGCCACAATGTGTTGGGCCTCGCTGTCCAACTCCGGTTGCCACATTCATGACTGCGCAGTGCCGGTGGGGCGAACGATTACTGCAAACCCGAATCGGTCAACCCTTTCCGCATTTTCCCGGTCGTTGCCAAAGGATCGAACTGTTCCGGATCAAACGCCGGACCCAGCCAAGTCCGCATCTCCTTGTGTTGGTCATGGCGGGGATCCCGGTACGCCGCCACAAGTCGGGTATACCCACGTGCTCCTCCGCAATCTTCCGGCGGACAGGCTCGGGCCCCTTCAATACAGTGGGGATACTGGACCTGAGGATCGAATTCGGGATTCCCTTCAAACAGTATCTCATGGTCCCAGCCTTCACCAAGATCATACTCGTAATGGAAGGCGAATCGCCGGCGGGACATCGGGATAACCTCACTGAGAAGGATCTCTGTTGTATTACCACTCTCTTCCTCATCGAATTCCACTCCGAGGAGTTCAGGATCTCCATAATGCAACTCCTCAATCTCATATTGGTGGAGGTGCGAATTGTTCCACCCCATCGCCGACTGCAGGTACTCATGAAATCGGGCCAGTGTGCAATCCGGCACCACAATCCGCCGCCAGACCGGTGGTTTGACTCCCAATAGTGTGACCTTGAACTGGAACACCGTCGCGCCGGCGGGATCAAGCTCATTCCAATCAGCGATTCCAACCTTCCCGGCAGGCCCAAACCATTCGTCCAGGCAACTCGATAGCCGTCTCGCAAATGACAACAGCATGAGCCGTTGTTTCGGATCGGCCTGGAGCAGTCCATCCGCGATAGCCATCTGCAACCGCGCGACCTCATAAAGGGTCAATACGTTTCCCTTTCCAAGCACTCTTTCCCTCACCTCAGTGGGAAGCACCACCAGCTCGGCGACCAGGACCCGCTCGTATCCATCCAGTGGGAAGTCGCCGACAGGTTGCTGATCAACTCCTCGCAGGGGAGCGCTGGCCAACGCCTCACCGGCCTGAATTCCAATTCGCACTGCCTGCTCGATCGGACTCAGGTCGGACATGTCGGCTGGACACATGGCGAACTCCTTCGGATGTCTTTCCTGGAGGCTCCAACGGGGACACCTCTCGAAACGACAGGTTACAAAGTTCGCCGCCCATATACCCGACAACTCGCCCGATTCCCGAATCGAATCCCGCTCCGGTTTTCATTCCAAACTCCCCTCGATTGCGTGCCAAGGGCGTAGGGAGACCCCGCCCTTCCTCAGACCATGGATCCCAATGATCCTTGTCGCACCGAATCCAGCCCCCTCCCTGGCTTCAATACGAGGAGAAACCGAATCCCGAGACATGGACAACGACTCCGCCAGCTTCCGGAACGGTCGCCCCGCACCCTGCCGGGTACTCCGCTACGACAGCTGATCGTCACCGCCAGGGGTCCCGTCTGATTCTCTCCTCGCCGAAATTCCTCTTCGGGTTCAGATCTCCAGCGAAGGGAGGACCGGGGCAATCTCCACACTTCGCTTCCCGGCGAGGAAGCGGCCAAACTCAACTGCGACGACTGATCGGTTCGGTGTCTACGGAGTCAGACCCAGTCGTTGGCAGCAGGACACCTCTGACATTGAAAGCCCCTGTCACCGTCATCGAGACATCAATCGGACGGCACGACACAGGAATCGGCGTGCATCGACTCTTGCGCACAGCACCAGCCCACCTCCCCGATCGAGCCCGGATCCGAGAAGACTGCCGACACGCGCCCCCCCTGATCCCGCTGTCCCGGCCAGCGGAACGCCCCCTTCGACTCGTTTCACAAGATCGAGAGGGGACCTTCCACAGGGCCGGAGAAACGGCCGGGACCACTCACCCTGCTCTCTCAGCGTCCCTTCCATCGGCGGAAGGCCACACCCAGAGCCCCCAGGCCTGCCAGGATCACCGTGGACGGCTCGGGCAGGTGAGGGTGCTGGGTCTCCAACACCCAGCCACCACCAATGACCGACGTCTGGCTCGTCTTGGTGAACGTCAGGCTCATGTAGGCGTTCATCACTTCGGTTTCGCTGTTGTAGAAGGCATTGGTCCCGGGGGTGAATAATCCCGAGGCCTGAACGGCCCGGAAGGCCCCCCCCCGGGTGTTCTGCACGACTTCCCCGGTGTCCTCGGTAATAATGCCCTGGAATTTCCCCCAGGAAGGATCGGTCAGACTGATGACCTGACCTGTCGAGTCGAATGGGGCCAACAACAGTGGCCCACTCCACATCGTGACCGAGCCAATTCCCAGGAAATCACCGTCTTCGACAAAGCCGGTCATGAAATTCGAGGCATTCAGCGACGCATTCAGCGACGTTCCGGCTGGATTGTTGACCCAGAACCCATCTGCCACCGAACCTCCCAGGCTCGAATAGAGCCCCGCCTGCACCTCCTGCGCCCCGCCGACTGCCAACGCCGTCACGACGATCACACACTGCCACCAACGGTCACGCCACATGAGTCTCTCCCGAAAACAGAGTTTCACGAACAGCAGCCACGACTCCGCGTTCCCGGGTCTGGACCAGAGCCAGCGCCCGTTGGCGACGTCGCGACAGCAACGAAGAGAACTTTCGCCTGCGACAGCTGCTTCAACGACAGGCCGGGGCGTGACTTCCCCTCGGTACAACGACAGTGGCGCGATCCGCCCGGGGGACCACATCACCCTGGGAAATGGCTTAGTCCCCCTTCCGTCATCGACTGGCCCTTTCAGGAAACGGTGACGACCCGTGCGCACAAATCGCGTATGAACACAATCCTCCTTTCCAGCGATTTTTTATGCCTGTCCCTTTTTGAAACCGGATGGCCTTCACGGTCGACTTGCGGGGGGCATGTCACGACGTCACACAAACGCCGGCACCCACATCGTCCAATTGTGGTTTTTCACGACAAATGCGAGGTGGAGGGGATCGGATTTCCCAAGTCCTCCGGTAGCGACGGCCAATCGACAAGAGATAACCATGTTGTCTCGGCCGGGATGATCCAATCCGCGCAGCCATGACTGTGCCACGGGCCCGCACTTTGTTCCCATCGTGCGGCCCCGGCGACAATCGATCCCAGCCGCCGGTCAGTCTCAGCCTGAGGGAAGGTGCAGCCAGTTGGCGGGCACACTCGACGGGGCCCCACGGACGGATGGATGCGTCGCGGCCGGGCATCGCGGCGGGTGATTCCGCCGGGGGCACCGTCGCCAGTGGAAAAAGATTTCCGAAAAAATGATCGCGATCGAGCCCGGCGAGTTCCTCGGCGATCGCGTCAGACCCGGTTCACCGGGTCAGCGATTACGCCAGCGGACATGGCATTGCCTGCAGGACGTTTCGAGGTCGCGGAAGGCTTTCTCGGCCTCTGCCCTGTCATTCCCCGCCAGGGCCTGCGCGACTCGGTCCGCGGTCGCGTCCGATTCCTCCAGCAGCGTTCGGAACTCCGGCGGATAGTCCGACAGGTCAGCCGTTCGTGTGGTTTCGTGCAGGGCTTCCTGCACGAGCCGGGCCACCCCCGCTGGGACGAGGTCTGGATGTTCTCCGGGAGTCTGCCACTCCGCCTGACGACACAGCTTGAGATCATCGAAATGACGCCCCAGGCCGGCCATTGCCGACATCAGCGAATCCACGGTGGCGACCTCCACCAGCTCGGGAAGTTCATCCGTGGGACCCGGAAGTTCGAATTGGCGCACATCGCGATACAGCCCGGCGTAATCGGGGCTGGTTCCAGCGTCCCGCAGCAGCGACTCGGCCGCCATGACATCGAGTTCCCGGGCGGTCAGGCAGGCGATGGCAGCGGCTGCCGGGCCACGATGCTTGCCGTGATGACAGTGCATGTAGACCGCCCCCGCGTTGTCCCGCATCACACGGGCCAGCGCCCGCTGGGCTGATGCCGGCACACCGTCGTATCCAATCGGGATGTGCACGTACCGGATCCCCCGTTCGCGGGCCAGTTCGACCTGCGGACGAGCTCCATCCACGCTGACGATTGTCTTCACCCCCAGTTGCACCAGGCTGTCGAACCCCTCGGCACCCTGCGGCTCGCTGCCGGAATACACACGCGACGAAACCGCAAAGAGGTTGTGCAATCCGGCAGGCTCCGGCAGAACCCGGTGTGGAATCGGATCGGTCGTCGATCGGGCCGACTCTTCAGGCCCGCCCTGTCGCTGCGGCTGGGACTGAGTCTGGGGCTGTCCGGTCGTCGACGAAATGGCTTTCGAACTGGTCGTCGGAACGGGAGTCGAGAGAGGCGTTTCCGGGGCGACCAGGGATGGTGGCTTCGAATCGGCCGACGGATCGTGGCAGCCGGCAGCCAGGCCGGCGAGTGCCAGCACGACCATCACGGCCCCCCTTCGGCTGAGGCAGACAGGAAGAACCATAGCGATCCACGGAGTGAGGGAAGTCATTCGACACAGTGGTCCAACCATCGGTTGGACCAGGAATCCGAACAGGACGGCTCGGGCACAACCGTGACCATCCCGCATCCAGATCGATTCAGTCTGACCGATTTGTCTGTCGACCTGAAGTCCAGGTCCATCGCGCTGGGGACCGACCCATCGGCGAGCGACAACCGACACGTCCCACCAACCCGGCTGGGGGCTCACACCGGTCGCAGCCTCCCACACTCCCTGGAAATCCCGGGTTGCAGGAACACAACCAGACTCAAACAGAATGAGCTGTCGACCAACCGGCAGAGCGACCGGCCTCTCTGGCTGGCCGGCCGATCGCGGGATGGACAAGCTGCAATGGCACGCGGAACACCCAACAGTGGCAAGCATTTGCGCAATAATGGTCTTGTGAGCTTTTCTCGATTGAACTAAGACACCGTGACCGGTGAACAGGTTTCTGCCACGCATGTGGAGTGGCACCCAGGGAAGGGTGTTGCCTGTTCGGAAAGACGCCTGAAACAGGTTGTGAACTCAAGGATGAGACTGTTCGTCACCGGGGGGGCCGGATACATCGGCAGTCACGCCGTGCGCCGCTTTCGCGAGGCGGGGCACGAACCCTGGGTCTATGACAATCTCTCGACCGGTCACCGCGGCGCAGTGGCCGATTTCCCGCTGTTTGTGGGCGATCTCGGCGATGAGCAGACCCTGACGTCTGCACTCTCGTCCACCCAGTTTGACGCGGTTGTCCACTTCGCCGGCGCCGCCCTGGTGGCCGAATCGATCCGCGAACCTCTCCATTATTTCGCGCAGAACACGTCCCGTGGTGTGACCCTGCTGACAGCCATGCACCGCCAGGGAATCAACCGCCTGGTCATGTCCAGCACCTGTACCGTTTATGGTCAGCCGCCAGGGGACATGGTGCGGGAAGATTCTCCGCTGGCCCCCATCAATCCCTACGCCCGCAGCAAGCTGGCGCTGGAATGGTGCGTGGCCGACTGTGCTGCCGCGTTTGGTCTCGGGGCGGTCGTGCTGCGGTATTTCAATGCCGCGGGAGCCCACCAACGGGGGGACCTCGGGGAGGATCACACTCCCGAAACACATCTCATCCCGAATGCCCTGCGGGTGGCCCTGGGCCAGGAACAGTGTGTCCACGTCTGTGGAACCGACTACCCGACCCCCGACGGAACCTGCCTGCGCGATTACGTCCATGTCGAAGACCTCGCCGAGGCTCACCTGCTCGCCCTGGAGCAGATCGTTCCCGGGCGGTCGGTGGCCTGCAACCTGGGAAGCGGGTCTCCCCATTCGGTTCAGGAAGTGATCGAGCAGTGCCGACGGGTGACCGGCATTTCGATCCCGGCGCAGCTCTCTCCACGGCGACCAGGCGATGCCGCCTCACTGTTCGCCGACACCCGGCGGGCCCGCGAACTGCTCGGCTGGGAACCCCGGTACTCATCTCTCGACAACATCGTCGCCTCGGCGTGGGCCTGGCATTCCCGGCATCCGGCCGGGTACGGCGAACCCCAGCACAGTCCCATCACGTTCCCGTGATTGTCCAGCCACTGCCGCTCGGGCCGGGCTTTGCCGGTCGCGCCGCAACTCATCCACTCTGCTTCCACGTTTCAGATTGCCAACCCGCATGATGTCTCCTTCCGACGATTTCCAGGCGGTGCCGGCATTGCCTGGGTTGAGCCTGGTGCTCCCCGCGCACAATGAAGAGCCGGTGATCGCCCAGGCGATTGCCGAGGCGTGCGCTGCGCTTGGCACCCTGGGAGTACCGCACGAAATCGTCGTCATCGACGATGGCAGCCGCGATGACACCGCCCGGGTTGCCCGCGCGGCTGCGGCGAATCGTCCGCAGGTGCGTGTCATTTCGCTGGAACGGAACGTCGGGTATGCCGAGGCGCTGCGCAGCGGGTTTCGGGCGGCCCGCCACGAACTCGTCGCCTTCACCGACGCCGACTGCCAGTTCGACCTGCACGACCTGGGGAAGCTGCTGGAATTGAGCCGCACGTGCGACGTGGCGTGCGGCGAGCGGGTGGATCGGCAGGATCCGTGGCGGCGCAAGGTGTATTCGAAGGGCTTCAACATCCTGGCCCGAGCCCTGCTGGGGACCCAGGTGCGTGACTGCGATTGTGCCCTCAAGATCTTCCGCCGTGACTGGGTCAACTCGGCTGGCCTGCACTGCCAGGGTTTCTTCTTCAATGCCGAGTTGCTCTGCCGGGCCCGCCAGGCGGGCCTGACGATCGGCGAAGTGGGTGTGACGCATCGTCCCCGTCCGGGAGGCGAGAGCAAGGTCTCGATCTGGCATATTCCCCCCGTGCTGCAGACGCTGGTGCGGTTCTGGTGGTCAGAGGCGCTCTTCGCGCCGCCGGCTGCGGCGGCTGAGTCTGACAAGAACAACCGGCTGGGGCTCCCCGAGTTCGGTTTCTGCCTGTTGCTGCTGATGCTCGCCGGGCTAATGTGGGCCCGCCTGCGGTTCCCCCTGATGGATCCCGACGAAAGCCGGTATGCCCAGATCGCCCACGAAATGGTCGTCACCGGGAACTGGCTGGTCCCGAAACGGCTCGGCCAGCCGTATCTCGACAAGCCACCACTGTTGTACTGGTCGACCGCTCTCGCGTTTCGCACGCTGGGGATCTCGGAGGCGACCGTGCACCTCGTCCCGGCCCTGGCCTCCCTGCTCACTGTCTTCTCAACATTCCTGCTGGGCCGTCGACTGGTGGGGAGTGCGGCTGCCGCTGTGGGAAGCCTGCTGTTGCTCTGCTCGGCGGGATTCCTGCTGAGCGGACGGTTTCTGTTCATGGATTCCCTGCTGACCAGCTGGACCACGCTCGGCTTCCTTGCGGCCCTGGTTGCAGTCCGCACGGCCCGCGTCTCGTGGGGGTTGTGGCTGCTCTCGGCGGTCGCCTGTGGCCTCGGCTTCCTCACAAAGGGTCCGATTTCCCCCGTGCTGATCGCCACACCCGTGGCGGCGTCCCTGTGGCTGACGGGACAGATCTCCCGATTGACCTGGAAAATGCTGGGGGCCTATGCGGCAACCGTGATGGCCATCGCCCTGCCGTGGTTTGTCGCCCTCGCGGTGGCGGAACCGGGTGCCCTCACCGAGTTCGTCTGGAAACACCACGTGGAGCGGTTCGTTTCGGGGCTGGAACATGCCGAGCCAATCTGGTTCTTCGTGCCGGTGCTGTGCGTGGCAATGCTTCCCTGTTCGATTCTCTGGCCGGCGACCTGGGTGTATTTCCGCAGCCAGGAATTGCCGGTGCGAGTCCGCCGCGACTGGGACGTTGGCAGCCTGCTGCTGGGGGCGGCATGGGTCTTTGTCCTGTTTTCGGCCGCCCGCTGCAAGCTGCCTCCCTATGTGCTGCCGATGTTCCCCTCTCTCTGCCTCGTGATGGGGGTGGCGATCTGGGGAATCATCCAGGGGGAGTCGACCAGCCAATTTGCGACCTATGTCCGCAATACGTCGCCACGCGATCTCTGCGTGCTGCTCTGCATCGCCATCCCGGTCAGCGCCTTCATCGATTCACGGCTGTCACTCAAGCTGGGAGGCGCCAACTGGTTCTCGTGGGGCGCCCTGGCGATGATCGGCGTGGGGCTGTTGACCCCCCGCACGTTCGCCCGGCACGCCGTCGCGACCCGCTGGGTGGCAGCCGCCAGCTTTGCCCTGCTGGCCATGATCGCCACGACGTTTGACTTCTATCCCCGCATAGCCCTCAGCCGGTCGTTCATCCACCCCCTGGAAGAAGTCTGCCCCCGGGAACTGGACGAGCGGGTCCCCGTTGTGAGCATCGGGCTCTCTCGGGAGATTGATTCGCTGTCGTTCTACTATCCCCAGCTGCCCCTGGAAGTGTATGACCTGTGGTCGGCCTCGGAAGCGGCGAAGAACCTTTCGGACCGCGGTCACACGCTGTTGCTGATCAACGAGAACCTGGTGGACCAGTTCCTGCAGGCGGCCGAGGGGCAGACCGAGCTGCGCGAGGTGGCCCATGTCCATCCCTGCCGGGTCTTCGAGAGTGTCCCACACCCTCCCGTGACAACCGCGCACACCGACTCGGTCGCTTCCGGCCCGACGGTGATCCGCCAAGCCTCAGGAACCCGCCAATAAGGGAAGAATACGGGGACGCAGCTCGTTTCCAATGCGGAAAACGAGCTGCGTCCCCATTATTTGGTTCGTTGTTTCGTTGCGTCGGTCTATTGCCTGGGGTATTCGGTCACGCTACACCAGGGAGGTGTTGGCCGCCCTGCGATCCGGTCGCCAACACCGATCCCCCCGCTGTCCCATCGCAACAGACAGACGTGTCCCGGGGATCGTCCCCGGATGACCGTCGAGGATGCCCATGTCACTCAGCCATCTGAGTTCTGCTGCCGTCGTTGTCCTGCTGCTGCTCTCTTCTGAATGGAATCGATGCCAGGGGCAACCATCAGAAACTCCCCCGGCCGCATCCCCCACGGTTGTACCCCGACGAAGCTGCCGGCTCATCGTCAACTGGGATCAAAGCAACATGTGCGGACTGCAGCTGACCGCCGCACACCGCAAGTCTCCGCCGACAGCGGCCACGGTTCAGGCGGCCATGGAGCAGATTGTCGATGACCAGGCCAGCGCGGGCATCGACCGAATCGTCCACTGCGTCTTCGCGCTCCCCCGCGGCTGTGTTCCGCCCGGTTTCCGCTCGTTTCCCCGCGACCAGATCGCTGAAAACCTCTTTGAGAACACCCCGGTCGGTTTTACCCCACTCGAACAGGCCGGCATTGATCGCATCCAGCTGGCACTCGATCGCGCTCACCTGAGAGGAATGGAATTCCTGGGCGGCCTGCGAATGAACGACCGCCACCAGAAGTCCAACGAATGGCATGACAGCCATCCCGAGTGGCAACTTCCCGAGTTCGCCGGCGGCATGGATTACAGGCACGATGGCGTCCGCGACACCGTCCTCGCGTTCATCAACGAGTTCCTCGAACGGTACGATGTCGATGGACTCGAACTCGACTGGCAGCGGTGGTGCCATGTGTTCCGCCCTGCCGAGGCCGAGGCCAATGCCCCTCTGCTCACCGGATTTCTCCGGCAGGTTCGACAGCGTCTGGATGCCGCGGCACACCGCCGGGGAAGACCCCGCCTGCTCTTGGGGGTGCGCGTGCCTCAATCGCTGGCCGAATGCCGGGGTCTCGGCTACGACATCCCCGCCTGGATCGCGACCGGCACGCTCGACTTCATCTGCCCGTCCGATTTTTTCTACACCGATTTTCAGACGCGCGTGGAGGACTTTGTGGCCCTCACCCGGGGCACCGGCGTTCGTGTCTATCCCGCGCTCCATCCCATGATTGGCTGGGGCAATGATCACCAGAACCTCACGCTCGCCAACTACCGGGCCGCCGCAAAAAGTGCTCTGGAATTCGGAGCCGACGGTCTTCAGTTGTACAACTTCCACTACCACTGGCGAGCCGACAAGGGACGCGAGGAAGACTGGCCATCGGTCCTGCTGCAGATGGCACAGGTCCGCGATCTGGCCCTGATCAATCCCCATGAGCGGATCTACCTGTTTCACCCGATGTGGAACGGGCACGGCGATGGTATCGGGCCATCGGGAGTGAAACGTGACATTCGGCTGATTCTGCCTCACGATGATCTCCGTCCCCATTCCATCAATCTTCGCCTTGCCGAAGATGCCAGTGCGGGCCCGCTGGAGGTCGTCCTGAAATTCAAGGCGACCGGGCTCGCAGCCCGTGAAAGCCTCGCGGTCCGATTCAACGCCGACGATCTGACGGTGACCTCGACGGTCCGTCAGCACTTCCCCAAGGGCCAGGGAGCGCGCCAGGGTCGTCTGTTGCCAGCCTACGACCTGTTTGCATTTCCACTCGACGCAGCAGGCTTGCGGCGTGGCGACAATCGCCTCACGGTCACGCGCACCTCGAACCCGTCCTCCGGCGAAGTCGTGGTGCAGGAGATCGAGGTGCATGTGACGCCGGTGCAACACGCCGACCCGGGTCAGTCACAACCGCCCTGTCGTTGAGGCCACGCCTGTCGCATCGGTTGTCACAAGCAACTCGCGCATTTCCACTTTTTTTCCCCGATTTCGTCGGTGAGTTTCGACCCGGAAGTCGATTGGCGACCGCCGGTGTGCGTGTGCGACGTGCGGATCGCTGCGGGTAACGCCCGTGTGGACGCATGGGGAGTCTTCACCGACTCCAGCGCTGGCCAAGCAGGGTCAGACGCCCTTCCGTGAGAGCCGAGCCTCCGATTCCCGGTGAAGTCACCCTCACGCCCGATTTACCACTGTGGACAGGATCGACCTGAAACCTGGCGGAGCCATCCCTGCGCGGATACGTCTTTTCCAGTTCCTGAGGGTTGGCTCCGAACATGCTCTCCCCGGGGATTCTGGCCGAGAACGTTTCGGGAGTCATGGACCGGCCCATTTGCGACACGGTTTCCATAGGACCGTGGCACCCGAGGTGACCTGCTTCGCCACCGTGTACGAAGACGAGCACAGCACGACGGCCCAACGCGATCACGATCGTTGTGATGAGGCAACACAGGCCGCACCCTGTGGGCTGCCCCGGCAACCGATGGCGTCAAATGGATCTTCAAGTCCGGTCTGGAAACCTCGAACGTCACACAAGGTTGTGCCAGGCCAGGTGGACTCGACCGGGTATTGTTGACAGGAGATCCGTCTCTGCGCGTCAGAGATCTCTGTCTCTGTCGAGAGGGTGCTGCCGGTCTCCCGCATGTCACGGGCACAGTTGATGCTCATGCCCGCATCCCCAGACCGATTATCGATGGTCCGACGCAGCCGACTGGAACGGGAGGCTGAGCATTCCTGGCAGGCGTTCCACCATCCGTTCCTCCTGCAGGCCCACGACACCCGTCGACATGGCGTCGTGTCCTGCTTCGGGCTGCGGCAGATAAGTGCCCAACACATAGTCCCACCACGGCATGTTGAAGCCAAAATTGCTCCCTGCTTCGTGCCGCTGCGTTGAATGATGCACGCGATGCATGTCGGGGGTGACAACAAACCACCGCAGCCATTGGTCCACTTTGATCGGGAGCCTGATGTTGCTGTGGTTGAACATCGACGTGGCGTTCAGCAGCGTTTCGAACAACACGACTCCAACGACCGACGGCCCCAGAGCGGCCACCACGCCAATCTTGATCAGCGCCGACAACAACATCTCCAGCGGATGAAACCGGACCCCGGTCGTGACGTCACAATCAAGATCGGCATGGTGCACCAGGTGCAGTCGCCACAGTACCGGTACGGCGTGAAACAGGACATGCTGCAGATAGATCGCCAGATCCATGATCATGACCGTCACAATGACCTCGAACCAATCCGGCCAGTCCACATGATTCAACACGCCCCAGCCATGCTCCAGGGCCAAGGCCGCCGTCGCCGCCGCTGTGAGCGGGAGAAGACTGCGAACGCCGACAGTGTTCAGTACCAGCAATCCGAGGTTGTTCGCCCAGCGTTTTCCCTGATGGACAGTCAACCTTCGCCTGGGCTGGATCAGCTCCCACGTGGACAGCCCCACCAGCAGCAGAAGGAACGCTGGAACGCGAATGGCCAACTCGGTCTGTTCGGTCATGACGGGTCAAGCAGATTGTGGTCGGAACCGGCTCGTCAGCACGGATCTTCCCAGATTCCCGGAAAACCGGAAGGCCTGTATCCGACTTCGACAGTCGGGCACACCAGGTCCGCTTTCGGGCAATGCCTGACTGCTGACTGGACTCGCACATTTGGGCTCGCCCGCCACTTGAACTGTCACTGTGTGCTCGCAGGCCCAGCCCTCCAACATTTTCACTTCCCCCCACATCCACTCATCCGGTTTTTCGGTGAGTGCTGCCATGGAGTCATTCGCAAGCGTCTCCCGTTCACACGCGACCACGCCGGAGATTGTTCCCCAATGTGCACTTCCCGGCCGCTGTGAAAGCACTGCGAACACGACATCACCAACGGCAGCACTTCTGTTTGGGAAGTGACCGGCCGCCCTGTCGCTGTCAAGCCGGGTTTCAAGATCGATCAGGAACCCCGACGGTGCAGTACGACCGATGCATCGCTCCCTCCGGAAGGAATTCCACCGAGTGATCTCTCCGCCGTGACTTCGACACGGCAGATCGGTGCCGTTCAAGGGGCATGGGTCCGTTTGCGCGGGCCCTTTCGGCGTTCCCGGGCCTCCCCTACCAAACGGGCGAACGACGCCATACTCTGGAGGAACACAAGCCGCCCAAACGTGTCCGGAGAGGAGTGCAGCGTGCCCGATTGGTTGTTCAACCTGACTGTCCCACAGGTCCTGACCCTGCTGTTCGCGGTGTTCATGGGTGGAACCTGCCTGGGAGCAGTGCTCTTGCGCCCGGTCCTCCATCGCCTGGTCCGCCGTGAAAACGACTGGAACTCGGTCGTCAGCGCCGTCCTGTCATGCTTTGGCGTTTTCTATGGACTGTTGCTGGGCCTGCTGGCGGTTGCCGCCTATGAAAACCGCAGCGGTGTCGAAGATGTGGTGACCCGTGAGGCACTGTTTCTGCTTGGCTTCTACAGCGATCTCGACGCCACCTATCCCCCCGAGGTCGCCGAAGAGATGGGAGGCCTGCTGCGGGAGTATGTCGACACGACCATCGAGAAGGATTGGCCCCTGCAGTGCCAGGGAGAGATTCCTTCGGACGGGTCGCTGGCGATCCTGAAGCTCAACCGGCGCCTGCGCGATTACGAACCCCAGTCCGAACGGGAGCGGCTGATCCACCAGCAGTTGCTGAATTCGTGGGACCACTCGCGGGAATTCCGGCGACAACGGCTGTATGCCGTTGCCACCGGTCTCCCCGACATCCTCTGGTCGGTCGTGCTGCTGGGAGCCGTCGTGACGATCGTCTTCCTCTACCTCTTCGATCTGCACCTGCGAAACGTGCTGCTGCTGGGGGGGCTGCTCTCGTTCTTCATCGCCACCGTGATTGGTGTGATTCTCGTGCAGGATCGCCCCCTCCAGGGTCCGCGGGCCGTCTCCCCTCAACCCTTCGTCATGCTGCGGGAACGGGCCCTGCAATTCCGCGAACACCTGCAACGCAACCGCTGAACGGAACGCTGTCACGGCACCCGCACATGAGCCCGATCCCTCGGGCGCGGCAGCTTGTGGCTGGCAATCGCTGATTGGCCGCAGTCACCCGGCGACCAACTCGGCCGTCAACCATCGGGGGACTCCCGGTCGTGCCTTGCCCAGAACCCCGGCTGGCAGCACCCATGCTCAGCACGCACCGCCTTCCCCCGTTCGATGCAACCGATCGGCGGGTGGCACAACGCGACCTCCCGATGGCCTCCCCCCGGCGGTACGACACACCGTCATCGATTTGCAGGCAGGTCTTTGTGCCGCCGTTCTCCCGGGTGGAGGTGTGGTCCCGGTGACCCGGATTCCTGTCGTTGCGTTCTGCCACGTCCTGGGGTCGGTCCACTCTTTGCTGGTGGAGGCTGGTCATACAGGAGAGCGGCTGCCCCGTGGGAATCAGCCATACCGCGTGCATGCGTCTCCCCGGATATCGCACCACTTCAGTGACTTTCCACGGCACCGCTCATCCGCAGGGCCCACGGTAGGACGGACATCGTGAGAAGCCTCCACCATCAGATTTGACCGGCCTCGCGGAGTGCGACGAACATCCTGCGATAGTCTCCGGATTGCAGGTGTCCATGCAACGGCACAAAGATCCGCGTTTCTTTCAGCGCTCGGGTGTTCGGTAGCTGGATCCCCTGAACCTGGGCGAGATCCAGCAGATTGGTCGTGCCGGTCTCCACCCGCTTCCGAAACAGAACGTCTCTCGCCACCGCGGTATTCCGGACCGGGATGACAAATTGCCAGTAGGTGGGGTCCTGCCCGGCTGGCTCCGCCGGGAACTCCGGTGATGGGCTGCTGGACGCCGTCACCTCCCGCCAGGCCCGGTGGGCGGTGCGGGCGCATTCGCGTCGTGATTCGAGCACGCTGTCGAGTCGGTCGAGGTGTCGCAGGATGGTCCGCACCTGGATGCTGGCAATGTCCTCGAAGTAGTAGGCCGGGAGGGCCTTGGCATCGAGCGTCAACGCGATCCCGGGGCCGAGGATTTTTTCGAACAGGGCGGGACTGACCGCCTTGAGGCATGCCAGTGCGGGGAACGTGGCGAGGTTGAACACGTACCGGTTCAGGGCGGTGTTCCAGATCAGTGTCCGGCGGATGCATCCCCGAACGCGCCCCCGTGCCGGCTCGGTGAGACGCTCCGCCGCTGCGGCGACCCTCTGTCCAAGTGCCGACTGGTTGGTGATCACAAACGCCCCGTTGTAGCCGTCGACATATTTCAGCAGCGAAGCGCTGTGCACACCGGCGTCACCCCAGGTGCCGAGACAGCGACCGGCATACGTCGCCCCGATATTGTGGGAGACATCTTCAATGACCCGTGTGCCGGCCGCCTGGCAGGCGTTGATGATCTCCTCCACCGGCGGCACATAACCGAAGAGATACGTCAGCAGAAATGCCGCCGGTCGCCGTTCCAGTTTCCGGGCCAGATCCTCCCGATCGGGACCAAAGGTATCCAGCTCGATATCCACAAACACCGGCCGCAGGCCGAGTGACAGGACAACCTCCAGCATCGGTCCGATGGAAATCGGGGTCATCAGCACTTCGCTCCCCGGGGGGAGATCCATCGCCTCCAGCACGGCATGCACGCAGGTGCGGGCATACGGGAAGGGGATCGCCTCTGAGACGCCGAATCGACGCTTGACACTTTCAACCAGCTGCGACTTCTCCGCGGGGGTCGCCCGCGTGACGGACTGCCCGGGTCGGAACAGGGAGGTGGCGAAGGTCGACAGGTCCTCGCCCAGCGAATGGCGAACTGAGCCGCGGCTGACTGCCATCATCAGCAATCCTCGGGAACAAGACGAGACTTCCAGCAACTCGCGACACGATGTCCATTGGCCATCGTCAAGAGCGCGGCGGTGCTGGCAGGAATGGATGGGAACGCGGAACTGTCCAGCACGTAAACCCCGGCGAGCCCCTGGATTTCTCCAGTCGGCCAGCATTCGGTCGGCAGGCTCGGCTGCTCGCGCATGGGGAGCGTCCCCCCAAAATGCCAGCCTCCGAGACGATTGCCGCGGAAAAAATCGACCAATCGCCCGCTGTAAGGAATCGGCAACATCCGCAACGTACGCCAATGTCGCAACACGGCCCTGCGCACATCGCGCACCAGTTGCGGCACAGGGCCACAGGGGAGTTCCTCGATCGACACCTTTTGCCTTGTCCCATCGGATTCAACGGTCGACTGCAGTCTTGCCAACTCGTGGCCGTGCGATGCCTGCAGACTGAGCGCGAAGTAGACCAGATGCCGGGATTGCCTGACAAGGGGATGCAACAACCGCGGGACTCGCGCGCAAATGGCCTCGACGATCTGTTCGTTGATGGCGGTCAGTTGCGTGTGCGACCACGAGTCGCCTGTGCCGGGGGAGCGCAATTCGAGGAACAGTTCCGGCACATCATTCCGGCGGCGAATCTGCACTGCAGGATTGGCCCGCCCGGGAAACCGGAAGAACGCGTGCATCGCCAGGAGGGGCGACTGGATCGAGTAATGCCGTGTGCCGGACTGATTCAGGCTGCGGTCGACAATGGCAGTCGTGTTGACGCAGCCGGCCCCCAGAAACACGGCATCGAATGTCGCCGCCCCGGGCACGCCCCCCACCGTGTACGACAATTCCACCCGGCCCTCTCGACTTGTGACTCGGGTGACATAACAGCCACCGGTGTACTGCACGGCCCCCGCCGAAACCCAGCGCTCAAATTCGTCCCGGAGGGAAAACGGGCGTATCGCGGCATCCTGGGCAGAGTCCACTGCAGACCGGGAAGTCGCGATGCGTGACAGACCGACGACAGACACTGTTCCGGATCGCGGAGTCTCGCCGACGGTCGCCGCCTCGGGAATCACAGGAAACACCGCGTCGAGGGAATCGGGCTCGTGCAAGACTGCCAGGCTGCTGAGTACGGCGGTGTAGTCCTCCACGCGGGGCCAACTGGCCTGGGGCCAATCGCACAAATCGTGGTTTTTCGGGTAGAGCATCGCTCCGCTATAAACATTGCTGTGGCCTCCCAACGCGTGGCTCGAACACAGCCGCTGCGATTCGAGTTGGGTGGGAAAGTCCGGGTCATTGATTCCATAGCTGTAAAACGAACCGTCGCACTTCTTGGCGTTGTGCACGGTCCGGTGGGCCCAATCACTTGTGGCCCCGGTCAGGCCCACATCGAAGATGTGGATGCAGAGGTCGTCGTCCCACGCCAGGGCCCGCACCGCCCCCCACGCTGCGAACCCAGAACCGACGACGGCAATTGTGCGTGTCATGGACGGTCGGGCTCAAACACAATCGGCTTGATCCTGCGCGCCGGATTCCCCGCGTAAAGCCAACCCGACTCGGTGCTCTTCGTCACAACGGAACCGGCCCCGATCAGGCAGTCGGCTCCAATTTCAACGCCGGGAAGAATCAGACTCTGGGCGCACACCCAGGCCCCCTGGCCAATCGTAACGGCACCAGTCGTTTGATAGACCCCGGCCAGCCGACTCGCGACCGGAGTGATGGTGTGGGTATAGATGGCCACATTGTGCGAGAGGGTCACCCGGTCACCCACGGAAATCAGCTCGGGAAAGTTGGTATCGAACACCACATTGAATCCCACATAGCAGCCGTGCCCGATTCGGACGCCGCACATCCGCAACATCATGATTCGGAGCGACGAGAACGGCAGCAGCCACATGCCGATCATCATCGCATAGCGTCGGAAGAAGGCCAGCAGCAGACGCATCCCATGAGTCCCCGTATTCCTGCCTCAGCCCGGAACGATTCGCCTGACAAAGGTGGTACTTGACGGAAGAACCGAGACCCAACTCCAGACGCAGTTTTCCCTCGTCGTTTGGGAACCACAATCGCTGTCCTTCAAGATCGAGCGTACCGAGTGACAAGCCCTCTCACAACGGAACAGTCGGTCGCCACTCGACCTTCCAGACGCTGGTGCCGGGCCCGTGAGCGGCGGTTTTCGCCTGGTTCAGAGTACACAATCTCGACACGGTGAGTTCCAGAGCATCGCCGAGGGGGACGGCGAGGCAGGGGCGCAGTCGCCCAATCGTGTTGGCAACGCTCGAGATAACGGCCGCGCGAGACAACCCTCGTCCGGGGAAATCAATCACCACAACCTGAGCCTCTGCGCCCCTCCTTCCCGAGACCAACCGAAGGAGAAGCCTGACCGTGTGGAGTCTGGTTCGGCCGCGACTCGCACCCTCACCAGTTCGTTGTCGAGAATTCGGCCCGCGATGGCACGGTTTGTGTCAGGCTCACTCTGCCGATCATTCTTCACCATTTCCCTGTCTGCTCCGCGCAGTGCCGGATTCCGAAAGGTCCCGAGCGATGGGCACACCCAGCAGGCAGCCGAGTGTCACGGCGCCACAACCGTCCGAGTGTCGCACGGTTGGAGGGCGTCACGCACCAGGCGACACCCTGACCAAAGCCTTCCGGACAGCCTTGGCAATCCTGCTGGAGACTTCGCAGCGGGAGTTGATACATTCGTCCTGAGAACCGCGTGTCAGTGCTTTCCGACAACAGGGACCATCGGGGGCTCATTCCTTGATCGTCACCTTGTGACTCGGCGAATGGCCACCGCCGCCCGACCGGGTGGTCCGGTGTCACAACCTGGGGGTGCGGGTGGTTGGCGTGTGCGATGGTCGCGAGCCCTTTATTGATTGTCCCTTACCGTCCCCTCTACTGTCCTCAGTCAGGAACGAGCCTGCATGAATCGTTTGATCTGTCTTCCCTGCCTGGATTCGGCCGACCTGGCCGGGGCGTGCCGTCGGCAGTTGGATATCGCTCCTGAACAGGCCATGCGACTGGGATGGTCGGCTCTGGAGATTTGCCAGTCAGGGCAGTACCAGAACCAGGCCGGGGCGTTGATCGACCTGCGACCGTTGCTGGCACACGCGCAGTCCCAGGTGGTGAGTCTCCCGCCCGATGCGGCATTGCCTTCTTCTCCCCGGCAGTCGTTCCCCGAGACGCGCATCCGGGTGTGCAATGACACGACCTTGAATGCGGCGCGGGACATGATCCGGCGCGGTGTGCGCCCCCTCGCACTGAACATGGCGAACGGCGTTGCGCCTGGCGGGGGGTTTCTGTCGGGCGCGCGGGCACAGGAGGAGACACTCTGTCGGTCGTCCGGGCTCTTCCTGACGCTCCGGGACGATCCGATGTACGACGCCCATCGTGAGCGGGAATTGCCCGATTCCACCAACTGGGCGATTCTGTCGCTCGACGTTCCAGTCTTCCGCTCAGAGGACGGCACACCGCTCGACGAGCCCTGGACGCTCTGCTGTGTCACCTGTGCCGCCCCGTACGCCCCCACCGTCGAACAACCCCAATCGGGAGACCTGCTGCAGTCCCGGATCGGTCGTGTGCTGGCCATTGCCCAGGCGTACGGCTTTGACAGCCTCGTGCTGGGGGCCTGGGGCTGCGGAGCGTTTCGGAACGATCCACACCGTACGGCCCGCGACTTTCGCACCGCACTCGAGACCGAATTCGCGGGAGCTTTCCGGGAGATCGTGTTCGCCATCACCGACTGGTCCCCCGACCGCCGGTTTCTTGGACCATTCCGCGACAGGTTTGCCGAGACCTCCGCTGGTGACATCCAGCCATAACCACCAGGCTGGCCCGAGATCGACATCGACCCGACATTGCGGCCTTTGGCGTCGTGATGCCCCGCGAGGCCGCGCGACTTGCCGACTCGTCTCGTTCAGGGTTGCCCCTGCCGCACAGTCGGCTCGCCTCGTCGCTCGCGCCACGTCGCGGAGGAGACCCTGCTGCCCCCTGCCGATGGTCAGTGCTGTTCCTCTTGCCAGACACAATTTCGTGCGGTATGAGTCTGTCCACTCATCGCTGGAATTCCCTCAGGAACAGACTTGGTTAACCCCCGCACTTTTGCCATTGGTGATATCCACGGCCATGCCCGCGCACTCGATGCGCTGTTGCGGGCCATCGACCTCCAGCCGGAAGACACTGTCATTTTCCTGGGGGACTACCTCGATCGCGGACCTGACAGCCGGGGTGTGGTCGAGCGGATTCTGCAGCTTCAAGCCCGCCACCGTGTCATTCCCCTGCTGGGCAATCATGAGGCGGCCCTGCTGGACGCCCGCGACCGCGACTCGGCCCGCGAGTTCTGGCTCTCGCCAGCCTGCGGAGGCCTCGCCACCCTGGCGTCGTACGACACCGAGGCCGTCGATCTCGGGGTGATTCCCGAACGGCACTGGCAGTTTCTCGAGCAACTCGCTTTGGTCCACGAGACCGACTCGCACTTCTTCATCCACGCCAACTATGCCGCCAACTGGCCTCTCGATCAGCACGACAGTCGCACGGCCCTGTGGCTCGACCTGCGCGAGTTTCCCGGCCCCCACTACTCGGGGAAGAGGGCGATTGTCGGGCACACCCCGCAGAGCGATGGGTGCATTCTCGATGCCGGGTATCTGCTCTGCATCGACACTGGCTGCGGCTTCGGCGGCTGCCTGACCGCCCTCGAAGTGGACTCGGGGGAGATCTGGCAGGTCAGCGAACAGGGACTTTCTGCCTAGGAACCTCTCCATGACCGCTCCTCTCTCCTGGAACAGCCCGGCGGACCGGGTCCGTGCCGTGTTTGGCCTGCCTGCGGAGGCACCGCTCCCTCCCGTCCACGCCGAAACCCTGATTGTTTTTCGCCAGCATCTCGCCGACCTGTGGCCAGGCAGTCCGCAGCCAGGCATGTACTGCGAGCCCGGGCGGTTTCAGAGCACCGCGATTTTGCTCTGCGGCATCTGCGAGGCAATTGACGATACGCGAGGAGTCTGTGGCTTGCTCGCGGGGGAATCGCTTGATGGCGAATACCCTCTCGCAGCGGTGACTCTCGACGCCGACGCGGAATGGAAAGAGACCCTCGACGACTATCGGCTCTGGTACGGCCAGAGGCTGGTGGAACCCACCATGGGCACCGACCCGCGTGGTGGATCATTTCCCGCCGCGTCATGACTCACGGTGGTCTGAGCTCACGCCGCGAGACTGCAGTTCAACGCGAAACGCGACCATCGCCTGTGGTCCGTAGGCATCACGGCGGGAATGACGCGCCATCCCATACCACGCCGTCCCGCACCACGCCGTCCCGCACCACACACCCCGCGCGACACCGGCCAGGGCGGTGACACCCAGCGCGGCGACGCGGGTGGCAAGGACCGTGCCTGTTCCGCCCGGTTACTCCTGCGTGGGCACGAGGAGGTATTTCTCCCGCAGCAGCCAGAGCACTGCCGTGAGTCGGGCCGGCATCCGTTCCGACTGGATCAGGGTGTCGAGGACCTCCTCGACTGCCACCACGCTGACCCGTTGGGCCATCGGACGAGACAACCGGCTGAGGACCGGATCCAGTTGCGCCCACAGCCCGTTGTTGGCCTTCGGCAGCAGGAACACGACCGAGTCCGACTCACTGCGGGCGGCCAACCAGATGTTCCGCAAGATCTGGTAATTCGCGAAGAACTCGGCAGGCTCGAGAAGTTCGGGGGCTACGACCCCCTCCAGAACCGGGCGATAGATTTCGGTCAGTTTTGTCCGATGGCGTGCATCATCCTGGGCCGATCCGAATTTCTGCTCGGTCAGCTTGACCTCGCAGTAGGTCTGCACGCCGGTGGCGGTGTGCCAGCGGACATCGGCATTTGTCCCTTCCCGGCTGTCGGCAATGTGTTCGAATTCCCAGCCTGCACAATCCCCCGAGAGGCCCATCGCCCGCAGCAACACCTCCCCAACCCCCGCCTCGAAGAAGGGAAAGAACAGGTTCAAGGCGAAGGCCTGCGACGAGTTGAGATGATGAAAGTACTCGTGCAGTTCCATCTGAGGCTGGCTTCGCAGGTAGGTCTGCACCTCCCGCCGGATCGGCTCCACAATGTTGAGCCATGCCAGAGCCTGGGGCAGAATGTGACCGCGGGTGACCCTCCGGCCGCGAAAAAGAAACGTCCCCGACTCCTGAATTCCCAATCGCTCGAGTTTGTAGGTCTCGAGATGCCGTTTCATCTGGGCGGAATAGGTCGACATCGCGACAGGGGCTCTGCAGGGAGGGCTGACAAAGCGCTGAGCCTACTCCCCTCCGGGGTCTTGTCAAGAGAGGTGTTCTGAGGTGTCCGTCCCCAATAGAAATGTCATAGGGTTCGCAATGCCATCTCGTCTCAACCAGCGCGAGTTGCCACCCATCCTGGAGTACGGCACCGCCCGCCGTCCTGGGATGCGGTCCGATTCGACGCCGCGTGCTTCGAACCCAATCTCCCGTACAACAACGACATTGCCGGGAGATGTTCCAGTGATCGTACTCCGGAAAGGCACGCATTTTCCGACGGCTGGAGCGCTTCCGCAGCACCGGACTGGCCACGCTGCACCCCACTCGCCACACAGCCACAACGTCCAACGGAGCGAAGAGGCTGTTTCCGGAAAGGAATGGTCCTTTCTCCCCTTTCGACTTGCCAGCACACAGACGCGGTCGTTCCAGCGGACTCATCCACCCTGATAAGTCACCGTTTTGCCCGAGATCGTCAGCACCTGTCGCTGCACGAGGTGGCGCACAATCGTGTCAATCAGGTTTGGATTGAGCGTTTGGTTGTACGATTTCAAGCAGTTCTTCAGAGCGGTGAGTTTCTTGGGCCGGTTCTTGCTTTTGGAAACTCTGGCGATGAACGTGTCGACCGCCGTCTGCACCGGGGAATCGGAATTCGACTTCGCAGGTTGAGTTGGTGCCGGACCAGGTCGGGCGGGTGCGGAATGCGCGGAAGTGGCGGCGGCTGGGCGCGGATTGGTGGGAGGGGGCGGAGAAGCGGGAGTGGGGGCCGGGGTCAGCGTCGTCACCCTCTGCGTCGCGGCGGTCACCCGGCGGGCTGAGCGTCCGGAGTTCACCAGCAGGCTCACCAGGTGATCGAGGTCTGTATCGTTCGAGACCACCACAAATTCGGTTTCCGGGGGCAACTGTCCAGCCAGCCAGCCTCCCCAGAAGGTCAGTCCGAAATCGGCGGCATTCTTGCCTCCCTGAGCCATCGACTGGATGCGCAACCGCTGCTCAGACAACAGCCGAGCGAGGCGGGGAACCAGTCCGACCCCCACATGCGGCTCTTTCGGACCGTGGCAGCCAATCACACGCACCGACTCGTCTGCTTCGCTGACAATGCGCAATAACTCTCCCGGGCAGTTGTCGAGATCGATCAGAATGACCCGTGTGATTCCCGGTGACTCGACGATTTTGATCATGTTCTGCTGCCTGATCGTTTGTGATGAAACTCCCAGCCCCTGCGGCGAGATGCGACATCAGGAATGACAAAGCGGCGCGGGGCCAGTTGTCTGCCCGTCGCCTCCCGGCACCCACTGCCATCCGTCGTCCGCCGGCGAAGTTTTCGAGTTCCAGCTGCTGTCCTGATTGGAGGTGTTGATGCCGAGGGCGCGTCGGCTCGACTGGCACTTCATGGCCTTTTGGATGGAATAGCCAAAAGCGAAATCGATTCCCGCCACCGAAATTGACCGAGCCAGACTGTCGAGCGGAGACCGATGCTACTCCTTGAGTCGCAGAATCGGACAAAGTCCTTCGCGACCCGCCGGCAGTCCCCATGAGATATGTCCCAATCCCTTGCGGGACGGGTGCACATCCCTGGGCAGCCACGGCAGCCACCCCACCTGGAGCAGGGCGCCGTCCTGGCAGGCGGCACGATTCGACACCGAGTGCCTGAACACGATCTCCTGCAGAGAGACGGCATTGCCGGGAGATGTTTGCCGACGATGCTCTCGGGAGGAACAGCATCGACTACGACAGTTTCAGCGATGCCCCGCGCGTGGCGGTGTCAGAGACCCACGGAAAATCCCAGCGACTCTGCCTCACAAGCATTCGCCACAGGATCGGACGTGAGTTGCCGCCAACCGGCTCACTTATGGCCAGCCATCGCTCGTCTGACGAAAGGCCCCGTGGTCACAACCGACCACACGCAGGACCACCACTTCTCGCTCATAACCGACTCTCTCGATCACAGCGGTAGCATCTCTCACACGGACTTCCGACGCGCTGCTTGCGGCTCCCAGCTCACGGCGACGATTCGCGGCCAGCTGGTGTCCGCTGCGTCACCCGCAGAACCAGCATGTAGACCGACCGGCACTGCAGTCTCTTCCCCCATGGTGTCGCCCCAGGTGTCCGCCCATTTCGTGCAGCAGCTCTGACCACGCGATCGCGACCGGAGATCCCGGCACATCGTCCCATGCCCCCGCCACAAGATTTCGCAGGTTTCGGGTCGACTCACGCAAACTGGCTGGGAATGGGATTCCACTGTTGCGACCGGGTTGGCCCACTGCGGCGGAACTGCGGCACGTGGAACTTTATGGACGGTTTCGGCAATAGCTCGTCGACGCGGATGGGGGGAGTGGCTGCTTCAGGTCCACGTCGTTCATGCTGGTGCGGCCCCCCCCAGCGTCGAGTCCCTCCGCCGTGGGAACAGGCGATTCGCCATAGGCCCCATGCGTGCCTTCCTGACACATGACAATCGGACTCTCTTCCGGCGAGCCAGGCGGGGGTGGTTTGCCTCGGGGCAATTTCCTGCGGCAGCGAGTCCATCGCTTGCAGGCGCTCGCCCACTCGCCGGTCCAATCGCGGTATACTGAAGGAGCGTGTCCTGAAGGAGACGCAGCGCAGCCGCTTCTCCCGCTTTTTTCCCAGTGAACCTCGCCCATGTTTCTGCGTGTGAGTGAGACTCCCGAAAAGTTCGTGCTCACGCTGGAGGTCACTCCCGCGGGGGCGACGGGCTTGGACGACGCGATTCGCTCGGGATTGCGCAACGCCTGCGATCAGGCGGCGCGGGTGCGGAAACGAGTGCTGATTGACCTGCGGGCTGTGCTCCTGCTCGATGAGATGATGGTCGAGGTGCTCGCCACGGGGGACCGCTGCGGGACGCACCTGGGGGTCGATGTCCGATTCGCAGTGCGGGAGAATGTGCTCGAAGTCTTGACCATCACGCAGCTGCATCTGAACTTCCGATTCGACAACGACGACCAGGACCTGCCAGAGTGAAGCCGCCCGGCCATCGGTCTCTTCCCACGGGCCCAACTCTGGAGTTTCTGTCACTCCCCCCTCCCATCAACTCATCGGTCTGGACCCATGTTGGATTCCGTGGAACTTCAGGAGCAGGCCCGCCGCCTGGCGGAAACGCACGGGTTTCGGTGGTTGCCCTCGTACAAGTGTCACCAGGGTCTGCACCGGGGTGTGATCTTCCGAATCAGGGTTTGGGATGGGCGGATCGAGGTTCTGTGTGGCTCGCCTTTCGTCGTGCTGGTCGACCAGATCCTGAATGATTTCGCCGACGCCGGATCGCTGAATGCCGCAGGCATCCCGCAGTCCTGGCTCAGCGGGGCGATGTCGGACAAGCAACCCGCAGGGGGACAGGATTTGGGTGGGTTGGTGCTCACGCTCGATGCCGAGCGTTTCGAGACACTGGGGGAAACGGGATTCCGGCAAATCCTCGACCTGCTGGCGGATCAATTTCATGAGTGGGGGGCACCCGAAGAATTGATCTGCGAGTCCTGTCAGAGCCAGGCGGCCAATTCCGTTGGATTGATCAACAATATCTCCACGCCACTGTGTGCCGAGTGTTGGAGTGAATTCCAGTCGCGCTGGCCCGAGGGTCGGGTGGCTATCAGCCCTCCCCCCGGGCCCGTCGCGAAGCACATCTGGTGGATCTTGGGCGGGCTGGCGGTGATCTGCGTGCTGTTGATCTTCGCTGTGCAAATCTTTCTGTTGTTCATATGAACCAGGCAGCAAAGGCCGGGCTCCCCTTTGATGTGAACTCCGCTCGATACAACACAAGCTCTTGTCTATCCGTGACTGATGGCGTTTCAGAGTGGTGTGCACACCGACATAGTGTGTGCGATCGCGTTTTCTGTGGATCCGATGAACATGCTGTTCACCAATGCCGTTTCGGCCTTCCTCCAGTTCTTGCAGTGGTCTCCAGACGCTCCCATCGCGCCCGAGGATGTCCCATGTCGCGATTGCCACGCAAGTTCGTGTTCGAACCGCAGGAAGTGGGGGGCTGTCACTGCATCAACCGTTGTGTCCGCCGGTCGGCCACGTGGTTGGCTCGACTCGAGATCACCGAGGATGCTTTGCAGCGTGCGGTTCCCGCCAGCCGGGCTTCGAACCTGGGGTGGCTCAACATGACCTGCCGGCCGTATCTGGAACGCAAGCGCCAACCACGACCACTCTTG
>DNUF01000113.1:77302-79210 GCA_003508595.1 Planctomycetaceae bacterium
CGCCAACCACGACCACTCTTGACCTGCCACGTACCCTGACCGGTTTCCGGGGCTTGACCCCAGGTTCCAGATCAGGAGGGTGCATGCGATGACGGGACAGAAGCGGGAGCAATTGGAGGCGGAGTGGATCGAACGGCTTTGGCGGTTTCAAAAGCGGCCCGGGAACGCCGCGGAGTTCTGCCGGGCGGAGGGGGTGTCCCTGGCGATCCTGTATCGCTGGCGGCAGCGGCTGGCGGAGACCGTTCCGGGGTTGGTTCCTGGCCCGGGAGTGTCTGGACCAGCACACTGGGGATCGCCTCGGCCAGGAACCGGCCGTCGTTGTGGCAGATGACGTTCACCGCCTCGTCCGTAGGGGTTCACGACGGCTGCCGGTTGCCCGAGGAACACGCTCGGACACCCCTGGCAGCAGCCCGGCTACGTCCGCGCCCCAGTGACCGACGATGCACACTCTCTGAATCTCGCACGCCAACACCATCAAAACGACATGATCGCCGCAGAGACAACACTTGGTGACTCGGACCTCCGGTCCCCGATGCAGGCCGATTGAATGATGGTCTTTGGGGTGAGCCAGTTGTCTGGAAATCACTTTGACGTGGTGTGCTGGCCACGACATGACCTGCGCTCGTATCGAAGAGAGAATCCCCAGCTTCTCGACTTCACAGCGGCAGTCGGATGAGTTGACTGGCGACGTCTGTGGGCGTCAGAACGCGGCACACGATCTCCAAGTCACGAATCGTCTGCCCGATCGTCACCCCGAGTTGGTGTGCGAACACGATGCCTGCAAATGGTCTCCCGGCACCCAGCCATTCGTCGGCGGGCACGATGAAATCGACGTCCTGCGTGAAGTTCACTCGTCCGAGTTCGTTGGCACGCGTCAGAATCTCCTCATCGGAGCGACGGTTGGAACCATCTTCAAGCGCGGTGAGGACATCAATGCCTTTCCGTCGCACGCCCTCGACGATCGCAAAGTGACATGATGGTCCGTAGAGAGAGCGAGCGTCATCGACGCTGCCCAGTACGAAGCTTCGCCAGGAGAACGGTATTCTGGCGGCGACTGCAGATATCTTCAGCCCGCTTCCAGCCTTCTTCGATCTGACGATCACACTCCGCACGATTCTCAAAGTAGTAGCCCAGAGCCGCATGAACCTGGGGAAGAGTCAAACCCGCATGCTGCCGACAAATCTCATCGGCCGACCATTCGTGGGCCAGTCGATCCAGCGCAATCTCGATCACTTTGGTTCGCGTTCCCTCGATGACGGGAACCCCGGTGTCGTCGAGCGAAATGAACGGCCATGCGGTCGCGGGCATACCTGCGTCTCCGGAAACTCTCAAGCTTTCACACGGGCACAATCGTACCATGTCGCCTGAAAGGATCGAGACCTTGAGTGTTCCGTGGGCTGAAAAGAGGCCACAGGACTTCCTCGCAAGTTCAGTAGCGGCTGGCGGCGGCGCAACAAGGCGTCCTGGCTCTGGCTGAATGGGGAATTCGACAGCAATCGAGATCGCTCACAGCCGAACTGTGAGAACGGTTGGTTCTCGATTCCCTGACTCAGACCTTCCAATTTGCGGGTTGCTTTTTCAAGTTGTGCCTTCAACGCCAGGCGATCCGAATCCGTCTGCAAGCCACGTCGCTGGGCGAGATCCAGCAAACCTTGCGCATGCCTGAACTGAGCCTCAGTCAATGCCGAAGGAATTTTGACGGTCGGGGTTGGCGAACCGCCATTTGCCTCGGCGATGTTGGCCGAGATCGACAGCGCGGCCCGCCTTATTTGATCGACGAGAAAGCCGTAGCCTCGAGGAAACTGCGCAGTCGTCTGGTCAGCGCCATCCTGCGAAATATGCCGCGCGGGCTCAAGACCACCTCTCATGACCGGCGGCTTCTGACCCGCCGAGCTGTATGTCGAGCGA
>DNUF01000123.1:0-1997 GCA_003508595.1 Planctomycetaceae bacterium
GGGTTGAGTCGAGCCGAGGGGCGTTGCGTCAGGCTACTTCTTTTCGGCTTCCAGGTAGACCTTCACCCCGCACCCCTTGAGGGCCTCGATCTGGGCGGTCTTGGCCGCGTCATTGAGCGGGTTGCCAATCAGGTACAGCCGCAGGAACGGGGCAAACCGCTTGTCCCCCGCGCTGTCTTTCTTGCACGCCTCGACCAGCGGGCCCAGGTCGGCAATCTGGTTCTTCTCGAGCAGCAGCAGCATCCGCGGAGCGGCCGCCGCGAACGGAGCCAGGTTTGAAATCTGGTTCTCCGACAGCTTGAAGGTCATCAGGTTCGGCACCAGCGGGGCCAGCGGCGCGACGTCGGTCAACTGGTTGCGCGCCAGGTCGAGCGACGACAGCTTCTTCAGGTTCGCCAGGGGAGCCGCGTTCGCAATCTTGTTCCCGGCAATGTACAGGGCCGAGAGCTTGGGGAGATCGGCCAGGGGGTCGACCGCCGTGATCTGGTTGTCCGACAATTCGACAAACTGCAGCGCCTTGATGTTCGCCAGCGGGGTGATGTCGACAATCTTGTTCTTCGACAGGTCGAGCGACTGCAGGTTCTTCAGATCCTTCAGCTGGTCGACCTTCTCGATTTCATTCCCGGCCAGGTTGATCAACGCCAGGTTCGGGCACTTCTCCAGCCCCGACAGGTCCTTGATCCCCTTGTTGCGCCCCTCGAGGATGAAGACTTTCTTCAGGTCGTCTTCGGTCAGGTCATCGGGCTTGTCGCGCTTCTCGAAGACCTGCTGCCGGACCGCCGCTTCGAGCGCCTTGTCGGCAATCGGACCCGCCGCCGAAACCTCGGCCGCGAAGCCTCCCACCGAAACCGCCAGAACGGCAAACCACAGGCACGCCGACAGATGGAACCGCTGCATTGTCACTCTCCTCCAGGTGCGAAGCGAAGTTGCGATCCCCGCCGGCCCCACACCCCCGTGGGGAATGCATGGATCGACGTCGATCTGTCTCCGCAGTCTATCGGGGGGTGAAAGGCGCTGTCAAAACCACGCGCCCCGCGCCCATGGGCAGCCCCCCCAGCCGCTTACTGCTGCGGCGGTTTCTCGGCATTTTTCAGCCGTTCCCGCAGCTCTTCGTTTTGCTTGCGCAGCGTCTCGACCTCGGCCTGCAACTGCTCGGCCGCCCGCCGCCTGGCCTTCAGCTTCTCAATCGCCTCATCCAGCGCCTTGACCGAGCGGGGCCGCACTTCCTTCCCCCGGCGTTCTTCCAGCGCGGCGATCGAGCTGCCATCCCCCACCGCCACGACGGCGTCAATGGCCGCCCGACGCACTTCCCGCCGTTTGTTGTCGAGCTGGGCGTGCAGTTGCCCGATGATCTGCGTGTTCCCCGGATTCAGCCGGGCCAGCGCCCCCAGCAGCACCACCCGCCGTTCGGGCGAGACGGGGCCACTCAAGAGCTGGGCGATGCGGTCGGCCGAGGTTGGTTCCTTGAGGTCGATCAGGCCGTCGCAGGCGGTCCGCAGCAGCGTCTCGCCGTCGCTGGGCTGACCGAGGGCCGCCAGCAGCCGGTCGCGCACGTTGTCGCGATCGAGCTTGGTCAGCCCCCGCAGGGCGGCCGACGCGGTGTGGTACGACTGGTCCTGGTCGGCCACCTCCCGCAGCGTCGCCACGACTTCGGGGCCGGTGAAATTCGCCAGGCCGTTGACCGCTTCACGGCGGACAATCGCCTTGGGGTCATTCCGGGCGATGTGCCGGAGGGTGTCGCGCACGTCGTCTCCCGCCAGTTTCCCCACCAGCCGGACCGCTTCGAGGCGCACGCCCCAGAACGGGTCGTGCTGGGCGGCGTGGCGCAGGGCGGCGGCGATCGCCGGTTCATCCCGCTTCTCGGCCAGCCCGGCGACCGCCTGCACCCGGGGCATGAGGTACGGGCTGTGGGCCAGCTGGTCGAGCCATTCCTCCTGGCTCTTGGTGGGGGTCAGTTTCTTGAGAATCCAGTCGGCCGGGTCGAGGCAGACCCGCGT
>DNUF01000123.1:2334-3647 GCA_003508595.1 Planctomycetaceae bacterium
ATGGTGACCTTGAGATCCTGGGCGGCGGCATCGTGCGCCCATTCGACGGTGAATTCGGGATGGCCGCCGTGGTGGATCCACTGGTCGAAGAACCAGTTCAGTCCCTGCCCGGTCGCCTCTTCGATGGCGAACCGCAGGTTGGCGGTCTCGACGGTGCGGTACTGGTTGGCCTGGGCGTAGACCTGCATGGTGCGCCAGAAGAGGTCGTCCCCCAGTTCGTACCGCAGCATGTGCAGCACCCGGCCCCCCTTGGGGTACGAGTGCGAGTCGAACATGACCATCGGGTTGTCGTAGCGATAGTTGACGATCGACCGGCGGTAGTTGGCGTCTTCGCCCAGGTAGGCCTGCGCCTCGTTGTGCCGTTGCCACGTCGCCTCGTCGAGTCCCTCGTCGTGTTCGGTCCAGAGGGTGGCGAAGTAGGTGGCGAAGCTTTCGTTCAGCCAGAGTTCGCCCCAGTCTTTGCAGGTGACCAGGTCGCCCCACCACTGGTGGGCCAGTTCGTGGGCCACGAGGTTGACGCTCGAGACGTCGAGATGGGCCCGGGCGTCGTGCAGCGTGCTGAGGTTGAGCGTGGTGGCCGAGGTGTGTTCCATCCCTCCCCAGCCGTATTCATCGACGCAGATCTGGGCGTACTTCGGCCAGGGGTAGCGGAAGCCGATCTTGTCGCTGAAGAACTGCAGCATGGCGGGGGTCTTTTCGAAGCTGCGGGGGGCGTCGGCGAGGCGTCCGCGGGGGACGTACGACTGCACGGGAATGCCATCCCACGCCTGTTCGTAGACTTCGAAATCACCGGCCACGACCGAGAGCAGGTAGGGGGCGTGGGTCTGCGTCTGCGACCAGTGCCAGGTGGTGGTGTTGTCGTTGTTGACCTTTTTGTCGAGCAGCACGCCGTTGGAGAGCACGACGTAATTCGACGGCACCGTCGTGACGATTTCGCTGGTGAGGCGGTCGGTCATCGAGTCGAAGCAGGGGAACCAGCAGCGGGCGAACTCGGGTTCGCTCTGGGTCCAGACCATCTGGGGCTGGTGGGGCTCGGCCTGGTCGGGGATGACGAAGTGGGCGCCATTGACCGGCTCGGTGACGGTGTAGTCGACCGCCAGCTTGAGGGGGGTTCCGGCCGGGAGTTGTTTCCCGAGTTGAATGGTCAGCTTGTTGTCGCGGTGGGTGAATTCGAGCGGCTGGGGCTGGCCGGCGAGGCTGTCGGGGAGCAGTTGGACGCCGCGGATGGTCATTTCCTGGGCATCGAGTTCGACGGTCGAAGCGGCGGTGACCAGCGAGAGGGTGTTGGTGGCGCGTCCCTGGAGTTCCTGCTT
>DNUF01000006.1:0-236 GCA_003508595.1 Planctomycetaceae bacterium
GTGCGTGACAGCGCCGCCGATGGATGTGACGTCGGCCTGACCGGCCTGGTGGGGCAGGCAAGGGGATTCGGGTTCCGACAAGGGCAGGCCCTGGTCGGGGAATCGATGGGTCGGTTCTTCGCGTCACGACACCCGTAGCGTGGAACTTGTTCCACGCGACAAACACGCGCGTCGTCCCGTTGCCGGAGTGCTGTCGTACGCCGCTTTTGCGTGTGGATTGAAATCCACACTACGGC
>DNUF01000006.1:520-746 GCA_003508595.1 Planctomycetaceae bacterium
TCAGTTGTTTTCGGGATTTGGCTTATGACTCAGCACGCGGCGGTGCCGGCCGTCGGGAATGCGGGTTCCGACAAGGGCAGGCCCTGGTCGGGAAATTTCCCTCGCCGGCCGCGAACCGGGAAGTGAGGGGCGATCATCGCCTCCCATCGATTCGACCAATCACGCTTTCTGGCACCCCTCTCGGGGTGCATCGGTCGGTGTGGGGTGGGTGACCGGGGGTGGTCGC
>DNUF01000006.1:983-19740 GCA_003508595.1 Planctomycetaceae bacterium
ACCCCCGGCTAATGTCTACAGCCCTTTCGGGGCGGGTTGTGGGTGGACGTCGTGCGCGGCCCGGGGGTTGGTTTGTGGTGGCTGGACCACAATGCGTCTGGTTGACACATCGACGGCCAACAAACTCAGTGCGTTCCCACGACAGACGCTTGCTACGGCACACCTGCGGCCTCTCCCAACGGGAGAATTGTCGGGCTGTTGAGAACTTCCCGGTGCCTCTCATCCCGATTGCGACCCTTCCCAACGTCTCCCTTCATGGCGGAGACGGGGTCGACGCAGGCGGGGCAGTTTCTGCCGCGCGAGGCGTGGTTGAACGAGCTGCCGTGGAGACCGGGTCAGCCGGCTTCGCCCGTCGGGGTGCCGGGTTTCGGGGGAGGGACCCGTTTCAGGGTCCCCTTCTGGGCTTCGGTGACGATCTCGGCCAGGAGGGCGACATCCTGTTTCTCGAGGATGTGGGTGATGCGGCTGGGGGGGACGCGCATGCGGGTCAGGTAGGTCTCGGCCTGTTCCCACAGCTTGGTCTTCTTCTTCCCCTCGGCGAGGTAGAGATTGCTGACCAGCTCGGCAAACCGCTGTTCGTCCCCCTCTTCGCGATTGTCGTAATAGCGCTTGATCACCTTGCGCTGGTAATCGCTGTAGTCACTCATCTCTCGCGACCTTCCTGAAGTCACCCACCCTGTGGAATCATTGACGTTGAACGCAGCCAGGACAGTCACCGGATCGCCCCGGTGGCTGGCGGGAGTTCCGATGGTTGACGGGGGCTCCCAGTGATGACCGATTCATCGGCTGGCGGGGGCGTATCGCGCCACGATCGACTTGGCAGAACGGAGCCCATCGACCGCAGCACTGACAATCCCCCCGGCATAACCGGCCCCTTCCCCCACCGGGTAGAGTCCGGCGAATCCCGGGCAGTCCCGGGTCTGGTGATCGCGGTCGATGCGGACGGGGGAGCTGCCCCGCATCTCGGGGCCGACCAGCACGGCATTCTTGAGGAAATCGCCGCGCCACTTGCGGTCCATGATCGGCAATCCCGCCCGGATGGCCGACGCCACCTCGGGGGGAAGCAGTTGCTGGAGATCGAGGGCAACGGTGCCCCGTTCATACGAGCTCTCGGGCTTGTCGCCGGGGGAGGGGGCCCGGCCCTTCACGAAATCGTGGGCCCGCTGCACGGGGCACTGGTAATTGCGGCCGGCGAGTTCGAAGGCGAGGGTTTCATACTTCTGCTGCAGTTCGACACCGGCGAGCGGGTGGGGGCCGACGATGCGGGTGGGGTCGACCGTCACCACCAGGCCACTGTTGGCGAAGGGGGTGTCGTGGCGGGAGTTGCTCATTCCGTTGGTGCAGAACTTTCCCTCTTCGGAAACGCTGGGGATGACGGTTCCTCCCGCACACATGCAGAAGGTGAACAGGTCGGGCTGGCCCTTGGCGACAAGGGTGTAGTCGGCGGCTCCCAGCAGTGGGAGGTAGCTGTCGCGGCCATACTTGTGGCGGTTGACCTGATCCTGGGGCTGCTCGATGCGGAGCCCGAGTTGAAACGCCTTGGCCTGGAGGGGGAGACCGCGGGCGAGGAGGGCGCGGTAGGTATCACGGGCGCTGTGGCCGATGCCAAGCACGACGACCGAGGTCTTGAGATAGCCGCTGGAAGTGAACAGTCCGCGGACCTGTCCGTTGACGACGTCGATGTCTTCGACCCGGCAGCGGAAGCGGTATTCGCCTCCGAGGGTGTCGATCTTGCGGCGGAAGTTGCGGACGAGCATGGGAAGCCGGTTGCTGCCGAGATGGGGCCGGTGCTCGTAGATGATCTGGGGCTTGCCGCCGCATTCGACGAACTGGGCGAGGACCCAGTCAACATCAGGGCCACTCATCCGGCAGGTCAGCTTGCCGTCGCTGAACGTGCCGGCCCCTCCCTCGCCAAACAGGTAGTTGTTCTCGCCATCGAAGGCGCCGCCGCGGTCGAAGAGACGGATGGCGGGGACGCGTTCCTTGACGGCATCTCCCCGTTCGAGCACGAGGGGGCGGTAGCCGCGAAGGGCGAGGTAATAGGCGGCGAGCAGGCCGGCGGGACCGGAGCCGACGACGACGGGGCGTTCCTCGAGCGACTGCTCACCCGGGTTTGGCTCTTCGAAGTGTTCCGGCTGCCACGACTCGACCTGGACGGAATGGCGGGCGCGTGCTGCCGCGGCGGCCCGCTGCGTCTCGGTGAATCCTGGGAGATCGACGGCGGCCGAATAGACGAACTCGAGGTCATCGCGCGAACGGGCGTCGAGGCTCTTGCGCAGGATTCGCCACGTCCCCAGGTCGGATCGGGGGACTCCCAGCGTGCGGGCGAGGAGGTCGGGGAGTTTCTCTTCGGGCTGCTCGACAGGCAGCCTGAGGTTGGTGATCCGCAGCATGCAACAGGCAGTGGGGTAATCGCCGGGAGGTCGGGCCGGAGAATCGATTTCCGACGAGGGGACCGGTCACTCGTGTCCAGGAATCAGTTCCGGGGGGAAAGCTGTTCGACGATCCTGCGGCGGAGGCGTTTTTCGGCCTGAGGGCTGTCTCCGGTGTGCTGGTAGAGCACTTTTCCGGCACGGTCCAGCAGGATCAGGTGAGGCAGGGTCTTCAGACCAAGATCTTCGGCGAAATCGGAGCCGTCGAACAGGGACAGGAAGGTGAATTTCTTGTCGTCGAGAAACTTCCTCGCATCCACCAACTCGTCTTCGACGTCGATGGAGAGGGCGATGACCTGCAGCCCTTTCTTGCCGAACTCGTCATGCAGTTGCTGGGTTCCGGGGAGCGAGAGCCTGCTGAGTGGTGACCAGCTGGCCCAGAACTCGATGAGGACGAGTTGGCCCCGAAATTCGGTGAGGCGACGTTCTTTGCCTGAACGGTCGGTGAGGGTCACCTCGGGGAGATCGTCTCCCGTTTCGACCTGGGATTGGACGTCGGGTTCAAATTCCTGGAGGTCGTAGAGTTCGGGAATGGCGACATCAAACCCGGTGTCAGGCTTGGCGATTTCGGAAATTGGGGCGTTGGGCTGGAGGTTCGTGAAATCGACGGTGGTGAAGACCGGTTCCCCCTTGGAGCCGGGCATCTGGAGGGCGGACGTGGAGATTCGGCGGGGGAGATCCGATTCGGGATCGAGGTGGTAGCGGATGATGAGGGTGGGGCTGGAGGCCCGACTGCCGGTCTGGAGTTCGGTATCGCTGACCAGGCGGGTGAGGACTTCCACGCCGGGACACTCGACGCCGTCAATCTTCGTTGGGGGGAGATCACGGAAGCGGGTTTCGGGGGGCCAGTTGTCGACGAGTTCGGAGGGACTGGCGAAGGGCATCTGCAGCAGGGCTGCGACATGGGACGATGGAAACGGGGGGAGTTCTCCCTCGTCGGACTTGTACTGCTGGACAACGAGTTGCGGGGCCTGCACGATGCGCAGCACCTGACCATTGAAGGCAGCGCGGAGCGGGACTTCTGTGGCGGACGATTTGTCGGTTTCTTCGGTGGGTTTCTTCGCGGAATCGGTGACCTTGGCCGGGGGTTTTGCAGGGGCGTTGGCTGCAGGAGCGGCGGGCTTTTGTGGGGGGAGTGAGCTGATCTGCACGGTGCCGGTGAGGGAAAACCGAACGCGCGGCTCATCATCGGGCGAATCGGGGAGGCGTTGCCAGAGAACACGCCCGCTGCGCAGGGACCTGGTTCGGGGAGCCGTGGCGGGATCGGGCGCCGTGGCAGCGGCGACCGCGATTCGCCCGGGGTTGGGAATGGGCGTGGCGGGGGCCGCCTGCGACAGGTCGACCTCGATGATCTCGCTGGTGGCCTCGTAGGCGAGGGACTTGAGGGCGGCAAGTTTCTGCAGGGACTTTTCCAGGCGGGCGCGAGCCGAGGCGTCGCTGGCTGGGCCGTCCTTGGCCAGGACCGCACTGGCGAAGGGGGGGAATCCGAGGCTGAAGCCGAGCAGTGCGACCAGCAGCACGCTGGTCCAGGGGGAGTGTGGCATGGGAGTCGACTCTCGGGTCCAGGGGAGGACAGAAAACGGGACTCGGTCGGGAGTGGGGTGTCGATTGGGTCCTGCGAAATTCTATCAGTTTTCGCAAGGAGTGTTGGAGCGGATCGCAATTTTCCCCGGGGGAAAATTCGGGGGAGGGGGGGCGGGGACGGGGCAATGGGATGGGGCAATGGGATGGGAGGGAAACACCCGGGCTGGTTGTTGGCCGATCCGTGCCAGCGTGGTATTGTGCGCGGATGAAGTCTTCGCCCCCTGTAGAGACCCGGACCGCCTCCCCCGACTACCTGCGGGTGCTGCGCACGTTTGTTGTGAATTCGCTGGTGCGCGAGATGCAGTTTCGGGGGAACTTCGTGATTGAACTGCTGACGCATGGCTTCTGGTTCACGATGCAGGTGGTGCTGTTTCGGGTGATTTTCGGGAATGTGAACAGCGTCAATGGCTGGAGCCGGGGGGAGTACTTCGGGTTCATGGCCACGGCAATGATTCTCAACGCCCTGATGGAGACGTTTTTCGTCCCGAACCTGGCGAGCCTGAGCGAGATGGTGCGGACGGGGGGGCTGGACTTTGCGCTGTTGAAGCCGATCGACACGCAGTTTCTGGTCTCGTTCGAGAAGCTCGATCTGGGGGCGTTTTTCCAGTTGCTGCTTCCCGGGGGGTTGCTGGGTTACAGCCTGATGCAGACCGGACATGTGCCGGGCCTGGGAGACGTCGCCCTCTACCTCGCCCTGCTGTTTTTTTCGGTCGCGATCTATTACAGCCTGATGCTGATCTTCGCCAGCACCAGTGTCTGGCTGGGGCGGAACCAGGGGCTGTACGAATTCTGGTTTTACATCACGATCTTTGCGCGGTATCCGCGAGACATTTATCGTGGTTCGGTGGCTGCCGATGCGTTGCGGTTTGGTTTTTCGTTCGTGCTGCCGATCTTGCTGGTGGTGACCGTCCCGGCCCAGGTGATCGTGGGGAAGGCGTTTGAGCCGCGGTTTGTGCTGGTGCTGGGGGGGGCGGCCGTGGTGAGTCTCGTGCTCTCGCGATGGGTTTTTCACCGGGCCCTGCGGGCGTATGGCAGCGCCAGCAGTTGAGCCTGTCGGGGGCGGGGGGACGGAACGATGGATGTGAACGGGTGTGGGCGGGCGGGTGTGTAGAACGAACCTGGTCGCGGCAAGAAGAAAACAGTGGCTGGATGGAGAGATGCGATGATGACTCGACGGACAATGTGGCTGCTGGTTCTGGTGGTCTCTTGCGGAGTGTTCTCCCGGGGGGGGATCGCGCGGGGGGAAGAGAATGAGTTGGCCCGGCTGGTGTGGGGGGCGAAGCGGCTGGTGTTTCTCGGGGACAGCATCACGGCCGCGGGGACGTATGTGACGGACTTTGATGCGTGGCTGACGGCCCAGAAGCGACCGTCACAGCCGATGGTGATCTGTGCCGGTCTGCCGAGCGAGACCGTCTCGGGACTGAGCGAAGAGGGGCATGCGGGGGGGCAGTTTCCGCGTCCCGACCTGGCCGAGCGGCTGGACCGCATCCTGAAGGAGACCCGGCCCGACCTGGTCATTGCCTGCTATGGGATGAACTGCGGCATTTACGAGCCGTTGGATGCAGGTCGGTTCGCGAAGTACCAGGCGGGGATCCGGAATCTGAAGAGCCATGTGGAGCAGGCGGGCGCGAAGCTGATTTTGGTCACCCCGCCGTTCTATGACGACCTGCGTTCCCCCCGAAAGTTTGTCTACAACGAGGTGCTGGACCGGTATGCGGAGTGGTTGCTGGAGCAGCGAAAAGAGGGGTGGCAGGTGGTGGACCTGCATCAGGCGATGACTGCCGAGGTGGCACGCCGGAGGAAGACCGACCCGGCTTTTACGCTGCAACCGGATGGGGTGCATCCAAACGAGGCGGGGCACTGGTTTGTGGCGAGTCGGCTGATTGCCGCACTGGGAGACAGTCGCAGTGCGGAGGCGGGGAGTCCGGCGGAGATGTTGCAGCAGGCGGGGGTCTCGGCTGAGATCTTGCCTCTGGTGGCCGAGCGGACCGCCGTGCGGCGGGATGCGTACGTGGGGGCCGCCGGTCACAAGCGCCCGGGGATTGCAAAGGGGTTGACGATTCCGGAGGCTGAGCAGAAGGCGGCGGCCCTCGGTGAGAAGATCGGCAATCTTCTGAAGTGACGGGGCGGGCTGAAGTGACGGGGCGGGTGAGCCGGCAACGCGGGAAATCTGCAACCGGGCCCCGGTTTCCCGTGGGGGTCTGGTGCGGGGGCGCAGCGCGTGATACAGCGCTGGACACAGGGGACAAATCCCCACGTGATTGCCCGGCAAGCTGCAGCGGACGTAGAATCGTGACCTGTGCCGCCAGGATCTGGTGATGGATCGGCTGCCGGGCGTGAGTTTCCCCGTTTCGCATCTGTGTTTCGCTGTTGTTGCGCATGGCCGCCACCCCCGAATCTGCCGACGCTGCTGCTCCGGATGACGACGAGCCTGCGCACACCCCGGATGAGGGATCGGGGTCAGGCGGGGCCCAGCCGGACAGCCAGATGCCCGACAGCCAGATGATGGGGGAATTCCGCATCATCCGCCGCCTGGGGCAGGGGGGGATGGCGCAGGTTTACCTGGCCGAGCAGACCAGCCTGGGGCGGAAGGTGGCTCTGAAAGTGTTGCGTCCCGAGCGGGTGCAGACGGCGAGCAACCTGAAGCGGTTCCAGACGGAGGCGGCGGCGGCAGCGGCGCTCAATCACCCGAACATTGTGGCGGTCTATGTGCTGGGGGAACACGCCGGGCAGAACTTCATCGTGCAGGAGTATGTCGCGGGGGGGAACCTGCGGGAATGGATTTCGCGGAAGGGGCCTCCCGAGGTGTTGCCGGCGGTGCAGATCCTGAAGCAGACCGCCGCCGCGCTGGAGGCGGCGCACGCGCACGGGATCGTTCACCGCGACATCAAGCCCGAGAACATCCTGCTGACGCCAAAGGGGGATGTGAAGGTGGCGGATTTCGGGCTGGCGCAGTTGACGCTGGATGGCGAGCGGGTGAACCAGACCCAGGAGGGGGTCACGATGGGGACACCGCTCTACATGAGTCCCGAGCAGGTCTCGGCCAGCAAGCTGGATGCCCGCAGCGACATTTATTCGCTGGGCGTGACGGCCTATCACCTGTTGTCGGGGAAGCCGCCATTCGCGGGGAAGACGGCCATGGCGGTGGCGATGGCGCATGTGCGGCAGAAGCCACAGCCGTTGCAGGAGCAGCGGGAGGATCTGCCGCCGGTTCTGTGCCGGATTGTCCACAAGATGATGGCGAAGGATCCCGAGAAGCGGTATCAGTCGGCAGCGGACCTGCTGCGTGACCTGAACCGGTTTTCGCAGATGGGATCGCGTGGGGCGGGGGGGGCCGCCGTTGAGGAATCGGACGACGCAGAGGTGGGGCAGACCCCGACTCGAGCGGCGGTCGAGCGGCCGACGGGGACATGGCCGCGGCGGTTGGTGACGGCCATCTGGCGGGCGCCGGACCGTTCGTGGCTGGGGTATCTGTTGAGGGTCTGCGGGTTGGCGCTGGTGGTGGCCGGGGGAGCAGCCGGGGCCGGCTGGCTGATGCGGACTCCCGACCCGTTCGCGGCAGAGCCGGGACGGCGGGCGGACGTGCCGAACCTGGGTTCGGCCGACAAGCAGTACTTTCAGGCGATGACGCTGGGGGACAGCATACCGGCGTGGCAGGCGGTGATTGACTACTACCCCGAGAAGCAGCTGTATCGGAATTATGCCGTCAAGCAGCTGGGGATGCTGCACCTGGCGAAGGGGAACTACAGCGAAGCGCAGGCCTGTTTTGATCAGTTGGCGGCCCTGCCGTCGTCGGAGACCAAGCTGCGGGCGGTGGGGCAGGCGGGGCAGGCGATTTTGCTGCAGCATGTGCGGAACGATCACCGGGCGTCGCAGGAGTTGTTGTCGAAGCTGGCGGGGGCGTATGCGGGGCTGGATCCCTGGCTGAAAGAGCAGGTGGCCGACACGATTCAGCGCAATCGTCGACAATTGCAGGAAGATTTGAATTCGAACCTGAAGTCGATTCTCGAGCAGCGGCAGGCGGAGACGGAGAATCCGGCTCCGGGCGGACGCAGCGAAGGGAAGGAGTGACCTGTGGCCGTGCTGAAGGTCTTGCGGGGGAGCTGCCCGGGGCAGGTCCTGGAAATTCCGGGCGAGCGCTGCACGCTGGGCCGGCTGCAGACGTGCCAGATTGTGCTCGACAATCCGTCGGTCAGCCGCAGTCATGCGCAGATCCTCAAGAGCCACGACGCCTACTACCTCGAGGACCTGCGCAGCCGGAACGGGACCGAGGTGAATGGCCAGCCGATCCAGGGGCGGGGGCGGGTCGAGCTGCAGCAGGGGGACATCATCCGGATCTGCGAGATCGAGCTGCAGTTCCTGAAGAAAGTGCGGGGCTCGGGGGATCCGGTGTCGACGCATCCCGGAGCCCGTTCGGGACCTTCCGAGAGTTCCAGCCGCGGGACGGATCCCGGAGCGGTTCCGCCGCCCCCGCGGCTGCCGGTGCTGGGGGAGGAAGACACGCGGAGCCCGGACAACATCTCGTCGAGCTTTGACATCCGTTCGCAGCCCCTGCCCCAGGTGGAAGTGCGACCCGAGGTCAAGCTGCGGGCCTTCCTGGAGATCGCCGAAAGCCTGCGGGGGGCGCTGGAAATCGAGGCGATGCTGCCGAGGGTGCTGGAGTCGCTGTTCCGGATCTTTCCCCAGGCGGACCGGGGGGTGGTGGTGCTGGAGGATCCCGAGACGCATGAGTACCAGATCAAGGCGTACCAGTTGCGTCGGGACGAGCCCGAGATCGACTCGGCCCGCATCAGCACCTCGATCCTGCATGAGGCGATTGACAACCAGCGGGCGATCCTGAGCGACAACGCCCCGAAGGATCCGCGGTTCCTCAGCGAGAGTGTGTCGAACCTGCGGATCCGCTCTGTGATGTGTGTCCCCCTTCCCTGCCGGGAGTCGGGTCTGCGGGGGGCGATCCAGCTCGATTCGTTCCGTCTCGGGGCGATGTTTGCGAAGGATGACCTCGACCTGCTGGCGGCGGTCTGCACGCAGGCGGCCCTGGCGCTCGACAATGCCCAGTTGCACCGCACGGCCCTGCAGAGGCGGAGCTACGAGCGTGAGCTGGAGCTGGCGACCCAGGTTCAGCTGGGGTTTCTGCCAAGCGAGCGGCCGTCGATTCCCGGGTACCGGTTTGGCGACTACTACGAGCCCGCGCAGAGCGTGGGGGGGGACTTTTTCGATTACCTGCGGCTTCCCGACGGCCGGCTGGCGGTGACGGTGGGGGATGTCGCGGGGAAGGGGGTCTCGGCAGCCCTGCTGATGGCCCGCATGTACAGCGATATCCGCTACATGCTGCTTTCGCAGCCCACACCGGCCCAGGCGATCACGCAGCTCAACCGCAACCTGTCGGGGGGGGGACTGGGGCACCGGTTCATCACGCTGGGGCTGGCGGTGCTCGACCCTCGGAGGCATACCGTATCGCTGGTGACGGCAGGGCATCTTCCCCCCCTGTTGCGCACCGCCAACCAGAAGGTGCAGGCTGTCGGGCTCGAGGCATCGGGAATTCCCCTCGGGATCGACCCCGCCGTCGAGTATCGGGAAGAGCGGCTGTCGCTGGAGCCCGGGGCGGCCCTGTTGCTCTACACCGATGGCATCACCGAATCGATGAACAAGGCGCGGGCCTGTTACGGAGCCGAGCGGCTCTCAAGCCAATTCGCCACCGCGACCGGTGATGTGGAACAGGTGATCGAGACGATTCTCGATGATGTCGACCGGTTCAGTGGGCAGTTGCCCCAATCGGATGACATGTGCCTGATCTGCCTCGAACGGCATTCCCCAGGTTGACCGTTCGGCATGGACACCACGTTCTCTCCCGCCTCGATTCTCGGTCCCAACGGCCGGATCGCCCACAAGCTGCAGCGGTACGAGCACCGCCAGCAGCAGCTCGACATGGCCGAGGCTGTCGCCGAGGCGATCCAGCGCAAGACCCACCTGGTGGCCGAGGCGGGGACCGGGACCGGCAAGAGCTTCGCGTACCTGGTGCCCGCGATCCTGGCGGCGACCGCACGACAGGCCGAGGAGGCCCGTCGGCCGGGTGGTCCGCCGGCCGAAAAATCCCCCCGGACGCGGATCGTCATCTCCACCCACACGATCGCGCTGCAGGAGCAGTTGATCGGGAAAGACATCCCGTTTCTGAATGCGGTGTTGCCGTTGGAATTCTCGGCCGTCCTGGTGAAAGGGCGGGGGAATTACGTGAGCCTGCGCCGGCTGAAGGGGGCGGCCGAGCGGGCCGGCTCGATGTTCACCGATCCACAGCATGTGTCGCAGGTGGGAGATCTGCTGCGCTGGGCGAATGGCGACTCGGACGGCAGCCTGGCTTCTCTCGAATTCCGTCCCGCCAGCGAGGTCTGGGATGAAGTTCGCAGTGACCATGGCAACTGCCTGGGAAAACGCTGCCCGACGCACGAAGAGTGCCTGTATTACCGGGCCCGCCGACGGGTCTGGAACGCCGACCTGCTGGTCGTGAACCATGCGCTCTTCTTCGCCGATCTGGCCCTGCGGCGGGATGGGGCGAGCCTGCTTCCCGATTACGAAGTGGTGATCTTCGACGAGGCGCACACCGTCGAACAGGTGGCGGCCGACCACCTGGGTCTGAAGATCACCAGTGGGCAGCTCAATTACCTCTTCAACAAGCTGTACAACAGCGTGAATCAGAAGGGGCTGTTGCGGCATTACGGGTTCCGCGAGGGGGAAAAGCAGGTGACCGACCTGCAATACCTGGCCGACGACCTGTTTGCCGAAATCCGGCACATGCGGGTCGACAAGTGCCCCCGGAACGGCCGGGTGAGCCAGCCACTGCCGGTGACCTACGACGTCGCCTCGCCCCTGCGCGAACTGGGGCGTGGCATCTCGGTGTTTGCCGAGAGCATTGCGCGTGAGGAAGAGCGGATTGAACTCGAATCGGCGGCCAAGCGATGCCTGGGGCTGGCCCAGGGGCTGGAGACATGGCTGCAGCAGACCATGCCCGATTCGGTCTATTGGGTGGAGGTCTCGGGACGGCAGCAGGAACGGGTCGAATTGTGCTGCAGCCCGGTGGAGGTGGGGGGCGTGCTGCGCGACGAGCTGTTTTCGAAGGTTCCCACGGTCGTGCTGACCAGTGCGACACTGGCGGTGGCGGGGCAGAGTTTCGATTTCATCCGGCACCGTTTGGGGGTTGGGCACTCGGCCGAGGTTCAACTCGACAGTCCGTTCGATTACCGGGCCAATTGCCGGCTGGTCTTGCCCGCGCGGATGCCCGATCCCACCGAATCTCCCCTCGAGTACGAGCAGGCGGTCTGCGAGCGGATCCAGAAGTACGTCGACCAGACACAGGGGCGGGCGTTTGTGCTGTTCACCAGCTTCAAGATGCTCGACAACTGTGCCCGCCGGCTGCAGCAGTGGTTTCGCACCCAGGGATACTCGCTCTACAGCCAGGGAGAGGGTTTGCCGCGCACGCTGCTGCTCGAGCGTTTCCGCACCGATCCCCGGGGGGTCCTGTTTGGGGCCGACAGTTTCTGGCAGGGAGTTGATGTTCCGGGTGATGCCCTGCAGAACGTGATCATCACCAAGCTGCCTTTCAGTGTCCCCGATCATCCGCTGCTGGAGGCCCGGCTGGAGGCGATCCGACGGCGGGGGGGGAACCCGTTCATGGAATACCAGATTCCCGAGGCGGTCATCCGGCTCAAGCAGGGGTTTGGCCGCCTGATTCGTACCAGCACCGATACGGGGCAGGTCGTGATTCTCGACCCCCGGGTGCGCACCAAGCGATATGGTCCGATGTTCCTGGAAAGTCTCCCCAATGCCGAGGTGGTGATTGATGACTGATCCCGTCGATCCCCCCGTCCCCGTACGACTGTCGAAGCTGCTGGCGCAGCGCGGGCTCTGTTCGCGGCGGGAGGCCGATGCCTTCATCGAGCGGGGGCTGGTGCTGGTCGATGGCCAGCCCGTCAACACGCTGGGACTCAAGGTGCTGCCGACGCAGCAGATCGAACTCTCGGCCGAGGCCCGGGGAGAACAGGGGGAACTGGTCACCCTGCTGCTCAACAAGCCCGTGGGGTATGTCTCGGGGCAGCCCGAGCCGGGGTATCACCCCGCTGCCGAACTGCTGACGAACGATCGCCGGATGGAAGAGACCACGGGGCCGGTCCTGGGTCGGGAGAGCTTTGAAGGACTGGCTCCGGCCGGCCGGCTCGACATCGATTCGACGGGACTGCTTGTCTTCACGCAGGATGGTCGCCTCGCCCGCCGGCTCACGGGGGACCACGGTGAGATCGAGAAGGAATACCTCGTGCGGGTCACCGGGACACTCGACGACCGCAGCCTGAACCTGTTGCGGCACGGGCTCGAACTGGATGGCCGGCCGTTGCGTCCCGCCCAGGTCGAGTGGCTCAACCGCGACCAGTTGCGGTTCGTCATCTGTGAAGGACGGAAACGGCAGATCCGGCGGATGTGCGAACTGGTCGGCCTCAAGGTGACCGGACTGAAGCGGGTCCGGATCGGCAAGGTGCGCCTGGGGAAACTCCCCGAGGGACAGTGGCGACACCTGCGTCCCGGGGAGACCTTCTGACGCAGACATCCCTCAGGATGTTGCGGAGCGGTTGGGCCGGAGATGATTCGGGGCCGTTGAATGTGATGTGGAAAATTCGCTGCAATCGTCAGAATCGACTCAATTCTCCGGGCCGGTACAGTCGATAGAGACCGGGAACCGTCGATTTCCGTTCCCTTCCCGCTGCCGAGTGCCAGGGTCGATGATGACGCTGGGGTTGAGACTGGCCCTCCTGTCGGGGTTGTGGATGGGGGTGGCCGGGTGTGCCCTGGGGCCCCGCGCGATGGAATCGGGGCGATTGCGGTACAACGAAGCGGTCAAGAAGACGACCGAGCAGCAGTTGCTGTTGAACATCGTGCGGCTGCGGTATGGCGATTCTCCCAGCAGTCTGTCGGTGACCACGATTGCCGACCAGCGCGAACTCAATGCCAACGTCGGCGCGACGCCATTTTTCACGTCGGCGGCAGCGGGAGACCTCGGGGGCTATCGCAGCACGATCTTGCCGCAGGCAATGCTGGGGGGGGCGGAACGTCCGACCTTCAGTTACACCCCCAACGACGACCAGGATTTTGCCCGCCGGTTGTTCACCCCGATCTCGATTGAGGGGATGGCGTATCTCGTCCGGACGACCTGGCCGATTTCGACTGTTTTTCGGCTCGGGCTGGAAAACCTGAACTGGGTGGAGAATGCCGAGACGGCGAGCGGCCCGACACCGGTCCAGCCTCCGGTGTATGCCGAGTTCCGGTCGGGGTTGGAGGCGCTGCAGCGTCTGCAGGACCGGGGCCTGGTGGACATTGTGCATGAAGAGCGGACCGAGAAACGGACCGATGCCCTCCCCTCCGAGACGGTTTCGGCGACGGCGGCCGTCGATGCGGTCCGGGCGGGGTACGAGTACCGCACCGATGCGCAGGGGCAGTGGAGTGTGGTTGAGAAGAAGCGGGTTCCGGTGCTGCGGATTGGTCCCACGCCGGGCGACGACCCCGACGTACAGGAATTCTGCCGGGTCTTTCACCTCGATCCCCAACTGCGGAAATACGACCTGACGACAGAGTCGCTCGATCCGTTCCTGGAGGGGATTCCCGCCGGGGGTGTGGATGTGCTCGACCTGGAAACCCGGTCGTTGCTGCAGATCCTGTTCTTTGCCGGGCATGCGACCGAGATTCCTCCGGAGCACATCGCGTGCGGCATCGTGCGGACGACGCAGGGGGGGCCGGCGTCGGACTTTGACTGGCAGGAAGTGCTGGGGGGGCTGCTGCGGATCCAGTCGGCGGCGGGGCGACATCCGCCGGCCTGCGCGCACGTCGCCGTCCGATACCAGGACTATTGGTTCTACATTGATGAACGGGATCACGACAGCAAGGCGACGTTTGCCCTGCTCATGGAACTCTCGCAACTGGAACTGGGCTCAGGCCAGGGGACGGCACCGCTGTTGACGATTCCCCTCGGCGGGGGAAGGTGAGACTTGGTCGATCATGGTTGGTCATGGCCCAACGGGCCGATCGGCGAGCACTCGACTGGGTGTGGAATGGAGGCTGCGGTGGACAACTTTTTCCACGGCGTTCCAGAACACGAGATCGGGCTGTCCGGCGGTGGGTGGCTCCCCGCGGATGGGAATGGACCTGCAAACGATTTTCCGAAAGAGTCGGTCCTGTCGGATCATTCCCCCGTGTTTCGTGCCAGACTGTTGCCGGGTGGTCTGATTCGGTGGTCTGCCATCGCGAACAACCGGTGCGGTTGGGCAGTTCCCATTTCGGCCGTTGTTCCCGTGGACAGGAGGGGGCGGTGCCGCACCGGTAAGATGGCGCGATTTCAGCAGGGTACAGGTCAGTCGGGCGATCAATCACTGTTTGGTCTTGTCACGCCAACCTCGATACGCTGGTGTCGTCCAGAGTTGTGAGTTGATTGAAACACTGCAGCAGGTTTTGGTCGACACGCCAGTTCCGGTGTGCGGATCCGTGATGTCGATTGCTGGCGGCACAGTTGAACATGAGAATCGGGATTGACGGAAGTCTGTTTACCCAGGCCCCCCGCGGCCATGTGGTTTATGCACGTCGCCTGTGTATCGAGCTGGCTGAACTGCTTCCGAAGGCGGATTTTTTTCTCTACTCTGGATGGCCACTCCCGCCTGGCGACTGGCCGAACTGCTGGAGTCTGCGATGCCAGCAAAGCTTGGCCATTCGGGTGTCACCCATCCTGTGGTTGAAACAGACCGCAGGTCGGTTGATTCGCGAAGATCAGCTCGATGTCTTTTGGAGCCCCTATTCGTTTCTGCCCGCCACACCGGCGGGGCTTCCCACCGTCATTACCATTTATGATTTTATCTTTGAGCAGACGCCCGAATCATTTCATCCGCTGCATCGATTGGCATTTCGGCTGTTTCTGCAGCGTGATGTCCGGCGTGCCAGCCGGGTCATCACGATTTCCCGCGCTGTCCAGGCCCGCATCCGGACCCAATTGGGAGTGGAGGCACTGGTGATTCCTCCCGGACTCGAGGCACGGTTCCAACCCCCCGCTCCGGCCAGCGTGGCGACCGTTCTGGGACGATACCGTCTGCAGTCCCCGTACATCCTGGCGGTGGCCGCGTGGGACCCGCGCAAGAATCTGGTGAGACTGATCCGGAGTTTTCTGGACCTCAAGCGGGACGGCCGACTCGGATCGCATCAACTTGTGCTGGTGGGCCGGACCGATCGGGCGGAACAGTCAATCCGTGATTTGTTGCAGTCTCCCGGTTCGGCTTCGATCCACTGTCTGGGATATGTCCCTGATGCAGACCTGCCCGCGCTCTACGCGGGGGCAACTGTCTTTGTCTTCCCGTCACTGTACGAGGGATATGGCATGCCGGTGGCCGAGGCCCTCGCCTGCGGGACCCGGGTCGTCGCCAGCGATCGGCCAGAAATCCGCGAGGCGGGGGGAGACCAGTGCATTTACGTCGAACCGACCGAAGCCGGCATTCGTGCGGGCTTGCTGCAGGTGTTGGGAGGTCCCCAGGTGGCTGTCCAACCTGTTGATCGCCCGAGTTGGCGGGACAGCGCCGGACTCCTGGCCGACGAATTTCGCCGGCTGTGCGAAGCGAGTCGGTCGAGCCACCCGTTTGAGACACCCGATCAAGTGACATCCGGTCGGCCTTCACCCGGGTAAAGAACCTGCCCGCTGCACCACGCCGTTTCAGCCTGAAGAAGGACCCGGTGATGATGCGACGACGTGTTTCCCCCGGGAAGCGAGGGGGTTGGAACACCCGGGGACCATGATCACGCCCACCCACAAGGTGTGGTGGCGACGTCGATCGTGGTTGCGCCAGTCAAGATCCGTGATCCTGGAATTGTTGGAGAAACGACGCCATTTTCGCCGCCAAAACGGTTCCGTTGAGCAACGCTTTCACACGGGAAGCACCGGCGCTTCCCAAGAGTTCGCGACCGAGGGGGACGGAACAGTGAGGCGATCTGGCGGGCAAAGTCGTCGGAGTCGTTCGGCCGGACCAACATCCAGTCGGTTCCGCCACGATGATGAGACCTGGGATCCCCGGCACGGGCGTCGTTCCAGGTAATACCCGACCACCCGCGTATCCAGCAGGACCATGGTCAGGCCCTCTCCCGGATCAGCCGACCGGGTTTCTCTCAGAGACTCCCGGGGAACAGGCGACCGCCAGCGAAGATCCATGGCGACGCCGACAACGACTGCAGGGGGACCACGATTCCAGAGGAGTGTCGGTGTCCGGCGGGGGCCAACGCGAAGCGAATGGACTCGGGAAAATGACAGGCAAACACAATGGCGTGTGATTCAGCCGACACTGTCCAGGGGACCTGAAAAGCAGTGGACTTTCCGGGTTCTTCCCAGTTCTTCCGGGCCTTGAGAGCACCGGCACTGGCAGGAGCAATTGCCACACCTTGGATCGAGAAGAGAGCTTGAGGTGCCGGTCGGGGGCCTTCAGTTGCTGGAACGACTCGGAACTGGGCTTCAACCTATGGGCGGCCCCCACAGCGGTTGTGCGATGCCCCTTCGAGTTCTCGGGGCGGGGTCGTGGGGGGGGGCCATTCACAGCCGAACTGAGGTCGACCGAAGTTCTGCCTCCTGGTTGATCGCGTCACGGCGATTCTTGATTTCAAGAGGGAGGGGAAACCTCAGTCGTTGGCGTGACTTGTGAGCGTGGGGTCCGCCTTTCCAACTTCGGTTTGCCACTTTTTCTCCCGGCACCGTAAAATGGAGAAAGAGGTCCACATCCCGCATCCGGCGGGAAGGCCGATTGCCTGGGCTTATGAGAGGCCCTGCTTGTCCCCGGTGAGCGGGGAGCCTGAGAGTGCGCGGATTCCCTCCGGAGTCCCTGCTTGCCTTGGGGGGCTGGCCAGTTGTCGGTTTTCGCTGGCGGCGGGGTGCCCCATCTGCGACTCTTCTAGGCACCTCATTGGATTCCCACTGCCCCTCTCCCGGGCACCCAGACTGCCAGGCTCCTGGCGGTTGACGGCTCAGGATCACCGTTTCTCACGAGGCCTCTCATGTTGCTCAAGCCTGTCTGGAAGCGTTTGTTTTCGTCCGCACCGGTCCGACGCCGGCGTCCCGCTGCTCCGCGCTTCGCCGTCGAACGGCTGGAAGCACGCCAGTTGCTGGCAGCCGGGAATTACACGATCCTCAAGAGCGGCACGACATTCACCGTCAATGCCACCGACAACAACAATTCCGGGCTCAAGATCACCCGCAGCGGCAGCAACATTGTCTTTACGGCTTTGACGAACACCCAGCTCACCTATGGGACCTCGGTGGCCACCACCCAGACGATTGCCGTGGGAACGACCGGCGCCATTGCCGGCCTCACGATCAATCTCGGCCAGGGGATCAGCAAGGTGGACCTGGAGGGGATCAGCACGGTCAGTGACGTGAAGATCCAGGGGGCCGCGCTTGGCCAGACCGAGGTGTTCGTGCATGGCACCCCGTACAACTCGTCCCTGACCACGCAACCGACCACCATCATTGGCGGTTCGCTGATTGTGGACTTCCTGGGGAGTGCCGGGACGCTCAACCTGTATGGCAGCACCACTGGGGGCGGGGCGATGGCGGTGACCGGTTCGGTCAGCGTCACGGCGAACGGCACCGGGACGAAGCAGGTCAACGTGGCTGGCCCCCTCGCGAACAATCCGACCGGGGGCAAGCTGACGATTGGAGGAGGTCTTGGCTTCGTTGACCAGGGGCAGGGGGTCTCGGGACTGCGGATTGATGCCGGAGTCACCATCACCGGCAGCGTCGCCTATGACAACTCCCTCAACACCAGCACATCGAGCAGCTTCCAGCTCTACTCGAACTCGGTCTCATACGGTGCCACCTCCATTGGGGGAACACTCGATGTGAAGCTGGCATCGTCGCTGTATTCGGGCAACCAGGTGACGCTGGATGCCGTCGGTACGACGCCGTTGACGGTGACTGGTGCGGCATCGATCGCCTCGGGGAATGCAGCCGACAATCTTTTCATCGGCAACACGCTGTTCCGGTCCACTCTGGCGCTGGGAATGGGAAGCAGCCCGGCATTTGTGAACGACGTCGCCAGCATCAATGGCTCGACCTTCACCCAGGGGGTCACCCTGACGTCCACAGGTCCCCGCGCCCGGCTCAACCTGGGAACGCTGCTGAGCAATCCCACCACCGGGCAGGTCTACAGCCCCACCACGTTTTCGTCGACCTTCTCGGCCTACCTGACGGGGGACACCTCCAGCATCTACCTGTCAAATTCCTCGGCCACCACCAGCCGGGTCATCTTCAACTCGAATCTCTCGTTCATCGGGGGGAGCCCGGCGGGTACCTACTACATCCTGGGCCCGATCACCTACACCTCCACGAAGTTCACGAAGACGAACTTCAGCACCACGGCTCCAGCGGCTGTGGCCCCCAACGTGAGGGCGACACTCATTGGTTCAGATCTGACCCTGGCGGCGACAAACAACTGGAATCCGAACTATACCGTGACCCGTTCCGGGACACGGGTCGTGATCACGGGACTCAATGGGACCACCATCAGTTATGGAACCAGCACCGCGACTTCGCAGTCGATTCTCATCAATTCGCTGGCGAGCCTGACGTTGAATCTGGGGACCGGGATCAACACGGTGCTTGTGGATGGGCTGGCGATGACGGGAAACCTGACCGTCAATGGAGGAGCGTCCGGCCGGAACCTGATTGACATCAATGCGAATTC
>DNUF01000006.1:20025-29833 GCA_003508595.1 Planctomycetaceae bacterium
TCTACAGTGCCGGGAACACCAGCAATACGCTGACCGTCACCGGGTCGGTGCAGGTGACCGGTTCGGGGGATGCCAGGCAGCAGGTGAATCTGGCCGGCCCTCTCGGCAGCAATCCACTGCTGGCACCGCTGTACGTCAAGGGGAATGTCGCGGTCACGGATAGTGGAAACGGACCATCGGGACTGCACATTGATGCGGGTGTGACGATCACCGGGAATGTTGCCTACGACAACAGCCTCAACACGATCGGGGGGAGCAAGTTTGAATTGCTGTCGAACTCGAACCAGTATGGAGTCACCTCGGTGGGGGGGCTGGTCAATCTGAAAACGTCCGTCTCTCCCTACGTGGCCGACACGGTGGAATTTGCCGCTGTGGGCAGCACGCCCCTCACCGTGAACTCGTCAACGACGATCACCACCGGGATGGGACCAGACCGCGTCCTGCTGACCCGCCTGTGGTCCAAGGGGACCGCTGCCATCGACATCGGGAACAGTGCTCCGTTCCAGTTCGATCAGGCCGAGATCAATGGCTCCCGGTTTGATGCCAGCTTTGGCTTCACCAGTTCTGGTGTGGGGGCCCAGCTGAACCTGGGGACCCGGGCCAATGACCGGTTTGGCAATGCACTCGCTGCGACGGCCTTCAATCGAACCTTCAGTGCGCTGATGGCGGGGGGCAACTCGGTGATCCAGGCGTCGTTTGCATCGGCCACCCAGACCATGGTGACTTTCGCCTCGAACATCACCCTCACCGGGGGGAGCCCCGCCGGTCTGTTCCGGTACTGGCGTGGGACGGTCAGCTACAACTCGTCCCTGGTGTCACTGACCAACTTCACCATGCAGGACATGACCGTCTGAAAAGGGGGGACATCCATCCCGGATTGTCCGGGCCACGTGAAAGTCGAGTGCGTCACAGGGGCTGCCGTCGACATGCTGTCGAGGCAGCCCCTGTTGTTTCTGTGATCCTGTGTGAATGGCGTCGATGTTTCCCCGGAGAGCCTGGCTGGGACCGCACGGAATGTGCATGAGACAGGTTTCCCGCCCGATGGGGGGGAGGGTGCATTGTTCGGGAGCGCCTACCAGCAGGCCGCGGTCCCTCGTGAGATGGGGTTGCTGGAGAGTCGGACCGACGCGGATGGTCATGGTCGTCAACACCGAAAGCGTTTTGTCGCCGCAGGCCGCTGTCACCAATCCTTATGAGGCGGATGGGGACTCGGGATATTGGCCTGCACCCGGTTGAGCCGCTGTGATCAGTATCCGGCAGGATAGGGCATCACCGTCGGCAGATCATCGGGGACTCCCATGCCGGTCACCTCGGTTCCGGGATAGTGGACGATGCCGTGTGTCCGTCCCATGATCCAGCCGTCGGTGTCGGCCACCAGGATCTTCTCGGCGATGGGCCGGCCCCAGATGTCGCGCACCTCGGCAATCGGGTCTCCCTTTTTGACGATGTCCCCCGGCTCGACAAGGTGCCGGACGACGCACGGGACACTGACGCGGGGGGTTCCCCGGCGTCGACAGGGATACCCGGGCTTCACGACCTTGATCCCGGTGATCGGCTCGTACTCTCCCTCCAGCATCCCGGCCCACTTCAAAACGTTTTTCAGGCCAGTGACGCAGGCCTGCACGATCTGTGGATCGGGCATGTGGCCGGTCCCCAGTTCCATGGTGAGGCCGGGAATGCGGGCGATGTTGACGGCGGCCCCGGTCGTGGAGCGGTGCAGTTTGTCGTCGAAGTAGGCGGCACACCCCATCTCGTTGAGTACGCTGTGCCCGTAGGCCTCACACATCTCACCCAGTTGGCGGTCGAGTTCGAGGGCCTCGGCCCGGGCCGCCTTGACCTGTGCGGCCGAGCCCGTGTCGCGGTAATAGACCCGGTCGCGGTAGATCATCGAGACCGAGCCGGTCCACGTGTTGTGCAAGTCGATCCAATACTGGGCCGACTGCTGCATCTCGTGGAACAGTCGGGTATAGGCCTGCTCGAGCACCGAGGGGGGATCGATGTCGGGGTTGCCGGTCTCGCGGGGACGGCCATCGGGGAAGAGCCGGTTGGGATCGCCCGGATGGTAATAAGCCTCGCGCTTCATGGTCCGCAGGCCGGCCGGGTTGAGGGCGGGAATGCAGACAATCGTCCCCTTCAGGCGGCGAACGAGGTCACGGGTCAGCAGCAGGTGCAGCGCCTGCAGGCCGGCATGTTCGTTGCCATGGATGCCCGCGGTCAGCCAGAAGACTTTGCCCCGGGGATTGCCCTGGGCGATGATGACCGGCAGGCGGTCCTGTCCCCCCGTGGGGTGTTCGACCAGGTCCCAGGTGCCGTACGACAGCTTGCCCGCAGTCGCGCGGGCGGTACCCAGTTGCAGCTTCATGATGAGGCGGGGCCCCGCAGGGGGGGAAATGAGGAAGGCAGGTCTGGCCGCAGTCTAGCGCACGTCGTCGGCAACGGCCAGCGCCAAGCCGGTCGCCCGCGAAAAAAGCCTGCAGGTCCATCCGCATCCGGTCCCCTGCCGGGGCTCCCGGCCCACGGCCAGCCCTCCTCCCTCTGCGGTCGAATGACCCTCACCCGCCATCGAGCGGGAAGATTGGTCGGCGGACGCGCCGCCAGGGAAAACTCGCGAGGTGGCTGCTGCAGGGACCCGGGGTCTCGACGGTGAAGTGGGCCCGCAGAATCGGGTCGTAGACCCGCCGGTGAGCGACCGCCGCCTTGACGGCGATCACCCGCGCCTCTTCGGGAATGATCCCCTGGCTGCGCCACTGTCCAAGATCGAACGGCGGGGTCTTGTGGCTGGTGATCAAGACCCGGATTCCCACTCCCGACGCAGGCAGCAGTGGACCCTGGACGCGACGCAGCACCCGCACCACGGCACAGGGGCCCATGTCCCACGAATCCCCGGCCATTGACGCGAGGTGACTGTGCCGGTCTTCGAGGTCAAACCGTCCCGAGCCCCGCGACAGCAGTTGCACCTCAATGTCGATCGGGCCACCCGAGAGCTGGCTGCCGCGTCCTCCCAGGGAGAGCACACACCGGCCTCCGAGAGCCACGCCCTGCAGTCGGTCGACCGCCCGGGCGTCATCGATCGCCGCGACCGAATTGTCGAGGGCGTGGTCGATCAGGGCCCCCAGCAGGACCGTGCCATCCCCAGGGGCTCCGCCGCCGATATTGTCCGACGGTTCGGCCAGGATCACCGGACCGGTGGGGATACCCCCGGCCGGCAGGTCGTTCTGCTCGATTCGGTGCAGCACAGTTTCGAGCGATTCCTCCCGCACATTGCCCTGGATCCGTTCGCCCCAGGCGAGATCGCAGAGTTCCTGCAGGGCCCGGGTGGCCGGGGCCGGGTCTCCCGTGACGACCGCTGTGAAGCTGACGCCCGTTTCGGGGAGGTCGGCAAAGGAAAACCCGGCGAAGACATTGACGGCCAGGACCCCGGGGACCGTCTGTTCCATCGTGCGGGCCCGCGCCTCGAGGGTTCGCATCGGCTCGAAGGCCGTTCCGGTTCCCGTGGGAGGCCACATGACGGCGGGTTGTGCCCAGAGGGTCTGTACCTCGAGGCCGGTCTCAAGGATGCGGGCCAGCAGTCGGGCCCCGTCGCGCGCTGCCTCGCAGGCGTCGGCATGCGGGTTTTGCCGGTAAGCCACAAACGCCTGGGTCGACTCGGCAAAAGGTCGGGAGATGTTGCCGTGCAGATCCAGCACACCCCCGATGGGAACGCGGGGACCGATGCGCCGCCGCAGTCGCTGCAGGACCTCCGCCTCGACATCCGGATAACTGACCGCCGCCCCCGCCCCGTGCAGGACGAGGCAGACCCCGTCGATGCCACGAGGCAGTTCCTGGTCGAGGACTGCATCCACGGCCCGGCAATATTCCTCGACCACCTCGTCGGCCAGGATCGGTCCCGGGCTCGCCCGCAGGTCGATGGCTGGCAGCAGTTCCCATCCCCGTTCGGCGGCGATTTCCAGGATGCCGGCGAGGGGTGAGCCATCGCCGGCCGATTTCAAAAGTTCGGTTCCCCGTCGGCACTGGAAGTCGGCGAGACGGGTGATCCCTTCGAGAAAGGTGTGCGTCTCGTGAAACAGTCCCGCCAGCAAGACCCGCTGCGCCATGACCCACCAGCCTCAACAGAAGTGACCTCTGCCGGCCCGGGTTGCACACGGGGTCCAGCGGTCCCTGTTGTGGTCTTTCGCCGGGGAAATGTCCAGCGAGCTGACGCTCTGTCAGGCGGCCGAGTGGCGTTCCCCAAGAGTCTCGATCGGAACATTTCCGATCTCGTCATCGTCCAGCCCGCCCAGTTCGAGGCTGACGATGGGCCGAATGACGTCGCGCAGTCCCACGCCCCGTGGCCAGGCTGACTCGGTCAACAACCGTGCGGTCAGAATTGCCAGTTCGCGGGGGATCTCGGGGACCTGCCGGCGCAGGGTGAGTGCCAGCGCGGCGGGATCGGACTCAGTCGCGCCGACAGGAACACCAGTCAGCATGCGCCACAGCAATCGACCCAGGTCCTGCAGGTCATGTTCGCGGCGGTGGGCGAGACGACCCGTTCCGCGGGGGGCCGGCCCCTGGTGCGAGGTTGTCTCGCGATCAAAATGGGTCGGGCAGAGTTCTTCGCGCACGGCCTGCGAAAGCCCCACCAGCACCGCTGCACCATTCGGGGCGAGACGAACATGGGCCGGGTGGAGAGCCCCATGCAGCCAGCCAGCCGCGAGCAGGGCTTCGAGCCCCTGGGCGATCTGGCGAGCGATCCAGATGCAGCTCGGAACCGGCAGTTTGGGCGTGCGGGTCAATCGCCGCTGCAGCGAATCACCCGGCAACCAGGCCAGGCGAAGCCCGGGAGGGTCACCCGCGCGGGGCCCCTCCACGAGGTGCACGACATAGGGGCTCGAAACATCCAGCAGCACCCGACGTTCGTGTTCGAACCGCCGATTGGCCTGGGGCTGGTCAGACGATCGTTCTCGCAATCCCTTCCAGCACAGAAAGTGTCCCGTCTCTCGCTGACGGGCCTGCCAGACCTCGGTCCACTCATTCCGGTCCACCAGATCGAGCAGTTCCAGATCGCGCGGAACAACTGGAGGAACGACGGTCAGGCCTGTCCGAGGCTCGCGGGTCAACTGGGAAGGTGACATAAAACCCCTGTCAAACATCGCAAGTGGCGGCTGAAATGCCCTCCCTGGGCCAGCGCCACCCGATCGTTCTATCGACGGGTGGGGAAACCTCCCTGAATGGTTTTCAGCGTCTCTTCCGGGAAGGGGCCGCGTCGATCCGGGCGGGTTCTGATTCTGGAAGATGCAGGGGACCTGGGCAGTGGCCGAATGTCGAGTGGGTGCGTAACATATGACGAACAACTCCCTCCTTTTTTGACAGTGTGTCCCATGTCCCTGGCCGAACTCTTCACTGCCGAACGGTTTGTCGACGAACGCCTCGATCTGCCGGATGGGGGACGCTGGGTCGAACTCTCGGCAGGCCGGGTGATCACCCTGTCGCCGCCGACCTCCGAGCATGGGACGGCCGTGCTCAACCTGGGGAAGTCACTCGCGAAGTACACGCAGCGCGAGAAAAAGGGTTATGCCTGCTTCGAACTGGGTTTCCTGGTGGACCGCAATCCTGACACGTTGCGGTTTCCCCCCGTGAGTTTTTTCACGCAGGGCCCCATGTTTGGCGAGACCGACAAGGTCTACACCACCACCCCGGCCCAACTGGTCGTTGAGATCGCTTCCACGTCGGACCGTCGGCGGGGGATCGACGAGCGGGTCTCGGAATGGCTGAAGTGGGGCGTGAAGATGGTTTGGGTGCTCGACCCGCACTCCCAGCAGGTGCATTCGTTTGAGTCGCACCGGTCCAGCCAACGGCTGCATGCCGAGCAAACCCTGATCGGGGGGACGGTGCTGTGGGGCTTTGCTGTGTCGGTTGCCGAATTGTTCCGCGAACCGAAGTGGGCTTCGGAGCCTCCCCCGGCGCTGGATCCGTTGCGCAATTGAAGGCCTTCTGGCCGGGGGTCACCCTGTCTCCCGTCGACCGGTTGCACCGGTTCCATGGCCGCACTGGTTCAATCGACGTGCCGGATCAGCAGCCGCATCGGGTGGTGTCAACGGCGGTCTGCTCTCGCCGGATGAGGTGATTCGTCTCCGGTGCGCTGCTGGAGAGAAATCGGGTCTCGCCCGATTCTCGGCCGTTGGGGTGGTCGTACGATGAGAGTCGAGTGTTGCCGCTGCGCAACCTGATGATCTCTGTCGTGTGGCCCATGGTCAGGCCACTGTCCGATCCAACTGGAGGGTGTCATGTCGACTCACAACCGGTACATCTATCACTGCTTGAAGTGCGGTTCGATCGTGATTCGCGAGCCGGGCGAGCCCACGCCGCTGTGCTGTGGAAACTCGATGAACCAGTCGGCTGCCGAGACGGTCGAAGACGCGCCGATGAAACCTCCGCATGCACCGCATGAATCGCCGTCCGAAGATTCGGATGAAGATTCCGATGACGACAACATGCCCCTGCTGGATGGCGACCCTCCCGAGGCAGTCGATCTCGCGGTCTGGTTCGACTGAGGGTCTTGCACCGGACGCCGGAGACCGCGCCGCGGGCGGAATCAGTCCTGCGATTCGGGGATGGCCCGATTGAGGAATGCCCTCAGCGCCCGCGCCAGGTCGGGCCCGGCACTCTGGACGACATCGTTGTGGTCCGCCTCGGGAAGCGGGACGAATTCTTTCCGCAGCCCCCGTTCCGATTGGGCGGGGGCGGCATCGAACAGCGACTGCCCCAATTCCAGGGGGACAATCGTGTCGCGCTCCCCATGCAGGGACAGCACCGGACAAATCACCCGCCCGATTCGCTGCTGCGATTCAAACCGGTCGCGCAGCAACCAGTTGACTGGCAGCCAGGGGAAATGCAGGGTGGCGGCTGCGGTGAGCGTGTTGAACGTCGAACGCAACACCAGCCCTCCCGGGGCCTCATCGGCGGCACAGAGGTCTGCCGCAAGTTGCGTGGCCACTCCGCCCCCCAGTGATTCCCCCAGCAGCACAATCCGGTGGGCGGGAATCTTCAGCGAGACCGTCAGCAGCGTCCAGGCCGCCCGGGCGTCGCGGTGCAGGTCGATCTCGGTCGGTGTCCCCGGATTCTCGCCGTAGCCCCGATAGTCGAAGCAGCAAACCTCGGCCCCCTGGTTGGCGAGCAGTTCAAATTCATCCAACCGGTATCCCCGATGACCGGCGTTTCCCGGGAAATACAACACCACCGGGGCTGACTTCCGGGCCTCGTCGCGGGTCCGGCGCGGGCGGAACCGCCACCCTCGCAGGGTCAGGCCATCGGCTGCCTGGAATTGCAGCGGTTCGACAGTGGCCCACGAGAGACCCTCGGGAGTGGGCAGGGACACAGCCGTCGCGGGATGGTAGATCAACTTCCGCTGGAAGGCCGCCGCCAGGATGCAGAGCACCACCCACACCAGGGCCACGACGCAGGCCACTCGATAGGGCCACAGCAGCCAGGCGGGGAAGTTGCGCACAGAAATCTCCAGAAAAGGTCAGGGGGCTCACCAGCCACCGGAGTCGCCAGCGGGGGGCGGAACCACACGGTCCAGCCCCCGCGGGCAGGGCCTCGGTCATTGCTTGGGAGGAGTCGCCTCCCGGACCAGGGCACCATGTTCCTCCGAGAGGATGAGGATCGCAAACTTCCGCACTCCGCCGAGTTCGTCGGTGCTCAGGCTGGCGTAGTCAAACCGGCCACGCAGGTCGGTGTAGCCATCCTTGTAGAACTTGACCTGGCCGTCGGCCAACTGGGCATAGACCTTCACGTAGGCCCGGGAGACTGGCTTGCCCCCTTCGGCACGGGTCACCCGCACCTGCCCGTAGTTCTCGATCACCTGCACCGACAATGAGTGGGCGTAGTAGGCCACGGCACGCGTCTGACCGGCACCAATCACCTCCACCAGCACATTGCGGTTGCGCAGCGCTTCGGGGAGGGGAATCTTGCGTGATCCCGAGCCCGGTTTGGCGTCAGCCGGCTGTCCCTCGGCCAGGTTGATCGTCACGCTCTGGTTGGGCTTGATCGCACTGAACTGACCGCGGAACTGCTGCACAAAGGGATTGCGGCTGAAAAGCAGCTCGACATCCATCAGGTAGTAGTTGACTCGCACCTGCCTGAGGTTCTGGTAGGCGAGCTGGATCTGCCCTCCCTCGACCTGGAACTCAAACGAGGGCTCAGTCGCGGCGAGCGCTCCCTGCTGCTGGTCGCGGTTCTTCGGATCGACCACCTGGGGGTCTTTTCCCTCAGCCTCGTCCAATTGGGCGATGATGGTCTGAAAGGTGTTCCGCCAGCGGTCGACCGGGTGGTCGACATATTTCTGGGCGATGGCCCGGGCCTGGGTCGGCTCATCCTGGAAGAAGTCGAGGTATGCCGCGCAGTAGTCGTACTGCAGACGGCTGGCGACCTCGGCCACGGGGACCTGGGCAAACATCTCGCGGGCCTCGGCCACCCGGTCCTGCAGCAGCAGGTAATAGGTCGCGGTCAGCTTGTCGTCGGTCGAGAGATCGCGGTCATACGCCGCCTGGGCCAGCCACCGATGGTACTGCTCGTGGAACCGGTCGTTGACGATCTGACGGCGCTTGCCAAGCGCATGGGCCCGGGCATTCACGAGGGGCTTGTATTCGAGGTGCTCGAAGGTGCGCCGCAGGACAGGGTCGATTGCCAACAGCGGGCTTCGCAGCCGTCCGCCGATCTCGTTGACCAGCGGGTCGGCATGCTGCAGGAACTCGCGGGCCGGGCCGGGCACATTGTGCTTGATGGCGTACGACCAGAGCGTGTGGCTGTAAACGTGCCGGGCCGTCAGCTTGGCGATCACGGTTTCGAAGAAAGCCTTGTCGTGCATCCGCCAGGCGATGCGGTCGAGGTTGATGGTGGAGACGTTGTTGGCATCCAGGAAGGCCAGCACCTCTTCGGGGGTTCCAAACTGCGAAACATAGTCCCACGATTTCTGGTCGATTTTCGTCGGTTTCTCGACGACATGGCAGCTGAAGGGGGGGGCGAAGGCCACCAGTTCGTCATTCCGGGAGACATGGACCGGGAAGTGGTCGAAGTCGCCGGGGGCCGGGAAGTAGAAGTGGTACTCGAGCGTCTGGGTGTGATACGGCTCGAGGGGGATGAACACCGACTTCGTCTCCCGTCCATTCAGCACAGGAATGGCTCCCTGCGGAATCTGCAGCAGCACATTGAGCTTCTGCCGGGACGAGTTGGGATTCGTGACCACCACCTGGCAGCCATAGACCGTGTGGATCAGGAATTCCTCGGTGACGTAGTTGTCGACCTGTTCACCGTCGACCACGCGATGCCGGTCTCCCAGTCGGAAATACGACTGACCGACCAGGACCCGGGCGGCCGGCTCGCGGGCCGGGACTTCGCGGATTTCTTCATGCACGGCCACCGCCTGATCGGGCGGGGTGAGAGTCATCTTCGCCTTGTCGAACTGCGGTTCCTGTTTCGGGGATTCGAACGGGAGGTCGAGCACGGCCAGAGCCAGCAACATCTCGGGGAAGTTGCGGGATGCCTCGGCGAAGTTCCGCGAAACGAACGGTTCGTTCGCCGTGTGACGGGCATAATCGCGCCAGAAGGCGTTCACCGTGATCAGGTTGGCATCCTGCCGGTCGATCGTGAGGTGGTGGTAATTGTTTTCGGCCCATTCCTTCGTCTTGTCGGGCTGACGGTAGAGGGCCCGCAGGGTTTCGAGTTCGATGCCAGTGTCATCGTCAAGACTCAAGACCTCATCTTCGACCCGCGCCGCCTCTTCGCGGGAGGCGTCTTTCTTGTCGGCCTCGACACCATCCCGCAGGGCGCC
>DNUF01000006.1:30109-47891 GCA_003508595.1 Planctomycetaceae bacterium
GGCTCCTCGGCCAGTTTTTCCTTCAGTTGGCGTTCGAGTCCGCGCGGGGCCGCTCCCGGGGGAGGGGGGGCGGCCGGCTTGCCCGCGACGGCCGATTTCGCCTCGGCTCGACCCATGGGCCCACCACCGGGACCTCCGCCACCTCCGAATCCAAACCCACCGGCCCCCCCGAGGCCACCGGTCGGACGATTCAAGTATCGGCCGGCTTCTCCCGACGCACTTCTCTCGAATGCATCGGCGGCGACTTGCAGACCCAGCTTGGCGTCGGCCGAGAGGGCCGAACCCTGGATGGCGGTTTCAAACAGTTGCAGCACGCGGTCGGGGTTCGGTGGCAGTTGCTGGTAGAGGTCGGCGACATGCCGGGCCGTGGCTGATCCCTCGCCGTCAATCCGCTGCGACAGCAGGATCCGCTCGACGATGTTCAGTTGCCCGAACCGCCAGGGCTGCCGCCAGTCGGAAAGATCCTCGTCCAGCAGCCAGCGGTCGAGGAAGGTCTTGTGCCGCTTGTTGGCGAGATACGGCTGGATCACATCGCGGAAGAATCCGGGATCTTTCTTCTTGAGAAAGAACGTCAATTCGTGGCTGGCGTACTTCGAGTAGAAGGTGCGTTTCGCCTCGGGAGTCATCTGCGGCCAGGTGAGCAGCGGGGCGAACTCGTCGAGTTGCGGATCACGCGACAGCGTGCGGTACAGGTCGTAGACCCGGGCGAGACTGTCGTAGAGTTCAAATCGGCTGGCCGAGATGTCGTCGAGCACAAACGGCTCTTTCGCCTTCAGCACCGAGAACTGTTTCTGCTGCACGAAGTGCTTCTGCGGGTCGAGCGGACGGGCGAGGCGCTGGTCGACCACCAGCACATCCTGCTCGGGCAGGGCCAGGTGCCGCACGGTCGTCTGCAGGGGATCGACCGCCGCGACCACGATGTGCTGGTGCGGGCCAAGGTCGGCCAGGGGAATGGTCACCACTCCCTGCTCGTTGGGAACGAGGTTGACCAGGACGGCGGACGTCTTGGCGAGGAAGTCGAGGTTGGCGAAATTGGGCGACTCTCCGCCGGCGGCCGCGGCGGCGCGGTCGGCTGCGTCCATGGCACTGGGGGCCGGCTGACCCAGTTGCTTGAACTGCTCGCCCCCCTGCGCCTGCTGTTCGCCGGTCTGCGTGTCGCGCACAGCCCACGGATTCAGCAGCAGGCTGGGGCGTTCGAGCATGTTGCCGGGCAGTTTCTGCGCCTGCTGGCGGTTGAGGATGTAGGCATATTCATCGCCAATATTGCGGCCGGTCAGATACAGCGTCTGCACGGTGCCCGGGGTGAACTGGATCAATCCCGGGGCCCGCACGCGGGCCAGTTGGTCAAAGACGGCGTATTCGGGGTGAATGCGGTCGGCGAACACATGCACCCGCGCCAGCTTCGACACGTTGGCCAGCCGGATTTTCAGCGATGTCTCGTCGGTCTCGAGCGAGGCGATCTGCAGGGGGGCGAGACGGCTTGTCTCGAGCAGGCGGGTGGGCCCGACCAGGTAGTTCCCCCGGCGGTCGCCAGCGGAGACCCGAATCGTCATGCGGGCCCCGGCCCGCTTCAGCAGCAGGTCGTAATCACCCGCGGGAAGTCCCTCCAGCGACAACAGCCCCTCCTTGAGTTTCAGGTTCTCGAAGCGGTCGACGGCAAACACGCCGCCGCGCAGCTCGAGCAGCGACACCTCAGACGGGGTCAGTTCGCCACCCGGATCGGGCAGGAACGGGACGGTCAGTACCTCGCCCACCTGACCATGCAGCACCGTCGCATAGGTCGCCAGGTCACGGCTCGGGTTCCACGTGTGCGGCGGTCCCTGCGGTCCCTGGGCTGTCAGGGTGTCGATGTCGGTCAGCGGGCCGAGCACGATCCGGCCCTGCGGGTCGGTCTTGAGGGTGGTGTTGACGGGCTGCCGAAAGTCGCGATGCTTGAACGACAGGGTGACCGGTCGCGATCCCTTCGGCTCACCCATCTTGCCGAGAAGTTCGAGCACATAGCCCCCGGCACTGCGCACGAGATGCAGGTCTTCGGTCTTCTCGGTCCGCTCGATGTTGTTGAGCGCGAAGGAGGAACTGACCACGAGTGGCTGCGGCTCTCCGCCGGCGGTCTTCCGCTTGACCACGGCGTTGAGGGTGAATGTCACCTGGGCGGTGCGGGGCGGGACGAGAATCTCATGCTCGGTCTCGCGGTCTTCGTAGAGGGGGAAGGGCTTGACGATCTGGGTCGCGACCACACCATCGAGGTTGGTCGATTGGATTGTAAGCTGGACCTCTTCGAGCAGGCGGATCGCAGCGAGGGCATTGTTGAGGAACAGCGCCGGGCGGACCACCACCGTCGCCTTGCGCCGGGTCAGCAGCGATTCGCGATCCACATAGATGCCCGCGGTGAACCCGTAGGTCTCGGCTTCATGCTGGAAGAAATCGAGGCACGAAAAGTCTCCCTGCGAGAGGATGAGGGGGACCCGTCCCGGAGCGGTGCTGAACGGGACCACGATCTGACCCCGGTCGTTCGGCTTGTATTCGCGTCCTGCCAGCCAGAGGGTCGCCTCGGGGGCTGGCTCGCGTTTCTCGTTGAACAGGGTGAAGATCTGGCCGTTGGACCCGGTGCGCACCACGTGCTGCAGGCGACCCTTGCGGATCAGCGCCCGGCTGCTCTTGCCATTGCCGATGAAGTCGATGACATAGACCCCGGCCTTGTTGAGCTGAGGAAACTCGTACCGCCGCCGCAGGACGCGCACCGGGGCGTCGTTGTACTTGAAGGTCTGCTCGGAGTTGGCGACCAGTCCGTCCAGGTTGATGTCGGTGTCGATCTCGCGCTGGTTCTCGCGGTAGTAGCTGGCGGTGTTGATCTCGAAGACCTTGACGATCAGCGTCGGGACATTCTTGACGTCGAGCTCGAGCACCACCGGCTGATCGACGGCGAACCGGGCCGGGTTTGTCGGCACGAAGTTGAGGTCGATCCGCTCCTTGAGCTGCTGGTACAGCTCGGGGGGCAGCAGGCTGGCCCATTGCTCGGGATTGCCCAGTCCGTTGGTGATCTTCACCTCGGCCAGCAGGTGTCGCAGGTAGACATCGTTGATATAGGGCTCGAATTCCTTCGCATCTTCAGCATCCTTCAGGAAGATCTGCAGGTATTGCCGGACGAGGGGCTCGTCATTGCCGATGGGGGCCAGCAGGGTGCTGCCGTCGTAGTTCGAATTCAGATCGCACGGGAACCGCTTGATCGCCTCAGATTCGAGGAAGGCCCGGGCGGCGTAACCGACGGGACGGGGGAGCTTGAGGTATTCGAGGAAGCGGGCCTTGTCGGGTTTGCCGCGTCGCAGGTCGAGCTGCAGCCGGTGAAAGAGCACCTGCGCCTTGAGCGTGTTGTGCACGGGGGAGAGCCGGCCGGCGAAACGGGCCAGCCGGTCGAGATGGGCCTGCAACAGGTCGGGTTCATTCCGCCAGTCTTCGTCGGTCGTCGGCTGGAGCCGGGTCAGCATCGCCCGCACGAACGCCTGGTGGTTGAGCAGATCGGGCTTGGCCTGGACCAGTTCTTCGAGCTGGGGGCGCAAAAGCTGGTTGTGAATCGCCAGGGAGCCAAACCCGCCCGAGCCGGGGTGCCCCAGGTCTTCGATGATCCGCTTGACGAGATTGGGATGGTCGGGACGCTGCAGGCGTGACAGCAGGCTGCGGCGGTGATTGGGATTGAGTTCGTATCCGGCCAGCCAGTCGAGGGCGGTGTCTTCGAACCCGTCGAGGTTGTCCTGCGTCACCGCGTTGGCGCGGTTGGTGTAGGCTTCGCGGGTGATGAGGGCGGGATCGAGGGCCACCGGCAGATTCGGCTCGGCCGACAGGTCTTCTTTCTGGTGCGGAAATCCAAGCCCGAGCCGGCGCTGAATGTGCTCGAGTGTCGCCTGGGGTTGCTGGTTGTAGGTCAGCAGGGCGAGCCGGGTCCGGATCTGCCAGACGCGCGGTGTTTCTCCATGCCGCTGGGCCCAGGGCCCGAGGATCTCGCGAACCTTCTCGTACTGCTCGGTCGAGAGATGGTGCAGGGCGTGGTAGTAGTAATGGTCCTCGGTTCCCGGGATCAGTTGCTGCAGGGCAGCGGTCCGGTCCTGCGCGAGGACATAGTCTTCAACAAATCCAATTTCTCCCCCCGCCCAAACCGCATCCGATCGCACCATCAGGAGTCCCACCAGGAGAACGAGCCAGGCCACTGCACGAACACGCATCGCGGAATCCTTCGTTGGTTCCAGAACACCGGCAAGAGCGACTTGGGGCGAAGTCATAAGATTGTGGACCAAAAGACCGGCCGGGCGGGAAATGGTCTCGGGGACCGGCCTGGGACTGACAATTGCCGCAAGTCAGTGCGCGAATCCCTGATCAGCCGGGCTGAAGGTGGACACGCAGTTGCCTCAGCAATTCGGCCCCCCCCGGCGAACGTCATCGGGGCTCATCATCTCGCGCCCGGGGGTTGGGGTCTACCCAGCCGATGGACTTTTGTGAGACGTCGAGGGTGATGAGAAAGTTCCCGCGGTGTTCAACGAATCGACGCTGGTCGATGGGTGGTTGGCAATCAACCGGCGGGAACCGGCTCGGGGGCGAGGTCTTCGGGTGGGATCGGGGTCAGTCGTCCGGCCAACAGCGCCTCGGCGGTTTCCGCATCGGGTTCGACGGCCGACCTCCGGGGATCGACCAGCAGCCACAGGATGCCCCCCACGACCAGGACCGCCACGTAGTAATTCAGCACGGGATCCCAGGCGGCTCGGCCGACGAACCCGGCTGCCTTGCGGGATTCGACGAATTGTCCCGCGAAGACGGTCGAGAGTGACGCACCGGGGACGCCCAGCGAGTTCATCAGGCCAAACATCGCTCCCAGGTGCTTGCCGCTGATGTCGGCCACGACAGCCCACCAGGTGGCCTGCTGGGCCTGGGCCAGCCCGAATGCCAGGGTCACACAGAGAGTGGCGAGCAGGGGGCTTTCAAACTCCAGGCTGAGGCGGACGAAGATCCCGGCCGCGACCATCAGTCCGCATCCCACAAGCGGGCGTTGCCAACGCCCCTGTTCCCCACGCCGGTCCAGCCACGAGGCGATGACACTTCCTGCCAGGGAGCCGCAGGCCCCCCCGGCCAGCACCATCCCGGCCAGGAAGCCGGTATCCTTCTCGGCCACGCCCCGACCGTTCTCGAGGTAGCGTGGAAACCAGTTGAAGTAGAAATACGACGCGAAGGCGGCACATGAGATGATCCCTCCCAGCAGCCAGACATTCGAGCTTGATACCACGAACGACCAGGGCACCGGGGGATGGGGTGATTTGGCATCCCTTGCGGGAGAATCGCTGTGGATCAACTGCAGTTCGGCCGGAGACACATCGGGATGCTCGGCAGGATCGTCGCGAAACCAATCATGGAACAGGGCCGCCCAGACGAGCCCCAGCAGGCCGAAGAGCAGGAAGGCCCAGCGCCACCCCCAGCTCGCAATGATGTTGCCCGCCAGGATCGGGCTGGCGGCACCTCCCACGAGCATGCAGGTGAGGATCACACCGTGGGCCAGGCCCCGCTCGCGGCGGGGATACCAGCGTGAGACCACCCGGGCGGCGTTGGGCAGGGCCCCCGCCTCGCCCGCACCGAAGAGAAACCGCACCACCAGCAGCAGCAGAAAGCTGTCAATGGCCAGCACAATCTCGCGTCCCGGCAGCAGTGCTGTCAGCCACGCGGGGGTCGACAAGCCCCACGAAAAACGGGGCACGCAACCGGTGAGAATGGTGAAGGCCGACCACCACAGCACAATGCGTGTCAGGATCCGGCGGGACCCGAACCGGTCCCCCCAGCTTCCCGTCGGGATTTCGAACAACCCATACGCGATGGTGAAGGCGGTGAAGACCCAACCCATGGCCCCATCGCTGATCCCGAGGTCATGCTCGATGGCCGACGCCGCCTTGCCAATACAGACCCGGTCGAGATAGAGGATGAATGTGAGCGTCCCCAGGTACAGCAGCAACTTGAACCGGGCGTCCGAGAGGCTCATGCCGGGCAGGATCCTGGGTTGGGGGTGACCTGTTCGCCGGGCAGGCAGCCTTCCGGCGGTCTCGCAGTCTATCCCAGCCGCCACAAGCAAACCACTGCGTCAACGCCCGGCCCGCAGTTTCGATCGACAACACGTCAGCCGAGTCACTCCCCCTCAGCGTTTCCCCGGCACGAACGGGATGGATGACCGGACTGAGGGAAGGACTGGTTGCCGGACCCGGGAGTCGGCGCAAGTTTGCGTGCGGGAGCCTTCCCTTGTTCGCCTCTCACCTCACCGGGATAATCGCGTGAGATCCCGCCGATCTGTTTCGGCAGGCGGAAGGTGTTCCGCGTTTCTCCAGGTGGTGCGATGATTCGGTGTCTGGTGGCTGCGGTGGTCGGGGGTTTGCTGCTGGGGCCGTGTGCCTGGGCCGACCCGGTGGTCAAGCTGGTCCCCGGGACCGATTCTGTCGCCGTGACAATCGACGGACAGGAATTCACCACGCTGCGGACCGCCAGGTCACAGCCCAAGCCGTACTTCTTCCCCGTGCGGGCCGCGGATGGCATCAGCATCGTCCGCCCGCTCGAGAAGCCCGAGGATCATCCTCATCACAAGGGGGCGTGGTGCTCGATCGACGAGGTCAACGGCATCAAGTTCTGGGCCGAGAAGGGGAAGATCGAGAACGTCAAGCTCGAGATTCTCGCCGCCGAGGGAAGCCCCGCCCGCCTGCGCATCACCAATCACTGGCTGGGGGATGACGGTCAGCCGGTACTGGTCGAGACCGCCACTGTCTCGGTCTTCGCCAATCGGCTGATGATCTACGACCTGCAGTTCACCGCCGGGAAAAACCCTGTCACCTTTGGCGACACCAAGGAGGGGATGTTTGGCATCCGGGTGGCCGACACGCTGCGCGGCAAGCAGGGGGGGCGCATCCAGAATGCCGAGGGAAAAAAAGGAGAGAAAGAATGCTGGGGCCAACTCTCGAAGTGGGTCGATTACGTGGGGAGTGTGGAGGGAAAGACGAAGGGGGTCACGCTGTTTGACCACCCGCGCAACTTCCGGGCTTCGCGGTTCCACGTGCGGGACTACGGGTTGTTCACCCTCAGTCCGTTCGGGCAGAGCGCCTACACCAATGGCACTCTGCCGGCCGATCCGTACAACCTTCCAGCCGGGCAATCGGCCCGGTTGCGGTACGGCCTGTTTGTGCATGATGGAGAGACCGACCCAGCGGCGATCAGCCAGGTGTACGAGCAGTTCCTGAAGGGGACCGAATGACCTCCGGGGGGGAGGTGGTTGCCGGTCGACTGCATGTCCTGGTCGCGTTTGACTGGGGTGAAGAGATCAACCTCGTGGCCGCCCGGGGACTTGTGCCGGGAGAGTGGCATGAACTCCCCCGCCGGTCCCGGACCCCCTCGTCGATTGGCTACCAGGCCCCCCCCTTGCGGCTCGAATTGCCCATGGTTCCAGTGGAGGTGCCGGGACTGGGGGCGGTCCAGGCGGTGGCCGATCTGCTGATTTTCGACCTGGGGGTGGTGAGCCTGCGCTGGCAGATCCCCTGGTCGATGAGCCAGGCCGAGGTGACCCGGCTGGCGGGAGAACTGGCGGAACCAGCCGGACTGGTGCAGGGGGCCCGGCACCTGCTCGAACCGATTTATGAGCGGCTTCAACCGGCGATCCAGGGTCCCGCCTGGAGCCCCCTGAGTGAAGAGTACTTCGTGTTTCAGCTGTTGCCGGGCCCGCACCTGCCTCCCCCGGCCCAGTTGCTGAAGGACCGTCCCGGGTGGCTGGCCAGCCTGGTGCGGCTGGAAGACCAGCCCCTCTCGGACGCGGAGCAGGCCGACGCCCTGCGACTGACCCTGTCGTACACACCGGACGACCTGTTGATCACCGACTGGGGGGCGGCGGTGGTGATCGACACCGATTGCGGCGAGGTGCTGGAGACCATCGCCTTTGCCAACCTGCAGTTGCTGGAGTTTCGCTGGCTGGACGACCGTCTCGACTCGCGGCTGAAGCGGGCGGCGGGAATGATCCGCGAGTTGGCGAATCGTCGGTTGCCGATCTGGCGGAGTCACTGGCGTCCCCTGCGCGACCTGGGAGAACTCAAGGCCGAAGTCAACGAGCTGTTCGAACGGACCAGCAGTGCCCTGATGCTGGTGGGGGATCCCTACGTCGCCCGGGTGTATCAGCAGTTGTCCCTCCGGTTTCACCTGGAGGAGTGGGGACGGAACATCCGCCGGGCGATCGATGTGCTGGAGGGGATCTACCAGGTCGTGTCGGATCAGGCCGCCCTCCATCGGGGCGAATTTCTCGAAATCGTGGTGGTGGTTCTGATCCTTATTGAAGTGCTGCTGGGCTTCTGGCGGCATTGAGAGAGCGCGCGAGACAGGGCCGGCCCCAGCGGTACTGCCGATTCGATGGCGGTGGATTCCCGGAGTTGGCGGGGGCGATCCCGATGCCAGGCGGCCGATCGATGTGTTACCCTCGTGCCGGTCTTGCCCGACGGCTGGTGAGACGTCTCTTTCCTGTTTCATCCGGACACCCGGCATGACAACGATCGATTTTTCCCGCTCGTTCCTGACCTTCCGCATCGACACGCTGAAAAAACCGCCGCAGACGGTGTCGCATCCCCCTCCCTACACCCTCAACAGCGCGCGGATCCAGCTCGACTGCGTCTGCGACATCCGGGAGAAGCAGACGGAACAGGTCTGGCGATTTGTCCTGGGGGCGAACTGCAAGACCGAGCGGGTGGGGGTCCCGGGAGACATCTGGACCGTCCCGAATGCCGACTTCATCCCGGTGGTGTCGCACCGCCAGTTCCTGAACATCAAGACCTACACCCACCTTGGGCAGGAGCAGGGGGTGCTGTTGTATGGCCATTCCCGGCAGCAGCCCGACCGACAGTCCGGGAATTGTGCCGAGGCGTTTGATTCGTTGCGAATCCACGTCGGCGAGGCGGCGGGAGAACCGCTGGCGAATCCCATGGCGATCTGCGAGGCGACGTATGGTCATCATCCGCTGGTGGCCACGACTGGCTGGGAAACCGCCCGGTACGCGGTCGAGCTGACCTATCCCGTCAAGACGGTCAACGTGAACGAACGGGACGGCATTTACCAGACCGACACCGGTCCGATTCTCTGGCCCGACCTCGACCGGGACCCCGAGTCATTGATCGAGGGATTTCAGCTGGCGTTCTCGGCCTTCAACGGGCCCGACTGGATCGAGTGCCTCCTGCGGGTTCCGACAGACATTCCCGGGGGGCTGCAGGTGTACCATTATTCCCGCCCGGTCCGGCTGGAAGGAGTTCGGAACATGCTGTGGCGGTTGGTCTGACGGCACGAGGAGAAGGACCTGGACCAAGGCGGCCCGACGGCACGCGAGAGAGTGCCGGGTTTGACGGCGAAAATCGGCTCCGGCCATCGTTTTTCCCAATCCCCCGGGGTCGATGCTTGACCCTCTGCCAGCCCAGCGGTAATCTCAAATCCTGCAGCGAGCGGGCTCCAGGGCCCGGTTGGCTGTGCTGTTCTGTGCGGGTGTAACTCAGTGGTAGAGTGCTGGCTTCCCAAGCCTGATGTCGTGGGTTCGACCCCCATCACCCGCTCTTGTGAGTTTGTGTTTCGCAACGCCGGGTCCCTTGACCCGGCGTTTTTTTTCCTCCCGAGTGCTGGGAGAGAGAAGCGCACACGTCTCCTTCGGCGTGTCTTGTCCGGCAGGTCCTGGACAGCGCCGGTGTGGGAACAGGGGACCTGTGAAACCGGACCCGGTGATCGCTTCCCCGTGTGGACCGACTGGTCTGGCGGGTGTTTGTGGGGGGGCGGGTCGGGGTTGGTCACAGGCGTTGCCAGCCGGAAGGCCGGCGGCGGACAGTCCATCGCGGCGGAGTGATCGATGACGGGGAATCGGCCGGCAGTCGACTGTGACGTCCTCGTCGTTGGGGGAGGACTGGCGGGGCTGGCGTGTGCCGCCGCGCTGGGGGCGCGTGGCCTGCGTGTCACACTGCTGGAATCGCGGAATCGACTGGGGGGGCGGGCGAGTTCGTTCCGCGATGCCCAGACGGGGGAATGGCTCGACAATTGCCAGCATGTGTCGCTGGGTTGCTGCACGAACTTCACCCGGTTCTGCCAGGCTGTCGGCATCGATCGCTTCTTCCACCGGGAAGATGAGTTGATCTTCATCGGGCCGCAGGGGACCCGCCATGTGTTTGCCGCCAGCAGTCTGCCCGCTCCACTGCACCTCGCTCCGGCATTCGCCGGCCTCTCATACCTCTCGTGGAGTGACCGCTGGCACCTGTCGCGCGGACTCCGTCTGCTTGCGGGGACTCGCCCGGAACACCTCGAGGGTATCCCCTTCGATCGCTGGCTGGCGGGGCAGCGACAGCCGCCGCAGGTGATCGAGTTGTTCTGGCATGTGGTGCTCGTCAGTGCCCTGTCGGAGACGGTCGACCGGCTGGATGCGGCGCACGCCCGCAAGGTGTTTGTCGATGCCTTCCTCACGAACCGTGCGGGCTGGGAGGTGTGGTTGCCAACCGTTCCCCTCGAACGACTGTATGGAGAGGAATTGCAGGGCTGGCTGCAGCAGCACGGGGTGACCGTGCGGCTCAATGCCGGGGTGCGGGGGATCGCCAGTGTCGAGGGGAAGCCGGTCGTGACGCTGCGGGACGGCACGACGCAATCGGCGGCGCGGCTGGTGCTGGCGGTACCGTCGCATCTCGTGCCTGAGATGGCCCCCGACCTGGCCACGCAGTGGGGGGCTCCCGAGGGTCCGGGGCAGATCGAGACCGCACCGATCTCGAGTGTGCACCTGTGGTATGACCGCGAGATCACCCCGGATCGGCACGTGACCTTTGTCGGACAGACGAGCCAGTGGTTGTTCAACCGGGAGCGGATCCAGGGCCGGCCGGCGTCGAGCGGGAGTGCTGCACCCGGCTGGTACGGGCAGGTGGTGATCAGTGCGTCGCACCAGGCGGCGTCGCGTCCCGCCCAGGAAACGATCGAGACCGTGACAGGCGAGTTGGCGCGGCTGTTGCCGGGGGCGCGTGAGGCCCGACTGGTGCGGGCCCGGATGGTGACCGAGCATCGGGCGGTGATCGCGGTGTTGCCGGGTGCCGATCGGTATCGGCCCGGGGTACGGACGGAGGTTCCCGGTCTGTATCTTGCCGGGGATTGGGTGCAGACCGGCTGGCCCAGCACGATGGAGGGAGCGGTGCGGTCGGGTTGGCTGGCGGCTGAAGCGGTGCTGGCGGATGCCGGCCGTGGAGATTCGCTCGTCGTCCCGGACCTTCCCGTGTCCCGTTTGTCGAAGTGGCTGCTGCGTCTGTAGACTCTTCCGGCCATGTTTCCCCTTTCCAACAACAGCGGGCATCGTGGGTTGATCCTCTGGCGACGGGTGCTTCCCCCGCTGGTGCTGCTCTGCGCCCTGCTGCTGTTCGGGACGCTGGGGTTCAAGCTGTTTTCTCCCGGCTCGGCGTGGGTCGACTGTCTCTACATGGCGGTCACCACCACGACCACGGTGGGGTATGGGGAAATCGTCCCGCTGGGACCGGCGGGCCGGCTGTTTGTGATCGGATACCTGGCCTGCGGGCTGGGAGTGGTTTCGTTTTCGGCGTTTACCTTCGGGCAATTCCTGTTCAGCAGTGACATCCAGAGGCTCTTGGAGAACAAGCGCATGCGGCACCTGATCGAGGGGCTCAGCGGGCACTACATCGTGTGCGGACTGGGCCGGATGGGAATCACCATCTGCCGGCACCTGGCTGAGCGCGGAAAGCCGTTTGTCATCATCGACCGGGAGGCGGGACTGTTTGATACCGAGGGGGACCCCGCCTGGCTGCACGTCGTGGGGGATGCCACCGATGACGCGATCCTGCGCCAGGCGGGGATTGATCGGGCCAAGGCACTGGCAACCGTGCTGCCCACCGATGCCGACAATGTGTACGTCGTCCTCTCGGCCCGATTGTTGTCGGGTCGCCTGGAGATCATCGCCCGGGCGAGCGACGAGGCGGCGGCGACCAAGATGAAGCGGGCGGGGGCGAATCGCGTTGTCAGCCCGTACAGCACCGGTGCGGTGAAGATGGCCCGCTTCATGCTCAATCCCAACATTGAAGACTTCCTGGAGATTGGTGATCAGCAGGGGCAGGAACTGGAACTGGCCGATGTGCAGATCAACGATGAGAGCCGGTATGTCGGCAAGCGGCTGGCCGAGACCGACCTGCGCGATCTCGGGGTGATCGTGGTGGGAATCCGGCGGCGGAACGGCGAGCGATTGATGCCCCCTCCCGGGAACGCGATGATCGAGGCGGGGGATTGCCTGTTTGCGTTTGGCACCTCGTCGGCTGTGAACCAGATGATTGGGACGAGTGGCCGCAGCGAGGCGTAGCGTGCCCGGTTTTGACTCACAACCCCGTTCCTGCACGACGGTTGCCTTTCACGGAAGGTGTTCAGATGAATGATCCTGGTCTCGATTCCCAGTTGCCCCCCATCACCGCACTGTCGAAGAAGCAGCGGCGGGTCTTGGGGACCCTCATCGAAAAGGCACTGACGGTTCCCGATTCGTATCCCCTGACGATCAACTCGCTGATCTCGGGCTGCAACCAGAAATCGAACCGGGCTCCCCTGACGAACTTCGATGATTCCGACATCGAAGACACGATCAACGAATTGATCGACCTCGGATTGGTGGCGTCGGTGCATACCGACGGGGCCCGGACCGAGAAATACCGGCATTACGTCCGCCGGCGGTTCACGCTGTCGGAGCCACAGGTGGGGATCCTGGCCGAACTGTTGCTGCGTGGCCGGCAGGCGGTGGGGGAACTGCGGACCCGGGCCAGCCGCATGACCCCCAAGGGCTCGCTCGAGACACAGGAGCAGCTGCGCACCGAGCTGCAGGGCTTGCTGTCGCAAAAACTGATCCAGGCCGACGGCCCACTCGATCGACGGGGGGTCGAGGTTGATCACAACCTCTATCTGCCCCAGGAGGGGCAGGCACTGGCCTATCGAGAAGGGGAGCCCGATGAGGCAGCGCCCGCCCTGGCCCCCCGACCTGCGGTGGCGACGGCGGGAGGTACACCCGGCGGGCCGGCCCCGATGGCGGCGGCGCGTCCGCCGGTGCCGGGGGGGGTGTCCACGGGGGGGACGGGGATGGTTTCGGAAGCGGCCCTGGACGAGTTGCGGCGAGGGCAGGCGGAGTTGCGCCAGCAGCTGGAGGATCTGCGGCGCCAGCTGGGGGAGGTTGCCGATGTGGTCGACCGCCTGCAACGCGACCTGGGTGTCTGAAATCCAACCGCTCGTTGAGAAACGGGTTGTGGCAGGCGGCGACCGGGGCGACCGGGGATCGAGCCCGGTCCGACTTCGCTCTCATCAGGGGGGCCCGATCGGTCCACATTGGCCCCCTGTTTTGCTAACCTGCCTTTTTCCGTCGTTGACCGACCGATTTGTGGGAACCCCTGATGAGTGACCAAGAAGTCTACCGTCTCTGCCCGTGCGGAAGCGGCAAGAAAATGAAGTTCTGCTGCCTGCCGGTTCTGAATGAGCTGGCGCGCGTGGACGAATATGAAGAGCGCGAGCAGTTTGAGAAGGCGGTTGCCTATCTCGAAGGGGTGCTGAAGAAGGGGATCAGCGACCGGTCGTCCCGGACGGGACTGCGGTTGGCGTTGATTGGCAACCTGATGCGGCTCCCTCCCGACACGCAGGACACCACCTCCTTCAACCAGCGGATTTCCGAGCTGGTCCAGGAGATGCAGAAGGACTCTCCCGAGCATCCCTCGGTCGCGGCGCTCGATGCCCTGATCGAGCTCCGAGAGCGGGGCTGGCCTGCATGCCAGAAGAAGTTCAACCGCTTCCTGCAAAAGACGGAACAGTCGATCTCTCCCTGGGGGGCCAATGCGCTCTTCGCCCTGGGAGATCAGCTCTCGAACGACAATCACCCGCTGGCCGGGCTGCAATACACGCTGCGGGGCCTGGAGTTTGCCCCGCCTGAGGACCGCCGGGTCGCCCTGCAGGTCGTGACCGGGATCACCCGCGATTCGTCGGTGCTGTATCCCCTGCGGGTCGAATACCCGCTGCGCGTGGTTCCCGATCTGGGACCGCTGCAGGCGCAGTTTGACGCCGCCATCAAGTTGGTTCGGCAGGGGGTCTACAGCGATGCCGCCAAGGCGTTTCTCCCGATTGCCCGCGAGCGTCGCAATGATCCGGCGATCTGGTGGAACATTGGCTTGTGCCATGCCTGGGCGGCGGAAGAGCCCCTCGCCGTGAAGGCTCTGACCGCCTCGGCGGCGAATGATCCCGATCCCGAATCGGCCGCCGAGACTCTCGTCCTGTCCCGGTTGATGGATCCCCCCCCGGCGGAAGTCGGCTGTGAAATGATGCAGCGGCGCGCGCAGTGTGCCTCGCTGGGACGGCTGATGGAGAAGCTGGCCGACAATCCCCGGGTCGTGCTGGTGGATGCCCCCCATGATCACGATCATGACAGCCCGGCGATGCATGAGCCGCATGATCCTTCGAGGGTCACCTATACGCTGCTGGCCGAAGCGGCTCCGGCGGCGGGTGAAGACCGCCTGGTCAAGATGCTGGGAACCCTGGTGGTCTACAACCGGCCGGCCGAGCAGGGGGGCCCCGCGGGAATGCTGATGACCAACAGTCGGGTCGACGACACCGCGCTGCGCAGCTTCCTGTCGGAAGCCGCGGGTGGCGAACTCTCGTTTGCCGATGAATCGATGGTCGGAGAGGTGATCTTTCCCGAGCAGGCGGTACTGGTCGAGAACTCGTACCGTCTGACCAAGTCGGCGGCCGACAGCATCCGGTTGCGGCGAGACTGCGTTGTCCGGCAACTGGACCTGTGGCGTGACACGCCCCAGACTCTGCTGCAGGGGAAGACTCCCCGACAGGCGGCGGGAGTGGCCGAACTGGCCGTTCCCCTGCGGGCGGCGGTGATCCTGGCACAGGCCACGCTGCTGCAGGTCGTGCACCGCCTGGACGTCGAGGCACTGCGGAAAGAACTGCAGTTGCCCCCGACTCCGCGGATTGCCCCCACGCTGGGCGAACTGTCGGCCCTCAATCCGCTGGCCCTGCGCCGGCTGGACTATCCCTCGCTCAGCGACGACACCCTGCTGCGGGCGAGTCTGATTGCCGAGACCTCGGCGCTGCCGCAGATGATCGACTGCCTGACGGAGATCCGCGGGCGGACGTCGATCGATGCCGAGGGACGCCTGCAGCAGACCGCCGGTCACATGCTGGCCGAGTTGCTGCATGCCCAGCGGTTGCATGAAGAGGCCCGCGAGCTGGTACAGACGATCTTGTCGGAGGCCCGCCAGCGTCGGGCCCCGATGCAGCAGCAGGTGATGTGGGAACTGCGCCTGCTGACCCAGTGCCGTCTGCTGGAAGACCAGGAGCAGGCCCGTCAGATCGCCCTGCGGATCTGGCACAACTACATCCCCAAGCTGCCCGAGCTGAAGGTCGATCTGGTGAACGCCCTGCGCAACCTGATCGAAGAGGGGCCCTGGCATGGGAGTGACGGCCCGATCGAGCTCCCGGGTGGCGGTGTTCCCGGCCAGTTGTGGACGCCCGAATCGGAAGGCACGGCTCCACCCGCCGGCAAGCTCTGGCTGCCTGGCTCCGAGTGAGTTCACCTTCCCGCGGTGGATCGGGAGAGGCGGCCCTCGGGCGGCCTCTCCCGTTTCCCGTCGGATGCCTGGTGTGACGAAGTCGGCTCGCCGGACGAGGCTGCGATTCGGCTGGATGTGCCAGCCGAAAATTCCGCTGTCCATCCACTCTCGGTTTGATGGGAGGGGTGGCCCCGTTGATTGATGATTCCCCTCCCCAAGGCCCAGCGCTCATGAGCCAGCTTCCCGCATGGGGTCAGGATGACCTGCCCGAACCATTGCCCTTCAATGCCCGCAATGTCTTCCGGGTGATCGGACCGGGAGCCATTCTGCTGGCGGCCTCGATCGGCGGGGGAGAATGGCTGGTCGGCCCGGCCACCGCGGTGAAGCACGGAGTGGACGTCTTCTGGATCGCAACCACCGCGATCATCCTCCAGCTGTTCTTCAATCTCGAGGCGATCCGCTACACCCTGTATACCGGTGAGCCGATTCTGACGGGAATCATGCGGCTGCGACCCGGTTCGTCGTTCTGGGGTGGGGCCTATTCGTTCATCACGATTGTTCAACTCGGGGTGCCGGCACTCGCGCGGGGCTGTGCACCGGTGCTCTTCGCCCTGTTGTTTTCGAAGATGCCCGGCGAGCAGGGACAGAATGACGGGACCCTCATCTTCCTGGCCTATGTGGTGATGGCGCTGGGGGTCGCACTGCTGGCCTCGGGGGACAAGATCGAGCGGACACTCGAACGGGTCTCATGGGCGATGATCGCCTATATCTTCCTGTTCCTGATCTTCGTCAACCTGTGGTACATCCCGCTCGACCATTCCTGGAAGACGTTCGCGGGATTCTTCAAGTTTGGCACCGCGCCCCGTGAGGCGGATGGACAGATCGACCTGCTGCTGCTGGCGACCCTGGCGGCGACCGCGGGTTCAGGCGGGATTGGCAATCTCATCATCTCGAACTGGGTGCGTGACAAGGGCTTCGGGATGGGGGGCAAGGTCGGGGCGATCGGTGGAGCCTTCTCGGGGGACGACCAGGGGCCGTCGCATGTTGGAAAAGTGTTTCCCCTGACGGAGTCCAACCTGGCGCGGTGGCGCACCTGGTGGAAGTACGTGGAGGCTGACCAGATCTGGCTCTGGGCTCTCGGGTGCTTCTTCGGGATGTTCCTGAATGTCAATCTCGCCCTCTATGTCGTCGACCCCAGCCTGCAGATGGATGGTCCCAATGCGGGGGCCTACCAGGCGCAGCAACTCGCCTCCAAGATGTGGAGTGGGCTGTGGGTGCTGGGCCTCATCAACGGGTTCTGGATCCTGTTCTCCACTCACCTGGGGAACACCGATGCCATGGTCCGCAATGTCACCGACATCCTCTGGACCGCCAGCCCCCGCATCCGCAATTGGAAGGGGGGTATTTCCCGCATTTACTTCCTGGTGCTGGTCTGCGTGACGCTCTTCGGTGGGGCGGCCCTGCTGTTCGGCAAGGCCATGCAGTTGTTCAAGTTCCTGGGCTTCGTGGCGAACTTTGTCCTGGCGATTTCGTCGGCCCAGGTGCTGGTGGTCAACAACACCCTGCTCCCGCCGCAATTGAGACCCGCCTGGTGGCGGAATGCACTGCTGGTCGTCTGCTGCCTCTTTTACTCGGTGGGGACGTACCTCGCCGGGACCCAGCAGGTGCCGGAACTGCTGAAGGCCGCCCGCGCACTGCTTCCGTTCTGAGCCAACCCCGGCCGGGTCGATCAGCCCAAGCCCTTGGAATCAGTCGGCAGGCCCGTCGGGCGAGTCTGATCGCTTTGAAGACGAACCGCGCAGACAGCGGCCGCTCAAGGTTTGCCGAGAGTGACTACTGCCCCGGAAGTCGGTCGCGCGTGGTGGGAGTTCGTCACAAGCAAGCGTGGCGTTTATCGCACGAGGCGAACGGAATCGAGGCCGGTCACCCGGATCACATCGGTCCCCAGGCGGGGATCATAGACCCGCTGGCCCAGCACTCCCGCTTCCCGGTTTTGCCAGGAATTGAGGTTCACACCCGGGGTGGGAGCGAGATAGGCGAGCACCCGTCCGTCGGGGGCGACCAGGGCATACGGCGGGACACCGGGTCGACCTGCCGGGCGAACGATTCCCGCGCCGTCATATTCGTTCCGCTGGGCCATCTGGGGAGCTGCTGATGGGGCATTGCCCATCTGCGGCCGGCCCGGGACCGGGGGCGCA
>DNUF01000006.1:48157-88497 GCA_003508595.1 Planctomycetaceae bacterium
CGCGGTGTCAGGATTGGCCCGGGAGGAAGACCCATTCGTTGAGCGGCCACCAACTGGGCATCGCGGCGTTCGGTGTCCAGCATGATCTGCCGGATGGCCAGTCGTTGCTGTTGGGTGTGACGGTAGCCGTGGATCTTGCGCAGGCGGGACTCGAGCATCCCGGTCAGTGAAGAATCCTGGAATGTCGCGCCCAGGCGTCGGTACTCCTGCTCGATGGCGTCGAGATCCCAGCTGAGCGGTTCCCCCTGCACCATCAGACGGAGTTGCTCGTCGAGACGTTCGAGGGCCACCAGTTGGCTTTCGAATTGTTCGTCATGGGCTGGTTCAAAGGAGGGAGCCGGCGTACCACTGCGGGATTTGGTCCCCTTGGGACGGGCGGGAATGCGCGGCTCCGGGTCGACGTAGGGGCGTTCGGCCTGTCGCAGCCCGTCGCTGTCGCTGAGAGGAGCGGGCTCGACCGACTCTTCTTCGGGAAAGGTGGGGGTCACCCGGGTGGGGGCGGTGGGCTCTGCCGTACTGCCCCCCGTGAAACCGGGATTGTCGGGCGAGTTGACCCCCCCGGTCGCCGTCGGATCGTCGTGGACTTCCCCGGCTGGTTCGTCGGCGTCATCGGCAAATCCTCCGGCCTGGATGATGGTCCGCTGGGGAGTGCCTGTCCCCGCAGGAGCGAGGGCCTGCGCCGAAATCCACCGCCATTCCCCCTTCGGCGGAACAATGCGGTACCAGAGAGACGAGGCCTGACCGGCATCCCCGGGAAGTTTCTGCTCTCCCAGGATCTGCACGGTATCCCCTTCGAGCAGGCGGGATTGGAAGACGTCATGGTCCCGCGCATCGCGGCCCCCCACCCGGACATCGACCTGGGGAACCTGGACCACTCCCGACTGCGGACCGGTCTTGCGGACAGCGTCGGAGGGAATCCAGCTGAAGCTACCCTGGGGAGGGGCGATCATGTGCCAGCCCCCGGGGTCATGGCGATGGACCACCACTGCCTGGCCACGCTTCAGCCGACTGGTGGCGTAGTACTTGCTGCCGGGCCCCGAACGGACTTCCGCCGCGTCGGTCAAGACGGTGGTGGTGTACGGAAACTTGGGGCGCGGGGCCGCCGCAACGGGAGCAGCCAACAGCAGCAGACCAGCGCAGGCAATGAAAAACCATCGCATGGATTTGAAGCCCCCGGAAGGCAGGAAGGAATGGGGCAGGCAGGAAGACAGGGGGGGATGCGGTCAGAGCCGCAGGCAGGACGAACCGCAGAATGCGGGAAGGGACAGTGGTCTTACCACGAACGCCACGAATCGCTCAAGACCGGAGTTGTACACCGGTCGAGTGAAGTCCCGGGAAAGCGGCCAGGAATGGAAGTGAAGAGAAGTGAGATGAGGCATCCCGATCTTCCAGTCTCAAGCGGCGATGGGTCGTGTTCATGAGCGGAGAGGATGTCTTCCTCGCCGCACCGGCTGCTCGGCAATTCCTCTCGACAGCAGCGGGAGAATCGTGGTACATCGCCATCCCCTCTCGCGTTCTCTCTCTCCCCGCGTCGACGTTCTGTCTTTCTTCCGGCACCATCCGACCCATGAGGGGTCGGCCCCTGAACCTGCCGGTGTTTTCCCCTCCGCTGCGGTTGTCTGCACTCATGGATCGAGTGTTGTGCTGCGCCCTGGTGCTTTGGGCCTGCCTGTTGGCGGGCTGTTCACACACCGCCCCTCTGGCGTCGACCCGCGCCAAACCGGGGTCGGCGACGGGAAGCATTCCCCAACGGGCCGACCTTGTGGCCCGCATTGAGAAGGTCGAGGCGGAAGCCGAACGGGCGAAGCATGCCGGCGACAATTCGCAGGCCCTGCATGCCTACCGTCGCCTGCTGCTGCTCGATCCCGGGCATGCCGATGCCCACCATCACCTGGCCGTTGCGGCCGACATGGATCAGGACTTCACCTCGGCCGAGAAGCACTACCGGGCCGCCCTCGATCGTGAGCCCGACAATCCCCACCTGCACACCAGCCTGGGTTGGTCGTATTTCCTGCAGCACCGAGACGGCGAAGCGCAGCGCGAACTGCAGAGGGCACTCGAGCTCGATCCGAATCATGCAACCGCCCTGTACAACCTCGGCTGGCTTGCCGCGCACCGGGGTGAAGAGGCGCAGGCGCTCGAATTCTTCCGCCGGGGTGGAACCGAAGCCCAGGCCCAGGCGGTGTTGGCCCAGGTTCGCCTCGAATTGCAGGATCGTTCGCCACGGACCGAAGACGAACGGACGGTGGCCCGGCTCGGAGCCCCGTCTCCCAAGTCCAGGTCGCGACGCCGGGGTGACGACGACGAGACGGCGACGGTCCTCGCCGATCTCGATGCCGAACCCGATCCCCCGTCACCCCGTGCGCTGGCTCGAGCAGCATCAATGGAGACCGAGGTGCCGGTGCTGGACGATCAACCGGCCGATCTCCTTTCGGATGACACCGAGGCGGAACCACGCCCGCTGGAGGACGAAGAGTCGCCAGCCGTGGTAACGGCACGCGTTGTGGAACGACCGGCACTGCAACAGGCCCTCAATACGGTTGATGCCGACGAGACCGACCGTGAGATTGTCCACGCCCATGCGGTCGAGACGGCACCCGGGAAGCCGCGTGTGGCTGCGACTCTGTCGGCCCGTGAGGACTTGCGCGGGGATGCCGCTGTCACCCGTGCCGAGCCACTGGGTGAACCCCTGGCCGAACCACTGGCAGCGACTTGGTCCGGGCTCACCCCGCGTCACCTGGCTGCGGTTGGCCGGGCGATGCTGGGGCCCAATCGTCCGTCGCGTCCGGCGTCCCCTCCGACCCGGGAAGTGACCGTCCGGAAAGAGCCCGTTTCCGAACCGGAGACGACGGCCGAAGAGGGACCGGCACCGAAGGTGTCCCCGGTCGATCCCGAGTTGGTCAGTGCTGCCCGGCTGGGATTGAACCTGGGCCAACCGGCGGCACGCCGGTTCCATCTGCCATCCCAGCGACTGCCCGAAGCACTGCAGACGGCCGCCCGGGACGAATGACCCCAGCGTTCCCGTGACAGTGCCGTCGTTTGACAGCCGTGAAGTCGGTCAAAGCCCGTTGCGAAGGAACGCGGCCGCGTGACACAGGCTGGCGAACACGGGTCCCGGCCGAACTGAAGTTCCCGGTGAGCACACTCCCCTGGACCACCCGCCCACCGTTACCACACTCCAGGAATCAGCCGGGAGGTGACGCGTTGGCAGTACTGGGAATACCCGGGAAGTTCCTCGCGCAGGGACGATTCTTCATCGAGCAGGCGGGCTCCCAGGCCGACGGTCAGCAGGGCTGCGGGAACGAGTCCCACTCCCGAGCCCAGCATGAGGGGGGTGCCCCAGAAGAGCAGCACGGCACCGGAGTACATCGGGTGGCGGACCCAGGCATAGGGGCCGGTGTCGATCAACGGTTGCCCGGCATCGATTCGCACGGTCGCCGCGGCGTGACTGTTGGCCTGAAAGACGAACGCCACGAGGGCGAAACCGGCAAGAACCAACAACAGCCCCCACCGGAGCGTCTCTGGCACGAGGGGGGACCAGCCGAATCGATGATCCCACCCGGGGATCAGCACCAGTGCCAGACAGAGCCAGCCATTGATTCGCTGGATGCGTTGCTGGCGTGTGCGAATTTCGGCCTGAGCGCCGACTGCCAGGCGGCGTTCGATCAGCGCGGGGGAGCGGTGCAGAAAAATCGCCGTGATGGCGATCACACACAGGGACACCTCGAACCAATAAAACCAGCCCCGCCAGTAGTCGGTCGACCAGGCGGGCAACTGGATCAACAGCAGCAACCCCGCGACGAATTGCAGGCATCCCAGCCAGGCGCGTCGTGACAGGTTCGACATGACATCAGGGAAAGTGATGTGGGGACGCGGTGACCCGAGGGGACCGTCTCAGTCGTCGGGGCTCACGCGGGAACCGCCGCCGCCTCGATTGCCCGCAGGATCTGGTCGAGTTCATTGGGGACAGCCACGGGCCTGTTCGCGAATGGGGCCCGCTCGACGCCGTGACGCAGCAGTTCATCGCGTGAGGCCGGGTCACCGGTGTGGTAGGCCACGGTGGCGGTGGGATCTTTCAGCTGGTGGGCGGTCAGGATGCAGACCACGCGCTCGCCCGGGGCAATGACTCCCTCGCGTCGCAGCAGGCGGACACCGGCGACACTCGCGGCACTTGCTGGTTCGCAGCCGAAGCCGCCGGCACCGATCTGGGCCTTGGCATCCAGAATTTCCTGGTCGCTGACCCGGCGCACCACGCCATCACACAGGTCGAGCGCCCGCAGGGCTTTCTTCAGGTTGACCGGGCGACTGATCTGGATCGCGGTGGCCAGGGTCTCGGCCCGTCGGCCACTGGCGTCGAGTTCGGCGTAGTAGCTGTCGATCGTGGCCTGGTCGACCTGCCCGTTGTTCCACCGCAGTCCCCGGCGTTCGTGCAACTCGTACAGGGTGTCGGCCCCGGCCGCATTGATGACAGCCAGTCGGGGCAGCCGCGGGATGAGGCCGAGGTGTTTCAATTCGGCCAGTGCCTTCCCAAACGAACTGGAGTTCCCGAGGTTGCCGCCGGGAACCACGATCCAGTCGGGAACTTCCCAACCGAGCGATTCGAGGATCCGGTAAATGATGGTCTTCTGCCCTTCGAGTCGGAAGGGGTTGAGGCTGTTGCAGAGGTAGATGCGGGCCTCCTTGCAGACGGCCTGCACCTGCCGCATGGCATCGTCGAAGTCGCCCCGGATCTGAATGGTCAGGGCTCCGTAGTCGAGCGCCTGCGAGAGCTTGCCGTACGAGATCTTGCCGCTTCCGACAAAAACCACGACACCAAACAGGCCGGTGGTTCCGCCGTAGATCGCCAGGGAGGCGCTGGTGTTGCCGGTGGAGGCGCAGGCCGCCTGTCGGGCACCGGTCATGCGGGCGTGTGTGGACGCGGCGGTCATGCCGTTGTCCTTGAAGCTGCCCGAGGGATTGAGTCCCTCGTACTGCAGCAACACCGTGCCCTCGGGAAGATCGCAGTAACGGGCGACGTGGTCGGAGCTGCGCAGTTGCGTCTGCCCTTCACCAATCGTGACGATCTGGTTGTCGGGAGCGAAGGGAAGCAGCTCGCGAAACCGCCACACACCGCTGTAGGCAAGGGGATCAAGCCGCTGGCTCCAGCGGGCCTCAAACTCGCGCAGCGACCCGGGAACCTTCACCCGGGACCAGTCGTAATCGACATCGAGCAGATCGCCGCACGCCGGGCAGCGGGTGAGGACCTCGGCTACAGAATAGGTCTCACGGCAGGCAGGGTTCAGGCAGCGCTGAAACGCGGTTTCGGAAGCAGGCATGAGCAGGGCCGGAAGAAGCAGACGGACAATCCATCCGTTGTAACAGTCGCGCCCGCTCCCCGCCAACCGCCCCCTGTGCAGGTTCCGACCAACCGGTACAACCGGTGGACGGTTTGTCACGAACCTGCCGTCGTCACCGATCCTGCGGTCTGGTTTCCGCCGGTGCCGGAATTCGCGATACTGAACTTGGTGGTGAACGGTTCCCGACCGTCGTTCCAGCCCATCGACTCCTCGCCCCGGAAGGAATCTGCGCGTGAAACAGCGACGCCTGTTCGAGCCCGAACCTGAACCCACCCCGTGGGAATTGGTGGATCGGGCGGACCAGGTCTGTGCGCAGCTGGTTTTCAACCGCCCGCTCGAGACCCCCTTTGACTATCTGATTCCCGAAGGACTGCAACCTTTTGTGAAGCCGGGGATGCGGATGCGGGTCCCGTTTGGACGGGGAGATCAGGCGATTGTGGGGTATTGCGTGGGTGTGGGGCGACCGGCGGCCCCCAACACCCGACTCAAGACTGTGCTCGAACTGATCGACCAGGTTCCGATCCTGTCGACCCAGATGCTGGAGCTGACCCGGTGGATTGCCGAGCGTTACCTGTGCGGCTGGGGTCAGGTGCTTGAGGCGGTGGTCCCGGCCGGGGTCAAGAACCAGGCGGGAACCCGCCGGCAATTGCTGGTGAGCATCAATCCCGAGCGGTGGCCCGGTCCGGAACCGATCGAGCTCCCCCCGAAGCAGGCCGCCGCCATGGCAGCCCTGCAGCGCGAGGGACGCCCGGTGGGAATCGAGCAGTTGGCCCGGCTGGCGCAGTGTGGCACGGGCCCCATCAATGCCCTTCGGCAGCGGGGGTTGCTGCTGAGCACGCACGAGCGGGTCGAAACCGGGACCGCCGAAGAGGAACAGTCCTTCGAACGCCTTCCCGACCTGCAGCTCAACGTCGAGCAGCAGCAGGTGCTGCATCCGATCTTGAAGGCACTGCGTGCCGGGGAATTTCGGTCGTTCCTGCTGCATGGCGTGACCGGCTCCGGAAAGACCGAGGTGTACATCCGGGCGATTCGCGAAGTGGTCGAATACGGTCGACAGGCGATTGTGCTGGTTCCCGAGATCAGCCTCACACCCCAGACGATCCGCCGGTTCCGCAGCCGGTTCGATTCGGTCGCCGTTCTGCACAGTCACCAGTCTGATGCCGAGCGGCATCGACACTGGCAGCAGATCGCCTCGGGTCGGGTGCAGGTGGTGGTGGGGGCCCGCAGCGCGGTGTTTGCCCCGACTCCGCACCTGGGCCTGATCGTGATTGACGAAGAGCACGAGCATTCGTTCAAGCAGGACACGGTCCCCCGGTATCACGCCCGGGAAGTGGCACTCGAACGGGCCCGGCGCGAGAAAGTCCCCCTGATTCTCGGTTCGGCGACGCCGACACTCGAAGCCTGGCAGCGGGCCCAGCAGGGAGAATTCGAACTGCTCTCGCTGCAGCGCCGGGCGGCGGGATTGCGAATGCCTCCCGTGCACCTCGTCGATACTCGCGAAGATCCCCAGTTTCGCAGTGGGGCGGCCATTGGACGGGCATTGCGGAATGCGATGCAGCAGGCCCTGGCGGCCGGTGGGCAGGTCATCCTGTTCCTCAACCTGCGGGGCTTTTGTCCCGTGCTGTGGTGCCAGGCGTGCGGTGCCCCGGTGAAGTGCCCCAACTGCGATGTGTCGCTCACCTGGCACCGCGAGCAGAATGAGGCCCGGTGTCACTCGTGTGAGTACACCACAGAGCCTCCGAAACACTGCCCGGCCTGCGGCAAGCCGGGAGTGCGCTACCTCGGGACCGGGACCCAGCGGTTGGAGAGTGAAGTGCGGGCGAAGTTTCCCGGCATCACATGCGTGCGGATGGACAGCGACTCGATGCGCAAACCGGGAAGCCACGACACCGCCCTGGAAGGGTTTCGCACCGGCCAGACGCGCATCCTCCTGGGGACCCAGATGATCTCCAAGGGACTCGACTTTCCCAATGTCACACTGGTGGGAGTCATTGATGCCGACACCGTGCTGCATCAACCCGATCTGCGATCGGGCGAACGGACCTTTCAGTTGATCGCCCAGGTGGCCGGTCGAACAGGACGTGGCGAACTTGGTGGCCGGGTGCTGGTCCAGACCGCCTGCCCGCAGGAACCACCGATCCAGTTCGCGGCGAAACACGACTATCTCGGTTTTGTCCAGCGGGAATTGCGGCTGCGGCGGCAGATGGGGTACCCCCCTTTTGAGAGCCTGATCCGCATCATCCTGCGGGGGCCCGATGAGGTTCAGGTCAACGAGGCGGCCCAGATGCTGGGGAATACCCTGCGGGGGGCGATTGATGCCGGGGGACTTCCCGCCCGGATCCTCGGTCCCGCTCCCGCCCCGGTGACCCGCCTGAAAAACCTCTTCCGATATCACCTCCAGTTGGCCTCCCCACAACTGGCGACCTTGCAGACCTTGTGGCGGCAACACGGGGCGAACTGCAAACTCCCGGCCGACGTGGAATTGGCGGTGGATGTGGATCCCATCAATCTGCGTTGATGAAAGTCTGGCACGGTCGCGTCCGAGAGGGTTGTAAGGATTACAAGGGTTTCCCCGACAGCCCCGGAACGGCACGGTGCCGGGCAGGACTGTGTCTGTTCTAAGTGTTTTTTGTGTATGGGGTTACGATTCTTTTTCAGAATGTTCCCCAGGTGACACTCAGGCTGGCCCGGGGTTTGCTCTGCGGGGAAGTGTCGCACAGGATGTCGCGACGGTTGCAGTTGCCTCATCAGGGATGGTCCAGGCGTATGTTCTCGCGCACGCTGCCGCTGGCGTTGAGTCTGTCGATTTGGCTGGGGCTGAGCCTTGCCGCTGCCCCGGGGGCCGAGTTCAAGACGACGAATTTCCAGGTGTCGGCACCGACTCCGGAAGTCGCCCGGAAGGTGGGAGAAGCCGCTGAGCAGTTCCGCCGCCAGATTGCCCTCGAATGGCTGGGGAAGGAATTGCCGCGGTGGTCGGCCCGCTGCCCCATCAAGGTGAGAGTGGGGCAGATTGGTGCCGGGGGAGCGACGACGTTCAACTTCCATCCCGTTGCGAACCGTCAGGCGGAAGTGTGCGACTGGAACATGGAGGTTCAGGGTTCGCTCGAGCGGATTCTCGACTCGGTGATTCCCCATGAGGTCAGCCACACGATTTTTGCGTGCTATTTTCGGAGACCGCTGCCCCGCTGGGCTGACGAAGGGGCTGCGACCCTCGTCGAGATTGAATCCGAGCGCCGGATCCAGACCCTGACGGTCAACGAGACCATCAACACCCGACGGCGGATTCCCCTGAGGCAGTTGCTGGCCATGAAGGAATACCCCACTGACCAGGGAGCCCTGCGGGTGCTGTATGCCCAGGGGTATTCGCTGGCCCAGTTGCTGGTGCAGGAGGGGGGCAAGCAGCGCTACCTGGCCTTCCTGGAAGATGCCCACCGCACGAATTGGGATCAGGCGATTGCCCGGCACTACCCGCACAAGAATATTGATGGGCTCGAGCAGCACTGGCAGAAGTGGGTGATGGCAGGGAGTCCCGAATTGAGCCGTGAACCGGGACTGTTGATTGCCGACGGCACCCTGCGTGGTGACGGCCCGGGCAATCCGCAGGAGCCGGTGGTGCTGCGTGGGCAGGAGCCGGAGGCTGAAGAGACACCTGCTGCGACGGATCGGACGGGGAAGGGAGTGGCCCGGCCGCAGTCGCGCGATGTGGCCGGGAAAGCCCCCCTGGGGGCACCTGTCCCGCAGCGTCGTTCGCAGGGGGCCACACTTGGTTCCGAAGATTCAGCCGACCTCGAAGAACATGACCCCTACCTCCAGCCCTCGCGTCGCCGTGAGCGGGGTGGAGAGGTCGCGGCACGGGAACTCCCCCCATCCCGCCCCGCCCGGGAAATGGCCGTCGCCCCGGCGTCGACTCGACCATCGTCCCGTTCCAATCCAACCCGGTCCACCCCGTCCCGCACCGGGGACGACCTGGAAAATTCCGGGGAGGCCACGCCCTCCCGTGCGATGCTGGAAAATGACCCGTTGGGGCCTGAGGAATTTCCGAGTGCCATTCCTGCCGGCCGTGCCCGGATCCGCGAGCCCCAGGAGGAGGGGGCGCGGGGGGAACCACGACCGAAGGGAACGAGTGGGCCCCGGTCTGCACCGGTTCCCCGGCGACGACCACAGTACTCCGAGAGTCCGGCCGAATTTCAACCCCAGCTGACCATGCTGCCTGAAGAGACACGAGAGTCAATGTCGCGTTAAGTTCCGCATCCTCCCCCCCGGCCTTCCGCGGACCGGTCATCCGGTCAATTCGATCCTCGGATCCGCGAGCCGGGTCGACATTCCGCGTTGATCTCTGCCATCAACGCCCATTCCCGCCCGACTCCGTCGCCCAGAACGGTGTCGGGCGGGGGCGTTTTGTCATCCGTCGCCAAGTGCCAGGTCGTGGATGGGGTGTTGGATCTGAGTCCGTGCACCAGGACCGATCGTGGAGTCGCTGCAACAGCAGGAAACTGAAATCCGGGACTGCTTGCATCAGAAAAACCGGCTGCATTAGAATTCGGTTGTACAGACGGGATTCTGTATGTGTGACATCAAGCCAGGGATTCGGACCTTGTTTGTGCGACCCCTGACTGGCTTGCCTTCATGACCTGTTCCCCGCCGATTCACCCTGGGTGTATCGCGATCTGCCAATCCTGGAATGGGGACCCGTCTCGATGGGCGTGATGCGCTTCGCCATCGACCAGCCGGCGTTGACCGCCGATTGGCCCGAGTTGTACCGGGGATTCCTCAGCGGGTTCGACCAGAGCATCTGGACCACCAAGGTCGAACGATCCGACTCGATTGTCACCTGTCGGCGAAGCACCTCTGACAGTGCGCGGTTTCACGTGGCGTGGCCGGTGGCTGGTTTTGGCCGGCCCATGGTCAGCACCGCCTCGCTTCCCGAACGGGAAGAACCCTATGTGCTGGTGGTGGAACTGGCCCGCGGCAAGATCGTGCAACTGCGCAATCAACTGGCCTTCTGGCAGTGGTCGGGGATGCAGATTCCCGACGAGGTGGCTCCCCTGCAGCGCGGCGCGCAGCGATTGCTGGCGCAGGCGGTGGCCCGGCAATCGGAACTCTCCACCGCCAGCACCCTCGCCCAGCAGGCCCTCGAGCAGGCGTTCCAGGCCGCCGACCTGTTGACGCGTGCCTATGTGCGGCAGCGGTTGTCGGTCCGGCACGCGCAGTATCCGCAATTGCCAACGGTCCTGGGTTGCAGCCTCGGCGACACGCTGCTGCCCCCCGAGCAGGAGCAATTGTTCGCCGCGATGTTCAGCGGAGCGGGCATTCCCGTGCAATGGCGGCTGATTGAACCGCGGGAGGGGGAGTATCGCTGGGATGTCAGCGATCACCAGGTGGAATGGGCGTTGCAGCACCGTCTCTTGATTCGGGGGGGGCCGCTGCTCGACCTGGGACCCGGAGGCCTTCCCGCCTGGCTGGCGAACTGGTCGCACGACCTCTGGAACTTGCAGAGTTTTGTCTGCGACTTTGTGGAGACGGCGCTGTCTCGCTATCTCGGCAAAATCCGCATCTGGGAACTGGCGGCACGGGCCAACACCGGTGGTGCCCTGGAACTTCCCGAGGACGCCCGGTTGACACTGGTCGCGAAGATCCTGGAGGCGGCCCGGCGGGTCGATGAAGACGGCCAGTTTCTGTTGCGGATCGATCAGCCCTGGGGAGATTACCAGGTCGAGGGACGGCACCGTCTCTCGCCCCTGCAGTTTGCCGACGCGCTGTTGCGTGCCGGGATCTCGGTCTCGGCCATCAACCTTGAGATTGCCGTCGGGTTCCACCCCACCGGCAGTCCATCGCGCGACCTGCTCGACTTCTCCCGACTCATAGATACCTGGAGCGCCCTGGGAATTCCCCTGCAGGTGACGCTCGCATTTCCCTCCACCACTGGTCCCGATGCGCAATTGACGCTTTCGGGCGAGGTGGAGAACCGGTCATGGCGCGAGCCGGTTTCGGAATTGTCTCAGTCGGAATGGCTGGAAGAGCATGTTTCGCTGCTGTTGGCCAAGCCGGGGGTGGTGGCGGTCTTCTGGAATCACCTTTCGGATGCCCAGCCCCATCGGTATCCCCATGCCGGCCTGATCAATCCCGAGGGGCGGACCAAGGCGGCCCTGGAGGCCATCACCCGGTTGCGCCACGTGCATTGGCCCCGGACATGACGCTGCGCCACGTCTTGCTGGGAACAGCGGGACACATTGATCACGGCAAGACCAGCCTTGTGCACGCCCTCACCGGGATCCAGACCGATCGTCTTCCGGAAGAACAGGCCCGGGGGATTTCCATCGAGCTGGGATTCGCCCACTTTCGCGAAGGCGATGTGCAGTTCCACGTGGTGGATGTCCCCGGGCATGAGCGGTTCATCCGGCAGATGACTGCCGGGGCGGCGGGGATCGATCTGGCACTGCTGGTGGTCGCGGCCGACGATGGGGTCATGCCGCAGACCCGTGAACACCTCGACATCCTGCGCCTGCTGGGAGTGTCCCGGGGAGTGGTCGCCCTGACCAAGACCGACCTGGTCGATCGTGAACTGGTCGAACTCGCCCGGGAAGATGTCGCCCGCCTGCTGGCCGATACTCCGCTCGACAGTGCCCCCATCATTCCCGTCTCGTCGAAGACCGGTGAGGGGCTCGCCGAATTGCGACGGGCACTGGCCATGGTCGCTGGCACGCTCCCCCCCCGGCCAACGGGTGGGCTGTTCCGGATGCCCATCGATCGGGTCTTCTCGGTCGCCGGGCATGGAACGGTCGTGACCGGTTCGGTCCTTTCGGGTTCAGTCCATCCGGGAGAAACACTGGAATGGCTTCCGGCACAGGTCCCGGTGCGGGTTCGCGGCGTGCAGGAGTACGGGGCGGCGATCGAGCTGAGTGGCGTGGGACGGCGGTGTGCGATCAACCTTGCCGGAGTGCGGGATCTCGCGATCGAGCGGGGTGATGAAGTCGCCACTCCAGGATTCCTGCAGCCCTCGATCCGGATGCTGGTGGAAGTGACCACCCTCGAGTCGGCGGCCGAACCTGTGGCCGATCGACTCTCGGCCCGGCTGCACCTTGGAACGGCCGAAGTCCCGGTGCGGGTCGCCCGTCGCGGTCCCCCCATCGAACCGGGAACCCGGGGGTTTGTCGAACTGCGGTTGCAGCATCCCGTGGTCGCCGCATGGGGGCAGCGGTTCATCCTGCGTCGACTGTCACCCGCCCAAACCATAGCGGGAGGGGTGATTCTCGACCCGGGGATGGGACCCCAGGTGCGCTTGGCGCAACTCGACGACCAGGGACGCTGGAGGAATGACCCCGATCCCAGGGTCCGCCTCTCGCACTGGTGGTCCCGGCAGGACACGATCGAACTCGATCCCCTGGTGAGCGCCTGGAATGTGGGGATCGATCCGCAGCAGTTTCCGCAGCTGGTGGCCGACTTCAAGGAGAGTGGCGAATTGCGGCCACTCCCCGGAAACGCGGGCTGGGTGCATCGGGAGCGATTAGGTGCCCTGGCCGACCAGATGCTGGGCCGCATTCGCACCACTGTGGTGGCCCGGCAGCCCCGGCGGTCGCTGCCCCGAGGCGTGCTGCTCAACGCCTGTCAAAACCTGGCGGCCGCACCGCTGTTGGAACTGGCCTGGAAGGAGTTGCTGACCCGGGAACAGGTCGTCATGGTGGGGAGCAATTTCGGACCAGCCGATCTGCAGGTTGAGCTTTCCAGGGTCCAGCGGGCCCTGTTGCGGAATGTCGTGCAGAAGATTGCCGACGGGGGGCTGGCTCCCCCGACCGAGAAAGAACTGGCCGCCGCACTGGAGGTGCTTCCCGGACCCCTGCAGGCCATCCTCACGGTGCTGGTGGAAGATGAGCGACTGGTCCCTCTCGGAAACGGGTTTTATTATCTTCCCGAGACACTGGAACGGGCGCGGGAGATCTGTGTTGCGCGGTTGACCCAGGGGCCGGCGACGGTCTCGGAATTGCGGGAAGCCTGGGGAGTCAGTCGCAAGCATGGGATTCCCCTGTGCGAATACTTCGACGCCCAGGGGGTGACCGTCCGTGCGGGAGACCTGCGAAAGCTGGGTGGTCATTGACGGCTGCGGAGATGCTGCGGCCGGACTTCCGGGGGTTCGCGGCAAGACTCTTTCCCGATCCATTCTCGTTTGCGGTTGCAGTCGTTATTTTTTCAGGAGTCACAGAGGTTTCCCCGCGGAAACTTCTCCTCTTCATCAAAGGCTGACAGATGTTGTCGGATTGCGCCATTCATCCCGTCGACTGCGTGCAGGGCATGCAGCAAATCGATCCGGGACTGGTGGATTTGGCCTTTGCAGATCCCCCGTTCAATATTGGCTACCAGTACGACCTCTATGAGGACCGGAAAGGAAGTGACCAGTACCTGACCTGGTGTCGCGAGTGGATCGCCGGTGTCCATCGCGTGCTGAAGCCAGACGGGACCTTCTGGCTGGCGATTGGTGATGAGTATGCAGCCGAGTTGAAACTGCTCTCCCAGGAGGTGGGGTTCCACTGTCGCAGTTGGGTGATCTGGTACTACACGTTTGGCGTGAACTGCAAACTGAAATTCAGCCGTTCCCACGCCCACCTGTTTCACTTCGTGAAGGACCCGAAAAAATTCTGCTTCAACACCAGTGCGATCCGGGTCCCGTCGGCCCGGCAACTGGTCTATGGCGACCAGCGGGCGAATCCTGTGGGGCGCCTTCCCGATGACACCTGGATCCTGCGCCCGCAGGATCTGCCCCAGGGCTTCCAGGCCGAGCAGGACACCTGGTACTTCCCCCGGGTGGCGGGCACGTTCAAGGAGCGTGAAGGGTTTCATGGATGCCAGATGCCCGAGCAGTTGCTGGGGCGAATTGTTCGCGCCTGCTCGAACGAGGGGGAATTGGTGCTCGATCCGTTCTCGGGAAGTGCCACGACCCTGACGGTCGCCAAGAAACTTGGACGCCGTTGGATCGGGTTCGACATCAGCCCCGAGTACATCGAGCGGGGGCGTTCGCGGCTGGCCGCCGCCCAAGTGGGAGGCCGGCTGGATGGAGCCGAAGAGCCGCTGGTGAGTGTCCCCAAGACGGCCGATGGCCGCACCCTCGAGTCGCGGAAACAGAAGGGAACCCGGAAACGGGGTGAAAGCCGGCAGCCGGCGAAGTCTGCCGCAAAAACACAAAAGCCATTGCCCCTGCCCCCGGACCCGGAATGACGCGGTGGCGATGGAACGAACGGATGGACTGGCTGGGAGACTGACTGCTGTTGATGGAGTGGGGCCGGGTGGGGTGGACCCGGCAGATCGAGCACAGCGAGGGGGCGTGTGTGACCGAGGATCTGACAGGGAATGGAACCATGGGAAACATCCTGTTTCTCTGCACGGGCAACTATTACCGCAGCCGGTTCGCCGAGTTGTCGTTCAACTGGAATGCCCATCGGCGGGGATTGCCCTATCAGGCCGCGTCGCGCGGCCTTTGGCTTGAGCCCGCGAATCCTGGTCCGATTTCCCGCAATACCCTGCGCTGGCTCGAACGCTTGTCGATCCCGAGCCCGGAATCGCCGCGGTTCCCGCTCGAACTCGTGGAAGATGACCTGCGGCACGCTCAACTTGTGATCGCCCTGAAGGAGGCCGAGCACCGGCCCTTGATGGAGTCGTTCCATCCCCTCTGGGTCAACCGCATCGAATACTGGCATGTCGATGACATGGACTGTGCCACACCCGATGAGGTCATTCCGCAACTTCACAGGCAGGTGGAAGCGCTGCTGGACCGACTGGAAACAGGCCGTTGCCAGGTTCCCCTGATGGGGGCGACCACGGGAGTGGGGTGACCGTCGCCTGTCTGCCAGGTGGCGAATGGCACACTCTTGTTCTGGCCGAGACGCGGGGATTGCCCCGTGTGAACCAGGAGTCCAGCCGTGGTTCTGTCCAGGGGCTGGAATCGTGTGAACGGCCAACGAGGACTGTTGTTGTGGGCGATGCCAATTCCACTTGTCTCATCGCGGCTTCCGGAACAGGCCTGTGCCCTCCATGTGACGATCGCTCCGAGGCTTGCGACGTCATCAGCGTTCCTTCGAGCCACCCCGGTTCTCTGAGGAGCGGGGGCTGGTCCTTCTCATTGAGATTCCGACTGAGAGCACCCCGATGATGCCATCGCGCGACCGGTGCGTCCCAATCCCAGTCGTGGTCAATGTGATCGCACGTGCCTGCCAGCCGCTCGATGGGCAAAGAGATCGTTCGAAAACGAAATCACCAACGGCCTTTCGGGTGAGGTCGCCATGCCAGATTCGGCCCGGTTCACACATTCCCGCCGCACCCAAGTCAGCCCTGCTGGTCGCGCAGGGTGACCAGTTGCGGGATGAACTGGGTGAAGGCCCGGGCGCGATGGCTGATCTGGTGCTTGACGAGGGTGGAGAGTTCGCCGAAGGTCCGGCCGTACTCCCGGACCAGGAAATACGGGTCATAGCCGAAGCCATTCGTCCCCCGGGCTTCTCCGATGATCACTCCCCGGCAATAGCCGACGGCGGAGGCGCGGATCGTCCCCGTGGGATCTGACAGCACCACGGTGCAGGCGTAGGCGGCAGTTCGTTTCTCGGGGGGGACCGCGCGCAGCTCCTCCAGCAACCGGGCGTTGTTCGACTCATCGGTTGCGCCGGGACCGCTGAAGCGGGCCGACCAGACTCCCGGGGCCCCGCCCAGGGCATCGACCATCAGTCCGCTGTCTTCGCCGATGACCCACCGGCCGAGTTGACGGGCGGGAAGGGCCGCCTTCTTGGTGGCATTCGCCAAAAACGTATCGCCGTCCTCATCGATTTCGCCGACTTCGGGGAAGTCGGCAATCGATTCGACGGCGATTTTCCAGGGCGCCAGCAGCTCGGCGATTTCCCGGGATTTCTTTCGGTTGCGGCTGCTCAGAACGAGTTCGAGGGAGGCTGACATGCCGGGATGCTCGTCGGCGTACCGGCATTTGTCAACCACGAACCGGGCTGGTGAGGATCAGCCCGATTACCAGTGGGGCACTTCCATCACTTCCGGGACAGGGTCGGCCGTCCACGACTTGACCGGGGTCTTGCCATCCTTGCCCAGGAGGTAGAACGCCTCACCGACCAGCACCTTCTGCTTGGTCCGGGGGTCTTCCTTCTCTTTGCAGCGGAGATCGTTGGCCAGTTTCAGGAGAGCCGGGTCGTTGGGGGTCGCAAACGACCCGCAAGTCACGACCGAGCGGAAACGTTCGTGGTAGACGTAGGCTTCCAGCTTGTACTGGTTGCGGAGGACGGTCGCCAGTTCGTCGGCACTCTCGCCAGCGGTGTCGAGAGAGAGGTTTTTGCGGTCCGCGAGAGTCTTGTCGAACTCGTCGAACTTCGAGGGTTCGACCGACGAGAGGCCGTAGAACGAGCAGACGACGAGGGTGTACTTCCCCTTGTTCTCGAGCAGCGAATTGCGGCGGCCGCTGTTGAGGGTGACCAGCAGAGGGTCTTTGGTCCGCTGCTTGAGTTCGTCGCTGGGAATCAGCGGATTCGGGGCCATGAAGGCTTTCTTGAAGTTGAGCGGGACGGCTTCCTTCTTGCCGTGGTGGGTGACCTCCACCTTGGGGCTCATCTTCTTGATGTACTTGAGGGTCGCCTGACCCGTCTTGTCTTCGATGCTGGGATAGTTGCCGGCGAGAACGGCAATTTCGCCATGCTGGGCGGTGTAATGCCGCACCTGACGGCGCTGCTTTTTGTCGAGCACCTCGATGTCTTCGATCTGCTCATCCTGCTGATAGATATAGGCGGGGATGTTCTTGCCCCGGAGCAGGGCCACCAGTTGGTTGGCGGCGTCGATCGAATTTTGCCTCTGTTCGTCCGTTTCGCCCGAGAAGCTGGCGACCTTGATCATCCAGGGCCCATGCTTTTTCCGAAGGTGGTAGACCCTCCCAGGATCAGATTCGATCTTGGCCCCCCAGGCGAGCCCGGAGAGAAGGCAGCCCAGCACCACCGAGGCGGACAGGACGCAACGGACGAAATGAGCAGCGTTCCGCACGAGAGACTCCCTTCAAACGCGGACGGGATCGACCATGACCTCCACCGGCAGGGCGCAGACACTTCCTGTGACCGCACAATGCCGGCATCCCGCAGGTTGGCTCGAATGAGAACCGACGGAAGGACGTCAGGGAGAACGGAAGAGGGGGGAACAGACTTCAAAGGTGGGGATTCCACGCGTGAGCGGCGGAATCTAACAAGTCGTTCCCGAAGGGTAAATACGAGTTGTTACGACTCGGTTTCAAGCGTCGTCAACAGGGGGCTGACCCGCTGGGCCTTGGCCAGCAGAGCGGCCTTGTCGGCTTCGTTGGTCGCCTTGGCGAACTTCGCGCGGAGTTTCTTCAGCTTGGCCCGCCGGCTGCGTCGCCGACGAATCTCGCGGGTGCGTTCAATCGAACCCATAACACTGTCGCAGGGTGAAATCAGGGCCACTGCGGCTGCGTGACCGGGGACCAATCCCCGGCCAAATGGTCGGAACCGCTCAGAGTGGAAACGCAGATGATACCGGTGAGGGGGAGAAACGTCAAACTGCGCCCGCTGCCGATCCCGGGGTCCTGATCCCCGGGCCGGCACCGTCGCTCTCCCTTCCCAGTTGGCGGATCGATCGGACCCAGAACCAGGATCGCGCCAGGCCGTCGTCCCGGGACGACAGATTGCCCAGATTCCCCCGCATGGACCCTCGCCCTGCCCGGGACTCTTCTCACCCGCGACCGTTGAATCCCGGCTGGAGAGCGTGCGATCGCTCTGCGGATGTGCCTTTTTTCCCATGGATTGTGGTTGGCGTCTTGTGGGGGAACTATTGGTGGTGTTTGGTGGGGTTGGCAGCAATTCCGGCACAACCGATACTGGGGGCAAAAACCGAAAAATCGTTACAGATTGACTCACCGTCAGCACCGTCACCAGACGAAAAAGAGGGACAAGTGTCAAAAACCGCCGCGGCCATTCTGGCTGGGCGATCCCTTCCTGCCCCCGCTTTCCCACCCCCAGTTGCCATGATTTCTCCCCTTCGCTACCGGCTGGAGCAACTCATGAAAAAGGCGCGCTCCGCGCCTTGCCTCGCCTTCATGGCCGCCGGATTGCTGGCTGGCTCAGCCGTTGCCCAGGATGCTCCCGGGCGGGCTGCGGTGGGCGACGGATCCTACGGCTTCGACCGATTCGGAAACCGCAATTACCAGTTGCGGTCCGACATCGGTGACGGGGTCGGCTACAGCAGTGGCTACCAGACCTTCGGTATCTTCCAGCCCTTCATGCTCGAAGAAGACCAGTCACTGTTCTTCGTGAACCCCCGCGGGATGGTGACCTACGACAGCGCCCACTTCGCCGGGAGTGTCGGGGCGGGCCTCCGGTTCCTGAACCCCGAGACCGAGCGGATCCTGGGGTTTGGCGGCTGGTGGGATCATGACTCGACCGGCGACTTCGACTACGACCAGTGGGGGCTCAGCTTCGAGTCGCTGGGGAATGTCTGGGACTTCCGGGCGAATGCCTACATCCCCTTCAACCAGGGAACCAACGTTCTCCGCCAGAACCTGACGGGCAGCGTGTTCTTCGTGGGGAACAACATTGGGCTGGGGCGGAACACCCTGTACCAGACCCAGTTTGGCGGCGGTGACTTCGAAGTCGGCGGAGCGGTCATCCCCGGATTCTCGGATGCCGGTTTCCGGGCGTATGCGGGCGGTTACTACCTGCAGGGCGATGACTACCTCGGGGCGGGCTATGGTGTGAAGGCCCGCGTGGAAGCCCTGGTGACCCAGAACTTCCTGGTCAACGTCGGCTACAGCAACGACACCTTCTTCGACAGCAACCTGACGATGGCTCTGACCTGGTACTTCGGTACCGGCGAAGATGCCCGCTGGTTCCAGCGGATTCCGCAGACCAACCGTCTCTACCAGCAGATGGAACGCAACTACCGCAACATGGTGCTGACACACGAGGTCGCCGACTTCGTGAAGGCCCTGCGGGCAGGCGGGACTGGAGGTTCGGGTGGTGCGGTGGGAACGCCCATCGAGGTTGTCCACGTGAACAACACGGCGGCTGCCGGCGGCGATGGCAGCTGGGAGAACCCGCTGAATTCCCTCCCCGCCACCACGGGCGCCAATGTTGACATCATCATGGTCGATCGTGGCAATGGAACCACGCAGAACATGACCGGCGGCATCACGCTGAATGACTATCAGCGGCTGCTGGGGGATGGCATGCAGCACACCTTCACCTCGACTCAGGGAACCTTCCTGCTGCCCGGTTACACTCCGGGCGGGTTCCCCTCAATCACGAATCTCACCGGTGATGCCGTCATCCTGGCGAACCACAACGAGGTCTCGGGCTTCAACATCCCGGGAGCGGGTGGTCGGGCGATCTACGGCAACAACGTCGAGGATTTCCATCTCAACAACCTGAACATCACCGACTCGGGCCTGGCGGGAATCCAGATCGACAATGCCAGCGGATCGGGACGGATTGTTGACGTCAATGTCTCGGGATCGGCCGGCGAAGGCATCAAGATCGCCAGCACCGGGGCCTCGGTCCTGAACCTGACGAACCGCAATGTGACCTCGACCGGAAACGGCGGTTCGGGTCTCGACGTCCAGGGTTATGACACGTCGCTGATCACCATGACCAGTGTCGGTGACACCTACAGCAACAACGACCTGCATGGTGTGCTGTTGGGGGCCAATGGGTTCTCGACCGTGACCGGGACCTTCACGAACATCACCGCCAAGACCAACGCCGTCGATGGTGTGAAGGCGATCGGTACCGGCAACGGCATCATCAACACCACGATCGGCAGCACGTTTCTGGGACGCAGTGCGATCTCGTCGAACCGTGAAGACGGCGTCCACATGGAGCTGGTCGACGCGGCGACGGGCAACCTGACGGTTCAACGGACCGACCTCCTGGGGAATGCCCGGGATGGGATCCGGTTCGACCTCCAGGACAATTCGGTGGGGACCTTGCTGGCCAGCAACAACCGCATCGAAGGTGGTTCGGTGGGCCTGACGTTCTTCATCTCGGGGAACACCTTCCTGGATCCGTTCTCGATCACCAACAGTTCTCCGGTCGGTGGACCAGACATGGTCGAATTCGACCTGAACCTGGCGGGCACCCTGGTGTACGACACGGTTGGCTTCGCGGCGACCCCGTTCGCGGTTGTTCCCCCGACCGAAGTCGACACCGGACTGCAGACTGTCAATGGGTCGACGAATCCGCCCGGATGGGTGGTGGCCGACAACTCGCAGAACCTCAACCTGACCTTCGACGATTTCCAGCCCGCAGAGACCTTCTCGTGGAATATCGATATCGATCCGTCGCCTGCGTTCGACGGAGCTGTCTTCGGCAGCGATCTTATTGGTTCCACGGTGCAGGCGACCTATGCCGACGGCCAGATCCTCTCGGGATCCCTGGTTGCCGTGGCCGGCGATCCTGACGCGTCGACCTTCGTCGCCACCTCCGGGCTCGGAGGGGGCAACGGGATCAGCATGATTACCTCGGGCAACGCGGTACTGAACAGTGCCACGATCACCAACAACACGATTTCCCGCACCGGTGCCCATGGAGTGATGCTCGACATGTCGGGCAACTCAAACATTGGCTCGGGTGGCATCAACATCTCGCAGAACACAATCACCGATGTCGGTTCGGCCGGGGTCTTCAGCGGGATCTACCTGCAGGCTCGCGACCAGGCCAACCAGGCGGCACTCGATGCCGTCACGGTCAGTGCGAACACGATCACGGGCAGTTCGGGCAACGGCGTGACCCTGCGGGCCGACGACGCCGCCCTGCTCCAGGCCGTGCTTCAGGGGAACACGATCACCGACAACACCCTGGCCGGGATTGCCGGCGAGGGGCTGGGAACCCCCGGTGCGATTCCTCCGGCCACCCTCAATGTGCAGATCACCGATGAGAACGTGATCAGCGGCAATGGGACGGGCGGCATCCTGTTCGACACCGAGAACCTGCAGACCACCCTGGTGGTCCAGAATGCCGACATCCTCAACAATGGGGGCATCGGTATCGGGGCCTCGGCGACCAACGGTGATCTCGATCTGGCCATCGGTGGCTCCGGCCTGACGGACGGAGTGACGATCGACGGCAATCTCGGGGCCGGTATCGCCATGCAGTTGCTCGACACCGCCACCGGCAACCTCTACGTCGAGCAGGCGACCATTATCAACACCGCCGATGATCCGGCCAGCCCGATCTACAACGGCCAGGGGATTGACGTGCGGCTGAGTGATTCGGGCATCCCGGTCACCGCGACCGCCACTCTCGAATCGATGTTCCTGTTCGACAACCAGATCGGCAGCGATACGAATGCCGCTCTGGGGAATGCCGCGGCGGGCGTCTCGGTCTATGCCGACAACGCGACGACCATTGCCCTGGCGATGATCGATGGCAACACGATCGCCAACAATGGCGGTTCCGGGTTGTTCTTCGACCGCCGCAACACCGCCACGGTCGACCTGATCAACATCACCAACAACCTGATCGATTCAAATGCCCTGCGAGGCATTGAAATCAACGCCCGCAACGGCAACAACGATGTCAACGACTACATCATCGCCAACAATGAGATCACCAACAATGGTGGCGACGGGTTGCTGCTCAATGTCGAGGCCGATGCCCAGTTGTACGTCGAACTCTACAACAACCGCATCGCCGACAACGCGGGACATGGTATTCACACCACCGAGTCGGTGAACGCCCCGGGTGATACCCGCTATGTCGATGGTGAGTGGCAGGGGAACGAGATCGTCAACAACGGCCTCAACGGCATCCAGATCGATTCGCTCGTCGATGACCTGACCATCGGTGTGCCCGGGGATGGAAACACCATCTCCAACAACGGCACCGGGGGTATTGTGATCAACAGCCCGGGGACCGGTCAGATCACCGACAACCTCATCACCAACAACGGGGGGATCGGTATCGACATCAATGTGACGTCGAGTTCCCTCAACCAGTTCAATGTCTGGGCAATCAGCCTGAACTCGATCAATGACAATGCCGGTGACGGCATCGAGATTCTCAACAACCAGGCCCTTTTCAATCCGGCCACGCCCGGGTTGCAGATCACCCTCACCGACAACAACATCCGGCAGAACCAGGGACGCGGTATTGACATCCTCAACCGGGTGGGTGGCGCCGACCGGGCTGACCTGTCGATCTCGGCCGCCGGGAACTCGATCATCGAAAACGAGCTGGAAGGGGTCTACCTGGTCAACACCGCGTCGACCACCCAGCTTCAGACCGCCCCCGCGACGGCGACCCTGAACGCCGACGGCGAAGTCTCCACCCGACCCCGCACGATCTTCGACTTTGAGAACAACGTGGTCACCGGCAACGGCATCAACAGTGCCTTCAACACCACGGGCCTGGTGGTCCGGGTGGGGACCAGTGACGGCGGATTCGGAATCACAGCCGACGGCGGGTTCTTCACAACGGGGACTGGTCGTGGTGGTGTGCAGGCGACCGTGCTCAACAACACCTTTGGTGGCAACTTCGGCAACGACATCTACTACGAGTCGTTTGTGTCAACGGTGGATCCCACCACCTCGGCCGGAACCTGGTCGGACACCGAGTTCACGGTTGACACCTACAGCAGCGATCCGCTCGCCCGCCTGGACCTGACGCAGCGGGGGAACATCTTCGACTCGACGTCGGTCAACACCCCGGGGGCCGCCTACACGAACGCCGAGCCCGACTTCAAGTCACGTACCGCTGGAGCGACCGACCCGGGCCCCTTCGGATTCGACACCCGTCCCCGCAACGCTCAACGCCTGGCGGCCCGCTTTGGGCTGCCTCCGGCAACCCCCGGCGGGTTCTCGAACGCCTTCCTGTATCCGGGTCTCGGACGCAGCACCTTCCGGTTGTTCACTGGTGGTGGATTCGATGCGACCGCAGGTTTCATCTTCGACACCGCTCCCTACATCTCGCCGAACAGCTCGAACGGCGTCGGAGTCGACAACCCGGTCAACAACCTGCCCTACGGCTGGACCGAGGTTCCCTGATCCGCGAAGCATGTTGAGAATGGTTTGAGTGAGACGGAAAGTCCCCTGCCCGGCCAGCCCCAGACTGGCCGGGCAGGGGCGTTCTTTGGAAGTCGGCAATTCGCCGCCAGACAGCCCGGGACGGTCGACCCGGGCTGCATCATTTGCAGGAACATGTCCGCCGCACTGACACAGCGACCACGACACTTTTGGGGCCCTTTCGCCCGTGTCCCGCCGAGTTTCCCGGAAGCGGCCGACGACCGTTGTTAAAACTCGACCTTGTACTTCTCGACCATCTTTTTGCGAATGTCTCCGGTGCGCGACTCGACTTCGCGACGCAGGCCGGCCGAGTCGAGGGCCCCCTGCATCCGTTCTTCGCTGTCGACGGCACGGCGGGCCTGCCCGCTGGCGTCATAGGTGCCGTAGTACCGGTTGCCGTAGTAATCGTAGTTCACGTAATTGCTGTTCCAGATCTGCGATTGTCGGCCGTACGAGCGGATTCCCACCCCCCGGAATGATTCGGCCCCCTGTCGCAAGAGGTCGGCCACCCCTTCGCTGTATTGCTGCATGTCGGCATCAACGTTGAGCAGGGGGAGCCGGTCGATCTTGCGGGCGTAGCTCTCGGCCCACTGGGCATATTGCCCGAAGGTCTTCCACTGCTTCTTGAACAGGTCGTCGGTCAGTTTCTGGACCGCCTTGAAGTGGGCCTGGGTGGCATACAACTGGGGATTGGTGGAGTCGGTCTGGGCTTCGGGATCCTCGATCAACTGGCTCGGCAATTCGGCGAGGCTCGACAGCCGCATGAGTCCGCTCTCTCCCAGCGTTCCCGACAGCTCGATGCTCTTGCCTTCGACCTTGACCTTCCACGACTCAATCTCATCGATGGAGACGCCGTGGTGCGAGAGGGCTTCGAGCACCAGCGACTGGGCCACCGACTTCAGGGGATCGACCTTCTCGTCGAAATCGATCGTCAGGATCCCGGTCGCCTCCTGCCCGATGGTCACTGCGAGGCGGGCTCCCCGCAGGCTGGCCACCACGCGGGAGATCGCCTCGACATCGACCTGCGACTTGCTGATGCTCTCCAGGGCCCTGAGCTTGTCGGCCAGGGTGGAGACGGGGATCGCATCTTCCAGATCGAGAGCGAGCACAATTTGAGGACCGCTGGCCTTCATGGCCGTCGAGGCCTGCAGCAGGTAGGTCGAAATCTTGCCGCTGCGGGCCCGCAGCCAGGCCGACAGTTCCTGCCGATTCGCCGGGAACAAAAACCCGTACAGGTCATTCCCCAGCCGGGTGCCATAGGCTCCCTGTGGCAGCCAGGCGACATCGGTGTTGGCCACCTTTTCGAGGTACCCCTGCTGGCGGTCGGCGATCTTTTGCAGGCTGGGGCCCTTGGGGAAGTCGAGGAGCGTGATTTCCTTCGATTGCACCCGCGAATGCAGGTCAATCTCGATGGCGCGGACCAGCTTCTGGGCCCCCGCCGGCAAAAGCACCGGATGGAGGTCCTGCTGCTGGGCCATTTTTTTCTTCCAACCCTCGGCACGGGCCAGCGGGCTGTCGAACAGCCGGTCGGCATCGATCATCACGAGCAGGTTTGTCTCACCGGGAACCCGTCCCAGCATGCCGGAAAACTCGATGGCCATGCCGGGAGAAGCCAGCGTGGACAGCACCAGCAGGACGAGGAGGGCGAAGCGAAAAGACGCAGGCATCCGGAACCTCACGGGGGAATACGGGAACAGTGCGGGACGAGTGTGGGGGGGCAAGGTTGTGTCGGGGCGAGAGTCGGACCAGTGAACGATTGCCGATTGTCGGTTCTCGTTCTGTTCCGGGGCAAGTCATCGCCACCGAATGCACCAGGGTCGCGGCTGCCGTCCGTGCGGTGTCCCGGTCCGGGAGGGGCTGTATGGCTGTATTCGCTGCAAAATCACTCGTTGACACATTTTACCCATTCCGATAGAACCCCCGGGTCTCCGCCAGGGTTCCCGTCGATTCGATTCGTTCCGGGGCACCCCGGGCGCGAGGCGACTGTCCAGGGACTGGGCAGGACCCGACGCCAGACGACAGGTGTTGCCCCGGTTTGCGGGGTGTCTGAAAGGATTCGAGAATGAAGCGCACCGCGTTGATTACCGGGATCACGGGACAGGACGGCTCGTACCTGGCCGAATGGCTGTTGTCTCAGGGTTACCAGGTCCACGGCATGATGCGGCGGACAAGCTCGGTCAATCTCGAGCGGATCGAGCACCTGCAGGACAAGATCCAGCTGCACTTTGGCGACCTGCTCGACCAGCATTCTCTCACACGGCTGGTGGCCAAGGTCCGCCCCACCGAGGTCTACAACCTCGCCGCCCAGAGCTTCGTTCCCACGAGCTGGGAACAGCCGATTTTCACCGCGGAAGCGACCGGTCTGGGTGTCACCCGACTGCTGGATGCCATCCGCGAGGTCGATCCCCAGATTCGCTTCTACCAGGCCAGCTCGAGCGAGATGTACGGCAAGGTGCATGAGACACCGCAGCGCGAGACGACATTGCTGCATCCCCGCAGCCCCTATGGCGTGGCCAAGGTCTACGGACACTACATCACCATCAACTACCGGGAAAGCTACGGACTGTTCGCCTGCTCGGGAATCCTGTTCAACCACGAGTCGCCCCGTCGTGGGCTCGAATTCGTGACCCGCAAGATCTCACATGCTGTCGCGAAGATCTCGCTGGGGCAGCAGTCGGAACTTCGGCTTGGCAATCTCGAAGCCAAGCGCGACTGGGGCTTCGCGGGAGATTATGTGAGGGCGATGTGGCTGATGCTGCAGCAGCCCGAGGCGGATGATTTCGTTGTCGGCACCGGCGAGACGCACACTGTCCGCGAGTTCGTCCAGATCGCCTTCGATCATGTCGGACTCGACTGGAAGAAATACGTGGTGGTGGACCCGGCGTTCTACCGCCCCGCGGAAGTCGACCTGTTGCTGGCCGACCCCGCCAAGGCCCGTGAGAAACTCGGCTGGGTCCCCGAGTGTGGCTTTGAGCAACTGGTCCGGGAGATGGTGGAGGCCGACGTGGAGCGTTTGGGGGGAAAGTCTCAGCCCGCCCTCCGGCGGGCCGCCTGAACCAGGCCTGATTGGCGATGGAATCGAGTTCCCGTCGATCAATTCCGGAGGCCCCCGGCTCGGGCTCGGTGGCGAGCAGGCCGGGGGGGACCAGCGCGGAGCGCGGAGAGATCTCCCGCATCTGGCTGGAATGTTCCTCGACCCATCGCCGCGATATGAACACCGGCATCCAGCGGGTGGTCCGGAACATCGTCAATGCGGCCACTGAGACGACTGGCACCAACCGTGTTCCCGCCCAGGGGCTCTGGTTTGATGACCGCCTCGGTTATCAGTCGGTCCAGCGGCTGCCGCTGCCACGAAGCCAATTGCCCTGGGAAGAGTCCAGGATCACCGGCTGGCAGTTGAGGGCCCGCAATTTCCTGCAGTCGCTGCGATTGCTGGATGCGATCCGGATGGTTCGCAAGCTTGGAAAACGGGGTCAGAAGACCAGTCGCACGCTCCTTCGCCGCTGGTTTCCACGCGGGGTCCTGCCCGGTCCGGGTGAAGTCATCCTGGTCGTCGACTGCACCTGGGATCCCGACTTCGCCTGGCACGATCTGCGGCGAGCCCGGCAACGGGGGGCGCTGATCGGTGCCGTGGTCTACGACCTGATCCCCCTGGAGCGACCCGAATTCGTCGATGAGGGCCTGCGGATCAAATTCCTCGAATGCTGGAAGACCCTGCGGGCGACGGCCGACTTCATGGTCTGCATCTCACGCAGCGTGGCCGATGATGTCGCCCGGTGCGAGGCAGCGCTCGTGAAAAAGGGATGGCCCCGCATCGACCGGCCGGTCGGCTGGTTCACCCTTGGATCGGAACTCGACGCAGTGGAGGTCGGTGCCTCCTGCCGGCCCGAGTTGACCACTCTCTTGCCCCCCGAGGGACCCCGTGAGGGGCTGCTGATGGTGGGGTCGATCTCTCCCCGCAAGAACCACGACCTGGCCCTCCACGCCTGCGAACTCTGCTGGCAACGCGGTAGCCAGCAGAAGCTGATCGTGGCTGGGGGAATTGGATGGGAGTGCGCTTCGCAGATTCAACGGCTGCGCGAGCATCCGGAACTTGGACGACGGCTTTTCTGGTTTCCCGATCTGGCCGATCATGAACTCGATTACTGCTACCGCCGTTGCCAGGCCCTGGTGACACCCTCGCTGGCCGAAGGGTTCAACCTGCCGATCGTCGAGGCCCTCTCGCGCGGGGCCACCGTCCTTGCCAGCGATCTCCCGGTCCACCGGGAAGTCGGCCGTCAATTCGCCGGGTACTTTCCCACCGACAATCCCGCCGCCCTGGCCTCGCTGATCGATCAATTGGCCGCAACGAACCTGCTGCCGGGAGTCACCAACCCGGCCGAGTTTCGCTGGCCGAACTGGAAAGAAAGCTGTCGCGAGTTGCTGGCGGAGACCGAACGTCTGGCAGGAGCCTGCCGTTGACAGGATCTTCCGGTGACTCCCAGGTGCGTTCCGGCTCGCGCCCGATCCTGTTGACCAGTGGGACCGGCTGCGATGCCGATCGGGGGGCCAATTTGGGCCAGGCAGGATACTCGTACGCCTTCGTCGCCCGGCAGTTCGCCCGGATGCTGGAGGCCGACTTCGACCTGCGACCTGTGGCGGACGGTGACTCCTCCGGCAGCAGTTCGCCCGGGACGATTGCCGGTCATCTCAGCTTCCGCCCGCCCCAGGATGTCGAGTTGTTGCCCGGGGTGAAAAACGTGATCGTGCCGGCTTGGGAGTTTCCGGAGATCCCCCGCGCTCCCTGGATGGCCGATCCGCGGGACGACTGGGCCCGCACCGCGAATGCCTGTGACCTCATCCTCCAGTTGTGTGAGTTCACCCGCGACGCATTTGTGCGGGGCGGGGTCACAACTCCCATGGCTGTGGTCCCCGTTCCGGTATCACCCGACTACTTTGGTGTGGCGGACTGGCAGGCCGATCAGGTCGTCACCCTGAAAACCCCGGCCATTGTGTTGTCGGGAAAAGCGATCTCGCCTCCAGCGGCCACTGCGTCGTCCGGGTCGGGGTCACCGAATCGGACCGGGGTCGGGTGGGGAATCGCGTCGGCACGGAGCGTGTATCACCGGTGTGTGCGTCCCTGGGTTCCCTGGTGGATCGAGCGGGGACTGAAAGCGGGGCTGCGCGAGGCCCGTCGGCAACGCCGGTTGTCTCAGGGGGCCAGGGCCCTCCATGTTGACAGTGTGACCTTGTCGGGAGTGGTCTTCACCAGCCTGTTCAATCCCTTGGACCGGCGGAAGAACTGGGAAGATCTCATCTCGGCCTGGATTCTGACCCTCGGGCAGAAATCGAATGCGACCCTCGTGCTCAAGCTGGTGGGGAATGACCCGTCCGGACTGGACGAAGTGCTGTTCTGGCTCAAGTCCCTGGACCTGGGGCCTGGGGGACGGGTGGTGGTGTTGACCGGCTTCCTTTCGGAAGAGCAGATGATCGACCTCGCCCGCGCCACCACGTGGTATGTCACCCCCACGCGTGCCGAGGGGGCCTGCCTGCCCCTGATGCAGTGGCTGGCGGCGGGCCGGCCGGCGGTCGCCACGTGCCACACCGCGATCCAGGACTATTTCTCCCCCGCCCAGGGTCTGGTGGTCGAGTCGCATCCCGAGCCGTGTCCCTGGCCGCATGATCCCTCGCAGGTGCTGCGCACGCACTGGCAACGGATCGTCTGGTCGTCATTGGCCCAGCAGTTGGAACGGGCGTACCGAATGGTGGTCGAAGACCCCGTTCGCTACCGTGACATGTCTGACGAAGCCCGCCGGGTGTCGCGGGAACGCCATCATCCCGATGTGGTCGGCCCGCGATTGCGGAAGGCCCTGTGGGATGTCGTTGGGCGACCGTCGATCTGACCACGTGGATTCCCGGCGGGGAAGTCTTGTTGTTTCGGGAGTGCTTGTCGTGTCGCGGGAGAATGCACAATCGACCGGTGTCACACCAGATCGGGCAGGTCCAGCCCCTTCCGCCTCGACGACCACCCGCACCCAGAGAATCTTTCTCGAATGCACCCGCACCCGGTGTGACGGACTCAATACCGGAATTCAGCGGGTGGTGCGGAACCTCGTCAACCAGTCATCGCCGGTCGGGCGAAACCTGGGACTCGAATGCACAGGTGCCTGGTTTGATCCTTTCCGGGGTTTTCAACCAGTCCCAAATCTCTCCCCCCCCCAGTCCCAGAAGAACTCCAATACCCGCTCTGGGACCGGCGTGCGACTCGTTCGTGAAGTGCTCGGTCGCGCCGGTTGCCTCGACCTCTCCCGGCGGGCCATCTTCGAATTGCGGCAGTGGCGACAGGCGACCCTCAGGCATTGGCGCCACTGGTCGCGACAGGAGATCGATTGGCAGCCCGGCGATGTGCTGCTGCTGGCTGACCAGACGTTCGCCTGGGCCTTTCCCTGGCGGGATCTCGACCGCCTGCGGCGTCGGGGAGGCCGGGTCGGCCTCGTGATCTACGACATGATCCCCCTGCTGTACCCGCAGTTCTACGAGACCGAGACCCTGCTCTCGCGCGACCGCTGGCTGCGCTGGTGGCAACAGGTACGCGAACAGGTCGATTTTGGAATCACCATCTCCCGGGCGGTGATCGATGATGTCCGACGGATCGATGCGGCGTTGCCTCCCCGAGCCTCCGGCACCGATCTGCCGCTCCGCTCGTTCGTGCTCGGTGCCGACCTCGACGGACTCGATGCCCAACAGCCGGGTCCCGAACCCGACTGGCTGGAAACCGTGTTCGGAGGCGACGGCGGTCCGACCGGGTTGATGGTCGGAACGATTTCCCCCCGCAAGAATCACTCCTTCACCCTCGATGCGTGTGAACAGGTCTGGCGCAGTGGGGGTGACGCCCGGCTCGCCATCGTCGGGGGCGTGGGATGGGACTCCGATCGTCTTGTCCAGCGAATCCGGAAGCATCCGGAATTGGGCCGGCGGCTCTTTTGGCTGGAGCGGGTCGGCGACCAGGACCTCGCCCATTGCTACCGGCGGGCGGCCGCCTTGGTGACACCGTCGCTGGCGGAAGGGTTCAACCTGCCCATCGTCGAGGCGCTGCACCAGCGGTGCCCGGTCTGGGCGAGTGATCTGCCCGTGCATCGAGAAGTCGGTGGAACCTACGCCCGGTATTTTCCGCTGGAGACTGTCGACGGGCTGGTCGACCTGTGGAGGCGGGCAGCTGCGGGTGACAATCCCCGACCACGGGACTTCCACTGGCCAGACTGGAACCAGAGTTGCCAGTCCCTGCTGCAGAACGTCGTTGAAATGGTGGGTTGAGACGGTGGCCCGGTCGTGAATGCCGGTTCGGGCTGGCGGCCACACGGGCCACCTGTTGCACCGGACCCCGGCCAACCTGGTCTGTGGTCTGGCGTCACTCGGGTCCCGTTCCCCGCGAGTTGCGGGAGGCTGGTCACCTCAGCCGGAAGTTCCGTCCCCATCCTCAGTTCGAATGGTCTCCCAGTCGAGCAAGGGTCGGACGACGCCGGGAAACTGCCCGGCATATGGTCCGCGTGCCGTCTCTTCCTCACCCGACTCGATCACCTGGAAGGCGACTGAATCGGGGGACCAGAAATGGACGAGGATCGGGTCCAGCGTGCAGACCGCGACCCCGGCCGAGTAGGTTCCCTCCGACAGCATGTTGCCGGGGATCCAGACGGTGCTGCGATGCCGTCCGCAGGGACGCGGATGCATGCTCTTGCGCCATCCGTTGGAGGCGAAGGCACAGATTCCATCCGAATTGAACAGGTGCATGCTGGGGCAGAGGACCTCTCCCGGAGTCAGCACGTCGTAGACGATCTCGATCCCGATCGGACGGCTGATGTCGGCCGTCTGGCAGGTCTGTCGGTCGGAGTCGATGACGCGGGCCGAGACGATTCGGGCGATGCTGTTTCCCGGCGCCTCCGCCGGCTCCCAGGATCGCTCCGCCGGACTGTGCTGCCCGTCGGTCATGTAGTGCTGCACCACCTCGTCGACCGGCCCGTTGGCGACCACGGTGCCGCGCGACATGAGGATGCCCCGGTTGCACAGCCGGGTGACCGCCTGCATGTTGTGGCTGACGAAGATCACGGTCCGTCCCCCGGCGGCCACCTCCCCCAGCCGGCCCAGGCATTTCTTCTGAAAACTGGCATCACCGACCGCCAGCACCTCGTCGATGATCAGGATTTCGGGATCAAGATGCGCAGCGACGGCAAACGCCAGCCGCATGTACATTCCTGACGAATAGCGTTTCACCGGGGTGTCGAGAAAGCGTTCGACCTCGGCAAAGTCGACGATCTGGTCGAACTTGGCGAGGATTTCCCTGCGGGTCATCCCCAGGATGGCCCCATTGAGGTGAATGTTCTCACGCCCCGTCAGCTCGGGATGAAATCCCGTGCCGACTTCCAGCAGGCTGGCGACACGGCCGGCGATCTCGACCCGCCCGGTCGTCGGCGGGGTGATCTGCGACAGGATCTTCAGCAGGGTGCTTTTCCCCGCCCCATTGCGACCAACAATGCCCACCACGTCTCCCGGCGCGATGTCGAACGAGACATCCCGCAGGGCCCAGAATTCGTCGGTCCCGGCAGCGGCGTTCCCCCCTCCCAGACCTGCCAGCGATCGAAAGCGCCGAAGCGGGGCCTTGGCGAGGCTGGTGATTGCTTCGCGAAACGTTGTGTAGCCCTGGGTCTGGGTGCCGAGCTGGAAGCGTTTTGCCAGGTTGCGGACGCGGATGGCGGGTTTGGTCATGCTGCGGCAGGCCTGTCAGACAATGTCGGCCAGGCGTTGTTCGACCCGGCGAAAACAGACCAGGCCGACCACCAGCAGACACACCAGCGAGACGACCGAGACGCCGATCGGGCCCCAGGCGAACGGTTGCCCCAGCAGCGCCGAGCGGAATCCCTCGATCAATCCCACCAGCGGATTGATCGCATAAACCAGCTGCCACCCCCCAGGCACAATCGACAGCGGATACGCGACTGGCGAGAAGAACATCCAGATCTGCAGCAGGAAACCGGTGACGTAGCGGAAGTCACGGAACTCGGCCACGAGGGCACTCAGGCCGACCCCGACGGCAACGGTGGCGAGCACGATTCCCAGAAAGAACACCGGCACCAGGCACTGGCTCGAATGCCAGCCCAGGCCCCGGATCATCAGCCAGGGGACCGACACGACCGCCGCAACGAGGAAATCCACGAGGGCACTGCCGAGGGCCGCGATTGGAACCACCAGCCGCGGAAAGTACACCTTGCTGATCAGGTTGCTGTTGCTCACCACGCTCTGTGCCGCCTGCCCCACCCCGGTGAAGAACAACTGCCAGGGGAGCAGTCCGGCCAGCAGGAAGAGCGAGTAGTCTCCTTCGACCTTCCCGGCCAGTCCCCCCATGCGGCCGAAGAAGACCCAGAAGGCCACGAGCTGCAGCAACGGCTGCAACACGGCCCAGGCCGCCCCCAGGACCGTCTGCTTGTAACGGACCGAGATGTCGCGGTAGGCGAGAATCGTCAGCAACTCTCGATAGCGCCACAGTGCCCGCCAGTCGACCAGTTGCCAGGCGCTGCGGGGCTCGATCACGACCGTTTCCAGCACGGTGGAGTCGAGATCGGCAGGAGCAGTCCCCGGGCGTGCAGCTTCGCCCCCCATCGCGCCGTCGCGGCGAACGGGGAGGGATGAGCCAGGGATCGTCTCTCGCACAGGGATTCCTTTCCAGGGGGCTTCCGTCAAATCCGCCGGAGTACAATCCGGAGGGAAGTCCCCGCCAGTCTCCGGTGCGGCCCGGATCTGGTCCTCGAGCAAACTTCCAGGCGAGGACCACCATTCGGGGCCCGGCCCAAGAGCCGGTTCTGGTGCGCCACTGCGCGACACTATCTCAGGCTGTGAAGCGTGTCAATTCGAGTGTTTTGCGGGGAGTGGGGGTGCAGCGGGCCTGGTCGTGGACATGGCGGCCGAAGAATTCCAGCGGAGGGGACGACCTCCGGGGGGTTCAGCCGGAGGGGACCGGGGTCTCCGGGTGGGCCTTTCCCCCGACCACCCGTCTCAGGGCACTGCGGATCCCCCTCCACCAGGTGTGGAGTTGCCGCAACGCTTTCAGCACGGGCAGTGGCATCTGCAGCAGCCATCCCCAGCAGCGCTCTCTGGGGTTGCCGTCCGAATACTGGTTGCGGGCAATCCGGTGGAACACCGGGATATCGGAGGGAGTCGACAGGCGCATCCGTTGCTGGGCCAGGAACCAGGGTGAGAATTCGTTTCGCAGGACACGCGACACCGACCGGGCTTCGGGGCTGTGGGGGCCGAAGTAGTGGCTGGCGACCCTGCGGAACCCGGTCACGGACAGGTCCAGTCGTCGGATCAGCCCCTGCGTCAGGAAGGAGTCATTGTCTCCCCGTTTCGACAGGGCTTCACCCGGGTGATAGCGGACCACCAGCCCCCGTGGGGCCAGAGCGAAGATCTGCGCGGCGATGATCCAGCAGCTGCCGATGAACTCAGACTGATCAGGGACACTCATCCAGTCAGCCCGTCGGACAACAATCCCGCTGATGAAACTGAAGAATGCCGTGGTCGTCTGGGCCAGCTCCAGGTATGCCCCGCGCTGCTCGGGCAGGTTCCAGTCGAAACTGGTGGGTTCCTCCACCGCGAGAATCCGGTGTCTTTCGATCCTCCGCATGTCACGATCGCACAATGCGAAATTCGTCAGCCAGACATTCCATGGCAGCCGCGTCTCCTCCCGGATCAGGGCGATGGCGTGCGGGGCCAGAATGTCATCGGCACTGAAGAGCCAGCAGTACTCTCCATCGGCCTGCTTGACCGACTCGAGAATGTCGGGATCGACTCCGCAACGGGCGGTGCGGCGGATGTACTTGATGTGCGGGAATCGCTGTCGCCACTGCTCGACCACCTCGGGGGTGTTGTCGGTCGAGGCCCCATCGACAATCACGATCTGCACCCGGTCGTCGGCCTGCGAGACAATGCTCTCGAGGGTCTGGGGCAGGAAGTCGGCGAAGTTGTAGGTGGGGATGCAGAACGACAGATCGTAGGGACCCGGCATGGGGGCGTTCCTGCGCGGCGGTGCTACGGCGTGGGGGAAGAATTGGCCGCGAAACCACGCGGTTGACGTCCCAACAGCCGGCAGAGTCGGCGGTGCAGACCGGGGAAACGCTGCTCGAGACGATTCAGTCGGCGGGCGATTGCCAAGGTCAGCGGACCCAGGGACTCGACCGTCGCCAGCCGCACCTGCAACTCCTGCGCCTCTTCGACCGCCCGCAGTTCGCGGATCGGAACATACGCATCGAGAACATTCACCGGCACCTGCAGTTGCGTGGCGAGTTCGGGCTCTTCCCGTCGCACGTAGTAGCGGTTCAGGCCATCGAACGTGGCAAACAGGTATCCCGCCTCCAGCAGCAGTGGTTCCCAACGGTCATGGGTGGTGATGGGCGAGTTGGGCTCCGTCGCCTCAATCACCAGCACCCGCGGACGAAACGCCCGCCAATCGGCCCCCTCAATCACCTGCCGCTCATGTCCCTCGACATCGATCGAAAGCAGGTCGATGCACGGGGGGGCGTGCTGACGGCAGATCTCGGCGAGAGTCATCACCGGCACCGGGATTTCCCGGGGGGGAAGCCCGAGCTTCCGGGCGGCCAGGTTGGCGTTCTCGCGGTCAAAGGTCGAAACGCCCGTGTCGGGAGGGAACTCGTAGAAGATGGACTCGCCTGCGACGTTGGAGACGGCACAATTCAGCGTAATGTCGCGGGGGCGTTCCCGGCACAGGTCGTGGTACAGTCCCGTCGGTTCGATGTTGATGCCGCGCCAGCCACGGGCCCGCGAGAAATGCGCCGTGACCGAACCATTCAGCGGGTGATTGGCCCCCACGTCGATGTAGAAACCAGTGTAGCCCTCCGGGAACAGGCGGTTCAGCAGCACATCTTCGCGGTTCTGGGCATAGCTGATCATCAAATCTTTGCTCATGATCTTTGCTCGTGGTCTTTGCTCTTGGCTGAACCGCGATGCGGAGGTTCTCCAACCGGAGGGGAGTCCCGGCCCGCGCTCAGACGGTTGCCTGCGATGCTGCGTCACCCGCGACGACGTCGAGGTGCGGCAGCGGGAAGACCAGTTTCCCTCCCGCAGCCAGGTACGCCTGTTCGCGCTTCACAATCCCCGTCCGGAAGTGCCAGGGGAGCACCAGCAGGTAGTCCGGATGTTGCATGCGGACGTCGGCCTCGCTCTGGATCGGAATGTGAGTCCGCGGTGTGCAGCGACCAAATTTTTCCTCATTCACCTCGGCGATCGCCCGGATGTCATCGGCCGTGAAATCGCAGTACTGCAACAGCACATTCCCCTTGGTTGAGGCACCGTAACCGAAGATGCTCTTCCCGGCAGTGGTCTCCTCCCGGACCCAGCGGCGGAATTCATCCCGATGCTGTTCGACCCGCTGCCGGAAGCTGTCGTAAATCGGGGCCGAGTCGAGTTCGAGTTCCTCTTCCGATCGCCGCAAGGCCTCGATCGCCCGTTCGTTGGCCGCGTGTTGCGAACCCTGGTGCGCCACCGTCACACAGAAGCTGCCGCCGTTGGTGTCGTTCAGTTCGACATCGACAATCCGCAGCCCGTTGCGCTGGGCCATGTATTCGATCTGCTTCAGCGCATAGTACTCGAGGTGCTCGTGGCAGATGGTGTCGTAGGCCAGTTGCGAGAGCATGCTGGGGAGATACGACTGCTCGAAGACCCAGATCCCCTCGGGATGCAGCACCTCGGCCACCCCCCGCATGAAGGCCTGGGGATCTTCGAGGTCGTAGAACATTGCGAACGAAGTGACAATGCGGGCCTTGCGCCCCGGGAATTTCGACCGGAACGCCTGTGGATTGAAGAAGTCGGGAATCAGCGCCACATGCGGGGGATAGTACCGGGCAAACTTCACGCCGGTGGGATCCATCCCCACCAGCTGGTAACGGTCGGCAGGATACGACCGCAGCGTGGTCGAGTCGTTGCTGCCGATGTCGAGAATCAGGTCGCCGGGTTCGGGCTGTGCAATCGCCAGGGCGGTGGAGGCCCGGTGCTGCAGATGCCGGACCATCGACTGGTTGAGTCCCGAGCGATAGCCATAATTATCGCCGTACATCATCCCGGGGTCGTACGACTGACGGAGCTGGACCAATCCACACCCCTGGTGCGCCGTGTCGCAGCGGACCAGTTCAACCGGTCCCGAGACCACCCTTTCGTCCGGGGTGCGCGGAAAGACCCCCGTCAAGGCCTGATCCCCCAGGTGCAGGATGCGAACCAGGTGGGTGTTGCCACAGATTCGGCAGGCGGACGCCTCGGTGTAACAGCGGCTCTCGCTCACGTGGATTTCCGGTGAGATCGTATCCATGGCATCACAGACCTGCGGGAACATGAGAACGAGTCCAATCGCAGTAAAAACTGCCGAACGGGGAGAACTGCCTGGAGCTGTCGTCGACGAAAACAATCGATTGCCGGAATGCGGTCATCACACGGCGAAACACCAGGATGATCCGCGAAGGTTCTCTCACCCCATGAGGAATGACATGAGACTCCGCCACGGGAACAGGCCGGGGGGCGCAGGGACGATCGAACGACGGGATATCGAACGACGGGATCAAGTCCCAGCCGCCGGCTGAGTGCAGGCAGCCTCGCGGGCGTTGATTGGGCGCATTCCGCATCGTCCAGACTCCTTTCCCGCCGGCGGCGAGGCCCATTGATTCCCCCGCCGATGAGCGGTCCGAGTCGATGGAGTTCGCGTGGTGAGCCCTCCCTGGGTCACCAGCCTGGCAATCTGGGAACAGTATTTCAGTGGGGAAATCCTGTCAACACGGGTTGCCTGGACCCCCAGTCCGTGTTGCCAGACGACGCGAACACCCCCATTTGACACGCGTGGGCTGCGGAAGTTTCCTGGGGTAATGCCCATGGCAGGCCCCCACCCAACGATGTGCGAGGCTTCGACTTTTGTGGCGAATGAAATGGCCAAACCAGCGCCATGATCACCAGGACTGAGAAGGATAGCAGTAACCTCCAAGGGCCGATTCGCTGCTCCACCCTGTGCTGCTCAGTGTGCACCCGGTGCGACAAATCCTCGAATCCAGGTCTGGCCTCACCGAATGGACGAGCGACTCCCGGCAGGCACCCCCGGCACTCAGGCCATACCACCGGGTGATCCTTTTCGATTCCGGCTTCTGGGGAGCTTTTGTCGGAGGAGACGGTCATTGATCCCCGTCGCGACATCGGGCCGTTGATGGCCGAGTTCGCATCCGACGCCCACACGGTGGAGCCGCTGGATCCGCAGTTGGGGCATCACCCTCTGGCCCGACGAAGTGAGTTTCCTCCCTGCCACTTTAAGCCGCAGCTCCGTCTCGCATTGATGGGATTCGTCACCACTTCGGTCGGCCTGATCATTCAGAAGAAACAGTCCTGACCCGCCCGAGTGTCTCTCCCGCACCTTCTGACAAGACGCAAGTTTGCCTCGGGGCGGACATGACATTTCGGCCACACAGGCTCCCTGGCCTGATCCCGGGGGGACTCCATCGGAACTGGACCATGCATCGGCATTGGTTGATGTTTTGGCCAGGCCAGCGCACGCGGAACCCGTGGCAGGCTGGGGTGTTCAATTTCTCGTTCCCCACCCGGTTTGCTCCTGGTGGGGCGACTCTGACTCCAGGTCCCGTGGAATCTCTCGTCCCATGCGTCCTTCGATCTGCCGATGGCTGCTGCTGGCGTTGTATGGCACTCTCGTGACGGGGTTGGCACCGCTTCAGGCCGACCCGAAACGGCCGAACATCCTGCTGGTCGTTTCCGATGACCATGGCTTCGGCGATGTCTCGTGGAATACGCCGGGGGTGGCGACGCCGAACCTGGAACGACTGGCCCGCACGGGAATTCGGCTCGACCGCTTCTACGCCAATCCGATCTGCAGCGTCACCCGGGCCGCTCTGCTGACCGGACTCGCCACCCGCCGCACCGGGGTCAACAACTCCAGCGGCCTCGACCGCAAGTACACACTGCTTCCCCAGCGTCTGCATGAGGCGGGCTACCAGACATGGCTCTGCGGCAAGTGGCACCTGGGAGGGGCCCCCGATTCCGAGCGAAATGGTCCCGAGTATCTCCCGATGGCCCGTGGGTTCGACCACTTTTATGGTCACCTCCATGGAGCGATCGACTATACAACTCACCGCCGCAAAGACCGCGATGAACTGGACTGGCAGCGCAATGGAAAGCCAGTGGACGAGGAGGGCTTCTCGACCGATCTGTTGGCTGACGAGATGATCCGGCTGATCCAGTCGCGGGACAAAGATCGTCCCTTTTTCGGATATCTCGCCTTCAATGCCGTCCACGGGCCGCTGCAACCCCCTCCCGGAGAGAAGAACGCCAACCGTCGTGGAGGCAAACGCCCCCTCTTGCTGGCCAATCTCCAGTATTTCGATGCCGCGTTGGGGCGGGTCATTGCTGCGCTTGAGAAGGAGGGGCTCCAGGAAGAAACCCTCGTGCTTTTCCTGGGGGACAACGGCGGGCAGTTGAGCCAGGGAGCCAGCAATGGCGACCTGCGGGGTGAAAAGGGGACGGTGTATGAGGGAGGCCTGCGCGTCCCGGCTCTCGTCTGCTGGCCTGGACATCTCCCGGCAGGCAGGGTCTCCACCGACTTCACCTGCGCGATGGATGTCTGGCCGACCCTGTGCGAGGCGGTCGGGCTCGCCCCCGGACGGCCCCCGCAGGAGTTCGACGGCCAGAGCGTCTGGCAGGCTTGGCAGACCGGCGAGGCCGGGAAACGGACCCCGTTCGTGATGGGCATCCGTGAAGTCGCCTGCTTCGATCCCCCTGGAAACTCGTGCAGGGAGCGGGACGCGATGGAGAAGCGGAACTGTTTCACCTGGTCGATGATCCGAACGAGAAACACAACGTCGCCGATCAAAACCCGGAGATTGTCACCCGATTGACGCAGGCCCTGCGATCCATCCCGGTCGGCGACTCGGGGCGTCGGCGCAGGAACGCCGACGCGGGGGCCCCCCGGCCCCCAAAAGGACAAAAGCCCCGGAAACGCGGAGGAGCGCAGAAACAGGAACCGGCCAACTCCGATTCCTCGGGCAACGAGGGGGGAACCCGCCAATGACTCCCCGGCCAAACTGCACCCGCCGCGCTCTCTTCCTGGGCGTCATCGTCGCACTCTCTGTCGGCATGCCCGGATTGGGTTCTGTCAAACCAGGTTCGGCCCGACTGCACGCCGCTGAGTCAGGTCGGCCGAACATCATCTTCATCCTGGCCGACGACATGGGTTGGCAGGATGTCGGGTTTGCCGGCAGCAAGCTCATCGACACTCCGCATCTCGACCGACTCGCCCGAGAAGGGGTGATTTTCTCCCAGGCGTACGCGAGTGCTCCCAACTGCGCTCCGACACGAGCCTGCCTGCTGTCGGGGCAGGTCACTCCCCGGCACCGGGTGTTCACGGTGGTCGATCCCCGGCACGATCCTGGCCAGCCCGGACACAAGATTCTCTCAACCCCCAGCGAAGCGGCCCTTCCCGATGCGACCGAGACCGTGGCCGAGGTGCTGCAGAAGGCCGGCTATGCCACGGCTCTGGTGGGCATGTGGAACCTTGGTCGGGGCCGTTCGGGGCCCGGCTCTCCGGCGGGGCAGGGATTCGACCTGTATCTCAATCCGAAGCATCTCGGCTTTGACCAGGATGCCTACCGTGATGACGACGGTCGCGACCTGACCGAAGTGATGACCGATGAGGCGATGAGGTTTGTTGGCCAGAACCGGAAGCAATCCTTCTTCCTGTACTTCGCCCCGCATGCCGTCCATGGCCCGTTCGATCCTCCTCCCGACCTGCTGCGGAAGTACCGCGACCGTCGAACCGACGAGAAGGGGGTCAATCCCGCCTATGCTGCGACGGTGGAACAGCTCGACCTGCAGATTGGTCGGCTGATGAAGCAGCTTGAAGAATGGGATCTCGCCCGGAAGACACTCGTGGTCTTCACCAGCGACAA